>CACMNK010000055.1 GCA_902615145.1 uncultured Pelagibacteraceae bacterium | reverse complement strand
TTTTGGGTATTACGTATCCGTCAATTCCAAGATAATTAAATTTTTTTTTTAATCTATTTAGCCTTTTTTTAATCATTTTAATTTTTTTTGATATCTTATCCACCCTGGACTTCTTATTTTATCTTCGTCATCAAAATCAATATCCTGATTAAAATCAAAATCTTCTATTTCATCTTTATCTTGGTCAAAAAAAGAATTTCTTTCTAGAAATTTTTCAGGGAGTTCGTTAACAAATCTTGATGCCATACTATCGATCCAGTCACCTTGATAAAATCTATTCATTGAAAAGGATATAATCAATTTTTTTTTTGCTCTAGTTATACCAACATAAGCTAGTCTTCTTTCTTCCTCTAAACCATTTTGACCCTTTTCCTCAATTGATTTTTGATGGGGAAAAAGACCCTCTTCCCATCCAGGTAAAAAAACAACATCAAATTCCAGACCCTTAGCAGCATGCATTGTCATCATGTTTATTTTTTCACCATCCCAATCTTGATCAATCGAAGTGGCTAATGAAACATGCTCTAAAAAACCCTCTAAATTATCAAATTCTTTCATAGCACTTAAGAGTTCTTTAATATTTTCAAGTCTATTCTCATTTTCTAAATCTTTTTTATTTTTGAGCATTGCAGAATAGCCTGACTCGTCGAGAACCAACTGAAGTAGTTTGACATGATTAATGTTTTTTTGTCTTAATTCATTTCTCCATCTATCTATTAAACCTAAAAAAATTGTTAAGCCAATCTTCGCTTTGGGTTTAATTAAATTTTGATCCACCATTTTTTTCGAAGAGGTTTCTAGGCAAAGTGAATTATTTTTTGAAAAATTATGTATATCTTTAAGAGTAGTCTCTCCAATTGATCTTTTTGGATTATTAACTATTCTTTCAAAAGCAAGATCATCTTTTTCTTGATAAATTAAACGAAGATAAGCAACGCAGTCTTTTATTTCAGCTCTTTCATAAAATTTTATTCCACCAAGTATTCTATAGGGTATTCCTATTTTTAAAAATCTTTCTTCAAATTCTCTAGTTTGAAAAATTGCTCTTACGAGTATAGCAATATTATTAAGTGAATAATTTTTTTTAATCTTTTCTACTTCATCAGAAATTCCGATTGCCTCATCTTTACCACTTTTAAAACAGTTTAAATTTACAAGATCGCCTTCTTCCATAGTTGTTTCAAGAGTTTTGCCAACTCTGTTTTCATTATTTGAAATTAAATTTGATGCTACTGATAAAATATTTTGTGTAGATCTATAGTTTTGCTCAAGTCTAATAACTTTTGTGTTCTTATAAATTTTATCAAATTCTAAAAAGTTTTTTATCTCAGCTCCTCTCCAACTGTAAATAGATTGATCGTCATCCCCTACACAACAAATATTTTGATCATTTCCTACCAACAGGTTGAGCCATTTACTTTGAACGAAATTTGTATCTTGGTATTCATCTACCAAAATATATCTAAAATTTTTTTTGTATAAATCTCTAATATCAACGTTTTTTTCTAAAATTTTTAATGAATGTAAAATTAAATCTCCAAAATCACACAAATTCAGATCTGTAAGTTTTTTTTGATAAATTTTATAGATTGGCAGAATTGTTTTTTCATAAATATCTTTTTTGTTTATAATTACCTCATCTGGATAACACCCTCTATTTTTCCATTTATCAATTATTGCTATAATGTATTTAGGGGATAATTTTTTTACATCTATATTTTCAGCTTTACAAATATTTTTGATTAATCTTGTCTGATCATCTGTATCGATAATTGTAAAGTTTGAATTTAGATTAACTGCAGAAGCATGTTTTCTTAATAATTTTGCGCAGATTGAGTGAAAAGTACCTAGCCAAGATAATCCAACGGCAGTCGATCCTAAAATCTGACTAACTCTAGTTTGCATTTCTTTAGCCGCTTTGTTTGTAAAAGTCACCGCTAGAATTTGATTTGGAAAGGCTTTTTTTTCTCTTATGATATTTGCAATTCTTGTTGTAAGCACCTTCGTTTTGCCAGATCC
>CACMNK010000054.1 GCA_902615145.1 uncultured Pelagibacteraceae bacterium | reverse complement strand
ACATTATAGTTAGATTTTAAAAAACTTAATTCATCATAATTCTCTATATATTTTTTAAAAAAACTTAATCTTTTTTTATTATGAAGTTTTTTAGCAGAGACATTTAAATATTTTTTTGGTGTATTTTTTTTAAGATCTATCTGGTAAAAGCAAGGAGAATTTTTTTTCCAACCGATCTTTTTTAGATAGTTTGCTGCAGACGCGTAAGCATCATGAGAATTTTTTAAATTTATATGATTATCAGTATTAAAATCGATAGCATGATTTTTTATAGTTGAGGGCATGAACTGAAAAAAACCAAATGCTCCTGCCCATGAACCATATAAAGATTTATAATCTATTTGATTTTCATCTATTAACTTAAGTAAAATTAAAAGTTCTTTAGTAAAAAACTCAGATCTTCTTTTATCGTAACTCAATGTTGCTAGTGAAGAAATAATATCCATTTTACCAACATAAGTTCCATAATTTGTTTCTATTCCCATTAATGATAGTAAAAGTTCTTTTTCAATCTCAAACTTATTTTCAACAACATTAATCAGCTCTTTATTATTTGAATAGAAGTTAATACCTTTACTCAATTTTTTTGAAGACGCTCTTTTTGAAATATAAGTCTTAGTATCCTCATAAAATTCAGGTTGATATCTATCATATTTTATTACATTTGTTAGAAACCTCGCATTAGTCATTACAAGATCAAAAGTTTGCTCAGAAATATTATTGGCTAAAGCTCTTTGTTTAAAATTTTTTTTCCAATTTTCAAAGCTTTGAATTTCATTTGCAAAGGAACTAGACTGGAAAAAAAATACAATTAAAAAAAAAATCTTAATTTTGTTCATATAAATCGTTTAAATATATAATTACAGCAATCCAAATGATAATAAAACTTAGAAATTTAACTAATGAAAAATCCTCTCCATAATAAAAATAACCTAAAATGAACTGTAAAGTTGGCGTAATGTAAAATATCATTCCAGTCGGACCTAAACCAATTAACTCAACTCCTCTTACATAAAGGAACAAAGGAATCACTGTCATTGGACCGGCTAAAAGCAAATACAGACTTAGTCCTGGGTTATTCAAAGTAAAATCATTAAAGTTGTTATTTGCAATAATATAAAATGCAACAAGAGCAAACGGAAAAATATACAAGCTTTCAATTAATAATCCAATGTCAGTATCTATTTTAATTTTTTTTCTTACTAAGTTGTAAAATGCCCAACTAAAAGCTACGACAAGACCAACCCAAGGTAAGGATTTAAGATTAAATAAGATTAATATTATAATTGATATTAAAACTAAAAGGATTGAAAAAATTCTTTTTTTATTAAGTTTTTCTTTAAAAAAAATGTATCCTAAAAGCACACTGATTATTGGCATAATAAAATATCCGAAACTTGCATCTATAATTCTTTCGGAAGCTACAGCATAAATCCATATAGACCAATTAACAAAAATTAAAAAACCAGATAAAAATAATGCGATTAATTTTTTTTTATCTTTTATTTCTTTTAGAAACATTTGCCATTTAGATAAAAAAGTTGTGGTAAAAATTAACATGATTGCAGTCCATAAACATCTATGTACTACTAACTCAGTATGACCAATAAAAGATACTGACTCAAAATATATAACTCCAATAAATCCCCACCAAAATGAACCTAGTGAAGTTAAAATCAAACCTTTATTAAAATTTTTTTTCATACTAATTAAATGGACAAATTATCAAGACTAATTAGACTATTTTATTGTTGAATTAAATATTTTTAATTATAAAAGCTTCTACACGGAGAGATGGCTGAGCGGTTGAAAGCACCGGTCTTGAAAACCGGCAAAGGGGTAACTCTTTCCTGGGTTCGAATCCCAGTCTCTCCGCCATCATATTTATCAATATTCAAAATTTTTAAATAAGTTGTTAATTTTATTATTGTCAAATTTCACATCGGTTTTTAAACCATTATAAAAATTATAAAGATTGTTATCATCTACTTCTAAGAGCTGTAATAATTCATTTAATTCACTAAAATCTAATTCATTTAAGTATTTATTGGTGAAAGCTCCTAATAGTTTATCCATTTCTTTAGTGCCACGATAATTTGATCTATAAATTATTTTTTTTTTT
>CACMNK010000053.1 GCA_902615145.1 uncultured Pelagibacteraceae bacterium | reverse complement strand
AGCATCAAAACAAAAAGGGACAAACTCTGGATATTTTTCAATATCTAAAACTAGTTTGATTAAGTCCTCTTTTTTACATTCAATTAATCGCTTAACTGAAGCTTTGGGCATTAATGGCTATTAATTCTATTTTGTTTGAGTTTAGCAAAATCTTCATCAGCATGATAAGAAGATCTTGTTAATGGCGATGATGAAACTAAAAGGAACCCTTTTGATTTTGCAATTAACTCTAATTCTTTAAATTCATCTGGGTGGTAATATCTTTCAAGAGGATGATGTTTCACAGAGGGTTGTAGATATTGACCAATAGTAATAAAGTCTACATTCGCAGATCTCAAATCATCCATAACTTGAACTATTTCATCATGTTCCTCACCTAAACCAACCATAATTCCTGACTTGGTAAAAATTTTTTTATTATCTTTCTTAGCATTCTTGAGAAGTTCAAGTGATGCAAAATATCTAGCACCAGGTCTAACCTTTAAATAAAGCCTAGGAACTGTCTCAATATTATGATTGAATACATCTAAATCAGCTTCAAGTAACTTTTTATAAGACTCACCTTTTCTAAGAAAATCTGGTGTGAGGACTTCAATTGTAGTATTAGGATTTTTCTTTCTTGTAGTATCTACTACTTTTTTAAAATGATTTGAACCTCCATCAGGTAAATCATCTCTATCAACTGAGGTTATAACCACGTGTCTTAAATTAAGTTTTTTTACCGCATTAGCAATTTTGATATCTTCATATGGATCAAGTTTTTCTGGTTTGCCGGTTTTAACATCACAAAATGCACAAGCTCTTGTACATGTATCTCCCATTATCATAAAAGTAGCATGTCGTTTGCTCCAACACTCAGTTATATTTGGACAATTGGCTTCCTGGCAGACTGTAACAAGATTACTTTTGTTTACGACTGTTTTAGTAATAAAAAACTCTCTACTATTTACTAGTTTGGATCTTATCCATTCCGGTTTTTTTTTGATTGGATTTATAGGATTTTTTACTTTTTCAGGGTGCCTAGGTTTAATTTTTTGTGTCATTTTTTATTATATAAATTTGTTCGTTTTCTTTGCCAAATAAGAATCTTTCTCTAATCAATGTTTCAACATAATCAAGATCTAGATTGTCACTTAACAATGAATTTTTAAAATCCAAGTCATTAATTTTATTAATTATTGCAGCTTCATCCATTTTTAGCTCCTCTAAATACTGCTTTTTATCAAAATAAGATATTAATCCTCTTTGACCTGATAGAAGATTGAAAAAAAAGTATATTATTAAAAAAGTTGATACTAATAAAAAGTAATTTTTTTTTAATTTATTAAGCATTAATGAATCTTATTCATTATTGCTTTATTTCCAAGTTCTTCTTCTATTCGAATTAATTGATTATATTTAGCTACTCTTTCTGATCTGGCTAATGACCCTGTTTTTATTTGGCTCGAGTTAGTCCCTACAGCTAAATCAGCAATAAATGTATCTTCACTATCCCCTGATCTATGAGAAATAATTGTCTTAAACCCTATAATTTGAGCAAATTTAATCACCTCTAAAGTTTCAGAAACTGTTCCGATCTGGTTTAACTTAATCAAAATTGCATTGGAAGAAACATTTAAAAAACCTTTTTTAAGTCTTTCTAAGTTCGTAACATAAAGATCGTCGCCAACTATTTGAGTTTTTTTAATAGTTTTCATTAATTTATTCCATGAAATCCAGTCATTTTCAGCAAATGGGTCTTCGATTGATTTAATTTTATATTTTTCAATAATTTTTTTATATTCTTTAATAGATTTATCTACTGAGATAAAATTCTTTGAATGGATAGAGTATTTATTTTTTTTAAAAAGTTCATTTGCTGCTACATCTAAACAAATAGAAACATCCTTACCATTAACAAATCCGGACTTTTTAATGGCAGAAACTATTAAGTCTAAAGCTTGATTGTTATTATTTATCATTGGTGCAAAACCACCCTCATCACCAACAGATGTAGATAATTCCTTTTTTTTAATCAATTTCTGAAGATTCTTAATCACTACAAAACATATTCTCATTGCTTCAGAAAAACTTTTTGCTCTATCTGGTCTAATCATGAATTCTTGAATTCTAAGACCATTATTTGCATGAGCACCACCATTGATTATATTCATCATTGGATAAGGT
>CACMNK010000052.1 GCA_902615145.1 uncultured Pelagibacteraceae bacterium | reverse complement strand
ATGAAAAACAAAAAATCGAGAGTGATAGATTAGTAAGAAAAGATGAAGAATTAGTTCTGGTAGCAAAAGAATTAAGAGAGAAAGAAAAACAATTAAAAATTCGAGATGAAGAGCAAAATAGAAAGGATATTGACTTAAAGGTAAGAGAAGACGAATTACATCAAAGAGATCTTAAAGAACAAAGACGTAAAAATAGAGAATTAAAAAGATTAAAAGAAGAGCAAGAAAAACAGAAAGAAGTTGAATATATTAAAATTAGAGAATGGGAAGAAAAATTTGACAAAGATCAAAAACTAAAAGAACAAGAGGAAATGAGAAGAGAGCAAAGATTAATACAAAAAGAGATGGAAAGACGTGCTAAATTTGACAATGTAGATAATAATTCGGAAAGTTCATTAAGCCAGTTAGAAAAATTTAGTATCGACAAATCGAAAAAAAACTAAGAAAAGATCAATCGCTTTATTTTTATTGTTTTGGAAAATAATCTTTTAAATCTCCGTCTCTAAATACATCTGCTGTGCTACAATGAAGCCCTCCTCCAAACGCGTACGCATCTCTTAAATCAATCGGAATAACTTCCATCCCTAATTTATCAAGTTGTTCTGCTTGATATTTTTCACTTTTTTCTACACAGACTGTTTTTGGATCTAAAACTAATACATTCATAGAGAGCCAAACTGAAGAGTAACAAAGAGGTGGTGGTTCATTGTGTGCAGGTTGAGCGGCATCAATTATTTCCCATCCATTTTTCTCAAAAAGTTTTCTTTGATCCTTTGGTAATCTTCTTTGAGGGTTATTGATTATTAATCCTTCTTTAATCGGAGTAAAAGTAGCATCTATATGTATTGGATATGGATCCCCTGGAAAATTTACAGCGTGAACTCTATGGTCTTTATAATGTCTCTTTAACCAATCTATGCCTTTTAAATTTGTGGTAAATCCATGTTGAACTATTAAATCTTTTCCGAATCTTAAAACATCTGCAGCATCAAATAAAGGTTCCTCCTCAGTAGTTACAAAAAACTTTTCTTCAGTCCATTGAAGTCTTTTTTGTATGCCAATTTTCTCTGACAAATAATCTTTTCTATAATCAGCATCAGTCAATCTTGGCTTTGGGGCAGACTCATGTCTCATATTTAAGTCCTCCTCATAATATCTTTTTAAAAGAGGTCGATAACATAAATACTCAAACCATCTACATCTATAGCTCATTGTTGCTTCTAAGATTTCATTTCCTACTGTAAGTAGGACATCTCTTGGAGGCATACAACCAAACATTGTTTCTGCTTCCCAATCTGGTGTAGAAATTTTTTGATTAAAATTAATTGGTTCTGGTCTATCTACTTTGATACCTCTTTTTTCTAAAATATTTGAAAAATTATTTAATAGTTCGTTTGCTTTATCCACAGTATCTTGCATTCTTGGACCAAATTTTCCTCTCATATCCGAGTCCTCTGGAACTTTTGCATCTAAAGCTGGCTCGGGTGCAGGTATACAAGTGCCATCAGCTCTACCCACTATTACATGTTTTAGTGGATCCCACTCATTCCAACTATTTATTACTGTTTTTTTTTTATCCATTTCATCAAATCACTAGTGATAAAAAATTTTTTTTCAATGAAATTTTAATTTAATGCAATGTGTCTCTTATTCCATCTCATTATTAAACTATAATAAAAAAGTGAGATAAAAAGAAAAAATCCACCAACTATTGTGTTTGTTGTTGGAATTTCATTTATGCCAAATAATGGTAGCCAAACCCAAAAAATTCCACCTATTACTTCAGTCAATGATAGTAAAGTTAATTCTGCTGCAGGAATTGCTTTTGATCCAATTGCATATAAAATCATTCCCATACACACCAAAGTTCCATGTAGCGAGAACAATGAGGAGTTATAACTTGTCGAAAAAAATGTTTGGTTTTTGAATAATATTACCGAAGCAGCTAAAACAAAACAAAACAAACCAGCAATGGCTACTGTTGTAAATTTAGGAGTTTCTTTTCTCCATCTCAAAGTCACAGAAAATATTGAAAAACCAACAGAAGAGGTAATACCGAAAATAAATCCTACAATCGAATTTTTTTCATTATTTCCAATAGCCATAATTACAATTCCTATTGTCGCAATAAATATTGAAATCCACACATTTAGGCTGATTTTTTCCTTTAAAAAAAGAAACGCAAGTAAAGCAGTAAAAAAAGGCATTGCAGCTAAACATAATAAAGTGATTGCTGCACTAGTATTCGTTATTGAGTATATAAATGAAATCATAGCCACACCTAACCCACAACCACCAATTATTCCTGATTTACCTACTTTTTTGTAATTTTTATAAAAATTTAGACCTTCCTCAAAATATAAATAAAGATTTAAAAGAATAAAAATCGTTAAACCCCTTCCAAAAATATACTGCCACGGCA
>CACMNK010000051.1 GCA_902615145.1 uncultured Pelagibacteraceae bacterium | reverse complement strand
AAATCAAAAATTCTTTTGTCAGTAAAAATTTTACTTTCACCAGTTTCAGCTAAAATAATGAATTCATGAGATAGATTTCCTCCAATTGGACCTGTATCTGCTGCCATTGGTATAGCTTTTAAATTTAATTTTTTAAATGTTTTAAGATATGACAAGAAAAATTTATTATAAGAAAAAAGTGCTTCTTCATCAGATATATCGAAAGAATAAGCATCTTTCATGTAGAACTCTCTACATCTCATTATCCCAAATCTTGGTCTAATTTCATCTCTAAATTTCCATTGAATATGATACAAAAGTTGTGGAAGAGATTTATAAGATTTGATCGAGGTTCTAAATATATCTGTTATCAATTCCTCATTTGTAGGGCCATATAACATTTCACGATTTTGACGATCTTTTATTCTTAGCATTTCCTCACCGTAATCTTTATATCTTCCGCTTTCTTTCCAAATTTCACTGGATTGTATTGTTGGCATTAAAATCTCTTGAACTCCAATCCCATCTTGTTCTTCCCTTACAATTTGTTCAATTTTCTTCATAACTTTGAAGCCAAGTGGTAACCAGGAGTATATACCCGCTGATGATTGTTTAATCATACCCACCCTTAACATTAATTGATGAGATTTAATTTTGGCCTCTGAGGGATTATTTTTTAAAATTGGAATAAAAGATTTTGAAATATGCATGTTAGATGATTATATTTCTTAAGTTTAAATATTCAAACCTCATTAACAAATATATAATTGTGAATAAAATAGTTGTTATTCCAGTGCAATAAATGAATTTTTTTAAAATCTTAGGATTTTCTGGTGATCCAGGATCCTCACCTTCAATTTTTTCAATCTTTATTCTATCAACATCTATGGGTAAAATTGCAAAAAAAACAATCCACCAAATGATTATATATATTATAGCAAGTCCAGTAGCACTCATTAAATATCAACTAAATTAATATTGGTGAAAGGTCTTTTGCCTGTTTTGTCTTTCGTAAATTTTCTAGCTGCAATTTTAAGTGCATCTATCAGATTGTGTCTTTGACTTTTATTTCCAATATTAAATGTTTTTGCTATTTTCTCTATTTCTTCTTCTAATAAGTAAATAAATTCATCTGTTTCATAAATCGGTAATCCTCTAAAGTTTATTATTGGATTATTGTGAATATTTCCCTTAGGTGTGATTAAAATAGTTATTTCAAGATAACCGTTAGATCCTAAGTTTTTTCTATCTTTTATAGATTGAGAGTTTTCCTCAACACTTACATTGCCATCCAAATATAGTCTTCCACTGGGAGCTTTATCATAGACTTCTGGATAGTCTCCTGGAGCTAATTTTACTATATCACCATTTTCTACTTTAACAGGATAAGGTACCTGCATTTCCTTAGCAAAAGCAATATGCTCAATCATATGTCTGTGTTCTCCGTGTACAGGAATTATACATTTTGGTTTAACCCAATCATACATATCTTTTAAATCTTCTCTATTTGGATGCCCAGAAACATGGATAAATTCACTCTCTTCTGAAATTACCTCTATTCCGTCCTTGACTAATTGATTGTGAAGTTTGTAAAGTTTTTTTTCATTTCCTGGTATTATTTTTGAGGAAAAAATTACTGCATCTCCTTTCTCAATAAATACATCGGGATGTGTATAATTTGAAATTCTCATCATTGCTCCCATCGGTTCACACTGGCTACCTGTACAAAGATATACAATTTTTTCTCTAGCAAAATTTTTTGCTTCTCTTGGATCTATTGGTTCAATAGTATTTTTAAGATATCCACATTGTCTAGCTGCTTTGAATATTCTGTGCATAGATCTACCAACAAGCGAAATTTGTCTTCCTGTTTTTTCTGCGCAATAGAAAGCTGACTCCATTCTTGCAACGTTTGATGCAAATGAGGTTATTATAATTCTTTTTTTCAACCTACTCATTATGTTCAACATACTTTTTCTCACATCTAATTCAGAACCTGAGCGCCCAGCACTAAAAACATTAGTAGAGTCACAAATCATTGCTAGAACACCTTCATCACCAATTTCTTTTAATCTTTTTGAATTAATCTCGGCACCAATAAGGGGATTTGGGTCAACTTTCCAATCACCAGTATGTAAAACAATACCTGCTGGTGTTTGAATTCTAAGGCCATTTGGTTCTAAAATAGAATGGGTTAAAGTGATATATTCAATCTCAAAAGGATTTAAATTTACCTTTCCGTTTAGTTCTACAATTTGTAAGTCATTAGTAATATCGATATTTTTTTCTCTAAATTTTTCTCTTATTAAAACAGCTGTGAAAGGAGTAGCATAAAGTTTGCATTTAAATTTTGGCCATAAATGAGCTACCGCACCTATGTGATCTTCGTGAGCATGTGTTAAGACAATTCCTAATAGATTGTCTTTTCTTTCCTGAATAAACCCTGGATCCGGATAAATAAGATCAATACCT
>CACMNK010000050.1 GCA_902615145.1 uncultured Pelagibacteraceae bacterium | reverse complement strand
GGCATCTTAATAATATAAATCATTGCCGGCACTAAGATAAATGCACCGCCGATCCCCATTATAGCTGCTATAAACCCAACAACTAATCCAATTATGATCGGTGTGAATATACTTTCATATAGTTTTGATTTTGGAAACCTCATTCTAAAAGGAAGTCCATGTATCCAATAATGAACATGTAATTTTTTTTTCTCTACAATATTCTTTTTGGCTTTATCAATCTCACCTAGACTTTCCACTAACATCAGAGTCCCAATTATTGCAAGAATATACATATAGGCTAAAGAAATTACCGTATCTATTTTACCGATGTCTTTAAAATATGTGAAAGTAAAAATACCTACTATAGTTCCTATAGTTCCACCAATTACAATCATTAATCCCATTTTGTAATCTAAAGTATTTTTTAACCAATGAGTGGTGGATCCAGATACAGAAGTTGCCAAGATATTGTTGGCCTCGTTAGCAACTGCATAAGCTGGGGGAACGCCCATGAAGATTAAAAAAGGTGTCATTAAGAAACCACCTCCTACACCAAATAAACCAGAAAGAACTCCAACTATAGCACTTATTAAAAGTATTTCGACAGGGTTAATAAATACTTGGGCTATAGGTAAAAAAACATCCATCTAAAAAAACTTTAAATATAACTTAACTAAAAGTTATAAAAGTTCCAAATAAGATCACGCCCCAACAAGCTACAATCGCTGAAAAAATTCCAGTTTTAATTAATGTTGTTTTTTTTTCAGAAAGTATTTGAGGTATTTTTATATTTGGAAGGTGCATCTATATTTCTCATACACCCGGTAGATAAATTGTCAAACTATTATTGAAAAATTAATTCTTTTTTTAGTAGATAGTTGCACCAAAAACTTTAACCTCGCCATCCTCTACTCCAAGCACAAGTCTGCCTAAAAATTCACCTTGGATTTCTTTGTTTGTCTGCTTTATTAATACTGTTATATGATCACCTCTTCTTAGAGTGCCAAATGGCTCATATGTTTCATTTAAGTTTACAATTAGTTTGTTATTAGCCCATTGTTTACCTAATTCGACCTCATTAGCTCCGAAAAGCATTTGAGTGGAAAAATCTCTGGTAAAACCGCCATAATCTTTCAAATTGGAGGATCTAACTAAGTTTTCCCAGAAGGGTTTACCAATTTCGAATATCTCCTCATCTGATTTAGATAATAGATCCATTGATTACTCTTTATAATATTAGATTAAGAAGCTTTTTTCTTCTCTTTTTCATCAACAATATGATACACAGGGACCTTCTCAAGACTAAATTTACCAGTTTTAGGATCCCTTCTAGATACCGTCAAACAATGCCAGTTTTCATCATCTAACTTCATATGATCACCTCTATAATAATATCCTGGCCAACGAGTTTCTTCTCTAAATAATGTATGTTCAGTCACACACTGAGAAGTCAGCGCCCTATGCTTTAATTCCCAAGCTCTCATTAATTGATGATAATCTTCAGCTCCTACTTTTTCTAAATCTTCTTGAAGCCAGTCTAACAATTGCAGAGCTTTTTTTAATAAGTTTCCATTTGTCATATAGTTAGAGGTAATTCCTCCCACATATTCGTCCATAATTTTTTGAAGTCTTTGTAGACCTTGAATAGGTGAAATATAGCTCGGTGAAACTGTTCCCCCAGTTATTTCGTTTTGAGCAACAGTATAAGTATCTAGAGGTTTATAAACAGCTTTTTTGAAGTCATCACATTGTTTATCCGAAACTTTAATTCCGTCTGCTTTTTTGTCCTGTATGTATTTCACTGCTGCTTTGGCTGCTAGTCTTCCTTCAGTAAATGAGCCTGATGAAAATTTATGAGCGCTTCCACCAACAGTGTCACCAGCTCCAAATAGGCCATCAATAGTTAACATTCGATTATATCCCCAAAAATATTCAGGTGGAGATAAATCTTCTGGTCCACTCACCCAAGCTCCAGAACACGTTGCGTGTGATCCCATCACATAAGGTTCCGAGGTTGTTAATTCAGGATTGGTATATTTTGGATCAATATTTTGCGAAGCCCAAACAACAGCTTGCCCAACTGTCATACCTAAAAAATTTTCCCATCCTACGGTCTCTAAATGTGGATCTTGGAAAGCCTCTTTAGTCACCATGTGGATTGGTCCACCTCCCGCAGCCACTTCTTGAATAAATGCGTGATTTCTTAAACATGTTGGAGTTGGATGGTGATCAATATACTCACCTACTAACTCTTTTGTTTGGTCGTACCATTTTTTTTCATAGTTTTCACCATTAGCATTTTGAGTATATGTTTTTAAATGTAAAAAGTATGCACCAACAGGTCCATAACCATCTTTAAATCTACATAAAACAATTCTGTTTTCCATTTGAGTCATCTTTGCACCAGCTGCTATAGGTAAAGCATATGCTGATCCATTACTCCACGGCGCGTACCAAGTTCTGCCCATACCCTCACCTACAGCT
>CACMNK010000049.1 GCA_902615145.1 uncultured Pelagibacteraceae bacterium | reverse complement strand
AAAATCTAGAACAGCGTATTTACCTTATAGTTGCATTATACTTGATGAAATTATGAGAGTTACAAATCCAAGAAATATAATTTGTTCTATAAGCGGTTTGCGTGAAGGTTCTTTATCAATTGACTATTTTAAAGATGTAAAAGAATCAGAAATTTTTCATAAAGCACTTGAGAATATTGCAAAAAAAAGAGGTGATCTAGGATCGAACTATAAAAAATATTATGATTTTATTCAGCCAATTTTTGAAGGCAATGAACATTTTAATAAGAAATTATTATATCTGGCATGTGTATTAAGTCATATGGATTGGGGATTAGGAGCATTTCAAAAAGCTGAATTGGTATTTCAAGAAACAATAAATACTCCTTTACTTAGATTGACTCATAAAGAAAGAATACAATTAGCTTTGTCATGTTATTGGCGGTACTGTAGTATCAAGTATAATCCAAAGATGGAGTATCTAACTTTTTTAAATAATAATGAAATTTTTTCAAGCAAACAAGTTGGAGCAGCATTGAGATTTTCACAATCATTGACCTCGATATCTACGATATTTCTTGAAGAGTTTAAATTGTATAAAAGAGGTAATGCTGTATTTTTAAAAATTCCATCACAACATCAAGAAATAATCTCAAAACAAGTTACTAAAAGATTTAAAGCTCTTGCTAGAGAATTATTTTTAGAACCAAGAGTAATTTACTCAAATAATTCAAGATAAATTAAATTTAATTCTATTTTTAATTGAGTGATATTTTTTTGTAACATTATTTTAATTTAAATTCATTTAACTTTAACAATAAGTAAATAATTTTGTAATTTAGTTTATGTATAAAGCACCACCAAAGTTTAAATATTCATTATTTCTTCCCCTGTTTAAATTTTGTTGATTAACTACTTTCTTCCTTCTCTTAAATGAGAAGGGAGAAAGACGATTTGGAATTAATTATTTATAGATGCAGGAGACTGCTCTGCATTTTTCTTAGCAAGCTTTTTTGCTTTTTTTTCTGCAACCTTTTTTTCTAGACCAGCAATTTTAATATTAAGGCTTGATAATTTTTTTTCTTTTGCTGTAATTTTATTTTTAAGTTTGTCTATTGATTTTAATATCTTTGTTTTTTTCTTTTCATTTTTTTTTAGTTTTTTTCTCATTACTGCCTCCGAATTATTTAATATTTGATTTAATCATATAATCCTTAAATAAAAAAGATATTTTGATACAACCTTTAGTTTATAGTTTTTTAAGAACTGTTATTAAATAAAAAAACATTGCTATATGAGAACTATTATTGAATTTTTGATTTAATATTAATTTAAATATCTCTCTTTGATTAAAAAGATGAATTCTAATACTTTGTTCTGGTTTCGAAATTTTAATTAAGTCTTCTGTGTAATAACCAGTAATTTTAGTAGTTAGTCTTCCAGGTTCATTATAAAAAGTTATTATTTTACTCAATTTTGATCTTGATCTATATCCTGTTTCTTCTCTTAATTCCTTATATGCTGATTGGAGAGTTGTTTCCTTTTTTTCCACTATGCCAGAAGGAAACTCGTAGTTAATTTTATTAATTGGAACTCTTTTTTGGGAAACTACTACATATTTGTCTTTAATCTTAGGTATTACTAATGAAAGATTAGAAGTTTTAAGATAATGATAAAACTCTTTTTTTTTAAATTTTTTGTTAATTAAACTTATTCGATTGGTAAGTTTTATATTTTTCAATTTTTTTCTAAAAATAACTTTTTAACAATAAGTACAGCAATTAACATTCCAATAAGCTCAGCTAAAATATAATAAGGAGTATTTAAATAACTAATACCAGTAAACGATTCTGTAAATGTTCTAGCAATAGCAACCGCAGGATTTGCAAAAGAAGTTGAAGAAGTAAACCAATAACCTGCAGTAATATAAAGACCAACACTAGCAGCAACAGCAATTTTGCCCGACTTCATAGACCCAAAAATTATAATTATAAGCCCTAATGTTGCTATTACCTCAGATGTGAGTATGTAAATTCCATCTCTTGATTTAGTAGACAATTCATAAACTTCATGTTCAAAAAAGAAATTAGCTAAACCAACACCAATTAAGCAACCAACCAATTGAGCAATGATATAGTAGGGTAATAGTTTCTTTTTTAATTTACCCGTTATTGCCATTGCGATACTTACAAATGGATTAAAGTGAGCTCCTGATACATCAGCAAAAACTGTAATAAGCACAAATAAACCTGCTCCTGTTGCTATAGTATTAGCTATTAACATCACAGCAACATCATTAGTTAAGTTTTCAGCCATTAAACCTGAACCAACAATAATCATTACTAAAAAACAACTTCCTAATAGTTCAGCAAGAAAATAGCGGTTTTTATTTTTCATAAAATAGTTCCTTTATTCTTTTATGAATATTATTGTAAACTTTTTCTATTATTTCATCTTTTTTATTTAAGTCGTTTGTTTCATTAAGTAATTTAATAGGATCCTCTATATCCCAATGAATTATCTGATCTTTATTTGGCCAAATAGGACAGACTTCGTTATTGGCATTATTACAAACTG
>CACMNK010000048.1 GCA_902615145.1 uncultured Pelagibacteraceae bacterium | reverse complement strand
TACTTAGAGTTAAATAAGTAAACATTGTTATAGAGACTATTTCGATGGCTTTACCAGTTTGCATTAGTGCAGTTCCAGCAAAAACTAAGACCAAATCTGGATAAGCTATTGCTGCTGCAAGAGAAGAATTTTTTGTTAAATTTAGGTATTGATTGGTTGTTGGTGGAATAATTATTCTTAAAGCTTGTGGCATAATCACTAATTTTAAAACCTGATTAGGTGTTAAACCTATTGATGCTGCAGCTTCTTTTTGACCTTTTCCAACTCCTTGAATTCCAGCTCTGACACATTCTGCAATAAATGTTGCAGTATACAAAGACAGGGAAAGTGTTAGGGCAATAAGTTCTGGCGGCAAACTTACTCCTCCTTCGTATATAAAAGATGTAGTTGCTAATTGTTTAAGAACAGGAACTTCAAATGAAAGTTTTACTCCACCTATCAAAAAACTCAGTAGAGGAAGAATAAAGATCAATCCTAATGAAATAAAAAAAACTGGAATTTGTTTACCTTGATTTTCTTGAACTTTTTTTGCATGAATTCTTATGACAATAATAGCTATTACTGCTGCAACAAGCGAATAAAAGAAAATACTAAAATTTTGCCAAATAAAAGCAGGGACATATAATCCCTTTATAGTTAAGAAAAAAACTCCAAAAATTGCTTCTGCATCTTGTGGAAGTGGTAATGCTCTGAGAGCAGCAAAATACCAAAAAAAGATTTGAAGTAGTAATGGAATATTTCTAAAAAATTCAACATAAAAAGCTGCAAATTTATTTATTAAATAGTTAGGAGATAATCTAGCGACACCAACTATTACACCTAAAATTGTAGCAATAATTATACCTATAACTGAAACTAGTATTGTGTTTAATAACCCAACTAAATAAGCTCTGAAATAAGAGTGAGATCCATCATATTCAATCAAAGAAAATTGAACATCAAAAGAAGACTCTTGTGATAAGAAACCATATCCAAAATCAATACCTCTATTTTCCATATTGATTTGAGCGTTGTAAGTAAAAAAACCAAAAATCAAAACCACAGCTACGACTGTGATTAATTGGGGAACAATGTCTTTAAGTTTCAGATTCACAAATGAGATAATATATGAATTTATAAAAAAAGGGCTAGAAAAATCTAGCCCTTTTTAAGTATTTTAAACTGAAATTATCTTGCAGGTGGAACGTAAAGTATTCCGCCCTTTGTCCATAATTGGTTTGGACCTCTGTCTGGTAAAATTCCAGTGTCAGCAATATTTCTCTTATAGCTTTCACCGTAATTACCAACTTGCTTGATAATTCTTAAGCTCCAGTCATTATCTAGACCAAAAGCAGCACCTAATTCACCTTCAGCTCCAACTAATCTTTTGATTGCTGGATTGTCAGAAGTTTTCATCATGTCTGCATTTGCTGAAGTAATTCCATATTCTTCAGCTTCGATCATTGTGTTCAAAGACCATCTTACGATATCTTCCCAAACTGAATCACCTTGTCTTACAACTGGTCCTAAAGGTTCTTTAGAAATAGTTTCTGGTAAAACAATGTGTTCATCAGGGTTCTTCATTTTTGTTCTTTGAGCAGCTAAACCAGATTTATCAGTAGTGTAAGTATCACATCTACCTGCATCGTAAGCAGCTACGACTTCGTCAGCTTTTTCAAATGCTACTGGTTCATACTTGATTCCTTTAGAATTAAAGAAGTCTCTCATATTTAACTCAGTTGTTGTACCAATGTTTGTACAAGCTGAGATACCATCTTTGAATTGGCCTGTTGAAGTAATACCTGAACTTTTTCTTACCATGAAACCTTGACCATCGTAAAAGTTTACACCTACAAAAGTAAGTCCGATATCAGCATCTCTAGAAAGTGTCCAAGTTGTGTTTCTTGATAAGATATCAATCTCACCAGATGTAAGAGCTGTAAATCTTTCTTTAGCACTTAGTGGTGTAAACTTAACTTTGTTTGCATCACCTAGTACTGCAGCAGCTACTGCTCTACATACATCAACGTCAACACCAGTCCAATTTCCTGCAGCGTCAGCGTTAGAAAATCCTGGGAGACCTTGAGATACTCCACATCTTACAAAACCCTTTTTTTGAGTGTTTTTAAGTGTTTTAGATTTTTTAGCAGCCATAGACTCTGTTGTAAAAGTAAACAACACAGCTACCATAGCAACTAAAGAAGTTAATTGTTTTAAGTATTTAAACATTATTCTTCCTTCTGTTATTATTTATTTGTTAACAAATAATTCAAAACATTGTTTTGAATATTCTTAATTTAATCATGTAAAAAAACGCTCTTCAAGAAAAAGTTTTTGAGAAAAGTTATTTTAAAAAAACTAAGTCAAGCAAATTTTTAGGAAAAATTATTAAAAAAAGTGAATATTGGCGCGCCCTGAAGGATTCGAACCTACGACCCTCGGTTTAGAAAACCGATGCTCTATCCAGCTGAGCTAAGGGCGCAAAAATATAACTGATACATATCAATTATATATTAATTTTTAAATAAAAATTTTTTTAAAATTAGTAAAATTGTTAATAATTCAATTCTACCGATAATCATAAATAAAATAAAACAGTATTTTGTTAAAAAATGTAAATTATTAAAATTGAAATCTGT
>CACMNK010000047.1 GCA_902615145.1 uncultured Pelagibacteraceae bacterium | reverse complement strand
AAATTTAGAAAAAATATCAATAACTAAATTAGCAGATCAATTTAATGATTATATTAAAAATGAAACAAATTTAAATTTAGAGACAGCATCTGAATATTTGTTAATGGCAACATGGTTAGCTTACCTAAAATCAAAATTATTATTACCAAGCTCTCCAGACGAAGAGTTCAAACTTCAAGAAGTTGCTGAAAAATTAAAATTACAACTTAAAAAATTAGAATTAATAAGATTATTGTCAGATCAAATGCTCAAGCGAAAACGTCTTGGAAAAGAGATCAGGTCAAGAGGCATGAAGGCTGGAATAAGACCAATTTATAATAGCGAATATAACATAAGTCTATTTGATCTTTTAAAAACTTACTCCTTTATCTTAATGACTAAAGATTTTCAAAAAATTAATATCCCAAGGCTTCCAGTTTTTACAACTGAAGACGGCATAAAAACTATCAGAGACTTTTTTGGTAAACTCTTAGATTGGAAAAAATTAGATGATTTGATACCAAAAAATTTTAAAATTGAGAAAAAATTTAAAAGTACTGGAACTGCTGGAATTTTTGCTGGTTCATTAGAATTAGTTAAAGAGGGAAATTTAAAAATAAAACAAGACGACCTTTTTGAAGAGATTTACATAAAAGAAAATAAATGATTAAAAAGAAGAAAAAAAATAATATAATTGATTTTCCCTCAAAATTATCAAATGTTGAAAAAGAAATTGAAGCAATAATTTTTGCTGCAGCTGAACCTTTAGACATTAGTACTATTGAAAGTAAAATTTCTAAAAAATCAGATGTAGAAAAAATTCTAAAAAAACTACAAAATGAATATAAAGATCGAGGAATAAATTTAGTTTGTATATCTAATAAATGGTCTTTTCGAACGTCAGCTAAATTGTCAAGTTTGATGGTACAAGAAAAGACTGTTGAAAAAAAATTATCTAGGGCTGCAATAGAAACTTTATCAATTATTGTTTACCATCAACCTGTAACCCGAGCAGAAATTGAGGAAATTAGAGGTGTAGCTTTTGGAACAAATACTATTGAAATACTCATGGAATTAGATTGGGTGAAGCCTGGTGGAAGAAAAGATGTTCCTGGAAAACCAATCCAATACGTTACAACTGACAATTTTCTAAGTCATTTTAACCTTCAAAAGTTATCTGATTTACCTACTGTTGATGAGTTAGGAGCCGCAGGTTTAATTGATAGCGCTAATATAGATAATGCAATATTTGGTACAGGAAAATTTTACAAGGAAAAACAAGAAGAAAAAAAAGAGGACATTTACTCAAATATTGATGAAATGTTGAGTAGCACTCTTGATAAGGATGAGCAAAAGTAATTTGCTACTTTAAATTTTAAATAAAAAGGTTATAAGTTATTCATGAGCATAGGAATTTGGCAAATAGCTATAGTAGTTATATTAGTTGTTTTACTATTTGGTCGTGGGAAAATATCTAGTTTGATGGGCGATGTAGCCAAGGGTATTAAAAGTTTCAAAAAAGGTATGGCATCTGATGTAACAGATGAGTCAGAACCTAAAAATATTTCTGACGAGAATCAGGACAATAATAAATCTAACAACAAAGAATAAACCACATGCCTACAATTGGTTGGTTTGAAATTTTAATTGTCGTAGGTATTGCTATTGTTATTCTGGGACCAAAAGACTTTCCAATAATGCTTAAAAAGGTTGGCTCTTGGATTGGTACTGCTAAAAGGTATGTCAATAATATTCAAAATGAAGTTTCTAACATCGATATTGATGAAGAGATGAAAGAAAAAAAAGAAGAAAAGAAAAATGACTAACGATGATAAAGATACAGGTTTTATTAGTCATTTAGCCGAATTAAGAAAAAGGTTAATACACAGTTTCATATTTCTAATTATTTTTTTTGTAGGATGTTATTTTTTTGCTGAGCATATTTATGGTTTTTTGGTTGAACCTTATGCTAAAGCAGTCAAAGAAGATGAGACAAATAGAAGATTAATATTTACTGCTCTTCAAGAGACCTTTTTAACTTATTTGAAAGTTTCTTTTTTCACTGCTTTTTTTGTAACCTGTCCATATATTTTAATGCAAATATGGAAGTTTATTGCGCCAGGACTTTATAAGCATGAAAAAATCGCGATTTTACCTTATTTAGTTTTAACACCTGTATTATTTTTTTTAGGAGGGTTACTTGTCTATTACCTGATAATGCCTCTAGCAATTAAATTTTTTCTTTCATTTGAAAGCTCAGGTGTTTCTACCAATTTACCAATCCAATTGGAGGCTAAAGTGAACGAATATCTCTCTTTAGTTATGAAATTAATTTTTGCTTTTGGAATAAGTTTTCAGCTCCCAGTTGTTTTAAGTTTGCTAGCAAGAGTCGGATTAATTGACTCTGATTTTTTAAAAAAAAGAAGGAAATATGTTGTTGTAATTATATTTGCAGCTGCCGCATTATTAACACCACCCGATCCAATAACTCAGATTGGATTAGCGATACCTTTACTAATTTTATATGAATTATCAATTTTTTCAGTAAGGTTTATTGAAAATAAAAATTTAGAAAAATCTGATGCACAATCTTAAAGAGATTAGAAAAGATTTTAATGATTTTAAAAAGTCTTTAGCAAAAAGATCTAT
>CACMNK010000046.1 GCA_902615145.1 uncultured Pelagibacteraceae bacterium | reverse complement strand
ATTAAATTTCTTTTTTGAAAGCCATTTTTCTTCTCTTAATAATTTTTTGATATATTTTGCTAAATTTCTTTTTTTAACTATAGGATTATTTAATAATCTTAAAACTCCAATAGGTAATGAGGTTTTATTAGTAACTATATTATTTTCAACTCGAGCTAATTCTAAACTTCCACCTCCAAGATCAGCAACTAATCCATTGACATTTTCAAAGCCTATTTTTACTCCCTCAGCTGAGCATTCAGCTTCTTCTTCTCCAGATAATATATTAATCTTAGTTTTAAAAAGTTTTTCAACTTCATTAATAAATGGTTTTGTATCAGTCGCTTCTCTTAAAACTGCTGTTGCAATGATTTTAAGATTTGTGATTTTTGAAACATTTAAAATTTCAGAGAATCTTTTTAAAACTTTTAAAGCATATTCGGTACCAGATCTGTGAAGTTTTTTGGATTTATCTAAATTTTTTCCAAGTTCACAAACTGCTTTTTCATTAAAAAAAGGCACACGAGAAGAACTGAAATCTTCATAAATTAGCATTCTTATAGAGTTTGATCCAATGTCTATTATAGCTAATTTTGCCTGATTTAATTTTAAACTATTTTTACTTTTAATTACTTCCACTTTTAATCAATCTTAAGTGCAGTTGTTTAGGCTGCATTCTTAGTTTAGCTTTACCTCTTCCAGATAAGCTCGGATTATTCATAAAATATTCATGAGCTGAAAAGGAATCGCTCTTACTATATTTAATTTTTTTATAATTACCATCAGCTTCAAGTTCCCAGCTCTGATTAGTATCAAGATAATTTGCCAACATTATTTGATCTAAGATCTGTTCATGAACAGTCTCATTTTCAATTGGGACTAGAAGTTCTACCCTTCGATTTAAATTTCTCGGCATTAAATCAGCTGACGAAATATATACTTTTGCATTTCTATTAGGCATTTTTTTTGTACCATTACTAAAGCAGTAAATTCTAGAATGCTCTAAAAATCTTCCTATGATACTTTTTACAAATATGTTTTCTGATCTATCTTTTACTCCTGGTCTTAAACAACAAACACCCCTTACAAATAAATGAATTTTTACACCAGCATTCGAAGCTTCATAAAATTTATCAATAATTTCTGGATCTACTAAAGAGTTCATTTTTGCCCAAATGGCTGCAAATTTTCCATTTTTAGAATTTTTAATTTCAGCATCAATATTTTCATTTAAGGTTTGCCTCATATTTACTGGCGAAATAGAAATTTTATTTAAACTTTTTGGTTTTGCGTATCCTGTTACATAATTGAAAAACTTTTCAACATCTGATGCCATTTTCTTATCACAACTAAATAAAGACAAATCAGTATAAATTTTAGCATTTACTGGATGATAATTGCCAGTTCCTAAATGAAAATAAGTTTGTATTTTACCCTGTTCTCTTCTTAAAACTAATGATGATTTTGCATGAGTTTTATATTTAGCAAAACCATAAACAATTTGAACACCTACTTTTTCTAAACTTCTTGATAGTTGAATATTAGCTTCCTCATCAAATCTAGCTTTAATTTCAATTAAAGCGGTAACTGTTTTTCCGTTTTCTGCAGCTGTTATTAAAGCTTTAACAATAGGTGAGTCTAGAGTTGTTCTATATAGAGTTTGTTTTATAGCTATAACTTTTTTATCATTTGCTGCTTGGTTTAAAAATTCAATTACTGAGTCAAATGTTTCAAAAGGATGATGAACAACTAAATCTTTCTTTTTAATAGTTTCAAAAAAATTATCATTATATTCTTTTAATCTTTCAACTTCTCTAGGTGTAAAATGTTTAAATCTTAATTTTGGATTTTTTACTTTACATATTTGATCTATATCTTGAATTCCAACAAGGCCAGCAACATCATAAATATAGTCAGGATTTATATCTAATTTATTAGTTATAAATCTTATCAACTCGTTATCACTATTTTCAAGAACCTCTAAACGAACAATATCACCCGTTCTACGTCTTTTTAAAGCCAATTCAAAAGATCTAACCAAATCTTCTGCTTCCTCTTGAATCTCTACATCGCTGTCTCTTATTACTCTAAAAATCATTTTCTTTTCTAAATCATGATCTGGAAAAATTTCATTAGCAAAAAAACTTATTACATCATCTAGAATCACAAATTTCTTATGATTTTTTGAAGACTCAATTTCAATAAATCTAGATAATGCTTTTGGTATTACTATTATTGAGTTTAAAATCCTTTTTTTATTTTTTTTTCTTAACTTCATTACAATTGCTCTTCCTTGATTGATTATAAATGGAAATGGATGTGCAGGATCAATTGCTGATGGTGTTAATAAAGGGTAAATCTCTTCTTTAAATATTTCTAAAAGTTTTTTTTTATCCGTAGTATTTAAATTAACTGGTTTAACTAAATTGATATTATTTTTTTTTAATTCCATAATCAGTTGAATAAAAATTTTGTTCTGTTTTTTTAATAGATTCTTAGTTTCAAGCACTACCTCATCCATTTGCTCTTCAGGTGTCAAACCATCAGAGCTTAGTGAGTCAACTTCTTGTTTTATTTGACTATATAACCCAGCTACACGGACCATAAAAAATTCATCTAGATTAGACCCAGCAATTGATAAAAACTTTACTCTTTCATAAAG
>CACMNK010000045.1 GCA_902615145.1 uncultured Pelagibacteraceae bacterium | reverse complement strand
TACTGTCAAGCTTGCACTAAATGAAGATTTGTATCCTTCAGGAGATATTACCTCAAGTCTTGTAAAAAATAACAAAATAATCAAAGCAAAATTGATAGCTAATGAAGATGCAATTATTGGAGGATTATTATTTGCTAAAAGTGCATTTTCTCTTATTGATAAAAAAATAAAGTTTATTTTAAAAAAAAAAGATGGATCTTTTGTTAAAAAGAAGTCAGTAATTGCAATAATTCAAGGTAATGTTCAAAACATATTAATAGCAGAAAGAGTGGCTTTAAATTTTTTATCTCATATTTCAGGTATTGCGACAAAAACAAATAAGTTTGTAAAACTAGCTGGGAAAAAGTGTAAAATATGTTGCACAAGAAAAACTATTCCAAATTTAAGAGTCATTCAAAAATATGCCGTCAAATTAGGGGGTGGAACCAATCATAGATTTAATCTTAGTGATGAGTTTCTTATTAAAGATAATCATGTTGCAAGTTCAAATATTAAAAAATTAGTTTCTTCAGCTATTGAAAATAAAAAAGGAAGAAGAATTACTGTTGAAGTGGATAATCTCAATCAACTTAAAAAAATTATTGGTTTAAAATTTGATAGGGTTTTATTTGATAATATGAATAATAAAAACTTAAAACTTGGAGTGAAACTCGCAAAAAAAAATTATGAAACTGAAGCCTCTGGAAACATTAGTCTTCAAACAATTAAATCTGTTGCGAAAACTGGGGTCAACAGGGTTTCTGTTGGTAGTATAACACACAGCGCTCCAGCTATAGATTTTAAACTTGAATTTTAATTAATAAATTTTTTCAGATCTGGCTTAAAATAGTTTGGCCCTTTCATTACTTTGCCATGCTCATTATAAATTGGTTTTCCATTATCATCTAATTTGCTCATATTTGAGTTTTGGACCTCTTCAAAACACTTATCTAAATTAATACCAAATGCATGACCTGCACCGTAGGTGACGTAAAGTATATCTGTTAACGCATCTGCAACCTCTAATAAATCTTTATTATTCATTGCCTCTGTGAGTTCGTTCAATTCTTCTTTTATTAGGTCCAGTCTTAATTTGTTGATTTTATCTGTGCTAAATGAGGGTTTATCTTTAACTTCTTGTCCAAAAGTTTTCATGAAAACTCCGACCTTACTAAAATTTGACATAATGCTCCTGTAAGTTTTTTAAAAATAATGTATATTCATAATAATTTATTAGTTACTAGTTAATCAATGAAATTAAGAAAAGAATTTGACAGTATAGGATCTATTAATGTTCCTAATGATAAATATTGGGGCGCATCAACTCAAAGGTCAAAGAAATATTTTGATATTGGTGAATTCCTTGTAAGACCAACGCTGATAAAATCGATAGCTATTATTAAAAAAGCAGCTGCAATAGTTCATGCAAAAGAAAAACAAATTCCACCTAATATTTCAAAAGCAATTATAAAAGCATCAAATGAAGTAATTGCAGGAAAATTAGATAATCATTTTCCACTAAAAGTTTGGCAAACCGGTTCTGGCACTCAAACAAACATGAATGTAAATGAAGTAATTGCTAATAGAGCTATCGAAATTTTGGGAGGGAAAAAAGGTTCAAAGAAACCTGTGCATCCTAACGATCATGTCAATAAATCTCAGTCAACTAATGATGTATTTCCGACTGCTATGCATATTGCAATAGCTGTTGAAACGAGAAAAAAGTTATTACCAGCATTAGAACTATTGAATAAAGATTTAAAAAAGAAAGCCTCTAAATTTAAGAAAATAATTAAAGTAGGAAGAACTCACTTACAAGACGCAACTCCTTTATCATTAGGACAAGAATTTTCTGGCTATCAGTCACAACTACAAGACTGTATTTCAAGAATTAAAAATGCATTAAATGAAATTTACTTTTTAGCACAAGGTGGAACTGCTGTTGGAACAGGTATCAACAGTAAAAAAGGTTTTGATAAAAAAATAATCAATCAAATAAAGAAAATTACAAAAATTCCATTTAAACCAACGAAAAATAAGTTTGCAGCATTAGCTGCTCATGATGAAATAGTGAATTTTTCGGGAACACTAAACACTACAGCAGTATGTTTAATGAAGATTGCTAATGATATTAGATTTTTAGGCTCTGGTCCAAGAGCTGGATATGGGGAATTAATCCTACCAGCCAACGAACCAGGCTCATCAATAATGCCAGGGAAAGTAAACCCTACCCAGTCAGAGGCAGTAACAATGGTTTGTGTTAAAGTAATCGGAAATCACAATGGTATTACTATGGCCGGATCACATGGTCACTTTGAGTTGAATGTATTCAAACCGTTGATTGCCCACAATATTCTGCAATCGATTGATTTGTTATCTGATAGTTCAAAAAATTTTGCTTTGTACTGCATTAAAGGCATAACAGCTGATAAGGTTAAAATAAAACACTATCTTGAAAATTCTCTTATGCTAGTTACTGCACTCGCACCTAAAATTGGATATGATAAAGCTGCCAAAATTGCTAAATCAGCACTGAAAAATGGAACTACCTTAAAATCCGAAGCTTTAAAATCAGGTTTAATTAACGAAAAAGAATACGATAAAATCGTTGATCCAAAAAAAATGATCTATCCTGCATAATTACTGAAGAAATTGTTAACAAAA
>CACMNK010000044.1 GCA_902615145.1 uncultured Pelagibacteraceae bacterium | reverse complement strand
TTTTTACCTAAAATTAAAAATGGCGATAAAAGGGTGTTTATAATTAATGGTAAGGTATGTGGAGCTATATCTAGAATTCCAAAAGAAGGATCTTTTTTGAGCAATATGAGTAAAGGCGCTAAGCCAGTGAATATAAATTTAACTAAAAATGAAAAAAAAATATCGAATATTGTTGGAAAAGATTTAAAAAAAATGAATATTTTTTTTGCTGGTATCGACTTTATTGATCAAAAGCTTAATGGTGATATCAATATTACCTCTCCTACTGGGTTAAAAACTTATTATGATCTTTCAAAAATTAATCTTGCTAAAACTTTTTGGAAAGAACTTAAAGCGTGAAAACTTTAACCGATCAGCAAAAAGGCTCTTTGCTTGCTTTTGTGGCTGTAATGTTTATCACACCTGACTCATTATTTATAAGACTTTCAAATCTTGATACTTGGGGCCTAGTTTTTTATCGAGGTATCATCCCTTTTTTTACCGTTTTTTTTGGGATGTTGTTAATTTACAAATTAAATTTTTTTAAAATTCTTTTTAATTCTGGTTTTCACGGAATAATTTATATAGCAACTTTTAGTATAACAAATATTACTTTTGTTGTTTCAATTCAAAATACGAATGTTGCAAATACTCTTGTTATGATCGCTACTGCACCAATGTTATCTGCAATTCTTGGCGCTATTTTTTTAAAAGAGCCACCTGATCGCAAAACATTTATTTCTATAATAATAACTTTTATTGCAATAGTTTACATTTTTTTCGACTCTCTAAAGGTTGGAAATTTTTATGGAGATATTTTAGGTTTTGTAACTGCTTTTGGTTTGGCTGTAGGTGCTATAACTATTAGGTCAGCTAAAACCAAAAACTTAGTACCTGCAGCTGTAGTAGGTAAATTGTTTGTTGCATCTTTCGCCTTATTTTTTATAGAAAGTTTTGAACTTACAGAGAAAGATTTATTTATTGTTCCTTTAATGTGTATTTTATGTGTTGCGATACCATTTGTATTAGTGACTATTGCCCCAAGATTTATACCTGCGGCTGAAGTTAATCTTTTTTTTCTTCTAGAGACTATTATCGGTCCTATTTGGGTTTGGGCTATTATAAAGGAGCAGCCTAGTATAGAAACACTTCAAGGTGGTATAATTATAATTGCTACCATTGCAATACATTCATTTCTGAAGTTAAGAAAAAATTAAATTGTCACAATTAAGACTTGATTTAGTAATACATCGCGAATAATTACGGCTACTTATGAACAAAGTTTTAAAAAACTCTTGGGCGCTATTTTTAGGCATGGGATGTATTATGATGGCTTACGGCTTTCAAGGTTCTCTTTTAGGAGTAAGAGCAGTTCAAGAAGAATTTAGTTTAACCTCAACTGGTTTCATGATGTCAGGATATTTTGTTGGCTATTTTATAGGTGCAGCAACTATTCCCAATATTATATCTAGGGTCGGCCATATTAGGGTTTTTGCGGCATTTGCATCATTGTCATCTTTGGTCATTTTAATGCACTCGATAATTGTTAATCCTTTAGTGTGGTTTTTTTTAAGAGTTTTGACTGGGATAAGTATGGTTTGTATCTATACAGTTGCTGAAAGCTGGCTTAACGATAGATCAAGTAATAAAAATAGAGGAAGTGTTTTGTCAATCTACATGGTCATACTTTATGGAACAATGGGAATTGGAATGTTTTTACTAAACTTTAGTAGTCCTCAAAATTTTGAACCTTTTATTTTAGTTTCTGTAATTACATCAATTGCATTAATTCCTATTTTACTAACTAAAAAAAAACCACCAACATTTAAAAGAATCAAAGTTATGACACTAAAAGATCTCTATGAGTCTTCTCCTTTTGGGATGGTAAGTTCTTTTTTTTATGGAACTATACAGGCTGCACTATTTACCCTATTGGCTGTGTACGCGACCTCAATGAATTTTACTATATTAGAGATTTCAATTGTAACTTTTCTGTTGGCTATATCTGGAGCTATTTCTCAATTTCCAGTAGGAAAAATATCAGATATGTATGATAGACGAAAAGTAATAGTTTTTTCTAGTTTTGGTGCGGCAGTTTTTGCAATTATAACAATTTTAGTTTCTAGACAGATGTATTTACCAGGTGGACTTGCAACAAGTAAAACCTGGTTCTATATTTTTTTGGTTCTTTTTTCATTTTGTAGTTTGCCAATGTTTTCTTTAATTTTAGCACACACTAATGATTTCATTCCTAAAGAAAAATTTGTGGCTGCCGGTGCAGGTCTTCAATTTGTATTTGGTTTAGGAGCAATAAGTGGTCCATTTTTATGTTCAATATTTATGGATTTAGTAGGTCCAAATGGATTTTTTGTTTTTTTATTTTTTTTTCATGCAGTAATTGGTTTTTTTGGTATGTATAGAATGAAAGTAAGAAAAACTGTTGAAAACCCAGACTCTCAATTCGTAGCAATGCCCCAAACAATTACACCAGCTGGTATTGAGCTAAATCCATCTACAGAACACATTGAAGAGCCTTATTCTGATAAGGTTAAGGAAATACTTGAGAGAAAAGGCGTAAAATATAAAAAGGACGATGAACAGGTTAAAACAGATAATGAGCTAAATTAATTATCCCTTTCAGGTTGTAGTTTTGAAAGCCTAATTTTAAATAATATTTTAAAATTTTTTATTGAATAATAATTATTTCTCTAGTGAAATAATGTTTTTATAAATGAAAACAAAAAAAAAAATTCGAAGTAGAACAAGTAAAGAAAAGCATGG
>CACMNK010000043.1 GCA_902615145.1 uncultured Pelagibacteraceae bacterium | reverse complement strand
GGCAAAGATAATAAGTTATATTTTTTAGAAATTAATCCCATGTTTGAGTGGTTAGGGATTGAGAAGTTAACTGGAATGAAGATTTCGAAATCTATAGCTGACGCTCTTCTAAAAAAAGATGTATAATTAATTATGTTTAAATATTTAAAATATAAATTTGATCAAGCTTTAGAAAAAAGTTTTTTAAATTTAGCCCTTTTCCTTTTTGGAGTAAGTTTATTAGGTATTGTTTTATTTTCTTTAATTTTTTATTTCCTATTCTTAATTGGTGTCATTTCCATAGATGGTGTATTTGGCAAATTTATTTGGATGACATTTGCTTATTTTA
The DNA here is from genome assembly GCA_902615145.1 of uncultured Pelagibacteraceae bacterium. Taxonomy (GTDB): domain Bacteria; phylum Pseudomonadota; class Alphaproteobacteria; order Pelagibacterales; family Pelagibacteraceae; genus Pelagibacter. The sequence continues at coordinate 2,463 of CACMNK010000043.1, read as the reverse complement.
TCGATGTAGGTACGATCTCTGGTGAAGCCTATTCAGACAACACTATTGCAGACAAAGTATTTAAGATTTTGATAACTATTTTTGGTATTATTGTATTCTCAAGTTTCATTGGTATCATTAGCCAAGCACTTTCAAACAGAATAGAAGAATTACGAGAAGGTAAGGGTTACATATCTGAAAAGGGTCACACTATTGTTTTTAATTTTTCAAAGAAAACCATTCCTTTATTGAACGAACTTTTTAAATCTTATGAGGGAGAAAAAAAAACAATTGTTATACTTTCAGAATTTGAAACAAAAGACATTTCGGTAAAAATTGAGTCTGCAACCACGATACCTAAAAATATTAATTTAATTTACAGAAAAGGTTATGGTTGGCAAAAAAAAATTCCTGCCCTACTTGATTTCGAAGGTGCCTCAAATTTTATTATTCTTAAACCAGATCAAAATAACGAATATCTCTCAGAACATGATTGTGATAATGAGGTAGGTAAAACTTTAACATCGTTAATAACATCTAAAGATTATCAAAAAACAGGAGGGAATATAGTTGCTGAATTTTCCTCTAAACAAAAACAAGTTCTTTATGAAATATTTAATCTTGAAAATATAAACAGTGTTATTGATAAAACAAAAAAAAAAAGAAACTATCCTCTTTTTATTGAGTCTGAAGATATTAGAGCCAAAATTATTTCACAAGCAGTATTTAATCCTGACATAGTTGAAATTTATGATGAGCTTTTTAGTTTTGAGGGATCCGAAATTTATTTCTTAAATACAAAAGATTTAAATTTAGAAATGAAATCCAAATTAAATAAAATTAATAATAAAACAATTTTTGAGATCAATTCAATTTTTGACCATATAATTTGTTTAGGTTCATATACTGTTAAAGATCACGAAAGTATTAAAGACCGAAAAGATATTATTTTATTTGATCCCGAAGTTTTATGGGTTGATTTAATTCCTGATGCTAAAATTAACTTTAATGAAGTAGATGGTCTAATTTTTATAGCTAACGATAAGCAAAAAATTTTTGATGAAATCAAACACTGTGATGAAAGAAAAGATGATATTAAATTAATTGAACCAAAATTAGATGAATTTGGTCATAAAATCAGGATCGCTTTATTTGTAGAAAATGTTTCTGAGAATAGAATTAAAAAAATTCTTCACAATATAAAAGATACTAATAAACTTAAAAATGTTGAATTTATAAGAGTTCATCTCGATGAGAGTACTACTATTACAGCTGATAATTTTACTGAAATAAATAATGAACTAAAATCAGATAATATTGAACTAGAGTTGTATTCAATTGATTATAATAATTGGAGGCATGAGCAATTGTATCCTTACACAGGGTTAAGTGAAATGTTAAATGAATTCAACTGCTATATTTTTGCTTATGATGATATTACAGATGACGATGATAATATTAATAATGTTAAAGATAACAAAGTTATTGATAATTTCGTATTATTCTCGAATTTTGATATTAGCAACGAGGGTTTCAAAAAAACTCCAAGATCATTTATAACAGAGGTTGGAGCTTTTAAATCCAAAGATATTTTAGAAAGATACAAAAGAAATACTTTCTCTCCTTATTTTGGTGTTGATATAATTGATATAAATACTTTAATTAGCAAAATTATTTCATCAAGTAGTTTAGATAAAAATAATAAAAAATTAATAGATTTATTTTTAGACTTATCATTCAATATTAAGACATACACAATAAATGAGGAAGAATTTGAAACTAGTTTTTGTGAACTAGAGAAATACTTTGCAACAAAAAAACAAATATTATTAGGTTTAATAGATTATGATTTTAAAGATGTACAAAAATCTTATAAAAGCTCGTGTTCTATGCCTAGAAGAAAAATTAGTGATATTATTATAAATCCGGATCAAAGAAAAAAATTGGTATTAAATAAAGGTGATAGAATTATAACGCTATCTAATTAATATAGATGAAAATAAAGCCAATTATTTTAAATTTTTTTTTTGAATATAAGCGTCTGAGGGCCCATTATTGGAGTCGAAATTAATTCCCAACCATGTTGGCCCATTATATTTAAAAGTTTAGTTTTTGGCCCCATTTTTTTATCTAATTTGATTTGTTTAATTTTGGCAGTTTCTTTACAAAGATTTGTAAATTCTAAAAGCTGGTCCCATCCCTCATACACAACATATTCAAATTTACTCATACTTATATTATATTATTTTTTACTTAAAATAGAACTAAAACTTCCAGCTATTATTCCTGTTGGAATCGCAACAATCCCAATTCCGCTAATTGAGATAATAACTGTCGCAATTTTTCCAAGAATAGTTATTGGATACACATCGCCATATCCAATTGTAGTTAAAGTAATAGTTGCCCACCAAAAAGCTCTTAGAATACTTCCAAATGCCTCTGGTTGATTTTTTCCCTCAACTAAATAAAGAACTATTGCTGATA
>CACMNK010000042.1 GCA_902615145.1 uncultured Pelagibacteraceae bacterium | reverse complement strand
AATGTCATTTAATACTTTTGGAAAGGTTTTTCGTTTCACCACATGGGGAGAGTCTCATGGTCCTGCAATTGGCTGTATAATTGATGGTTGTCCACCGCTTATAAACCTTAATGAACAAGATATTCAGATGGAACTTAACAAAAGAAAACCTGGTCAATCTAAATTTACAACTCAAAGAAAAGAGAGTGACAAAGTAGAGATACTTTCTGGAGTCTTTGAGGGCAAAACAACTGGAACTCCAATCTCTTTGATCATTTATAACGAAGATATGCGCTCAAAAGATTATAATGAGATTAAAGATAAATTTAGACCAGGTCATGCTGATTACACTTACTTTAAAAAGTATGGCATTAGAGATTATAGAGGCGGTGGAAGATCGTCGGCAAGAGAAACTGCATCAAGAGTTGCAGCAGGAGCTGTAGCAAAAAAAGTTTTAGAAAAAAAATTAGGTAAAAAATTTAAAATATCTGGTGCAGTTACACAACTTGGTATTCTTGGATGCGATACAAACAAGTGGGATGATAAGATAATTTATAAAAATCCATTTTTTTGTCCTGATAAATCTATGCTTAAAATATGGGAAAAATATCTTTTGAGTATTAGAAAGGCAGGTTCATCTTGTGGCGCTGTAATTGAAATTAGAGCGAATGGTATTCCGGCAGGACTGGGGGCACCAATTTACTCAAAATTAGACTCTGATATTGCGTCTGCAATGATGAGTATTAATGCTGTAAAAGGTGTTAATATTGGTTCCGGAATGAATTCTGCTCAATTATCTGGGGAGCAAAATTCAGATGAAATTTCAAAATCAAAAAATAAATTAAAGTTCAAATCAAATAATGCAGGTGGAATTCTGGGTGGTATCTCTTCTGGGCAACAAATAATTGTTTCATTTGCTGTTAAGCCTACTTCATCAATTTTAAAGAGCAGAAAAACAATTAATAAATTTGGAAAAAATACAAGTATATCTGTTAAGGGAAGACATGATCCGTGTGTTGGAATTAGAGCGGTTCCAGTTGGTGAAGCTATGTTATCATGCGTTTTACTTGATCATTATTTATTGAATCAAGCTCAATGTGGATAATTACATTATTTTTGTTTTTGTAAGATAATATTTGAATTTAATACATCTAAAATTTGTTCTTCAATAGAAATGTTATCTAAATTTGCAAGTTTATACATGTTTTCAGGTTTGTCTTGATCAATAAAAATATCTGGAAGTTTCATTGATCTAAATTTTAAATTTGAGTCCATTAATCCTTTTTTTGATAAAAAATCAATTACATGAGAACCGAATCCACCAATCGATCCCTCCTCAATTGTAACGATTGCTTCATGTGTTGTTGCTAATTGCCATATCAAATTTTCATCCAATGGCTTAGCAAATCTTGCATCCACTATTGTAATATTTACACCCTTTTTTTTTAAATTTTCTGATGCCTTTAAACTTTCACTTAATCTCGCACCAAAGTTAATTAAAGCTAACTTTTTTCCCTCTTGAATAATTCTCGATTTACCGATTTCTATCTTTTCATTAATTGATGGCAATATTGATCCAATACCAGTTCCTCTTGGATACCTAAATGCGCATGGTCTATCATTAATTTCTGTAGAAGTGTTAATCATTCTCACTAACTCAGCCTCATCACTTGCAGCCATCACAATAAAATTTGGTAGTGTTGCTAAATAAGTCGTATCAAAACTACCTGCGTGTGTAGGTCCATCAGCTCCAACTAATCCTGCTCTATCTATTGCAAATCTTACAGGTAAACTCTGTATTGCAACATCATGAACGACTTGATCATATGCTCTCTGAAGAAATGTTGAATAAATTGCTGCATAAGGTTTATAATTCTCAGTCGCCAAGCCGGCTGCAAACGTAACAGCGTGTTGTTCAGCAATACCAACATCATAAGTTCTATCTGGAAATTCTTTTCTAAAATTGCTTAATCCAGTTCCATCTGGCATTGCTGCTGTTATTGCAACAATTTTACTATCTTTTTTTGCGTGTTGTATCAAAGTATCAGCAAAAACTTTGGTGTATGACGGTATTTTACTGGAACTTTTTTCCTGTTTTCCAGTTTTTACATTAAATTTGGATACACCATGATAATGATCTTTTGCTTCTTCGGCAAAAGAATAGCCTTTTCCTTTTTTTGTTTTTATATGAATTAATATTGGACCTTGATGTTTTGAATCCCTTGCATTTCTTAAAATTGGCATCAATGAAGAAAGATCATGGCCATCGATAGGACCAATATAATAGAAACCTAATGAACTAAATAAAGTTCCACCAGTTACAGCTGATCTTAATAAATCTTCTGCTTTGCCCGCTTTTGCACTAAATCTTTTTGAAAATGCTGATGTAATCAATTTTATGGTTTCTCTTAAACTAAAATATATTTTACCAGAAAAAATTTTAGCTAAATATGTTCCCATTGCTCCAACAGGCCTTGCAATTGACATGTCGTTATCATTTAATATCACAATCATTTTGGTCTTTGAGGCACCCGCATTATTCATGGCTTCATAAGCCATACCTGCACTTATTGCACCATCACCAATCACTGCTATAACATTTTCTGATTTTTTTGATAATTTATTTGCTTCTGCAATTCCCAAAGCTGATGAAATTGAGGTGGAGCTATGAGCAGCTCCAAAAGGATCATATTCACTTTCTAATCGCTTTGTAAATCCTGAGAGACCCCCTCCTTGCCGAAGTGTTCTTATTTTATCTTTTCTTCCTGTTAAAATTTTATGTGGATAACATTGGTGTCCTACATCCCAAATTAATTTATCACTTGGTGTATTAAAAATATAATGTAATGCTACGCTTAATTCAACGACACCTAAACTAGCACCCAAATGTCCTCCAGTAA
>CACMNK010000041.1 GCA_902615145.1 uncultured Pelagibacteraceae bacterium | reverse complement strand
TTGAAAACTTCATATCCTTCTATTAAAGATCATTTAGAAGTTACTGAAGCTGAATTTTATACAGACGTAGTTACCTCGTATTCTAAAAATTCAATTGATTTAATTGTTTCTGTTCCTATGAATAGAAATCTCAAGAAGGAAAATTATTTTTCAGATTCTTTTAGATGTAGGAATATTTTTAATTCTGTAAGAGATTTTTTATTGAGGAATGAAAATTTGAGTAATTATAGATATACTATGGCTACAAGCTATTTAACCTCTATATTTTCAACCCCAAGTTCATGGCCAAGCTGGAGATATGATGAAGAAATTAGAGAGGAATTAGTAAACTTAGTAAAACTAGAAATAACTTTACGTCCAACCAAAGAACTAGCTCTTAATGAACAGGTAAACCCTGTTTCATGTATTGGTGGCTTAGAAACTGATATTGATCAAATAATTATATCAAAAAAATACAACTAAAAAGTTACCTTTTTAACAAAAGTGTAACAATTCTGTAATATTAAAGATTCAATAAATTTATACGTGTCAATCATCTTTTAATTAATAAATAACGAAAGGATTAAAGATAATGAAAAAACTAACTATAGTAATTGCTTCTTTAGTTGCACTTTCAATTGCAACTGTTGCTCAAGCAAGAGATCAAATTAAGATAGTTGGTTCTTCTACAGTATTCCCTTATGCAACAGTTGTTGCTGAAAGATTTGGTGGTTCAGGATTTAAAACTCCTGTAATCGAGTCTACTGGTACTGGTGGTGGAGCTAAACTATTCTGTGCTGGTGTAGGTGAACAACATCCAGATATTACAAATGCATCAAGAGCTATGAAAGATAAAGAAAAAGCTCTATGTAAGAAAAATGGTGTTAATGATATCGTTGAGATCGTAATTGGTAACGATGGTATTACATTAGCTTACAGCAAAGATGCAAAACCAGTAAACTTTACTAAAGAACAATTATATTTAGCACTTGCTGCTCATACAGTTGTTGATGGTAAATTAGTTCCAAATATTTATAAAACTTGGGACCAAATTGACCCTAGCTTACCAAAACAAAAAATTTCAGTGATGATCCCACCAGGAACATCAGGAACTAGAGATGCTTGGAATTCTTTAGTAATGAAAAAAGGTATGACTAAAGAAGCTAAAGCTCTTTATAAAGCTGGTTTTGAAGCTGGAAATAAAAAATACAAAAAACCTCAAAAACTTTACAGAGAAGATGGTGCTGCTATTGAAGTTGGAGAAAACGATAGTTTAATCATCCAAAAGTTAACTCAAGATAAAGAAATGTTTGGTTTCTTTGGTTTCAGTTATTTCTTAGCTGCAAAAGATAAATTGCAAGCAGCAAGTATTGATGGTGGACAACCGTCATTAAAGTCTATTCAAGACTACAGTTATGCTGTTGCTAGACCTTTATTCTTCTACGTGAAAAAAGCACACGTTGGAGTAATTCCAGGCTTACATGAGTTTGTGAAAGAATTCACAACTAAGAAAGCTATTGGAAAAGGGGGTTACTTAGCAGACATTGGTTTAGTGCCATTAGACTCTAAGTTGTATAAAACAACTAGAACTAATGCTACGAAGCTAGTTGCTATGGGTAATTAATTATTCCTCAGTTAACAAATGATTAAAAAGGGGGTCTTTTTAGACCCCTTTTTTTTAAAAAAAGAGTAAAGTCCTCACTTAAGGAGATTCTGTGAACTTAATATTATTTACATTTATTGTTCTTCTAGGTTTCACAAGCTATTATTTTGGACGCAAAAAAGCATATACAATTCAATCTACAAAAAAAAGATTAAGCGCATTACCACAATTTTATGGTTATTATCTTGCAATCTGGTGTGCAATACCAGCCTTTATAATTTTTTCATTATGGGCAATTTTTGAGCCCACAATTGTAAAACTATTAATCTTAAGTGATTATTCAAATCAAGGTTATCTTGATGATGAATTAAATTTATTATACGAAAAATCAAAAGCATTGTCTCGAGGGCAATTCACTGGAGAAATTACACCTTTTATTGAAGCTTCAGCTGAAAAATATTTAAGTCTTCGATCAATAGCTCAAAGTTCAAAAGTTGTTATAGTATTATCTGCAATTATTGCCTCTGTTGCTTATGCGTATAAAAGAATTTCATCTAATTCTAGAACAAGAGAACCAGTTGAAAAATTTTTGAACGCAGTTTTATTTACAGCTTCTTTAGCTGCAATATTAACTACTGTTGGAATAGTTTTCTCACTTATATTTCAAACTATAGATTTTTTTAAAGTAATTCCATTATTTGATTTTGTCTTTGGAACTCACTGGTATCCAGCAAAAGCTTTTGTTAGAGATTCTTCTGAGGCTTTAGATCCGACAATGTATTCAGATACTTTTGGAGCAGTCCCTATTTTTGCAGGTACTTTTTTTATTGCATTTATTGCTATGTGCGTTGCTATCCCAATTGGATTAATGAGTGGAATTTATTTAGCTGAATATGCATCAACTAAAGTTAGACAATATGCAAAACCATTAATTGAAATTTTAGCTGGTATACCAACAGTTGTTTATGGTTTTTTTGCTGCCCTAACTGTTGGACCATTTTTGAAAGAATTAGGAACTTCAATGGGTCTTGAAGTTTCAGCTGAAAGTGCTTTAGCAGCAGGAGGGGTAATGGGTATTATGATTATACCATTTATTTCAAGTTTAAGTGACGATGTAATTACAAGTGTGCCTCAAAGTTTAAGAGATGGAAGTTACGCTATAGGAGCAACTAAATCAGAAACAATTAAGAGAGTTATTTTTCCCGCGGCATTGCCGGGGATAGTTGGATCTATTTTACTTGGTGTTTCAAGAGCTATTGGAGAAACAATGATAGTTGTTATGGCCTCTGGTTTAGCTGCTAATTTAACTTTAAATCCTTTAGAGTCT
>CACMNK010000040.1 GCA_902615145.1 uncultured Pelagibacteraceae bacterium | reverse complement strand
CGTAACCAAAACTTGCTACAACAAATTCATTACTTAAATCCAATATCTCAACTTTTGATCTAAGTTTATACATGTTCAGTTGTTTTAAGATTGCTTCTGATTGAGACTTTTCACAATCAATAAAAAAACCTAATTTATGTCTTACAATTATAAATTCATAAAGAAATTTACCTTGAGGTGTTAATAAAGACGCAAAACAACTAGAACTATCATTTACTTTATTGATATCATTACTTATTAAATTTTGAAGAAAATTTTTAGCTTCTAAGCCATTAATATAGAGTATGGACCTGTCTTTTAATATAAAAACACTGTTATTCATGTTTGATTGGTAGCTATTTTTAATATAATAACTTTTTTCATAAATGTTAGATCTAATAATCAAAAATGGGCGATGTTATATCAATGGACAATTAGAAAATAGAGATATTGGGGTAAAAGATGGTAAAATTTCTGAGATTGGTGATATTTCTGAAGACGCAAAAGAAACGTATGATGCAAAAGACCAAACTGTTTTACCTGGTTGTATAGATACTCAAACTCATTTTAGAGAGCCAGGTTCAACTGATACCGAAGATCTAAATTCAGGAAGTAGGGCCGCAGTTGCAGGCGGTATAACAGCTGTATTTGAAATGCCTAATACAAATCCACCAACCTCTAATATAAAAGAATTTCAAAGAAAATTAGATCTTGCAAAAAATAGAATGTACTGCAATTACGCTTTTTATTTTGGTGCAACTGCTGACAATGTCAGCCAATTAGCAGAATTAAAAAATCTAGAAGGGTGCTGTGGTATAAAACTATTTGCCGGTTCTTCGACCGGAAACCTTTTAGTAGCTGATGAAAAAGATATTGATAAAGTTTTTCAAAATAGTTCAAAAGTTGTAGCAGTTCATTCAGAAGATGAGGCGATTTTAGAAGTAAATAAAAAATTAATTAAAAATGGAGATGTCCATACACATCCAGTTTGGAGAAGTGAGGAATGTGCTATGTCATCAACAAGAAGAATTGTTAGAATTGCAAAGCAATATAATAAAAAAGCTCACGTACTTCATATATCAACAAAGCAAGAAATAGATTTTTTATCTCAGCATAAAGGAAACATTACTTTTGAAATTACACCCCAGCATTTAACTATTTATGCACCAGACTGTTATGACAAGCTTGGGACATACGCTCAAATGAATCCTCCTATTAGAGATAAATCTCATTATGATAGATTTTGGTATGCGGTGAAAAATAATTTGAACGATACAATTGGATCAGATCATGCTCCACATCTAAAAGTTAATAAAGAAAAAGAATATCCCAATTCACCTTCAGGAATGCCCGGTGTTCAAACTTTGATGCCTGTAATGTTGAATCATGTAAATGATGGAAAATTATCGTTAACTCAATTAATTAATCTTGTTTGTGAAAATCCAGTTAAAATTTTTGGTATAAAGAACAAAGGATTTATTAAAGAAGGTTATGATGCTGATTTTACTGTGGTGGATATGAATAGAACAATTCAAATTAAAAATGAAAATATTGAGAGTAAATGTGGATGGTCACCTTTTAATGGATTTGAGTTTAAGGGTACTCCAATGGCAACTATTATTGCCGGAAAAATAAAAATGAAAGATGGTAAAATTTTAGGTGAACCCGAGGGAAATCCTTTAGTGTTTAGCTAATCTTTCCGGTAAAACTATTTACTAATATTACACCAATCACAATTAAGAATAACCCTACAATTGCCTGCCAAGCTAAGGTTTGTTTAAAAAAGATGTAGCCTAGTATTGCAATAGTAAATATGCCAAGACCGCTCCAGGTGGCATAAACAATTGCAATTGGTAGTTTGTTCACAACAAAAGTTAGAAGATAGAAAGCTGTTAAATAAAATACTGCTAGAGCAAGAGTTGGTAAAAACTTTGTAAAATTTTGTGATACTGGCAATAACATTGTACCAGCAACTTCACAAAAAATTGCCCCAATCAGGAATAAATATGTTTTTAACACTATTAAAGAATATTATTATTTTTTAGATCAGTCTTAATCTCATCTAAAATTGCTGGATCATCAATGGTTGGAGGCATTTTATATTCTTCTTTATCGGCAATTTTTCTAATTGTTCCCCTTAAAATTTTACCAGATCTAGTTTTAGGTAATCTTTTGATAACTATAGCAATTTTAAATGCAGCTACTGGACCAATTTTTTCTCTAACCATTTGGATGCACTCTTTTGAGATATCTTCGTGACTTTTATCAACACCTGCTTTTAAAACAACTAATCCAATAGGCAATTGTCCTTTTAGTTTGTCTGCAATTCCAAGAACAGCACATTCAGCTACTGACTGATGTTCAGATAAAACTTCTTCTATTGCACCAGTTGATAATCTATGACCTGCAACATTGATAATGTCATCTGTTCTAGACATAATCCATATATATCCATCTTCATCTATATGACCTGCATCGTAAGTTTGATAATAACCATCATAGTTTGACATATAGTTTTCTTTATATCTTTGATCAGCATTCCAAAGGGTTGGAAAAGTTCCTGGTGGTAATGGAAGTTTTACAACTATATCTCCCATTTCATTTGGTTTAGCTAAAGTTTGATCTGATTTAATAATTTTCACATCATAGCCAGGTACTGCTTTACAAGCTGAACCATATTTAGTTTTCATCATTTCAATTCCAGTACAATTTGAGCTTATTGCCCAGCTAGTTTCGGTTTGCCACCAATGATCTATTACTGGAACTTTTAATAAATTTTCAGCCCACTTAATTGTATCTGGATCTGCACGCTCACCAGCCAAAAAAAGACTTTCAAACTTACTTAAATCATATTTTGAGAAAAATTTGCCGTCAGGGTCTTCTTTTTTAATGGCTCTAAAAGCTGTAGGTGCCGTGAATAATGATTTAACTTTATAGTCTGAAATAATTTTCCAAAAAGCCCCAGCATCAGGAGTACCAACTGGTT
>CACMNK010000039.1 GCA_902615145.1 uncultured Pelagibacteraceae bacterium | reverse complement strand
ACTGTTAAAATTAATGAAAATATTTTAAGGTCTGAAACAGCTGTGTTATCAGCTATTTCAATCGTAAATTATGCAATTAATTGATAAATTGTCGCGAAAACTAAAGTGTAATTTTTAAAAAAGAGCTTTATATAGCTATTAAATATGAAAAAAATTTTATTTATATTTCCGAGCTTCTTAATAACAACAGTAGCTTTTGCAAATCAACCAACTGATTGGCAATTTGGGTTCCAAAAAGCTGCCTCAGAGTCTATGAGAGATATTGTATCTTTTCATAATAATTTGTTATTACCAATTATCATTGCGATTAGTGTTTTTGTTTTATTTTTAATGCTTTATGCATGTGTAAGATTTAGAGCCTCAGCAAATCCCAATCCCTCAAAAAGAACACATAATGTTACCGTTGAGGTGCTGTGGACATTAATACCTTGTTTGATTTTAATTGTAATGGCAGTCCCATCTTTTAAAATTTTGTATAAACAAGACTCAATTCCAAAAGCAGATTTAACAATCAAAGCAATTGGATATCAATGGTACTGGGGTTACGAGTACCCAGATGAAAATTTAATATTTGATTCTTACATGATAGAAGAAAAAGATTTGAAGCCAGATCAACCTAGATTACTTGCAGTTGATAATGAAGTTGTTGTTCCGGTTGGAAAAGTGATAAAAGTACTAATCACTGCTAATGATGTTCTTCACGCATGGGCTTTACCATCTTTTGGAGTTAAAAGAGATGCGGTGCCTGGTAGGATAAATGAAACTTGGTTTAAGGCAGAAAAAGTTGGCACTTATTATGGACAATGTTCTGAACTTTGTGGTATTAAACACGCTTTCATGCCAATCGCGGTAAAAGTTGTTAGTGAAGAGGAATATCAGGAATGGTTATCAGAGGCACGAGTAAAATTTGCAAAAGAAGAAATTAAAAATGATAAACTTAAATTAGCGAGTAAATAAAAATGTACACACAAACATCTTCACACGACGATCATCACACACCAACTGGTTGGAAACGTTGGGCTTATTCTACAAATCATAAAGATATAGGAACAATGTATTTAATTTTTGCAATTGTTGCAGGAGTTATTGGAACCGCATTTTCAGTTTTAATGAGAATGGAACTAATGCATCCAGGAGATGGTATTTTGGGTGGAAACTATCACTTATATAATGTTCTAGTGACTGGTCACGGATTAATCATGATTTTTTTTATGGTAATGCCTGCTATGATTGGCGGTTTTGGTAATTGGTTTGTTCCAATAATGATTGGTGCACCTGACATGGCTTTTCCAAGAATGAATAACATATCTTTTTGGTTGTTACCCGTGTCTTTAACATTATTAATTCTATCAATTTTTGTAGATGGCCCCCCAGGACAAACAGGTGTTGGTGGTGGATGGACTATTTATCCTCCATTATCATCAAAAGCAGGTCAACCAGGTCCAGCAATGGACTTAGCAATATTGAGTTTGCATTTGGCAGGAGCCTCATCAATTTTGGGTGCCGTTAATTTTATAACTACAATTTTAAATATGAGAACTCCAGGTATGACATTGCACAAGATGCCTTTGTTTGCTTGGTCAATTTTAGTTACGGCATTTTTATTACTCTTATCTTTACCAGTTTTAGCTGGAGCAATTACAATGTTATTGACAGATAGAAATTTTGGAACTGCTTTTTTTGAAGCTCAAACTGGAGGTGATCCAGTATTATTCCAACACTTATTTTGGTTTTTTGGCCATCCAGAGGTTTATATTTTAATTCTTCCTGGTTTCGGAATGATAAGCCACATCGTCTCAACATTTTCAAGAAAACCTGTCTTTGGATATCTAGGTATGGCATACGCAATGGTAGCTATTGGAATAGTAGGATTTGTTGTTTGGGCGCACCATATGTATACAGTTGGACTAAGTACAGATACTAAAGCTTACTTTTTAGCAGCAACAATGATTATTGCTGTTCCAACTGGAATAAAAATTTTTTCATGGATTGCCACAATGTGGGGTGGATCAATATCTTTTAAAACACCAATGGTTTGGGCATTAGGTTTTATATTTATGTTTACAGTTGGCGGCGTAACAGGAGTAGTGTTAGCTAATGCAGGAGTAGATACAGCAATGCATGATACATATTATGTTGTTGCTCATTTTCATTATGTGCTTTCTTTAGGTGCTGTTTTTGCAATATTTGCCGGATTTTATTATTGGTTTTCAAAAATGAGTGGTTATGAATACTCAGAATGGTTAGGACAATTGCATTTTTGGTTAACTTTTGTTGGAGTAAACTTAATATTTTTTCCACAACATTTCTTAGGTTTGGCAGGCATGCCTAGAAGGTATGCAGATTATCCAGATGCATTTGCAGGATGGAACTATATATCATCCATAGGATCTTATGTAGCAGTAGCAGGACTAGCTGTTTTTTTTATTAACCTTATTTATGCATTTGCAAAAAAAAACGCAGCAGCAAAAAATCCTTGGGGGGAAGGAGCTACAACTTTAGAGTGGACTGTGCCATCACCACCTAACTTCCATACTTTTGATGAACTTCCAAAGTTTGAGGATGATCAAGATACACAAAAATCACACGGGTAGTAAGAGTACAAAAAATTGATGAACGATATTAGGCTAAAAAAAAGAAGTTTAAGCCAAGAGGATTTATTTAATTTCTCAGAGCTATTTAAACTAATGAAGCCTAGAGTAATGTCTCTCGTTATTTTTACTTGTGCTGTGGGTCTATTAACAGCACCAAATCTTGTTTCAACTAAAGAGGCTGTAATTGGTATTTTGTTAGTTTCATTAGGTGCCGGTGCAGCGGGGGCATTAAATATGTGGTACGAGTCTGATCTCGATGCTCTAATGACAAGGACTTGTTTAAGGCCAATTCCGACTGGAAAGGTAAATAAGAATCAAGCTTTAATATTTGGTATTACCCTATCAATTGTTTCAGTAGTAGCCTTAGATTATTTTACAAATAGGATTTCAGCTGCAATATTACTTTTAACAATACTATTTTATGTTTTTGTTTACACGATCTGGCTTAAGAGAAGAACTCCCCAAAATATTGTCATTGGTGGTGCTGCAGGTGCGTTTCCACCAGTAATAGGATGGACTATTTCTATGGGCTCACTTTCATTAGAACCACTCACTTTTTTTCTTATAATATTTTTTTGGACACCCTCACATTTTTGGGCGTTGAGTTTGTATAAATCTGATGATTATAAAAAAGCTAAGTTACCAATGCTTCCATTAACTAATGGAGTTGAGTCAACTAAATTGAATATATTCATTTACTCTTTATTAATGGTGCCTGTTATAATTTTCCCATTTTTAATAGATTTTGCTGGTTTAGTATTTTTAATACCATCATTGATGCTTACTT
>CACMNK010000038.1 GCA_902615145.1 uncultured Pelagibacteraceae bacterium | reverse complement strand
ATTATGGTCAATTAGCATTTATAGAGCTAAATCCTGATAAAAAATTTGAACTTACAAAAGATTTAGAAGTTTCTAAAGAATATAAAGATTATTTTTTTAAAAAAGAATTAGTAAAAGTAATCTATCTTCTCGATGAACTCAATAATAACAAATACACTAAACATATTCTTCGTCATCTAGCTAATGATAATATCAAGAATGGAAGTGAAATTTTGGCAGCACAGGTAGCTACTAGTATTGATAGGTTTGATTTTGCGATTCAAATTGCAAAAATTGCTTCATATGAAAAAAGATTCCATAATAAATTCAATTATCCAATCATAAGTACACCCAAATATATTAATGGAAGAAAAATTCCAGAAACTGCTTTTATTTTATCAATAATTAGACAAGAGAGTGAATTTGATTTAAGCGCCAATAGCCATGCAGGCGCAAAAGGTTTAATGCAACTTATGCCATACACTGCAAAAGTTGTTGCCAAACAAGCAAAGCTTCCTTATTCAAAATCAAGGCTAACAAAAGATGCTGAGTACAATATAAATCTTGGATCACATTATATAGCGGGTTTAATTCTTGATTATGATGGAGCATATCCTTTTGCTATTGCAGCTTATAATGCTGGACCCAAAAGAGTTAAATACTGGAAAAAAATTAATAAAAATCCCCAAAAAAATCAAATTGATTATATTAACTGGATCGAATTAATAAAATTTAAAGAGACTAGAAATTATGTTCAAAGAGTATTGGAAAATTATAATGTTTATAGATACATATTAGAGCAAAAACCTATAAAAATGAAAAATTTTTTTAAAGACGATCCACTTTATTAGTAGTGGCGGAAAGGGAGGGATTCGAACCCTCGGTACAAGTTTCCTCGCACGGTCATTTAGCAAACGACTGGTTTAAGCCACTCACCCACCTTTCCTCTTATAAGTGTGTAACTTGAAATCATTGAATATTCAATATTAATCAAGTATTTATAGCACAATGAAAAATAAATATTCTATAATTTCTTTAATAAAGAATTCTTTTACCTACCATGAAAATTGGCAAAAAGCTTGGGGTGATCCCGAACCAAAAAAGGAATATGATATTGTCATAATTGGAGGCGGTGGCCATGGATTAGCAACTGCATATTATCTTGCTAAAAAACATAATGTGAAAAATATTGCAGTTGTAGAAAAAGGTTGGATTGGTGGAGGAAACACAGGGAGAAACACTACAATAATTAGATCAAACTACTTGTGGGATGCAAGCGCAGGTTTGTATGATCATGCTCTAAAAATTTGGGAAAAACTTTCTCAGGAATTAAATTACAATGTAATGTTTAGTCAACGAGGTGTGATGAATCTGGCTCATAATTTGCAAGATGTTAGAGATCTTAAAAGAAGAACTCATGCTAACAGATTGAATGGTATTGATGCAGTTTATCTTAATACACAACAAGTAAAAAAATTTTGTCCAATTATAAACATATCTCCAGATATAAGATATCCAGTTTTAGGCGGGACTCTCCAGCGGAGAGCTGGTACTGCACGTCATGATGCTGTCGCTTGGGGTTATGCAAGAGGTGCTGATGAAATGGGTGTTGATATAATTCAAAATTGTGAAGTTAAAGGAATTAAAAGAAGTGGTGATAGTGTTGAGGGAGTTGAGACAACAAAAGGTTTTATCAAAACAAAAAAAATTGGTGTTGTTGCTGCTGGCCATTCAAGTGTAATAGCAAACATGGCAGGTTTAAAGTTACCATTAGAAAGTAAACCACTTCAAGCTCTAGTTTCTGAGCCAGTAAAACCCATAATTGATACGGTAGTGATGTCTAATGCTGTACATGCATATGTTAGTCAGTCTGATAAAGGAGAACTAGTAATTGGAGCCGGCACAGACGATTACGTTTCTTATTCTCAAAAAGGCAGTCATGAAATTGTAGAGGGGACTTTAAATGCTATCTTAGAATTATATCCTATATTCAGTCGTATGAGAATGTTAAGACAATGGGGTGGAATCGTAGATATATGTCCTGATGCAAGTCCTATTATTAGTAAGACACCAATAAAAGGTTTATACTTTAATTGCGGCTGGGGAACCGGAGGTTTTAAAGCAACACCTGGTTCAGGAGATTTATTTGCACATACAATTGCAAACGATGAGCCTCATAAATTAAATGCTGCATTTAATCTTAATAGATTTGTGAGTGGAGATCTTGTTGATGAACACGGTGCAGCTGCTGTAGCACACTAATGTTTTTGATCCATTGTCCTTATTGTGGTGAAAGAGAACAAAGTGAGTTTAAAGCTGGAGGTGAGGCTCATATAGTTAGACCAAAACAGCTAACTGAATTAAGTGACGATCAGTGGGCTGAATATCTTTTCATGAGAAAAAATATCAAAGGTGTCCAGTTCGAAAGATGGGTTCATACCCATGGATGTAGAAAATGGTTTAATATGGTTAGAGATACATCTAATGATGAAATTAAAGCAATTTATAAAATGGGTGAAAAACCTCCGACAAAATATAAATGACAAACAATTTAAGAGTTAAATCAAGTAAGTTTATAGATGAGACATATAAAATTTCATTTAAGTTTAATAATAAAACTTATTATGGTTATAAGGGAGATACATTAGCATCTGCTCTTCTAGCTAATGATATTCATTTAGTTGGAAGAAGTTTTAAATACCATAGACCAAGAGGAATAATGACTGCTGGTTCAGAAGAGCCTAATGCTATTGTTCAACTTCATAAAAACACATCTCGAACCGAACCAAATGTTAGAGCAACAGAAATAGAAATTTATGAGGGACTTGAGGCTTCAAGTCAAAATTGTTGGCCAAGTGTAAACTTTGATATTGGAGGTATAAATAATTTTTTAAGTCCTGTGCTTCCAGCAGGTTTTTATTATAAAACTTTCATGTGGCCAGCAAGTTTTTGGGAAAAATATGAGTATTTTATTAGAAAATCTGCCGGTTTAGGTAAATCACCTACGGAGCCTGATCCTGATATATATGAGCATAAATATATCCATTGTGATGTGCTTGTTATTGGTGCTGGTATTTCAGGTATCATTGCAGCAAAAACTTCTGCAAAAAATGGTTTTAAAACACTATTGTTAGATGAAAAACCTTATCTTGGTGGTTCTACAATTTATCAAAATTCAGAATACTTCAAGATTAACAATCAAATCTCGAGCTCATGGTTAGAGAAAGAAATAAATGAAATAAAAAAAATTGATAATTTAGAAATAAAGACAAGAACAAGTGTTGCTGCTTTTCATGGCTACAATTTTTTATTGGCACGAGAAAATTTAACGGATCATTTGCCTTTGCATCAAAGAGATGGAAAAGTTCGTCATAGACTACTGAAAATTAGAGCAAAAAAGGTTATAAGTGCAACGGGATCTTTAGAAAGACCTTTGGTATTTGACAATAATGACCGACCAGGAATTATGCTATC
>CACMNK010000037.1 GCA_902615145.1 uncultured Pelagibacteraceae bacterium | reverse complement strand
TATGATGACAGTAAAGAGGTAGCAAAATCTAAACAATGTTGTTCGGGTCAAGATATTATGGACGCCAAAAGAGTAGCCAATAAACTAGATATTGAACATAAAGTTTTGTATTACCAAAATAAATTTAAACAAGGTGTTGTTGATAATTTTGTAGATAGCTATTTAAAAGGTGAAACACCAATACCATGTGTGCAATGTAACCAGACTGTAAAATTTAAAGATTTATTTGAATTTTCAAAGGAATTAAACGCTGATGCTTTAGTTACGGGTCATTATGTAAAAAGTGTTACTTCAAACAATACTACTAATATGTATAGAGCAATCGATGAAAATCGAGATCAAAGTTATTTTCTATTTAACACAACAAGAGATCAATTAGACTATTTAAGATTTCCCCTAGGTGTCTTGCACAAAAGTGAAACTAGAGAGATAGCACAAGAGTTAAATTTAAATGTTGCGGATAAACCTGACAGCCAAGATATTTGTTTTGTTCCCAATGGTGATTATGCATCTGTTATTCAAAAATTTAGACCCGACTCTTTCAAAAAAGGTAATATTAAAAATTTACAAGGAAAAGTTATTGGTGTTCATGATGGAATAGTGAATTTTACGATAGGTCAGAGAAAAGGTATTAAGATTTCAAATGATGAACCACTCTATGTTGTAAAGATAAATTCTGATAAAAATGAGATCATTGTAGGTCCAAGAGAGTTTTTAGGAAAAAAAGAAATTTTATTAAAAGATGTTAATTTATTATCTGAGCAACAGGAATTTGAAAAAAACATTTACGTAAAAGTCAGATCTACTGGTAAATTATTAGGTGCTAAAGTTAAATTAGCTAAAAATAATAGCGCAAACGTAGAGCTAGATATACCTGAGGACGGTATATCTCCAGGTCAAGCGTGTGTTTTTTACAACAAAGACTCTCAGGGTTATAAAGTTTTAGGAGGTGGTTGGATAAAAGAATAAGCTATTTTTTCTTGTTCTTTTTTCGAGCTCTTCTCTTTTTAGAACCCATTTTTCTTCTGCCTCTATGTTTCTTTGGATAACTCATTAAATCCTTTTCATTAATTTATTGAATTTTTCATATGGATATAGCATTGTCAACTTATCATATCAAATTTTTTATGGTTAAATCTTTTAAAACATTCTTAAAGCACACAGCAAAAGATTTTCATAATCAATCAGTAAATCCTCCAGTGGTTAGAGCTTCAACAATTATTTTTAAGTCAATGCAACACATAAGAAAGACACAAGTTAAAGCCCAAAAAAAACCTACAGGAGGTCACTTTGACTATGGAAGACAAGGAACATCAACAACTTATATATTGCAGAGAATATTGACTAAGCTTGAAGATAGTTATCACGTTTTCACAACTCCTACAGGTTTTGGATCAGTTTTTTTGGCTATATTTAGCGTTGTTAGACCTGGAGATGAAATGCTAGTTGCTGACCCTGTTTACAGTCCAACAAGAATTCTTACAGAAAACTATTTGAAAGAATTTAATGTGAGGACTGTTTTTTATAATCCTCATGACTTGAAAACTTTAGAGAACAATATAACGAAAAAAACAAAATTAATTTTTGTAGAAAATCCAGGAAGTAATACTTTTGATTTTCAAGATTTAGGTAAAATCATTTCAATCGCAAAAAAACATAAAATATTTACTGCGATTGATAACACTTGGGGTACTCCATATTATTTGAAACCAATGAAATTAGGTTTTGATATGTCAATTGTTTCAGCAACCAAATACTATTCTGGTCACTCTGACGTGATGGGAGGTAGTTTAGCAGTAAACAAAAAAGTTTTTAATAAAGTAAAAACAGCAGAAAAAATTACAGGTTTAAGACTTGGTCCAGATGATGCTTATTTAATTACAAGAGGTTTGAGAACTCTTGACGTAAGATTAGATAGACATAGTGAGAATGCCAAAAAAATTGCAGCTTTTTTATCAAAAAATAAAAAAATTCAGTTACTCTATCCATTTAAGAAAAATTCAGAGAATTATAGAATGTGGAAAAAATATTACTCAGGTGCATCTGGTTTAATGGGTCTAAAAATAAAATCAAGTAGTGCTAAGTCGGTAAAAAAATTTGTAAATTCACTTAAATTATTTGGTTATGGATATAGCTGGGGTGGATTTGAAAGTTTGGTATTACATCAAGAATTTAGAGAAACAGGAAAAAGAAAATACATGAATTTGTTAAAAGATGAACATTTAGTTCGATTGCATATAGGACTAGAAGACTCTAAAGACTTAATTCAGGATATCAAACAAGCGTTAAGATATTTAAGATGATCTCTGAAAAATTTTTCCAATCTAAAACTGCAATTGTAACTTTGATAGCTGCATGTTTCGTTGTTTTAATTTCTTTAGGAGTCAGGCAAACTTTCGGACTATTTTTTATGGATTTTAACGAAAGTTTAAAAATCAGTAATACCGCGTTTGGTTTTGCTATAGGAATGCAAATGCTTATGTGGGGTATTACAGGTCCTATTTTTGGAGCGATTGCAGATAAATATGGTGGACATATAGCTATAATTACAGCATTTATTTTTTATACATTAGGTATTTATTTTTTATACACGGGACCTAACACTGGAATATTTTTTCAAATTCATATGGGTTTATTAATTGGAATTGGACTTGGTGGTACAGCGATCAGTATTCCAATGTCAATTGTTGGAAAACATTTTCCATTATCAACAAGAACAATTGCTATGAGTTTTGTAACTGCAATAGGATCATTTGGTTATTTTCTTTCACCAATTTTTACAAATTATTCATTAAATGAGTTTGGATGGAATTATACATTATATATATTCAGTTTATTTTTATTATCAGGATTAGTTGCGGCATATTTTGTAAGATCTCCATCGGATTCAGAAAAAGTTGAAAAAACTTCTGACCAATCATTTAAAGAAGCTCTCTCAGAAGCATTTAAAAACAAGAGTTACATATTACTAGTCTCAGGATTTTTTGTTTGTGGTTTTCATATAACTTTAGTTGGAACTCATGTTCCAAAGTATGTAGTTGATAGAGGATTAGAGGACTGGACAGCCGCAGCAATATTATCCTTAATCGGTGTTTTTAATATTTTCGGTTCATTATTAAGTGGTTATCTTTCAGCAAAAATGAGCAAAAAAATTATACTAAGTGCGATCTATTTTTTGAGAGGTATTTCAATTACACTATTTATATTACTTCCTGCAAGCAACATTAATGCATTTTTATTTGGAGCAAGTTTTGGTTTCTTGTGGCTTTCGACAGTTCCAGCTACAAGTGGAATAGTAGCCCATTTATTTGGTACTAAATATTTGGGACTTTTATACGGTATTGTTTTCTTAAGTCATCAAATTGGATCTTTTTTTGGGGCTTATTTAGGAGGATTATTTCATGATACATATGGGTCATATGATTACGCGTGGTATTTAGCAATTGCTTTATCTATATTCGCGGCAATAATCCACTTACC
>CACMNK010000036.1 GCA_902615145.1 uncultured Pelagibacteraceae bacterium | reverse complement strand
ATAAAGCTGAACAGCGATTTCGCTTATACGGTCTGAGTGCAATTTTTATGGCACTTTTATTTTTAACAATCTTTATTTTTAAAATTTTTTCAACTGGTTATTCAGCTTTTCAAAAAACATGGCTTATTGTTCCAGTAACTTTCGATGCTGAATTAATGATGTTAGACCAAAATCCTTCTAAAGAAGATTTACAGGACGCTGATTATTACGATATAGCATTAAAATCAATGGCTGATTTAGATCCAAACGCCAATGAAGATCAAGAAAATGAATTGAAGAGAATGGTGTCTTATTTTTTTGAAAAAGAAATTAAAAATGAACTTTTAAATGACCCTAATTTAATAGGAAAAACAAAGGAAGTTTATCTAACTGCTTCAGATGATTTAGACCAAGTCTTTAAAGGAAATTATCCAAGAGATTTACCTGAAGACCAAAGAAGAGTAAGCGATTATCAATTAAAAATTTTTGATCAACTTGTTGCAAATGGTAAGGTTGAAAGTAAATTTAATATAAGTTTTTTTACAAATGCTGACTCAAGAGAAGCTGAGCTAGCTGGAATAGCAAGTTCATTTATGGGCTCAATTTTTTCTATACTTGTTTGTTTAATGATAGCTTTTCCTGTTGCGGTTCTAGCTGCAATCTATCTTGAAGAATTTGCCCCTAAAAATAGATTTACTGATTTTATTGAAGTTAATATAAACAACTTAGCAGCGGTTCCATCTATAGTTTTTGGTCTATTAGGGTTAGGAGTTTTATTGGCTATATTTCATTTACCAAGGTCTACCCCATTAGTTGGAGGTATCACTTTGTCCTTAATGACTTTACCAACAATAATTATAGCTGCTAGAGCATCTTTAAAAGCAGTTCCACCAAGTATAAGAGAGGCAGCACTTGCTATGGGAGCAAGTCGAATGCAAACCACAATGCATCATACAGTCCCTCTTTCTATGCCTGGCACGTTATCAGGAACAATAATTGGTTTAGCTCAAGCTTTAGGAGAAACTGCACCCTTAATTTTAATTGGAATGGTTGCTTTTGTTAACACGATACCTGGATCACCCATGGATCCTGCTGCAAGCTTACCTGTTCAAATTTATATTTGGGCTGAAAGTGCTGAAAGGGGATTTGTAGAAAAAGTTTCGGCATGTATAATGGTCTTACTTGGCTTTTTAATAATAATGAATTTATTTGCCCAAATAATAAGACATAAGTTTGAGAAAAAATGGAGTTAAAGTGATAAAGATTAAAGCAAAAGATGTTGATGTTTTTTATGGAAAAAAACAAGCGCTCTTTAATATAAGTTTAGATATTGAGGAAAATCAAGTAACGGCATTAATTGGTCCATCTGGTTGCGGTAAATCAACTTTCCTAAGATGTCTTAATAGAATGAATGATGTAATTGATATCTGTAGTGTTAAAGGAGAAATTTTAATTAATGATTTTAATATCAATGATAAAAGTTGTGATGTCGTAAGACTAAGAGAAAAAATTGGTATGGTTTTTCAAAAACCCAATCCTTTCCCAAAAACTTTATATGAAAATGTGTCTTACGGTCCAACAATTCATGGTATGGCTCAATCAAAACAAGAAATGGATGAAATTGTTGAAACTAGTTTGAAAAAGGCTGCACTATGGGAAGAGGTAAAAGATAGGTTGCATGAACCTGGAACTGGATTATCTGGAGGACAACAGCAAAGACTTTGTATTGCTAGAGCGATTTCTGTAAGACCTGAAGTTATATTAATGGATGAACCTTGTTCAGCATTAGATCCAATAGCAACAGCACAAATTGAAGAATTGATTGATGAGTTAAAAAAAGAGCACACAATAATAATTGTAACTCATTCTATGGCTCAAGCAGCACGTGTTTCTCAAAATACAGGTTTTTTTCATTTAGGTCAATTGATTGAACATGGATCTACTGATAAAATATTTAAGAATCCTGATAATAAAAAAACGCAAGATTATATAACAGGGAGGTTTGGATAATGTCTGAAGCACCACATACAGTCAAATCTTACGAAGAAGAACTAAAAAATCTTAATGCTAATATAATTAAAATGGGAAGTGCATGTGAAGATTCTTTAGGTAAAGCAATTCAAGCCATTACAACAAGAGATAATAATATTGCAGAAGCTGTTATTCAAGAAGATGAAAAAATAGATAAATATGAGACTTTAATTGAACAGCAAGTTGTGAATTTAATTGCTTTAAGACAACCTATGGCAATTGATTTAAGAGAGACAGTAACGGCTTTGAAAATGTCTTCAGATTTAGAAAGAATAGGTGATTTAGCAAAAAATATATCCAAGAGAACACTTTTGCTTAACGAAAATCTTCCAAAGAACTTGGTAGACTCATTGAATAGAGTATCTACCAATGTTCAAAAACAATTAAAATCAACATTAGATGCTTATCTAGAAAGATCTGCGCCAATGGCAGTAAATGTTTGGGAAGGTGATGAGCAAATAGATGATCTAACAAATCTTTGTATGCAAGAAGTTATAAAATATCTTAAAGAAAATGAAAAAAATTTAGAAGATGGAACCCATTTATTGTTTGTAACTAAAAACATAGAGCGTATTGGTGATCATACTACAAATGTTGCAGAACAAGTTTATTATTTAGTTAAAGGCGAATATTTAGAAGGTGATAGACCCAAGGGAACAGAGCCAATTGTAACCGGAGAAAAATGATTTATGTCAGCTCATGTTTTCATAGCTGAAGATGAAGCATCAATTGTTAGTTTGTTAAAGTACAATCTTGAAAAAGAAGGTTATAAAGTCAGTCATTCAGAAAATGGAGAAGATGCTCTTAAACAAATAAAATTAAAACAGCCAGATTTAATATTAATGGATTGGATGTTACCAGAATTATCTGGTGTTGAAATTTGTAAAAACTTAAAAAAAGATAATAAGTTTAATGATATTCCTGTCATTATGTTAACTGCAAAAGGGGAGGAAGAAGACAAATTAAAAGCATTTGATACAGGTGCAGATGATTATGTAACTAAACCTTTTAGTCAAAAAGAATTGAATGCTAGAATTAAATCTTTATTGAGAAGATCTAAACCTCAATCGTCATCAGACATTGTAGAATTTACTGATTTAAAAATAGATCGGATTACAAAAAGAGTTTATAGAAAAGATAAAGAAATTACTTTGGGTCCAACTGAATTTAAACTCTTAGATTTTTTTATCAAAAATCCAAAAAGAGTTTATTCAAGAGAACAACTCTTAAACAATGTTTGGGGAGAAAATATATATGTTGAGTCTAGAACAGTTGATGTTCATATTAGAAGATTAAGACAAGCAATTAACATACAAAATACAAAACCTTTAATTAGAACAGTAAGATCAGCTGGTTATTCTTTAGAATCTTGAAGATCTTTGGGTCTTATAAATTTTTTTAATACTCCCTTTTTCTCAACTTCATTCCAGGATTTAATATCAAACTCAATTTTTGCAAATGCTGCTGTTGGGAATTTATAATTCATTAGTTTAAAATTATTCGTATTATGATTTTTTGTAAGATTTCGTACT
>CACMNK010000035.1 GCA_902615145.1 uncultured Pelagibacteraceae bacterium | reverse complement strand
TTAAGGGCAAGACTAACATCAATGCTTGGATGGTTCGATATGGTTATGCTGTTGCATATAGAAAATATTCAAAAAAATATGTTGCACATGAAGATATAGCAAAAAAAGACAAATTAGGTTTATGGGCTGGTACTTTTGAAATGCCTTGGGATTATAGAAAAAAAAATTAATCCTTTTGCAATTTTTTTTCAAATTTTCTCACTAGATAGGAAACAATTAATATTAAAACTAAATACTCGAGAATTAAAAATGTATATATTTCAAGAGGGCGATAGGTTGTAACAACAAGTTCATTAGCTTTTCTTGTCAAATCACCAATGCCTATAATTGAAACTAAAGAAGACATCTTTAAGACATAGACAAATTGATTTCCTATTGCAGGTAAAATATTTTTGATAGCCTGAGGAAGAATAACAAGCTTTAATTTTTTGACAAAATTTAATCCCAACGAACTTCCAGCTTCCCACTGGGACTTCTTGATAGAGTTTATGCCCGCTCTAAAAATTTCTGCTTGAAACGCACTTTCACTTATAGATAGTGCAATAATGCCAGATACAAATGGACTAAAGCTAATACCCGTCATTATCGGTAGTCCATAATAGATCCATAATATTAATACTAATAATGGTATCGCCCTGACAATCTCAACATAGCCAATATTGATATAAGTTAAAAATTTATTTTTAGCTAATGATGGTATAGCTATAATTAATCCAACGAAGATTGAGATAATAATTGAAACTAAAGAAATAAAAATTGTGGTGGTTAAACCACTTAATAGAAACTTTAGATTTGTTAAACCTTCAATATTGTTTGGAGATAAGATTAGCCAATTAAGTTCGCCTTTATTACATGAAGTTAAAGGGATAATTAGAAGTAAAAAAAATAAATTTCTCACCCCCCAATTTATAAAGTATTAAGCAGTAAATACTAATTTATTATAAACTTTTTAGATTATATTTAGCTAACAGCTTAGTAAAGAAGCCCGATGATTTCTTCTTTTTAATCCAGTCATTAACATAGTTGTTCCATTTATTATCACCTTTAGGAACCATCATAGCTAAAAAAGCAGGATTTTTTTCACCATCAGGAACGATAGCTAATTGTGGATATTTGATAACTAACTTATTCGCTTCAGTTGAACTCGTTATATTTCCATCTGCTCTTCCAGCTAATACTTCTTGAAAATCTCTAGCAGGAGCTTCTACAGAATTCAGTTTTGATTTAGGAAAAAATTCTTTTGCTTTTTCTTCCTGTGATGTGCCAAGAGTAGTTGCAATAGTTACACTTGAGTTGTTAAGAGAGTCCCATGTCGAAAATTTGCTTAAATTCTTTTTTAGAACAAGTGGTACAGTTCCATATTTATAGTAGGTATCTGTAAATCCAGCTACCTCAGCTCTTTTAGGAGTTTTTGTGACACTTGTTGATATATCATACCTTTCAGAAGTTATTCCAGAAACGATAGTTTTCCACTCAGCTGGTACAAATTCAATTTTAACACCCATGTCCTTAGCTAGTTCATTCATTACATCGATATCGAATCCTTTATATTTATTAGTCGCCGGATCTTTAATAGTCATAGGATCCCAATCTCCAGTTGTTCCAACTTTTAAGACACCTGATGATAAAATCTTGTCTAAGTTTGATTCTGCATTTAAATTAAAGGGTAAAAGAGCAAATATTGCTAAATAGATTAATTTTTTCATAGTTATTTTTAACAAATCTAAAAAAAAATGAGACTATAATCTTGACGCACTATCATTCATCCAAGAAAACAAATGTTGTGAAAAAGAGCGTCTTACAAAAAGATTCACGTCATTTTGACTCTCATTTTGTATAATCACATCAATTTTCGCTAATATTGTTTGTGTGACAGAACCCTTTTTTTTTCTAAAATCATTGAAATTAAATGGTGATCCAGTCTCAAATAACTCATAAATTTTGTCTCCTTTAAGGTTAATCAAAACAAATTGGTCAGTAACATCTGTGACAGCTCCTAAATTTGTTTTACAAATACTTTTATTAAGTAAATTTTCTGTTTGATAATCGTTACTATCAATATGAGAAACTTCATTTGAAAAAATCATCCATTCATCAGGACTTAGCCAAAGTGCAGTTAATTTATCGCTTTTAGTAAAAGTATTTGCCTCGGCTGGCAATATCAAATTTAATGACTTTCCAACTGCAGATAAAAATTCTCTTTTTTTTCCTCTTAAAATCAGTTTCATTATAGGTTTAACCTCTTTCATTTGTAATCCTGAATAAGATTTTTCTTCTGAAATTGCATTTGAATAATTAGGCATTCAATCTTTTATTCTCCTTGTCTAAAAACACTGGATCCGTAACTGTCACGTTGATTTGTTTATTTTCCATTGGGATAATTAGTTTTTGACCAATCATATTTTTTCCACCTTTAACAACACCTAAAGCAATAGATTTTCCTAAATTTGGACTATAGTAACTTGAAGTTACGTGACCTAACATTTCAACCGGAGACTTGCTTGCGTCCAGAACAATTTGAGCACCTTCTTCCAAAACTTCTTTTGGGTTTTCCGTAACCAAACCAATTAATTGTTTTCTATCTTCTCTTATTGTATCTGATCTATATAAAGATCTTTTACCAATAAAGTCATATTTCTTTTTACTAACTATCCAATCCATTTGAAGATCGATTGGTGTCATAGTTGCATCTGTGTCTTGTCCCACAATTATAAATCCTTTTTCTGCTCTAAGTAAATGCATTGTTTCAGTCCCATAAGGTGTGATGTTAAATTCTTTTCCTGCCTCCATACACTTTTTCCATACAGATTTTCCATAGTTAGCTTGAACGTTAATTTCATAACTTTGTTCACCTGTAAAACTTATCCTCATTACTCTACATTTGACTTTGTCAATTTTGGTATTTTTAAAAGACATATGTGGGAATTTTTCATCAGACAAATCTAGATTAGGAATTACTTTTGAAATAATTTTTTTACTATTTGGACCACAAACACTAATTGTTGCATAATGATCAGTCACTGAAGTTAAATATACGTCTAACTCAGGCCACTCTGTTTGTAGGTAATCCTCTAATTTACCTAAAACGGTTGCAGCTCCGCCTGTTGTTGTAGTCATAATATAGTGATTTTCATCTAAATGTGTTGTTACACCATCATCATAAACCATACCATCCTCATTAAGCATCAGACCATATCGACATTTTCCTATATCAAGTTTTGACCATGCATTTGTGTAAACTCTATTTAAAAACTCTGAAGCATCTGTGCCTTTAATATCGATCTTACCTAATGTTGAAGCATCTAATATACCGGCGCTATCTCTTGCAGCTTTACTCTCTCTTTGTACAGCTTCATACATACTTTCATTTTTTTTTGGATAAAACCAAGCTCTTTTCCATTGTCCTACATTTTCAAACTTCGCTTTATTCTCTACGTGCCAATCATGAATTGCAGTTTTTCTAGAAACATCAAAGTACTCTCCTACATTTCTTCCAACAATTGTACCAAAAGTAAGAGGGGTATAGGGTGGTCTAAATGTTGTTGTACCAAGCTCACCCATTTTAGAGCCTGCGGTTTCAGAGATAATTCCCAAAGCATGCATGTTGCCAAGTTTACCTTGATCAGTACCCATACCTGTTGTTG
>CACMNK010000034.1 GCA_902615145.1 uncultured Pelagibacteraceae bacterium | reverse complement strand
AATTAATTCAACATTTGCTGCGTGTAATTGATTTTCATCTCTCATTGGAGCGGTACATCCCTCAAGGTAACTCACGTAACTTCCTTTATCAGCAATAATTAATGTTCTTTCAAACTGTCCTGTCTCTGATGCATTAATTCTAAAATAAGTTGATAGCTCCATAGGACATTTAACACCCTTAGGAATATAAACAAACGAACCATCTGTAAAAACAGCAGAGTTTAGAGTGGCAAAGAAATGATCAGTAACAGGTATTACAGTGCCTAAATATTTTTTTACTAGATCAGGATGTTTTTGAATTGCCTCTGACATTGAACAAAAAATTATTCCGTGCTTAGTTAACTCACCTTTAAAAGTAGTTGCAACTGATACAGAGTCAAATACAGCGTCTACGGCAATCCCATTTAATCTTGCTTGTTCTTGTAATGGAATTCCAAGTTTTTTATATGTCTCTAAAAGTTTAGGGTCAAGCTCATCTAAACTTTTTGGTTTATCCTTCATACTTTTTGGTGCCGAATAATAATATAAATCTTGATAATCTATTTTAGGATATTTCGGTTTTTGCCAATTAGGTTCTTTTAAAAGTTTTAATCTTTCATAAGCTTTTAATCTAAAATCTAACATCCATTTTGGTTCTTTTTTAATATTAGAAATAAACTTGATCACATCTTCGTTTAAGCCTTTTGGAGCTTTGATATTTTCGATATCAGTAGTGAAACCGTATTTATAATCTTTTAATTTTTCTATATCTTTTTCTCTAGTATCCATTTTTAAATTCTTCTCTCGGTGTTATCTTTTATAAGATCTTCTAAACTCTTTTTTTCAAAAAAATCGTTGATATGGTTTTCAAGTTCATCCCATAAATTATGGGTTAAACATTTTGTAGATTTACCGTTACAGCCTTTTTTAGACTCTTTTTTGCATTGAACAGTTTTAACCTTTTCATCAACAGCATCAAAAATATTTGTAAGTTTTATTTCATTGGCTTTCATATTTAAAACGTAGCCACCTTGATTTCCTCTAACACTTTGAACAATCTCCTTTTTTCTTAGTTTAGAAAAAATTTGCTCTAAGTAATCAAGGGAAATACCTTGTCTAAGCGATATGTCTCTTAGAGATACTGGATAAATATTGTTAAATTTTGCCAGATCCATCAAAGCCATTACCGCATATCTGCCTTTAGATGTTAATTTCATAAAACCTTTATTTTAAAGGGGTATATATAAATCCGACTAAAATAGTCAAGTATCTGATAACAAAAAAAAATAACATTTTGTCACGCACATGTGATATGTCTAATTTTTTTTTGATAATAGTTATCATTAACAATTATGGATAATAAAATTTTAGAAATTTTTATTCCTGGACCTGCTGGAAGACTTGAAGCTAAGTATTTTAAAAGTAAAAAAAATACTTCACCTATAGCATTAATATTACAACCGCATCCTCAGTATGGTGGTACAATGAACAACAAAGTTGTTGTAGAAACATTTCACTCTTTTATGGATAACAACTTTTCAGTTTGTCGGGTAAATTTTAGAGGAGTTGGAAAAAGTGATGGAGAATTTGATAATGGACAAGGAGAGCTTGCTGATGCGGCTGCTGCATTAGACTGGCTAGAAAGAGAAAATTTTGATAATTCTCAATGTTGGGTTTCTGGTTTTTCTTTCGGCTCACTAATTGCAATGCAACTTTTAATGAGAAGACCAGAAATAAATAGATTTATCGCAATATCGCCTCAGCCAAATGTTTATGATTTTTCTTTTTTATCACCATGTCCTACATCTGGATTAATGGTTTATGGAAAAAAAGATGAATTAGTTCCAATTGATTATATTAATGAATTAAATAAAAGACTGAGTGATCAAAAAGGTATAAAAGTTGAATTTCAAGCTGTTCAAGATGCTAATCATTTTTTTTCGAAAAATGAGACCAATTTAGTTAAAGTTTTAGATAAATACATTAAAAAAGAGACTGCTTTATATTAAAAGTTCTTAACTATTTCACCTCCAGAAATTGGTTTTTTACATCCAGTTGTATTAGGAAAAGAAATTGGTAATTTCAAAGTAGATCTAATTGCAAGATATCCAAAAGCTTGAGACTCTACAAAATCACCGTTAATACCATGCTTCTCAACAGGATAAAAGTTTATTTTTTTTGTGTCTTTAAAAATATCAAATGATTTTAAGATTGATTTCATTAAATATTCATTTTTTCTACCTCCACCACAAACCAAAAATATTGTATTTTTTTTTGGGTCTTTAAAATATTTTAGAGCTTTTGAAATTTGTGATGATGTAAAATCTGTTAATGTCGATGTTCCATCTTCTAAAGAAAGACCCTTTGCAAAAGATATATCAAAATCTTTTATATCTAGTGAATCTTTATAAGGTGGACCGATATTAAAATTTTCTAAAGCTTGATTTAGGATTAATTCATCTGTTTTGCCAATACTTGCTAGTGTTCCACCAGTATCATATTTCTTTTTCGATTTTTTTCTAACCCACTCATCTATTAAACAATTTCCTGGAGCTATATCACATGCTTTTATATAATCTTTTTTTTTATCTAATTCATCCCATTTAACTGTTTGTGTAATATTTGAAATTCCTCCTATATTAACAAAATTAACAGAATAAGATTTATCCAATTTTTCTTTTAAATATTTATTTGCAATTAAGTTATGAAAAATTGGTGTTAATGGAGCACCTTGACCTCCATTTTTTAAATCATTTTGTCTAAAATTATAAACTACTTTTTTTTTTGTTAATTGTGATAAAAGTTTTCCATCGCCTAATTGTTTAGTAATTTTTTTTTTACTATCGTGAAATATCGTTTGTCCGTGAAAACCTAATAAATCTACATCTATTTTATTGTTTTTTAAAATTTCCTTAACTACATTTGAGTGAAAGAGTGTAATTTCTCTTTCGATATCTTTAATTTCGCTTTTATGTTTATTAAGGTGATCTGGAACTAAAATTTTTGCTCTAATATCAAGTATTTTTTGTCTTATTTTATCTCCATACTCAAAATAACTGTCAAATAATGCTGAATATGCTCGCTCACCATCAGACTTTATAATAGATGCATCTACTCCATCCATTGAAGTTCCGCTCATTAATCCTAATGCTGTAAATAACTTACCCATTCTTATTTTTTTTTAAAAAAATTTGTATATTGTAAGACTATATGCTTATGAATAAATTTTTAAAAGAATTTAAAAAAAGAGGTTTTTTTTATCAATGTACTAGTGAGAATGATCTATCAGAGTTATTAGACAAAAAAAAAATTTCGGCATATATAGGTTTTGATTGCACTGCTGAAAGTCTTCATGTAGGTAGTTTACTTCAAATAATGTGTTTAAGGCTTCTCCAAAAACATGGTCACAGACCAATAGTGTTATTAGGAGGGGGCACCACAAGAATTGGGGACCCATCTGGAAAAGATAAGACACGTAAATTACTATCTGAAAAAGAGATTTTAAAAAATTCAAAAAATATTAAAAAAATATTAGAAAAATTTTTAGATAAAAAAAATAAGAGAACAAAACCAATATTTGTGGATAATTATAAATGGTTAAAGAACCTTAACTATATTAATTTTTTAAGAAAAATTGGTAAACATTTCACTGTAAATAAAATGCTATCATTTGATAG
>CACMNK010000033.1 GCA_902615145.1 uncultured Pelagibacteraceae bacterium | reverse complement strand
AAATTTCTAAAACTTCCTAACATTACTTTATAAATTTATTGAACTGTAAAAAACAAACCTATAGATTAAATTTTACCATATGACAAATAAATATATGTATTTTGTAGCTAATTGGAAAATGTATGGAAATAAAAACTCATTAAATACATTAGATAAGGTAATTAAATTTTCAAAATCTAAAGAAATTAAGAAAGGACGATTAATATATTGTCCCCCATATACCTTATTAAGTTCTTTCCATAAAAAATTTCAAAATTGTTTAATAGATATTGGTGCACAAAATTGTCACGAAAGTTCAGAATACGGAGCACATACAGGTTTTATAAATCCCAAAATGATAAAAAATATAGGTGCAAATTATGTAATTATTGGCCATTCAGAAAATAGGAATAAAGGGGAGACAGATAAACTTATTAATCAAAAAATTAAAAGTGCAATTAATGCAAAACTCAAAGTAATACTCTGTATTGGGGAAACTCTAAAAGAAAAGAAGAGTGGCAAAACAAAATCGGTTTTGTCCAAGCAAATCAAATATGGATTAGACAAAATCAAGATAAAAACAAATCTTTTTATAGCTTACGAACCTGTTTGGTCAATTGGAACAGGTAAAATTCTTAAGTCATCAGAGCTCAATCAAGCTATTAAATTTATAAAAAGTAAGTTTAAAAAGAAATCACCGCAAATTTTATATGGTGGCTCAGTAAATACCAACAATATAAATAATTTAAAAAATATAAATGGCCTAAATGGTTTTTTAATAGGCGGTGCATCACAAAATGCTAAAAATTTTATTGATATAGTAAAAAAAACATATAATTAACCTGCATGGAAAATATACTACTAATTCTAAATATTATTTTTGCATTTATTTTAGTTATTTTAGTTTTAATGCAGAAATCTGAGGGTGGAGCATTAGGTATAGGTGTTTCACAAGAATCTTATATGTTTTCAAGAACAACTGGAAATTTCATGACTAAAGCCACAGCTGTAATTGCAACTTTGTTCATAATATGCAGTCTTGCTTTGACTATTGTCTCTAGAGGTGAATTAACACCTACAAGCTCAGTTTTAGACACAGTTAAGGAAAAAACTGAAGACACACCATCGATACCCGATAATAATAATTAAGTCTTTTCATTTTCTTTTTTATTCGCTATAAGATAATTCCATGGCGCGATTTATTTTTGTCACTGGCGGCGTGGTCTCATCTTTAGGTAAAGGATTATCATCAGCATCACTAGCATACCTTCTTCAATCAAGAGGATACAAAGTGAGACTAAGAAAATTAGATCCCTACTTAAATGTTGATCCCGGAACAATGAGTCCATTCCAACACGGTGAAGTTTTCGTTACAGATGATGGTGCTGAAACCGATTTAGATTTAGGACATTACGAGAGATTTTCTCAAGTATCAGCAAAAAAATCTGACAATATTACAACTGGTAAAATTTATAATGATGTTCTTAAAAAGGAACGTAAAGGAAAGTATCTTGGTAAGACAGTTCAAGTAATACCCCATATCACAGACCGTATTAAAGAATTTATAAAAAATGATTCCTCCAAGGAAGACTTTATTATCTGCGAAATTGGTGGAATAGTAGGTGATATTGAGAGTTTGCCTTTTGTTGAAGCTATAAGACAATTTGCTAATGATATTGGAAAAAAGAATGCATTATTTATCCATTTAACATTAGTGCCATATTTAAAGTCTTCAGATGAAATTAAAACAAAACCAACACAACACTCGGTTAAAGAACTAAGAAGTATTGGAATTCAACCAGATATTATTATCTGTAGATCAGATAGGTCCATACCTTTAGAACATAGAAAAAAAATATCATTATTTTGTAATGTTCATATTAATAATGTGATTGAAACAGTTGATGTTAGAACAATTTATGAAGCACCAATTAGTTTTTTTAAAGAAAAATTAGATAAAAGAGTGTTAGATTACTTCAAATTAAGATCAAAAAAATCTGTTAGCCTAAGCCCTTGGAAAAAAATCACCAAGATTATTTTGAATACAAAAAAACAAATAAATATTGCTATAATTGGAAAATATGTTGATTTAAAAGACGCATATAAATCACTTGATGAAGCCTTAACCCATGGAGGTTTTGATAATAAAGTGAAAGTGAACTTAGTAAGAATTGACTCTGAGCAACTTAAAATAAGTGAGATTAAATCTAAATTAAAAAATATATCAGGTATTTTAATTCCTGGTGGTTTTGGCAAAAGAGGGACAAAAGGTAAAATTGAAGCCATTAAGTTTGCTAGAAAAAACAATATACCATTTTTAGGTATTTGTTATGGAATGCAAATGGCAATAATAGAATTTGCTAGAAATAAACTTAATTTGAAAAGGGCGACCTCAAGTGAATTTGATAAAAATGGATTACATGTAATAGGGTTGATTAATGAGTGGAATAAAGATGGAAAAATAATAAAAGGTACAGATAAAAATTTGGGTGGCACGATGAGACTTGGATCATATGATGCTAAATTGAAAGACTACTCATTGATAAAAAGCATTTATGGTAAAAGTTTGATCAAGGAAAGACATCGACATAGATACGAAGTTAATATTCATTTTAGAGAAAAATTTGAAAAAAAAGGTTTAATTTTTTCAGGATTATCTCCAGATGGTAAATTACCTGAAATTATTGAGCTTAATAATCATCCGTGGTTTATTGGAGTTCAATTTCATCCTGAATTTAAATCTAGACCTTTATCACCTCATCCATTATTCTCTTCTTTTATCAAGGCAGCCAAAAATCATAGATGAGTAATATTAAAGTTAATTGTGGAAAAATAGAAATCTCAAATAAAAATAAAATTTGTCTCATATCTGGTCCATGTCAACTTGAGTCTGAACAGCACGCATTGGATATGGTGGGCAAAATTAAGGAAATTACTAGTAAATTTAACCTTGGATTTATTTATAAAACTTCATTTGATAAAGCCAACAGAACAAGTCTGAAAGGAAAGAGAGGTATTGGTTTGGATGCCTCATTACCAATTTTCGATAAAATTAAAAAAGATTTCAATGTACCGATATTAACCGATGTACACAATATTGATCAATGTTCAGTTGTTGCAAATCATGTGGACATCTTACAAATTCCGGCCTTCCTATGTAGACAAACAGACTTGTTAGTTGCTGCTGCAAAAACAAATAAAATAGTTAATATTAAAAAAGGACAATTCTTAGCACCGTGGGATATGATCAATGTAACAAAAAAAATTTCAGACTCAGGTAATAATAATATCTTAGTAACTGAAAGAGGAGCAAGTTTTGGTTATAACACTTTGGTTTCAGATATGAGATCAATACCAATTATGGCTAAGAACGGCTATCCAGTAATTTTTGATGCTACTCATTCAGTTCAACAACCAGGAGGTCTTGGTGAAAAAAGTGGAGGTCAAAGAGAATTTGTAGAATATTTATCAAGAGCTGCTGTAGCAGTGGGTGTGGCTGGTTTATTTATTGAAACACATCAAGATCCAGATAATGCACCTTCAGATGGTCCAAATATGCTACCATTAAACAAATTAGAAAATTTATTAAAACAATTAACTGAGATAGATAATTTAATAAAAAATTAGTGAGCAAAATTATTAAAGTAAAAGGCCGTCAAGTTTTTGATAGTAGGGGAAACCCAACTGTTGAAGCAGAGGTTTTTACAAAAAATAATAGTGCCAAAGCTATTTGTCCATCAGGTGCCTCTACAGGAACTTTTGAAG
>CACMNK010000032.1 GCA_902615145.1 uncultured Pelagibacteraceae bacterium | reverse complement strand
AATTGATCAACTACCATCATTGTAATACCTTTTGATACTTTAAAAGGTCTCGCATCTGATTTTTTCACAGCTCTTTCAACAAATTTTTTAAATATAGGTAAAGCTGTTTTTGAACCAGTTTCAAACTTACCTAAGGGTTCAGGATTGTCCATGCCCACATAAACCCCTATAACCAAGTTTGATGTAAAACCAATAAACCAAGTGTCAGTATTTTCGTTAGTTGTACCAGTTTTACCTGCTAAATTTAGATTAAGATCTTTTAATTTTTTTCCAGTTCCTCTTTTAACTACTCCCTCTAACAGTGATGTAACTTGATAAGCTGTTTGAGGTGAGAAAATTTGCTTATAGGTATCTTTAATTTCAGGATAAGCACTACCGGTAAATGAAATCATATCACAATTACTACAAGTTCGTTTTTCGTTATTTAAAATCGTGTTTCCTTCACTATCTTGAATACGATCAATTAAAATTGGTGTAACTAACTTACCTCCATTAACAAAAGCAGAATAAGCAGAAGTTAACTTCAATAGCGTAGTTTCTTCAGAACCCAAGGATATAGATAAAAGTTCATCAGGTTCATCATATATACCAAGATTTTTGGAAAATTTGGCTAAATTTTTTATACCTATTTTTTGTGCAATTCGAACCGTCATTAAGTTTCTAGATTTTTCTAATCCTACTCTTAAAGTAGAAGGTCCATAAAATTTTTTTCCATAATTTTCAGGCTTCCACATCTTTAAATCTGTTCCTTGATCTAAAACTAGAGGTGCATCTAAAACTAAAGACGAAGGGGTGAAATTATTTTCTAAGGCTAGAGCATATACAAAAGGTTTAAAAGCTGATCCTGGTTGCCTCAAGGCTTGTGAAGCTCTATTAAACTCACTATTTTTGAAACTAAAACCTCCTGAAATAGCCATTACTCTTCCAGTATAAGGATCCATAACAACAATACCTCCATTAATTTTGGGAATTTGCTTAAGGCTAAAACTATTTTCTGAAATTTGTTTAACATAAATAATATCTCCAACTTTTAATAATTCACTAAATTCTTTTTTAGTCCAAGTTATATCTTGGTATTTTATTACACCTTTTGATTTATCTTTAGTTTCTATTTCGGCAGAAAATTTATTTATTTTTTTTACTATTGCTAA
The DNA here is from genome assembly GCA_902615145.1 of uncultured Pelagibacteraceae bacterium. Lineage (GTDB taxonomy): Bacteria > Pseudomonadota > Alphaproteobacteria > Pelagibacterales > Pelagibacteraceae > Pelagibacter. The sequence goes on along the minus strand of CACMNK010000032.1, from coordinate 2,627 downwards.
TTTCCAGTTTATCGATTTTTCTATTTCGTATTTATCAAGATCATTAGGCCAATTTTTATTCAATTTTTTATTCTTAATCGGGCCTCTCCAACCTTTTCTTTTATCATACTCAATTAATCCTTCTCTAAGTGATGTATTAGCGATTTTTTGTAATTCTAGATTGATAGGTGTATTGATATTAAATCCTTGTTTATAAACTTTTTCATAAGTTAAAGTTTCAACTACATTTTTTCTAACATCCTCAATGTAATATTGGGCATCTTCTAAAAAAACTTTTTTCGCTTTTTTAAGTTGGATTTTCTGAGATTTAAAGTTTTTATATTGATTTAAGTTAATAAAATTATTTTCTAATAAATTTTTTAATACTAGATCTCTTCTAAATTTAGCTAATTCCAAATTACGATACGGGTTATATTTACTTGGTGCCTTAGGTAATGCTGCTAACATCGCGGACTCGACGTAATTTAGTTCCTTTATTGATTTGTCAAAATATTCTAAGCTAGCTGCTGCCACCCCATATGCACCACTTCCTAGATAGATTTGATTTAAGTATAACTCAAGTATTCTTTCCTTTGAAAGTGCTCTTTCAATCCTAAATGCAAGAATTGCCTCTTTAATCTTTCTATTAATGCTTACTTCATTGGTTAATAAGAAATTCTTTGCTACTTGCTGTGTAATCGTAGATGCTCCCTCTAATCTTTTTGAGGTAAATATATTGCCGATATTATTTATAATTGCTCGAAGAACTCCTTTCGCATCTACGCCAGGATGTGAAAAAAAATTTTTATCTTCAGCAGATAAAAAAGCATTGATGACTTTTTGCGGAATTGAACTATAGGGAATAAATATTCTTTTTTCTTTTGAGAAATCAGATACTAGTTCACCATTTCCTGAATACACTTTGCTCGATACAGGTGGTTTATAATTCTTTAAAAACTTGTAGTCAGGGATATTATTTGAAAAATTCCACAAAATTACCGTAATGAAAGCAAGGGAAATTATTGAAATACCAACAATACCAATAAATATTTTTTTTATAATTTTAATCATTTTAATTCCATTATATATCGGAATTTGTTAAAGATATGGCATAAAGAATACGCAAAATTTGTAATGAATCATCTAATTAAAAAATCACAAAATAAACCATGGAAAAAAATTTATACATTGATGCTTCGCATCCGAATGAAACTAGAGTTGTGCTTAAATCCAATGATAATATTGAAGATTACGAGTACGAGGGCTTAAAAAATAATTTAATTAAAAATAATATTTATTTAGGCAAGGTAAGTAGAATTGAGCCTTCTCTACAAGCTGCATTTGTTGACTTTGGGAGAGAAAGACACGGTTTTCTATCTTTTAATGATATCCAGTCAGACTACTATCAAATTCCTCGAAGTGATCTTGATATAATTAAATTGGAGGAAGAAAAAGCTCGAGAAGAATTATCAAAAAAAGTAGAGCAAAAGGAGGAAGAGAGAATTGCTGAAGGAAATTTAGAATTAGAGGATCCTATTGATATAAAAAATCAAGATGAAAAAGAAAATATTGATGATTTTAAAGATAAAAAAAATAATAATAAAACAAAATTTAAAAGATATAAAATACAAGAAGTTATCAAACCTAATCAAGTAATACTTGTTCAGGTAATAAAAGATGAAAGAGGTCAAAAAGGAGCTGCCTTAAGTACTTTTATATCTATCGCAGGTAAATATATTGTTTTAATGCCTAATACCCCTAAAGGAGGGGGAATATCTAGAAAAATATTTAACCCAGCTGATAGAAAAAAAATTAGATCAATACTTAATGAAATTGAGATACCAAAAGAAATGGGTTTGATAGTTAGAACAGCTGGAAGTAATAAAACAAAAAATGAAATCAATCACGATTTAACAACATTAATAAATACTTGGAATCAAATAAAAGAAAATGCAATTAATTCTATTGCCCCCTCTCTAATACATCAAGAGAGTGAAATTATAAAAAGAACTCTTAGAGATATGTACGATGAAAATACTCAAAACATATTTGTAGAGGGAAATGAAGGTTATAAAAAAGCACAAAATTTTATGAAAATGATGATGCCTTCACATGTAAAAAAAATAAAAAAATATAGAGGTAAAAATCCTTTATTCATCGAGGAAGGAATTGAACAAAAACTTAATCAAATATTTGAAACAGAGATAAAATTAAGATCTGGAGGGTACTTGGTTGTAAATCCAACAGAAGCTTTAGTTTCAATTGATATAAATTCAGGAAGTTCAATAAAACAAAAAAATGTGGAAAGTACTGCTTTAGACACTAATCTTGAGGCTGCAGATGAGATTGCCAGACAAATTAAAATTCGAGATTTATCAGGATTAATAATTATTGATTTTATAGATATGCTTAGTTACGGCAATAGAAAATTAGTAGAGAGAAGACTAAAAGAAAAATGTAGAGCTGACAGAGCACGAATTCAAATCGGAAGAATAAGTAATTTTGGCTTATTAGAAATGTCTAGACAAAGGTTGAGAGAAAGTGCAGTAAAATGGAAAATAAATCTTACTGATGAGTCTTTTGCATTAAAAATTTTAAAATTAGTTGAACTTAAAACAGTTATAAATAAGGCAAAATACGTGACTTTA
>CACMNK010000031.1 GCA_902615145.1 uncultured Pelagibacteraceae bacterium | reverse complement strand
AAAGGTGCTCTGCCTCTTGTTCCACACGCTTCTAATAATGAAGAGTGAAACCAACCTCTATGCTGATCCGAACCTTCCAAATACATTGATGCAGGCCATTTAAGATCTTTTCTCTTCTCTAGAACAAAAGAGTGAGTTGATCCACTATCAAACCAAACTTCAACGATGTCGCTGAGCTTTTCAAAATCTTCTGCTTTATATTTATTACCTAAAAATTTTTGAGGATCATCTTCAAACCAACAATCCGAGCCCTCTTTCTCATAAATTTTTGCAATATTTTCAAATACCTCATCATCTATCAAGATTTCATTAGATTTTTTATTTACAAAAATTGGAAGAGGTACACCCCAAACTCTCTGTCTTGACACACACCAATCTGGTCTTGTCTCAATCATTGATTTTAATCTTTCTTTGCCTTTACTTGGATAAAAAGTTGTGTCATCAATTGCTTTTAAAGCTTTACTTCTTAGTTTATGACTTTCCATAGAGATAAACCATTGTGGTGTTGCCCTATGAACTAAAGGTGCTTTTGACCTCCAAGAATGAGGGTAGGAATGAACCAATTTACCATTTGAAAGGAGTTTATTTTGTTCTTTTAATTTTTCAATAACAATTGGATTGGCCTTGAAAATATGTAGACCTTCAAACAAAGAAACATTTTTTGTATATTTTCCATCATCATCGACTGTCTCAATGGCTTTTATTCCGTTGTTTAAACAAAGATTAAAATCATCAGGTCCATGACTTGGTGCACAATGAACAATTCCTGTTCCTTGCTCAGTGGTAACAAAACGAGCTTCTAACATTGGAATATCGTAGTCATAACCCAAATTAACAAATGGATGCTTGCAGATAGTGTCCTTTAAATCTTTACCTTTAAATTTTTTTAGACTTTTAAATTCTTTTAACTCACAATTTTTTAAAACCGAGTCTAACAATGCTTCTGCAATAATGATCTTTTTATTTTTAAAATTTCCCTCATCATTTATTTGAATTACCAAATAATCTAAGCTTTCGTTGTAAGCTAAAGCCATATTAGCTGGTATGGTCCAAGGAGTGGTTGTCCATATTACAATATCACAATCATTAAGCTCTTTAATTTCGGATGATTTTACTGGAAAGCAAGCATAAATTGTATCAGATTTATGATCTTGATATTCAACTTCAGCATCAGCTAAGGCTGTTTTTTCTACAGTTGACCATAAAACTGGTTTAAATCCCCTATAAAGACTTCCTTCTTTTAAAAATTTACCTAATTCTCTTACAATTTGTGCTTCTGCATCATAACTCATTGTTGAATAATAATTTTCCCAGTCACCAACAACACCCAGTCTTTTAAACTGGTCTTTGTGAACCCCTATCCACTTTTCTGCAAATGATCGACATTCTTTTCTGAATTCAACAATTGGTACATCATTTTTATTTTTTTTATTTTTTTTGTATTGCTCTTCAATTTTCCACTCAATAGGTAAACCATGACAATCCCAACCTGGCACATAAACAGAGTCTTTACCGTCCATTTGATGGAATTTCACAATGATATCCTTTAATATTTTATTCAAAGCAGTACCCATATGAATATTTCCATTTGCATATGGAGGACCATCGTGAAGAACAAATTTTTCTTCTCCTTTTCTCGAGTTTCTTAATTCTTTGTAAAGGTCAATTTTTTTCCAAAGTTCCAATATCTCTGGCTCTCTTATCGGTAGATTTGCCTTCATTGAAAAAGCTGTTTTAGGTAAATTTATTTGACTTTTGCTCATTTTATTTTTTTTGCAATTAAAAGATCGACATTTATTTGTTTCTTTAATTGTTCTACATTTTTGAATTTTTTTTCTTTTCTTATAAATTTTAAGAATTCAACTCTTAAATACTTATTATATAAATTTCCAGAAAAATTAAATAAATGAACCTCTAATAGTATTTTCTTTCCATTAAATGTGGGTCGATATCCTAAATTAGCTATACCTGTAATATAATTTGATCTATTCGTTTTTCTGGCTTTAACACCATAAACACCAGGTTTAGCCAAAACATAATCATTGATATCAATGTTAGCTGTTGGAAAACCAATCTTTTTTCCTAGCTGTTTGCCTTTTTGAACCTTTCCATAGATAGACCAGTTTCTTTTTAAAAGTTTGTTTGCATCCTTAAGCTTGCCTTTTTGCAAATATTTTCTTATCAAAGAAGATGAAATAATTTTTTTTTTAACTATTAAAGGTTGAGGTTTAATTATCTTATATTTACATAACTTCTCATACTTTTTTAATTGTTTTACATCTCCCTCTCTTTTATTCCCAAACTTAAAATTATTACTTACAAAAATAAATTTTGCATTTATTCTTTTTCCTAGAGTTTCTTTTATAAATGAAATTGATTTTGTTTTTGAAAATTTATGATCAAATTTTTTGATTATAACAAAATCAACATTAAGTTTACTTAAATTTTCAATTTTTTGATTTAAATTAGATAATCTAAAATTTTTTAACTGTGAGTTAAAAAACATCTTTGGCATTGGCTCAAAAGTTAAAACACCAATCTTCGATGAATATTTTTTTTTATACTTTTTTGCGAGCTTAAATAATTTTTGATGCCCTAGATGAATTCCATCAAAATTGCCAATCAAAATAATTGAGTTTTTATGTTTTTTTTTTATATTAAAACTATTGTATAACTTCATCTTTACCATTTTAACTCAGATTGAATATAGTTGCAGATTGTTTCATAGGATTTAGCTGTTGCTTCAATTCCTTTGTCTTTAATTTCATTTTTATGAATACCATTTGAAATAATTAAGGAGTCATAGTTTAAAAGATTTGCACCTTTTATATCTGTATTTAAATTATCACCAACTGAAAGAATTTTTTTTCCTTTGTTATCAATAGATAAATTGTAGACCTCTGGGTATGGTTTGCCAAAATATACTACTTTACCACCCATTTTTTCAAAAACCATAGCTACCGACCCTGCACAAAGTTCTCTCTTGTTACCTCTATCAACAATTAAGTCTGGATTGGTACAAATCATCTCTTTATTTAAGTTTTTTTCAAATAATTCTTTATAGTAATTTAAATCCTTATCAAATTTTTCAAATAAACCTGTGCATAAAATATAATCACTTCTGTCAATATTTTCTGACTTCAATGCATAAAAATCATTAAACAAATCAAAATCACGGGGTGGACCTACATGAAAAAATTTTTTATTCGATAAATTTTTTTTAAGATAATTCAATGATGCTTGCCCAGATGTAAAAACGTGGTCTCTAATTTCTTTTTCCATGCCCATTTTTTCTAAAAAGGATTTAACGACATCATTAGGTCTCGGAGCATTTGTGAGTAGAATATATTCTTTGCCTTTTTTTGCTATTTCTTTTAAAACGTTAATTGCTTCTTGGTGAAGATTTATTCCATTATGAATAACACCCCATAAATCTATATAAAACAGCTGATAATTATCAACAATTGAGCAGAAACCATCTTTATCTAAATTTTTAGTCATCAAAATAATCTATAACCCAAAAAATCCCCAATTTCCTATCTTTTTTAATAAACTAAATACCAGGTATATCTTGAAATAGTATCGCCAATCTCTATATGAACAAGGTATTTATAGAGGAGAATATATGAAATTCAAACCGTTACACGATAGAGTTTTAATAGAAGTTTTAGATAGCAGTGAAAAAACTGCTGGAGGAATTATCATTCCAGATACAGCTCAAGAGAAGCCACAAGAAGGTAAAGTTGTTGCAGTCGGTGGTGGCGCAAAAACTGAGGATGGAAAAAAAATTCCAATGGACGTGAAAGTTGGAGACAAAGTTTTGTTTGGCAAATGGTCAGGAACTGAAGTCAAAATTGATGGCAAAGAATACAGCATAATGAAAGAGTCAGACATTATGGGTATTTCAAGTAAATAATAAAAGTTAAAGGAGAAAGTATAATGGCAAAAGTTGTTAAATTTGACGC
>CACMNK010000030.1 GCA_902615145.1 uncultured Pelagibacteraceae bacterium | reverse complement strand
CCACAAGACAGAGTAAAGGAAGGCATCTCATTCGTTCCTCAAACAAAAAATGTATTTGCAGGTATGACAGTGGAGGAAAATTTAGAGATGGGTGCTTTCTTAATAAACGCCGAATTTAAAGAGACTATTAATGAAATCTTTGACTTATTTCCAATTCTAAAAGAAAAAAAAAATCAATTAGTTGGGGAGTTATCTGGAGGACAAAGACAACAAGTTGCATTAGGTAGAGCACTTATGATCAAGCCCTCTGTATTAATGTTGGATGAACCAACTGCTGGCGTATCACCTATTGTGATGGATGAATTATTTGATCATATCGTAAAAGTAAAAAGAACGAACGTAGCAATTTTAATGGTTGAGCAAAATGCAAAGCAAGCATTAAATATTTCTGATAGAGGTTATGTTTTGGTGACTGGGGAGAACCGGCACTCTGGAACTGGAAAAGAACTACTAGAAGACCCAAGAGTAAGAAGCTCATTTCTAGGCGGTTAATATGGACTTTGTAAATGCAATTATACTTTTATTAAATTACATTTTTGTTCCAGCTTTAGCATACGGATCTCAACTGGCACTTGGTGCAATATTTGTAACGTTGGTATATGGGATTTTACGATTTGCAAACTTTGCTACAGGGGACATGATGTCTTTTGGGACAATGTTTGTGATTTTATTCACTTTCTATTTTCAGTCTGTTGGAATTAGTTTTGGGGTTTTACCTACAGCCCTTCTAGCAATTCCTTTTGGTATTATTTTTATGATTGGCTACATGTTGATAATAGATAAATTAGTATTTAAATATTACCGAATAAACAAAAGTCCCCCTGTGCAATTAGCGATGGTAAGTATTGGCGTGATGTTTGTTACTCAGGCAGTGGTTCGTATAATTATTGGCCCTTCAGATAGAAGATTTTTTGATGGAGAAAAATTTTTAATTAAAGCTGGTGAATTTAAAGAAATGACAGGATTAAACGAGGGTCTTGCAATAAAATCTACTCAAGTTATTACGATTATTGTTACGTTGATTTTAGTTTCAACTTTGTTTTGGTTTTTAAATAAAACTAAGACTGGAAAAAGTATGAGAGCATACTCTGATAATGAGGATTTAGCATTATTATCAGGTATCGATCCAAAAAAAATTGTCATGATAACTTGGGTCATAGCAGGCATTCTTGCAACAATTGGTGGTGCTTTATATGGTTTAGATAAAAGTTTTAAACCATTCACCTACTTTAATAATATGCTACCAATATTTGCAGCAGCTATAGTGGGCGGCATTGGTAATCCATTTGGAGCCTTTCTCGGTGGATATGTAATTGCCTTCTCTGAAATATTGTTAACTTACGCTTATAGAAAATTTTTCATGTATGTTTTACCTGAAAGCATGGAGCCAGGTGGTCTAATTCAATTACTCTCTACAGATTATAAATTTGCAGTATCTTTTTCAATCTTAGTCATCGTCTTACTTTATCGTCCATCAGGTATATTTAAAGGGAAGGTGTTGTGAGAAAAAATTTAAATGTAATTGCTGCATACAGTATAATGATGGGGCTGATTATCCTTGTTGGTATATTCCAGTCTTGGAACATAGCTTTATCAATATTTAATCTTTGTCTAATTTCAGCAGTAATGACAATGGGTGCCAACATTCAATGGGGTTATGCTGGTCTTATTAACTTTGGGATAATGGGTTTTACAGCTTTAGGTGGTTTAGCAGCTGTTTTAATCTCAGTAGATCCTGTTCAAGAAGCATGGAGTGCAGGTGGATTTAATATTTTATTCAGTCTTTTTCTTATAATAGCAATGGTATTAGCTGTTAGGTATATTTTAAAAAATTATAAGAAATCAAAAAACAGAACTTACATAGTAGCTGCTATTATAATTTTAGGAATTGTAATCATAAGATTTATTTCTGAACCAGGAATTGAAGCTATTGAGGGAGTTAATCCTGCAAAAACTGGTTTTCTTGGTGGACTAGGTCTTCCAATTATTTTTTCTTGGGTTGTTGGAGCTTTTTTTGCAGGTGGATTAGCTTTTGTTATAGGAAAAGTTGCCTTAGGTTTAAGAGCTGATTATCTTGCTATAGCAACTTTACTAATATCAGAAATTGTTATTGCAATTATAAAACACGAAGATTGGTTAACAAGAGGTGTTAAAAATGTAATTGGATTAAAAAGACCTGCACCTTATGAGGTAAATTTGCAACAAACAGATTGGTTTATAAGTCTTGTTGAAAAATTTAACTTAAGTAAATTAAATCTAATTACTGATTTAACAGAGAGACAAGCTACACTAAATCAACTTGTAATCGAGGGATCATCAGTTTTTGTAAAACTTTGTTACTCTGGATTATTTTTAGTTGTAGTAATTATATTATTAATCTTAACTCAAAAAGCTCTCTATTCTCCATGGGGAAGAATGATGAGAGCAATTAGAGATAACGAGGAAGCAGCTAATGCAATGGGCAAAAATGTTGTTAAACAACACCTTTTAATTTTTGTTTTAGGTTCAGCCATTGTTGGTATTGCGGGCGCAATGTTAGTTACTCAAGATGGCTTGTTTACCCCAGGAAGTTATAGACCTTTGAGATATACTTTTTTAATTTGGGTAATGGTTATTATCGGTGGAAGCGGAAATAACTTTGGTGCAATTCTTGGAGGTTTTGTTGTTTGGTTCTTATGGATTGAGGCTGCACCAATTGGTCTTTACTTAGTAAATTTAACTACTGCTGGATTAGATGACACACACTTTTTAAAAGTACACTTAATTGAGAGTGTTCCATATTTCAGATTTTTAATGATGGGAGTAGGTCTTTTGGTTATAATGAGATATAGACCAAAAGGTATACTTCCTGAAAAAATAGAAATAAAATAAGATTATGAAATATATCATTACAGGTGCTGCATTGGCTTGGGCTTTATATATGGCTGATAAATATTTATTTTTTTAAAAAAAACCCCCAACAAATTAATGTTAGGGGTTTAAATTTTAAGATAAATTATCTTTGTTTTTTAGTTTTAAATTTTCCGCCTTTAACTTCTTGTTCTAAGAAAGAACCTTCAGCTTCACCGACGCTAGTAAAAGTAACTCCAGTTGCACCTTCGTAGTCAACTTTTTTACCTTTAGCTAATAAATCTAAACCTTTTTTTAGTTCACCAGGATAAATTTTTGTTCCAGGGCTATTAGCAACATCCATTACATTTTTTGCAATTGATGCCCTATCAGCTGAGTTACCTGCTTGCATTGCTAAAACGATTAAAGCAGCAGCATCGTATGACTCACCAGTGTATGGACCAGAGCTATCTATGTTTGCAGCACTTGCAACTTTAGAGAATACTCCAGCACCTTTTCCTGTTGATCCTGGCATTGAACCAAAAGATTTTCTTAAGTCTTTTCCAAAAGCATCAACTAATGATTGGCCGATCATTCCATCCGATAAAATAAATTTATCAAATGCACCAGAGTCTAAAGAAGCTTGAATAATTCCTTTACCACCTTGGTCTAAGTATCCAATTACAGCTACTGCATCTCCGCCTGCTGAGGCAAGAGTTGCTACTTCAGAAGAGTAGTCTGCTTTTCCATCTTCGTGAGCAGTTACAGTAGTAACTTTAATTCCGTGCGCTTCGACAGCTGCCTTATAAACATCTGCTAAACCTTTTCCATAATCATTATTTGTATAGGTAATTGCAACACTTTTAACTTTTCTGTCTTTAGTAATATCAGCTAGGATTTGACCACCTCTTGCATCTGATGGTGCAGTTCTAAAGAAATATCCTTTATCATCAAGAGTTGTTAATCCTGGTGATGTTGCTGATGGTGAAATCATTACAACACCATTTGGAACCGCAACGTTTGATGCAATCGCACCAGTTACTCCTGAGCAATCAGCACCCATTATTGCTGCAACTCCTTGTGAAATAACTCCTTCAGCGGCTGCAGTCGCAGCGGCAGAGTCCACACATGTTGAGTCAGCTCTAATCACTGAAATTTTTTCTCCACCTAGTAGAGATCCAGAATCTGAAGCTTCCTTGAAAGCAAGCTCGGCTGATGCAGCCATAGCGGGGGTTAAAGATTCAATAGGGCCGGTGAAACCCAAAAT
>CACMNK010000029.1 GCA_902615145.1 uncultured Pelagibacteraceae bacterium | reverse complement strand
AATTTTGAGAGGAAATATTAAGTATCCATTTGGTTTATCCTCAAAAAAAAGAAAATCTCTTAAATCATTTAATAATGATAATTATACTAATTCTTTGTATCTTAGATTTGAGGTAAATGACAAACAAGGGGTTCTTTCTCTTATAACAAATAGATTATCTAAATATAAAATTTCTGTAAAAAGAATAATCCAGACACCAGATAAAAAAAACAAGAAGGCGACAATAGTCATCATTACCCATAAAACTTCTGAGAAAAATGCTAGTAATTGCTTATCTATATTTAGAAAAAACAAGAATATTCTTAGATCTCCAACATTAATTCGATTATATAATTAATGGATATTTATATAAAACTTTTTGAGGTTTTATTTCCAGTATTTTTTGTTGTTGGTATTGGATATTACTTAGGTAAAAAAAATCCTAAAATAGATACAACTTTTATTACTAATTTTGCTGCTAATGTTGGAACCCCAGCAATGATTATTTATGCATTAAATCCAGTTAATATCTCTTTCAATATTTTTTTAAATTATTTTTGGTATTACGCGCTAGCTATTGTTGGTTTTATGATTACTGGAATTATAATACTATTTCTTCTAAATACTAAAGATATTATAAGAGAATTACCTCCACTAACAATGCCGAATACTGGAAATATGGGCTTGCCTATATGTTTGTTTGCTTATGGTTCACAAGGACTTGGAGTTTCAGCCGCAATATCTGCTTTAATTATTTTATGCCATTTTACCCTAGGTGTATTTCTTGCTGATAGAAAATTTAGTTTGGACGTTATACTTAAAAGCCCTCCGTTTTACGCAATTATAATTTCCATTTTATTGCTTTATTATGACTTAGAACTTCCAGGTTTTGTTGAAAATACCACTTTTCTATTAATGTATGCTACAATATTTCTAATTTTAATGTCTTTAGGAATTGCTCTAACAAGACTAAAGGTCTTCTCACTTAATAAAGCAATATTTTCTTCTATAGGACGAGTAATCATTGGTCCTATAATTGGATACTTTTTGATTTTATATTTTAATCTAGAGGGATTTGCAGCCGGTGTTTTATTAATTCAATGTTCTATGCCAAGTGCAGTTCTTAATTATCTTGTTGCCTCTATATATTCTCCCAAAAAGATTGTTGATAGTGTTGCTAGTACTATTGTTGTTTCGACATTGATGTCATTTATAACTGTGCCAATAGTAGTATTCTTTGCTTTAAAATACTTTAATTAATATATATCCTATTAATAGATGAAGGCTGTAACTTTTAATCTATTGGCCTGGATAATGCTTCCAATTATGGATGGATTTGCAAAATATCTAAGTGCTGATCTTCCAGTCTTACAAATAACTTGGGCAAGATATTTTTTTACCGTTGCATTTACTTTTCCAATTATGTTCCTATTTTTTAGAAAAAATCTTGTGTGGACTGATAAACCAAAATTACAAATTACGAGAGGGATAATTCTTTTAACAGCTAATATTTGTTTCTTTTATGCAATTTCGATAATTTCTTTAGCTAAAGCACTAACTTTGGCTTTTGTTGCTCCTTTAATTGTAACTGCTTTTTCTCCAATTTTTTTAGATGAGAGAGTTGGATTTAGGAGATGGTCTGCTGTTATTATAGGATTTATAGGTTCATTAGTAGTTATAAGGCCTGGTTTTGTTGAAATAAATTTAGCAAGTATTGCTGCGCTTGGAACAGGGGTAATGTATGGGTTTTATTTAATTATTACTCGTAAATTGAGCACGTCAGATAATCCTTTATTAACTTTATTATTAACTGGTGTAGTAGGGGCTATAATCATATCTTTTGTGATGCCATTCGTTTGGGTTAAACCTAATTTTAATCAGTGGTCTATCATGGCTGCAATCGGTATTTTTGCATGTTTAGGGCATTTTTTTCTAATATTGTCCCTTAAATACGCTGATGCCTCTAAATTAGCTCCATTTAGTTACTTTGAAATTATTACAAACATAATTATAGGTTATTATTTCTTTAGTGATTTTCCCGATAATTGGACTTTCTTAGGTTTATTTATTATTGTATTAAGTGGTATTTATATCTCAAGAAGAGAGAACTTAATAAAAAAATAAAATAATAGGTATTATTTATTTACTATTTTTTAAAGTATTACATTAAGTATTTTACTTAAACTATTGTTTTTATTATATTTTATAAATAATATAGATAATATTATTTTTTGAATGCTTTGGATTATATAATCTTAGAATTTGCTTGATATGCTAAGCAAGAGTGGAGATTTATAGCAAATTATGAAAAATATCAAATAGCTCTTTAAAATAGGGGCTTTTTTCCGATTGTGGTAATGAAAATTTCCTAAAAATAGGGCAGTCTTAAAGCATTGATATAGTTGAATAGTAAAGCGATGCACTAATTGAATATACCATTTAAACGCTCTTAGAGGGGTCTATTTTAAGTATTGGCTAGTATATGGTACAACTAAAGGGTGAATTATGTTGTTTAGAAAGAAATTTCGTAAAAATATAAAAAAATGTTGATTTTACTTACTTTTTTAACATAAGAAAGGTTTAAAATAGCGCTAAATAGATACTTTTTCAGATCTAAGTAATTTAAGCTTTTGCCTAATTCCACCTCTCCCAGAATAACCTCCAAGACCTCCATCAGATCTAATCACTCTATGACAGGGTATTTTTGGAGCATATGGGTTTTTAGCACAAGCATTTGCGACTGCACGGGCTGCTTTAGGGTTTTTAATGGCGATAGCTACTTGTTTATATGTTTTTACGCTGCCTTTAGGGATAGTAATTAGATATTTCCATACTTTTAATTGAAATTTTGTTCCAAGTAGAGATCTCATAAAAAAAAACCCTGATACTTTACACTTTTTACGGTGCAAAGATCAGAATTTTATGGCTCGTCGTTTTATGCGCTACCGCCGAACCGACCACCCTGTATGTTTAGCGCTGCTTTACAGGGTTTTCTGCCCTCCAGACTTAAACCTCTCGGCCTTTCTCTGGCTGGCCAGTTAAGAGTTGCCTCTTAAGTTAAATTCACCTTACCAGACTAAAATTTAAATTGTTATCACTAATTAGTTGTTTTTTAGAATTAAATGATTTTTCTGTGAATTTCGGGGATAACTTCTATTTTGTAAGCAATATTAGGTAACTTGCAAAGAATATAATCGCCATACTTGATAGAAATATTGTATTTATACTTTTACCAGTATTTTTATACTGAATAACACTTAAAATAATAAATCCAATTGAACTTATAAAAAACCATACCGCAGGAATTTCTCCATCAATTGATCCCATGTTTTTGTAATTTAAACTATTGACATTAAAAATCACTTGATATATTACTAATGATAATTAATTGTTATCAATAGTAATTATATGAATGAACTAACAACAGACCTAAAATCGCTTCATGAGGCAACTTTAAATAACCTCAAAAGCTCTAAAGCAAATAACACTTTAAGAGCATATAAATCAGACTTTAAAGATTTTGGAGCTTTTTGTGCTAAGCATGGTTTAAATTCGTTACCATCTGAGCCTAAAATTGTTTCTTTATACCTAACCCATCTTTCTAAAAATTCAAAAATCAGCACTTTAAGAAGAAGATTAGTGTCAATTAGCATGGTGCATAAACTCAAAGGTCATTATTTAGATACAAAACATCCAATCATTGTTGAAAACTTAATGGGAATAAGAAGGGTAAAAGGAAGCATTCAAAAAGGAAAAAAACCTATATTAATCAATCATTTAAAATCTATAATTAATGTAATAAATCAACAAGAAATTGAGGATATAAAGAAATTTAGAGACAAATCAATCATATTAGTTGGCTTTGGAGGTGGATTTAGACGAACTGAGTTGATTTCAATCGATCATGAAGATTTAGAATTTGTACCTGAGGGTCTCAAAATCACTATTAAAAGATCAAAAACAGATCAATTCGGTGAAGGGATGATTAAAGGTCTACCCTACTTCACTAATGAAACTTATTGTCCAATTATCAATCTTAAAAAATGGCTAGAAATTTCTAAAATTAAATCTGGACCTATTTTTAGAAGATTTTCTAAAGGTTTATCTTTAACAGAGAAAAGATTAACCGATCAATCAGTAGTCTTATTAATGAAAGAATATTTAAATTTAGCAGGAATTGAGAATAAGAATTTTGCAGGTCATAGTTTAAGATCTGGTTTTGCAACTGTTGCTGCAGAATCTGGTGCTGATGAACGTAGTATTATGGCAAT
>CACMNK010000028.1 GCA_902615145.1 uncultured Pelagibacteraceae bacterium | reverse complement strand
AGTTTTAATAAAAAATTTGATGATTTAAAAACTTACCTAAAAATAATAGACGATAAATCTGATAAAAGTATAATTGATCAATTTAATAATATCTGTTCAAAAGAAAAAATCAGTTATGACATTGAAAAATTGGATAATGAAAAATATTCAGAAAAGTTAAATTTTAAAGATAATCCAAGAATGATGTCTCATAATTGTCATATAATGCAATCAAAAAATTTTGCTCTAAAAGAGGATTATGATTTAATTTATTTTGTTGAGGACGATTATATCCATACAGAAAATGCCATTGAAGAAATGGTATGTAGCTATCAAAAATTTTCTTCTCAAACAGAGGATGATATAATTTTATGTCCTTCAGATTATCCCTATCTTTATCAGAAATATGAAACTACTCGTATTTTAATGGGTCACAAAAAACACTGGAGACAAGTTGGAGAAAGTCTTTGCACATATTTATTGTCAAAAAACACACTCAAAAAATTTTGGAATTATTACGAAGATATGTTTTTGAATAATTATGATCCTTATGAGAAGCCGCTTCACGATTTGTATAAAAAGGTTTTCTGCTTTTCTCCAATGCCTTCAATTGCTATTCATTTAACAAATATAAATTCCATATATGGCTTATCTCCACAAATTGATTGGAAAAAACTTTGGGATGAGAATAAATAATTTTTATAAGGGCTAAAAAAAAGCCCCCGAGGGAGGGGGCTTTTAGTTTTTTAACTAACTAGAGAGAAAAGTTTTAAAGGAACTCTTCGATGAGTAATTTTTTACAGAGAGCGAAGAGTTCCTTAATATTGCAAGCAATTAGTCTCTAATTGAGTAAGCTATAACTCCAGTCTCTGACACGTCAGTTCCTTTCAGTTCAGCTTCTTTACTCAATCTGATACCCATTGTAGCTTTCATCAACGACCAAACTATAAACGCAGCAACAAATACAAATGCATTTATTGAAATTACGCCTAGTAACTGAGTGCCAAAATTCGCACCCGAGTTTGTAGCTGGAACTATTAAAGTTCCCCAGATACCTGCAAACATGTGAGCAGGAATTGCTCCGACTACGTCATCGATTTTTAAAGCAAACAACATCTTCGTACCATAAACAACTATTATACCTCCTACTGCACCAATTAAAATTGAAGCAAACGGTGAAGGCATTAATGGTTCTGCAGTAATAGCAACTAGGCCACCAATACATCCATTAAGCATTTGCACTACGTCTGTTTTACCAGATAATCTAGTGACAGCTGCAGCAGCCATTACACCACCTGCACCAGCTAATAGAGTGTTTATAAATATTTTCGATACAGCAATTGCATCAGGAGCGGTTCCTATTGCTAATTGTGAACCACCATTAAATCCAAACCAACCTAGCCATAAGATGAATACACCTAATGTAACTAATGGAATTGATGAAGCTGCAAAAGGTTTAAGTGGTGCTGGAGCTCCAGACTTAGTAAATCTACCTAATCTAGGCCCAATAAGTATTGCACCAGCTAAAGCAGCTGCTCCACCAGTTGAGTGAACTAATGTTGAACCAGCAAAATCTGAGAAACCAGCTTTAGCTAACCAGCCGCCTCCCCACTGCCAACCCATTACAATTGGATAAATAACACCAGCTAAAATTGCTGCAAATAAAAAGAATGGCCATAATTTAATTCTTTCAGCCATTGTTCCAGAAACAATTGAAACTGTTGTTACACAAAATACCATTTGGAAATACCAATCTGATCCATCTGCATAACCAGTATCTATCTTACTAGCGTCGCTCCATGGAATGAATTTTCCAATGTATCCTCCTTCTGGGATACCATATGCTAGGTTATATCCAACCAACCAAAACATTATTGCTCCAATGGATACTAAACCTATATTTTTTGCACAGATTACAGATACACTTTTCGATGTAACCATACCTGACTCTAACATTGCAAATCCACAAGCCATAAAAAAGACCAGGAATCCACACATTAAAAATAGTAGAGTATTAAAAATAAACCCTACTTCTGCAGAAACAGTTGATTCTGCATATCCTGCACTACTCATGTTTAATAAAAAAATTAAACTAACAAGTGGCACACTTATTTTTTTTAATAATTTAGTCATTAAGACCTCCCTGTTAAGGGAATTCTTATATTTTTAAAAATACGAAAAACTAACGTTGATTATGAGAATTTGATATGCAGAATTTGCATATAGTAACAGCCTTAACACACAATTATGTTAAGGCTGTAAAGACCTTTATTTATTGAAAACTTCTTTTAAAGCTTTTGCAGGTAAGAATTTGACCTTCTGTGATGCAGCAATTTGAATTTGCTCACCAGTTCTTGGGTTTCTTCCAACCCTGGCTTTTCTCTTAGCCACTTTATATGTGCCAAATCCAGCAATTTTGACTGAATCGTCAGCTTTTAAAGCGTCCAGAATAGTGTTGGTAATTGTGTCAAAAGTTCTCTCAGCATCAGCTTTACTCAAGTTTAAAGCTCCTGAGAGCTTGACCACTAATTGTTTTTTGTTCATTTTAGCTCCGGTTTATTAGGTTATTTACTATCTTTATCAAAAGTGTTGATAAATCAAGACTTTTTTTAGTGTAAATAAAATACTTATACACAATATCTAGTATAGTAAAAAAACGTTGATTTTAAAGGCTTTTTTAAAACTTAAACAAATTTTATTGTAATACGCCAAGATCCTTCAAATCATTAAATGTTGTAAAAAACATTAATGTTAAAAGTAAAAAAATACCGATTCGAAAAAAACCCTCTTGAGTTTTTTGCGACAAAGGTCTTCCTAAAATTTTCTCAAATGTATAAAACATCAAATGACCTCCATCCAGCATTGGTATTGGGAATAAATTTACTAGCCCAAGACTTATAGATATGTAAGCCATCATGCTTATAAAAGCCAAAACTCCAAATTCCGCAACTTGACCAGATATTTTTGCAATTCTAATAGGTCCTCCTAATTGTGATGTATCAGCTTTACCTATTATCATGCTACCTATGTATTTTAATGATGCAGTGCTTACATAGATAACTTCATTAGCTGCATGGTATAGAGCTTTAACAGGCCCTAACTTTACATGATTAACTTCATTATTGTATGCACCTAATTTAATGCCAACCATTCTTTTTTGTATTTTATTACCAAGGTTATCTTCACCAAGAACAGTGTTTGGTTTTACTTTAAGTATAATTTCATCAGAAAATCTTTTGACCTTAAAATCTATAATATCAGCTGAGGACATTGTTATATATTTAGACACATCCATAATACTTTGAACCTCGTTACCATCAATTTCTAAAATAATGTCATCTTGTTTAAGACCACCAATCATTGCAGGGCTATCTTTTTGTACTTCATTAATAACAGCAGGAGTAAAATCTTTTCCAATAAAAGTATAAATTGAAAAAAAGATGACTAAAGCTAAAATAAAATTAGCTAGTGGACCACCAAATACTATCAATACTCTTTGATATAACGGTTTGAGAACAAATAATTTTTTCCTATCTTGATCATTATATTGTTTAATTAATTCTTCTTGGTCAGCTTGAGAAAAAACATTTCGATCTCCAAAAAATTTTACGTAGCCTCCAAGTGGTATCCAACATAATTTCCAACGCGTACCAGATTTATCATTCCAGCCAAATATTTCTTTACCGAATCCAATTGAAAAGTCTGTAACGCCTACCCCATATTTTTTTGCAAAGTAATAATGTCCATATTCATGAATGAAAACAACAATCATTATAAGTATAAGAAACGGAATTAAATAACTTAGGATAAATGAAATCATTTTTTGCTTACAATATATTCAAAATTTTGAGTAGACTCGTTTACTTGTAACAATTTAGCACCATTTCTTAAGTGAAATTTCGTCGCCATATCCGTTAACGGAGACAAAGTTACCAACCTATTTAAATGATTTGATTTTTTAATTTTCTTAAAAACCTCTTTTACAATTAATTTTCCACCACCTCTTTTTTTAGACCAAACAGTATATGCAATAGCAATTTGCCCGACAGTTTGGCCCCTTTGGGTGCTTTGTAAGAAAGCATCATGACTAAATTTATCCAGTTGCGTAACATCTTTGGGTACTTTGTTTGTAAATGCAAAACACATTACCGCATGAATTTCGTTTTTATATCTAACTCCATATATTTTTCTTCCATAACTTGTTCTAAAAACGTTGTCTAATTCTGGTCTTACAGGGTCCTCATTTGTATTACATTCTTTTAATTCAACCAATTCTGCTCCTTTAATCCAATCAAAAAAGTTACTTAAATTTTTACTTAAAATTTGTTTATTTTTTCTTAATCGAGCTTTAATTCGAGGTTTAAATTTTTTTTTACTTTTGGATAAGCTGTTTTCTAGATACTTTGAAGCCAATTTATCCCTTACATTTTTCAACATTTCTCTCATGATCTA
>CACMNK010000027.1 GCA_902615145.1 uncultured Pelagibacteraceae bacterium | reverse complement strand
GTTTCTTTTCAATAAAGAAAATATTCATAGGTTCAATAATTGGATTAGTTCTAGTTTACTTTGTTAGATTTTATTCACTTGCGTATAATGGGATAAAGTCAGGGTATGAAAAAATTAATATTGCAGTTGATGAAAGTGCGTATTTACTGGGTTACTCAAAAAGAAAAACATTTATGAATATTCACGTTCCTTTTTTGAGAAATTCTTTGTTATTCATTATTATTTTAGTTTCACTTGAAATCATAAGAGAGTTACCAATAACATTGATTCTAAGACCCTTTAATTTTGAAACTTTTGCGACAACTGCTTATATTTCTGCATCAGAAGATTTACTTGAAGCTGCAGCTGTGCCATCATTATTTTTAATTTTAATTGCATCCTTTTTTATTATAATTGCATCCAAATATATTTTGAGAGAAAACAATGAATAATTTCTTTGAGGTAAAAAATGTTGACTTTGTTGCTGGAGGTAAAACAAAAGTAAGAAACATGTCTTTTGCAATTGAAAACGAGGGTGATGTTATATGTCTACTTGGTCCCTCGGGAATAGGCAAAACAACTATATTAAGAACAATTGCTGGGTTACAAAAAATTAAAAATGGATCTATTGAGCTTAAAGGTAAAACAATATCCTCTAGCGATGTGAATGTTGAGCCTGAGGATAGAAATATTTCTTTAGCTTTCCAAGAGAATAGTTTGTTTCCACATTATACAGTAGAAAAAAATATTTTATTGGGTTTAGAAAAAAATAAAGGAAAAAAAGAAAAACAAATTGATTTAAAGGAAATTTTAGATTTATTAGATCTTTCTAATATATTAAAACAGTACCCTCACCAAATAAGTGCTGGCGAAGCCCAGAGAACATCTTTAGCAAGAACTTTGCTTACTCAACCTGATCTACTATTGCTTGATGAACCTTTGTCTAATGTTGATCAAAGTTTTAAAGAGGAAATTCAAATTAGGTTAAAAAAAATTCTAAAAAATTTAAAAATCTCAACAATAATTGTGACTCATGACTCCTACGAGGCTTTTTATTTAGGCTCAAAATGTGGAATTATTTTTGATCAAGAGCTTAGACAGTTTGATGATCCTTACAAACTTTATCATCTTCCAAATTCAATAGAAGTGGTGAATTTTTTAAATAGAGGTGTTTTGATACCAGCAGAAGTAACAAGTCCTAAAAGTTTAGAAAATAAAGACCTTGGAACTATTACAGGAAATTTTATTAAACCTTTTCCAATTGGTTCAAATGTTCAGTTATTAGTTCAACCAGAAGACTTACATCATGATGACCAAAGTAATTTAAAATTAGAAGTTGTTGATAGAAAATTTAGAGGAACAAACTTTATTTATACTTTAAAGACACCCAGCAATAGATTAATTCCGGTATTTGTTCACTCTCATCATATTCATCAACATGAAGTTAGTGAAAAATTTGGGATTAAAAGACCAATTCATATTGATCATATAGTTTGCTTCTAATAAAAACCTTTTAGAAAAATGAAAAGTAACTTAAAAGTTTTTTTAAAGGGAATTATTGATGTAAGCCCACTGATGATTCCGGTTGTTCCTTTTGGTTTAATTTTTGGAGTTCTTGCTATTGATGTTGGATTTACTCCAATTGAAACAATGGCAATGTCTTTAATTATTTTTGGTGGCGCTTCCCAGATAGTTTTATTGCAATTATTTTCTGGTGGTGCATCTTCTTTAGTAATAATTAGCTCAGTTGGTGCAGTGAACTCCAGACATTTACTTTACGGAGCTGTTGTATCAGAGCATTTGTCAGATTTGAAGCTGATTTGGAAGATTATTATATCCTATTTTTTAATCGATCAGGCATTTGCAATTTCAAATGAATATTTAAAAAAGAATAAGGACCATAATAGATACTTTCACTTAGTAGGTGGAGGAGCTACTTGTTGGGTAATTTGGCAATCGACCACATTTTTAGGAATTATACTTGGAGCAGCAATTCCAGAAAAACTTGGACTAAGTTTTGCAGTTCCTTTAACATTTTTAGCTTTATTGGTTAATGACTTTAGAAAATTTATAAATGTGATTGTAATAATTATTTCAGGTTTGGTAGCGACTTTGGGATATAATTATATTCCTTTTAAAGCTTACGTTATTGTTGCAGCTCTAGCAGGATTATTCACTGCAATGATATTAACAAGGAAAAATAAAAAAGCATGAGCAACTGGGCATTAATTTTATATTGTGGATTGATTACTTATTTAACAAGGTTTTCCATGATAGCTTTAATTAAAAAGGAAATGTTCAATGATAGAATTAGAGAGATATTATCATTTGTGCCATCTGCAATATTTCCCGCAATAATCTTTCCAGCTATTTTTATTAATGACATAGGATTAATTGAAATAGATGATAATCCAAAAATATTGGCTGCAATAATTGCAATGTTTATTGGTATTTTCTCCAGAAGTATAATTGCGACAATATTTTCAGGATTGGCATCTTATTGGTTTTTAATATTTGTTGTATAAACAACTATGAAAAAAATTTTAACCTTATGTTTTCTTTTGTTAGCATTCAATGTTAATGCCATGGAAAAAGAAACAACTTTTAAAAAAGAATTATTTGACAAAGCACAATCTGAGGGCAAGGTTGTAGTAGTGAGCTCTTGGATTAAGTATTGTCCCTCATGCGCAAGTCAAATGAAAGTTTTGCAAAAAGCAAAAAATGATTTTGATAACATTGAATATTTTGCATTTGATGTAACAAATAGAGAAATTTCTGACATGTTTAATGTGCAATATCAAACAACTCTTCTAATTTTCAAAAATAATAAAGAAGTTTATAGAAGTATTGGAGAAATTAAAAAAGAAGCAATTTACAAAGCTCTTAAATCCTCAATTTAATTTAAGCACCCAGTTTAATATTTCTTGAGACATTTGCCTCAAGTTGATCTGGTTTTTTTAGACCTAAATTATTCATGATTTCAATATACTGATCTTTGCTATCAACTTGTAATCTTGGGTTATTTTTTCTTTCTTTTCCAATAGTGCTAAATTTTTCACCTTTATAGTCATGAGCAGGGTAAAGAAGAGTTTCGTCTGGTAATTTTAGGAGTTTATTAAATATGGAGTTGTAAGAATCTATAGCATTTCCATTTTGAAAATCTGTTCTACCTGTCCCATTTATCAACAAAGTGTCACCAGAAAATAGATAGTTATCCATCAGAAAACTATAGCTATCTGAAGTATGTCCAGGTGTATACATAGCTCTTAATTTGATGTTATCTAAATTAATAAACTCATCATCTTTAACTCTGATTTCAACCGTATCAGCTGGAGTATGATCGCCCATTATTCTCGAGCATTTTGTAATGTCCTTTAATTTTGAGGCACCAGTTACGTGATCTGCATGTATATGGGTATCAATAACTTTGACAAGTTTTAAATTAAGTTCTTTTAATAAATTTACGTATTTATTTACATTTTCTATTACAGGATCAATAATTAAAGCCTCTCTACCTTCCCCAGAAGAAATAAGATATGTGTATGTTGATGATCTATTGTCAAATAATTGTCTAAAAATCATTAATTTACACTATCATACATGTATAATTTGACCCATTGTTAAAATTGTGAAAATTAATATTTATTCAACCATGAAACAGATTATAACATTATTCATTTTAGTACTTTATTGCTTACCATCTTTTGCTGACAAAAATATGAAAATTGGTTCGAAAGGAAAAGAAGGTGATATTAACCGAATCATAAAAGTAAAGATGTATGATAATTATTATGAACCTAGTTCTTTTCAAATTAAAGCAGGTGAAACAATAAAGTTTGAAGTTGAAAATGTGGGTGAGTTAGTCCACGAATTTAATATAGCAAATAAAATGATGCATATGAAGCATCAGCCTGAAATGGAAAAAATGGTTGAAAATGAAATACTTTTAGCTGATTCAATTGATAAAGAGAAAATGAAAAAAATGGCAAAAATGGATAAAGCCATGGGTCATTCACATAGCAATAGTGTTTTGTTAGCACCAAAAGAAAAGGAAGATATCATTTGGAAATTTGATAATGCTGTAAATATTGAAATTGCATGCAACGTGCCAGGTCATTATCAAGTTGGAATGATTGCTAAAGTTGATATAAACTAATTCAATGGACAATGCAGTCAACGCCAATTTTAATTGGTTGTGTAAATTTACATGGAAAAGAAGTGCTAAAAACACTGGTTGGTGTTTATTAGGTTGTGCAATTGGTGATTTTGGTACTATTTTATTTTTCCAACTAACTAAGATTCCATTCCCAGTTATGGGAATAATGACTTTAGCTATCATCAACGGACTAATTACAAGTATTATTTTAGAGACAATAATCTTAATGCGACAAAGTTTTGATTTTTCTAAAGCATTAAAAACAGCAATGGGAATGAGTTTTATATCAATGATAAGCATGGAGATCATGATGAATTTGACTGATTACTTTTTAACAGGTGGCGCAATTCTTACTTGGTGGGTAGTTCCAATTATGCTCTTAGTTGGGTTTTTAACACCTTGGCCTTATAATTACTGGAGATTAAAAAAATTTAATATTGCGTGTCATTAAAAAATTGGGACAATAAAACTTGGCTTTCATCACCGTCTTATATTAAATTTTTTAATAGTTTTTTATTAAAACAAATTAAATTAAATAAAAACAGTCAGATTTTAGATATTGGTT
>CACMNK010000026.1 GCA_902615145.1 uncultured Pelagibacteraceae bacterium | reverse complement strand
TCAATTTCCGAACTTTTTCTCTTATTTGGATTGGAATTTTCGGAATATTAACTATTCCATCAGTTAACGTTTTGAAATATAAACCGGTACCACCAACTATTATTGGAACATTGTTTCTCTTTTTAATGTCTAAAATTTTTTTTTTTACAGCTTTAAGCCATTCTCCTGATGAGTAATTTTTTTTTACAGACTGAAATCCATATAAATGATGCTTAATTTTTTTGTAATCTTTTTTAGATGGTCTAGCAGATAAAATCTTAAGCTCTTTATAAATCTGCATACTATCAGCGTTTATAATTTCACCCTTTATTTTTTTTGCAAGTTTTACTGCAAATTCTGATTTTCCTGATGCTGTGGGCCCGTAGATTAAAATAATTTTGGATTTAAAATCCATAAATTAATCCAACTTTATACCAATATATCTTCTTTGATTCTGACTATTATAAATAACCAATAAAATTGTTTTTTGGTCACTATTTAAAATTTTTTTTACAACTTCAGATAAGTCATCTATAGATCTTATTTTTTTCTTTTGTGCCTCTAAAATTATACTGTTTAATTCAATAGATCCATTAAGTGGACTATCTTTTTCAATTTTAGTGATTACTAACCCTGATGTTTGATTAGGTAAATTTCTATTTTTAATATCCTCTTTGTTAATCAATCTTACATTTATTTTTAGTTTGTCAATTGAAGTCTCTTTTGGTGAGGTTTTTTTCTCTGCGACTTTGAAATCCTCTGAAGTTTCTAATCTACCAAGAGTGATTGTTTTGATTATCTCTTTTTTATTTCGCCAAATTTTTACTTTTACATTTTTTCCAACTTCCGTTCTAGCAACTATTATTGGAAGTTCTTTCATCTCTTTTATTTTTTCACCATTGAATTCAAGTATGATATCACCTGCCTTTACACCAGCTTTTTGAGAAGGACTATTTTCAGCAACGCTTGCAACTAATGCACCCCTAGGCTCATCTAAATTTTCGACATCCGCAATCTCCTTTGTAACATCTTGAATTCTAACACCTAACCAGCCTCTTTTGGTTTCACCAAATTTTACTAACTGATCAATTACAATTTTTGCACTGTTAGATGGTATCGCAAAACCAATACCAATAGATCCACTTCTTCCAAGAATTGCTGTGTTGATCCCAATTACATCTCCGTTTAAATCAAAAAGGGGTCCACCAGAATTTCCAGAGTTAATTGATGCATCTGTTTGGATGTAATCTTCATATCGAGTTAAACCTAATGAACGATTTCTTGCTGAAATAATTCCAGATGTTACAGTTCCACCGAAACCAAATGGATTACCAATCGCAATTACCCAGTCGCCAATTCTTGCTTTATCAGAGTTTCCAAATTTAACTGGAATGAATTTTTCATTAGAGTCTAGTTTTAGAACAGCTATGTCAGAAAGAGGATCTGCTCCAATTACCTGAGCTTTAAACTCTTTGTCACCGTTAACTCTTACTATTATATCCTCTGCATCCTGAATAACATGGTTATTAGTAATCACTAATCCTTTTTCATCAATAATAAAACCAGACCCTAGTGCAGCAGACTTTCTTTCTTGAGGAGCTCCAAATTCTTTAAACATGTCCTCAAACGGTGAACCAGGTGGAAACTGAAATGGAAAGGGATTAGATTGAGTGGTCACAGTTGTGGTAGTTGAAATATTTACAACTGATGGCATTAATTTTTCTGCTAAATCAGCAAACGATGCTGGGATTTCCTTTGAAAAAGAGGAAAGTGAACTATTACATAACAATAAAATAGAGATAAGAAATACTCTAATTTTTTTTATTTTAAAACTTAGCATAATAAATAATTATAAAACCTAATATTGCAAAAACTAATCCACCAGTCCTAAGTTGTCCTGAGGGAATTAGTTCCAATTTTTTTAACATACTTTTCATTTTTGATGGAAATATGGCATATAACACACCCTCGATAAATAAGAATAGACCAAATGCAATGATCAATTCACTCATTAATCTTTAATTTGATTGGGGCTGCTTTATATTTCCAAAAAATTTAAAAAATTCACTGTCTGGTGATAGAATCAATGAAGTTTCACCTCCTATCAAAGCTTTTTCGTATGCTTGCATTGCTCGATAAAATGCAAAAAATTCTGGATCTTGTCCAAAAGCACTAGCAAATATATTATTTCTCTTACCATCACCCTCACCCTTCATAATCTCTGATTTTTTTTGCGCATCAGCTAAAATAACTGTTACTTCTTTATCGGCTGTGGAAGTGATTGTTACTGCCATCTCAGCACCTCTTGCTCTAAATTCCTTTGCCTCTCTTTCCCTTTCAGTTTGCATTCTTCTAAAGATTGCATCACTGTTTGCCTGAGGAAGGTCTGCTCTTTTTATTCTTACATCATTAATTTTTATTCCAAAGTTTTCAGCCTCATTATTAACGCCTTCTTGAATTAAAGCCATTTGCTTTGTTCTATCCTCAGATAATAAAGTTTGAAGTTCTTGCTGACCTAAAACATTTCTAATTCTTGAATTAATAATTGTTGCCAATCTTGATCTAGCTACTCGTTCATTACCTACAGAAATATAAAATTTTAAAGGATCCACTATTTGAAATCTTGCAAAAGCATCTACAATTAATCTTTTTTGATCTGATGCAATAACCTCTTCAGGTGGAGTATCTAAATTTAAAATTCTTTTATCTAAAAAAACTACGTTTTGAATAAACGGAATTTTAAAATTTAAACCTGGTTTTACAATTATTCTTTTTGGGTCACCAAACTGTAAAACGATAGCTTGATTTACTTCTTTTACTATAAAAATCGAGAAAAATAATGTTGCAGCTATAGCAACACTAATACCAGCAATAATTTTTCCCATATTCATAATTTAATTAGTCACTTTCTTTTTTAATTCAGGTAATGGTAAATATGGCACTACGCCTGATCCAGCATTCTTTTCTATAATTACTTTATCTATGTCTGCTAAAACTTTTTCCATAGTTTCTAAATACATTCTTTCTTGTGTTACTGATTTAGCGTTTTTGTACTCATTATAAATTGCTAAGAATCTACTTGCTTCACCTTCTGCTTTTGCAACAACCTCTTTTTTATACGCTTCAGCAGCTTGCAATATTTTTGCAGCTTCACCTCGCGCTCTTGGTATAACGTCATTTGCATATGCTTCAGCCTCGTTCTTGGATCTTTCCATATCTGCTCTTGCTGCTTGTACGTCTCTAAAAGCATCAATCACTTGATCTGGTGGATCAGCTTTTTGCGTTTGAACCTGAGTGATTTGGATACCACTTGTGTATTCATCTAAAATTTTTTGAATAATCTCTTGGGTATCAGTTTCTATTAAAGATCTTCCCTCTGTAAGAATAGGTTGAATATTTGATCTGGCAATAACTTCTCTCATTGCAGTTTCTGCTGCAGCTTTTACAGTACCTTCTGGATCTTGAATCTTAAACAAAAAATTTCCAGCATCTTTAATTACCCAAAAGACAGAAAAATCTATGTTAACAATATTTTCATCACCAGTTAACATTAAACTTTCTTGTGGAACATCAGCAACCCCACCTTGAGAAGAAAATCCACTGTCCCTCTCAGACCTAAAGCCTATATCTATTCTGTTCACCTTTGTAACTTTTGGAGTAAGCACAGACTCAACTGGGAAAGGGATATGATAATTTAATCCTGGTTGAGTAGTTTTAACAAACTTCCCAAATCTCAAAACTACACCCTGCTCATCTGGCAATACTCTATAAAGACCACTTGCTAACCAAACAAAAGCTAAAATAAGTAAAACTAAGATAGCTTGTTTTCCACCAGAGGAACTTCCTCCCGGTAAAAATTTTTTGAGTTTTTCTTGAAATTCCCTAATTATTTTATCGACATCTGGTGGAGTTGGTCCTCTACCTGAACCATTTCCGCTTCCTCCTCCTGGAGGCTTGCCCCAAGGACTTCCACCACTTTGTCTAAAATCATCTGACATTATGGCATTCTATATAATGTCTTTATGCTGAAAAACAAGATAAGATCACCTTATGCCTAAAGAAAAACCAGAATTAAGTGACGCAATGCGAAAAAAGCTGAGTGGAAAATCAAATGAAAGAAAGCCAATTAATGGAACAAAATTCACTATTGCCATTTCAAGTGCCAAAGGTGGGGTTGGAAAGTCAACTTTTGCTACAAACCTTGCTTTAGCCCTAAAACAAATCGGCTGTAGAGTTGGGTTGTTAGATGCGGATATATATGGACCTTCTATTCCTAAAATGTTTGGGATAAATGAAAAACCAAAAAGTGATGGTCAAAAATTAGAACCAATCATTAGATACGATATTCAATGTATGTCTATAGGCTTTCTAACTGATGAAAAAACTCCAATGATATGGAGAGGTCCAATGGTAACAAGTGCAATCAGAACATTTACCCAAAAAGTTAATTGGAAAGATCTAGATTTTATAATTGTAGATATGCCACCAGGCACTGGTGATACGCAACTTACTTTTTCGCAAGATATAAAAATGGATGGAGCTATAATAGTTTCTACACCACAAGAAGTTGCACTTTTAGACGTGAAAAGAGGAATAAAAATGTTTGATAAATTAGGTGTAAAAATTTTGGGACTAGTTGAAAATATGAGTTATTTTGAAGGTGACAATGGAAAGAAATATCCTATTTTTGGGGAAGGAGGTGTTAAAAGAACGGCTAAGGAATTTAATAAAGAATTTTTAGGAGAGATACCTATTGATCCTGAAATTGGTAAGTTGGGAGATCAAGGAAAACCTATTGTAGAA
>CACMNK010000025.1 GCA_902615145.1 uncultured Pelagibacteraceae bacterium | reverse complement strand
TTTAAAGATTAATGATATAATTGAGTCATTTATATTATATTTTGAAATTACCTCTTTAAAATCGTATTGTTCAATAATTTCATAATTTTTTTTTATTTGACCCAAATCTTCAAGATCTTCAGTTGGCAATAAATATTTTATTAAATGTGTTTTTTCTGTGTCTATATTCCAATTTTTAAATACTTTATTTTTATCAAATATTAAAAGATCTTTTTTATTTTCATCTATAATAATTGGAATAAATAAGAATTTTTTTCTATTTGGTACTGAGGGAAAAATATTTCTTTCCTCTAAGTATTTATAGATTTTTTTTTTGTTGAATGATACTCCTAAATTTACATAGTATATCTCGTTTATAAACTTTTCCTCTTGTATAGAAAATGACTCAATCATTCCTTTAAGTTCATTTAATTTAATGTTATCTATTTTATTTCTATCACTTGAACTTACTATTAATGAAATTAGTTCAAAAAAAGCTCGTTCAAACCCTTCATTTATTACCTGATTTTTGTCGAAGTTTATCTCAAATGGTCTTGATATATCTATGTTTTTTATATCGAAGGATTTGGCAAAAATCTTGTCTGTGGAAAAAAAAAATATATTTAAAGATAGTAAAATAAAAAAAATATATAAGATCTTAAGTATACTTTTTTTTATTTTAAATATCATAATAAAAATTAATGAGTAAAAATATATTAACATATAAAAAAAGTGGTGTTGACATTAATGCTGCTGATAAATTTGTTAAATTCATATCTGATATTTCTACAAAAAAAAAAGGCAAAAAAAAGTTGAATAACATTGGAGGTTTTGGCTCAATCACCGATATTCCTAGAAATTTAAAAAATCCCAAAATTGTAGCTTGTACTGATGGCGTTGGGACAAAAATTGAAATCGCAAATTTACTCAATAAATTTAATACTATAGGAATTGACCTCGTTGCTATGAGTGTAAATGATTTGATAGTTCAAGGAGCAAGACCATTATTTTTTTTAGATTACATATCAATCAACAAAATTAATTTATCAAAATTAAAATCAATTTTAAGTGGAATTATAAAAGGGTGTAAAATTTCAAAATGTAGTTTAGTTGGTGGTGAAACTGCTGAGATGCCAGGAACGTATGCTAAGAATAAATTTGATATCGCAGGTTTTGCTGTGGGAATAGTTGAAGAGAAAAAAATACTTAACGGAAAAAAAATTAAAAAAGATGATTTAATTTTAGCAGTTCCATCTAGTGGATTACACTCGAATGGATATTCATTAGTAAGAAAATTGATAAATGTAAAAAAAATAAATATTAATAAAAATAAATTTCTAAAAAAACAATTAATTAAGCCTACTAAGATTTATGTTAAAGAAGTTTTAAATCTTATTGACAAAAATCTTCTTAATGGATGTGCAAACATAACAGGAGGAGGAATAGTCGATAACTTAGAAAGAATTTTGCCATATAATCTTTACGCTAAAATAAATTTACATAACGTTAATCCTCTTAAAATATTTTATTGGTTAAAAAATCATAATATTAGTGATAAAGAAATGTTAAAAACATTTAATTGTGGTGTTGGTTTTTGTCTGGTTATAAATCCAAAAAACTTAAGTAAAGTTATAAAATTTTTTCCTCAGAATTATAAACCTTATATTATAGGAAAAATATATAGTGGAAAAAAACAAATTAAATTACATGGTAAAATCAACTGGGATTAAAAAAAGAACAGCAATTTTTATTTCTGGTAATGGAAGTAATATGAAAAACTTAATCAAATTTTCTAAAATAAAAAGCTCCCCAATCATGGTCGATTTGGTTATATCCAGTAACAAAAAAAGTAATGCAATTCAGTATTTAAAAAAAAATAAAATTAATTTTAAAGTTTTTAACTTCAAACAAAAAAATAAAGATGAAAGAAAAATTTCCGACATTCTAAAAAAAAGAAATACTCAATTAATTTGTTTAGCAGGATTTATGAAAATACTCTCAGGAAGTTTCATTAAAAAATTTAATGGCAAAATATTGAATATACATCCCTCACTATTACCTAAATATAAAGGATTAAACACACATGAAAGAGCTATAATTAACAGAGAAAAATTTTCGGGTTGTACTGTTCATTTTGTTAACTCAAAATTAGATTCTGGAAAAATCATTATTCAGAAAAAAGTTAGGATAAACAAAAAAGATGATCCTAAATCCTTGTCAAAAAAAATCTTAAAACAGGAGCACTTGTTATATCCGAAAGCATTAAAAAAAATACTCTCTAAGACTTAAAAAAAAAGTCGATTTCAATTTTTGCATTTTCAGCACTATCTGAGCCATGAACTGAATTTTTATCTATAGATATTCCGAATTTTTTTCTTATTGTTCCCTCTGCAGCATCTTTTGGATTTGTCGATCCCATTAATTCTCTATTTGCTATAATGGCGTTTTTCTTTTCAAGTATCATAACAACTATTGGTCCTGAGGATAAGTAAGTGCATAAATCATTATAAAATGGCTTTGTTTCATGAACTTTATAAAATTTTTCTGCCTCTTGTTTTTCTATTTGAATTTTTTTTTCCTGAACAATTGTAAAACCATTTGAAAGAAACATCTCTTTTATTTGAGCATCTAAATTTCTCTCTACAGCATCAGGTTTAATAATTGATAGTGTTTGTTCAATATTATTCATAATAATCTTCAATTAACTGGTTTAACAATCTAACACCATAACCAGTTGCTCCACCTGAATTCAATGCACCTCCATATTTTGAAAAAGCCATTCCTGCAATATCTAAATGAGCCCAAGGGGTTTTATGTAAAATGAATCTTTGTAAAAATTGCGCCGCAGTTGTTGAGCCTGCACCTCCAACATAATTAATATTTTGCATGTCAGCATTTTTAGAATTTATCAATTTATCAAAATTTTTGTGTAATGGCATTCTCCATAACTTTTCCTCAACTTTTTCACCTGCTTTAATCAATTCGTTTGATAGTCTGTCATTATTAGAAAAAAGGCCCGCATATTCAGACCCCAAAGAAACTATTATTGCACCTGTTAAAGTAGCTAAATCTATCATGAATTTAGGTTTAAATTTTTTTTCTGTAAATGTAATTGCATCAGCTAAAACTAATCTGCCCTCTGCATCTGTATTTAAAATTTCTATTGTTTTTCCACTATAAGATTTTACTATATCTCCTGGTCTTTGAGCGTTTCCACTGACCATATTTTCTACAAGCCCTACTACACCAACTGCATTAACTTTTGCTTTTCTTAATGCAAGATTTTTCATTAATCCAACGACAGCTGCTGAGCCAGCCATATCATATGTCATGTCCTCCATAAATTTAGCAGGTTTTAAAGAATATCCACCAGTGTCAAAACAAACACCCTTACCAATAAAAGCTAAAGGTTTTGAATTATTTTTAATACCTTGCCATTCCATAGTAGCAAGGTATGAACCTCTTATACTTCCTTGACCTACACCCAATAAAGCATTCATTCCAAGTTTTTTTAGATTTTTTTGATCATAAATTTTAATTTTTAAACCGTATTTCTTCAGTGCTTTTATTCTTTTCGCATATTCATCTGGGTGTAATATATTGCCAGGTTCCGAAACTAAATCTCTTGCATAAAAAGTTCCTTCCTCAAGTGCTTTAAACTTTAATTGATCTTTAATTGAAATGTTGTTTCTTTTTCCAATAATATTTATACTGATTAACCTTTTTTCTTTTTTTGTCTTATATTTTGTAAAATCATAAGATTTCAGCTTCATTCCGTGTAGGAAATGTCCAATAAAGTTTTTGTTATTATTTACATCACTTTCTGAATTAATAAAATATTGAGAATTTTTTCCATGATTGATATAGCTATATAGCTCAGCACCTAAATTTTCAATATCATGATTTTTGATATTTTTTTTAATAGAGACTAAAATTATTTTTTTTTTTGAATTAAGATCAAAAACAAGTATTTTTTTATTCAAATCGCTTGTTTTCAGTAAGTCTGATATGTAAGAAAATTCTGAGTGAGAAACATATTTTTTAATTAACTTTGAATTGAATTTTTCATCTACAAATAAGACATAATTTAAGGACGTTTTTTTGGTAATGCTTTTTTTAAAGCTTATTTTTATTGACATTTTTTATATATGTGTACTTTAAGTTGTATATTAATTGTAAACTGTTAGACGAAAGATATAATTACTATTTTGTAAGATTTCAATGGAAAAAAAATTATTTAGGAAACTATTAACTGATTGTTTAATCTTTTTCTCAGTTACCCTATTAAGCGCAAGCATAATTATCTGGGTATTTCAGGCAGTAAATTTTTTGGACATAATGATAGAAGATGGCAGAGACTATTTGGTATATATAAACTACTCATTACTCAACTTTCCAAAAATTGTCAGTAAAGTTTTACCTTTTGTATTTTTTTTCAGCTTTTTTTATGTAATTTCAAAATACGAATTAAATAATGAATTGATAATATTTTGGAATTTTGGTGTAAATAAAATTCAACTCATAAATTTCTTATTAATCTTTTCGATTGTTTTAACACTTATGCAAATAACATTGGCTGCATTTGTAGTTCCTAATTCACTAGATAAAGCAAGATCTTTTTTAAGAACGTCCTCTGTTAATTTTTTGGATAGCTTTATAAAACAAAAAAAATTTAATGATACAATAAGAAATGTTACAATTTATAGTGATGGAAAAGATAAAGATGGAAATCTCTTAAATATATACTTAAAAAAAGAAGAGAATATAAATAATTTTCAAATTACTTATGCAAAAAAAGGAAAATTTGTTGATAAGAAGAATGCTCAATTATTAGTACTACATGAGGGAGAGACAATTAATTTTATCAACAATAAAATTACAAATTTTAGATTTGCAAAATCAGACTTTAATCTTAAAAATTTGGAAACAAATACAACGACTTATGTAAAAACACAGGAAGTATCTACATCTAAATTAATAAAATGTTATTTAAAACTTAACAACTTAAGTTTTTTTAATTTAGACACAAATAATGTTGTAATTGAAAATTGTCTTCCAGCAAATTTAAATAATGTAATTAAAGAATTATACAAAAGGTTTATTATTCCTTT
>CACMNK010000024.1 GCA_902615145.1 uncultured Pelagibacteraceae bacterium | reverse complement strand
ACAAAATTATTTTCTAGTGTGCAAATATTTCTACTAGTAAGTGGATTATTCTTTTTTATAAAAGGTAACAATAAATAAAAAAATTATGAGTTCAATTGAAATTCAAAAAATTATAAAACCGATTAATTCATCCGACGGTGCAGGAGTGAAACTCAAAAGAAGCATTGGAGTGGAGCCTAATTATTTCGATCCATTCTTAATGTTAGATGAATTTGGCTCTGAGAATAGTGAAGACTATATTGCTGGTTTTCCTCCCCATCCTCATAGAGGTATCGAAACAGTAACATATATGCTTGCAGGTGACTTTGAACATAAAGATAGTACAGGTGGTGAAGGAAAAATGTCAGCAGGAGATGTTCAATGGATGAAAACAGGAAGCGGGATAATTCACTCGGAAATGCCTGCAATGAAAGAAGGTAAATTACATGGTTTTCAATTATGGATTAATATGCCAGCAAAACTGAAAATGAGTAAACCTGAATATATCTATATTGATGCTGATAAAATGAAAATTCACAAAGATAAAGATAAACAAATCAAAGTCATAGCTGGTAAATTTGAAAAAGCAGAAGGTCCTGTAAAAGGCCATAATGTTGAGCCTATTTATTTTGATGTTGAGCTAAACAAAGGTAAAAAGTTTGATTTTAAAATTCCTTCTACTCATAATTCATTCATATATTTAATAAATGGTGAAATTGAAATTGGTGAAAAAAAACATTCTAAAGTAAAAGACAGCACTTTGGTATTATTATCAAAAGGTGAAAATTTAAAAGTATCTGCAAAAATTAACGCTAAATTCTTAGTCATTTCAGGAAAACCTATTAATGAGGAAATAGCACGCGGTGGACCATTTGTAATGAATACTAAGTCAGAGATTTTACAAGCTGTTCAAGATTATCATAGCGGTAATTTTGTAAAATAATTAATGAAATCAATCAAAATAGAAAAATTTGGTGGACCTGAGGTTTTAACATTCAAAGATACAGAAATTGGAAAACCAGGACCAAAAGAAGTCTTGATTAAAAATTTATCTATCGGTTTAAATTATATAGATGTTTATCATAGAACTGGACTTTATCCTATTCCATTACCGAGTGGTATAGGTCTTGAGTCTTGTGGAATAATTGAAGAAGTCGGGTCAAATATAAAATTTTTTAAAATTGGTGACAGGGTAACTCATGCATCAATGCCTATTGGTGCTTATTCAGAAAAGCAAATAATGCCTGAAGAAAAATTAGTTATAGTTCCGGATGGAGTTTCTGACGAAGTAGCCTCATGCATAACGTTAAAAGGAATTACTGCAGAGTATTTGATACATAGAGCATATCCTTTAAAAAAAGGTGATAAAGTTTTATATCATGCTGCAGCAGGAGGTCTTGGTCAAATTTTATGCCAATGGGCAAATTCATTAGGTGCTGAGGTGATTGGAACTGTAGGTTCAAAAAGTAAAGAAGAAATTGCAAAAAAAAATGGCTGCCACCATGTAATAAATTACTCAGAAAAAGATTTTGTATCTGAAGTAGAGAAAATTGTTGGCAAAAACGGTATCGATGTAGTCTATGATGGTGTTGGTATTAAAACTTTCAAAGGTTCAATCGAAACACTAAAAATAAGGGGGATGATGGTGGCCTTTGGAAATGCGTCAGGATACGTTGATACAATCGATGTTAAAAAAGATATTAATGCCAAAGGATTATTTTTTACAAGACCTTCAATTGCTCATTATACAGTTAAAAGAGAAGAGCTTGTTGAGTCTGCGAAAAAAGTATTTGATGCTTTACTAACAAATAAATTTAAAGTTAAAGTTTCAAAAAAGTATTCTCTAAAAGACGCTGCACAAGCTCATAAGGATTTAGAGGCAAGATTATTGACTGGTCCAGCGGTTATAATTCCCTAGTCTACGTGTACATCCATATCAGACATATGAAGTTTTAAAGCATTCGTAGAAATATGTATTTCTCTAATAAAAAATATTATTGATATTATCATAGATAGACAACATGAACCAAAAATAATTCTTGCCAGTAAAAGCTCATCCATGTAAAGCGCAAAAACAGTTAACATATTAAATAAAAATCCAAATGCCGCAAATAAGATTGTCCACCTTAAAAGAGTTATTCTATTACTTAAATTGAGAAATTGTTTTTTCCATTCAGGTGGAATATGTTTCTCATAAACATGCTCATCATGTAATTTCCTGACTAAATTACTTAAAGTGTGAAATCTATTACTATAAACTCCCATCAATAAAGGAATAGCTGGAAACATTAGTGCAGTAACAGTGTAATCTATATTCATACGAATCAATTTGATTATCAATCTTGCCCCTGTTATTTACAAGTAAAATTTATGAACCAATTAAATATTTTTATCGAAATAACTAGACTAAAAAAACCTATTGGTTACATGTTGTTATTTTGGCCTTGTGCATGGGGTCTAACTCTAGCCTATGATTTTAAAGATAGTTTAAATGATTATTTTTTTTACTTAACTCTATTTTTTTTGGGATCCGTATTAATGAGATCAGCTGGATGCATTGTAAATGATATACTTGATAAAGAGTTTGACAAAAAAGTTGAGAGAACAAAAGATAGACCCTTAGCTTCAGGAAAAATATCTTGGAAATTGGCGTTAATATATGCACTAGCGTTATGTTTGCTCGCTTTTATTGTTTTACTCAATTTTAATTTATTCACAATTATTTTAGCTTTAGGCTCAATGCCTCTGGCATTTACTTACCCGCTAATGAAAAGATACACATATTGGCCACAACTATTTTTAGGAATTACTTTTAATTATGGATTAGTGCTTGGCTGGACATCTTTTACTGAACAAATAAGTTTAATTCCTTTATTATTTTATTTTGGAGCCATATTTTGGACACTCGGATACGACACAATTTATGGATATCAGGATATCAAAGATGATGAAATAATAGGATTAAAATCGACTTCAATTAAATTTAAAAAAAACTCAAAGCTATTTTTATTCCTATGTTATCTAACGTTCATTCTTAGCTTTATCTTGGGAGGTTATATTTTGAAATTTAATCTTATGTATTTCTTATTATTAGTTTTTCCAATATTTCATCTATTTGGCTATCAAATTAAATTGTTCAAACCAGATGATTCAGAAAAATGTCTCACAATATTTAAAAGCAATAATTATTTTGGTCTGATTGTTTTATCAACTATCCTGGTAGGAAAACTATTTTAATGAAAAATACAGAAATTTACAAAAGACTTTATAAGGATTACTCAAGAAAGTACCTTGATAAAATTCTTTTATCTGGCTTTTTTTCTATTTTGGTTGCTGGTAGTACTTCAGCAATAGCCTGGCTGTTGGATCCTGCCATTAAAAAATTGTTTATAGAGAAGGACCAATCTCTAATTCTTCTAATTCCCTTTATGATAATTATTGCTTTTTCTCTAAAGGGACTTTCTTTATATTTTGCAAAATCTACAATGATTGGAGTTGGTGAGGAGGTTAAGAAAAAATTACAGTATGATATGACGGAATCTCTTATCAAAGCTGATACTCAAATCATAGATAAAAAACACTCTGGAAGTTTTATTTCTAATCTTACCTACGATGTTACACATATAACAAATTTACTTAGCCATGCTTTGTTAACATTATTTAAAGACTCGCTTACACTAATTGGTTTGTTATTTGTTATGTTTACTCAGAATTGGAAATTGGCTTTGATATCAATTGTAATGATACCTCTAGCTGGTTTTTCTGCAAAAACTTTAGGAAAAAGACTTGGCAAAGTAACTACTCAGGCTCAGGAAAAATCAGGTTTTCTAACTACATATTTAGTTGAATTATTTAAAAACCATAAATTAATTAAAATTTTTCAAAAAGAAAATTATGAAAATTTAAGAGCTGATCGTTACCTAGAGCAACTAAAAGATAAGAATAAAAAGATACAAGTAGTTTTTGTGCGAATGTCTCCAATAATGGAAACTCTTACTGGGATAATGATAGCAGTTTTAATTTTTTATTCAGGTAAGTTAATGATGCAAAATGAACTCGATATAAATAATTTTTTTTCATTTTTAGCTGCGATGATGCTGGCATATCAACCAGTTAGATCTTTATCGACACTTAATATGATCTTGAATCAAGGTTTATCTGCTGCTTCAAGAATTTTACCAATCATTGATAATGAAAATAAAATTAAAGATGAAAAAGAGGCTAAAGTTTTAAGTCTAAAAGAAGCAAAAATTAACTTTAAAAATGTAAACTTTTCATATGATGTTGATGAGCAAAGCAAAGTGCTTAAAGAAATTAACTTAGAGTTTAATGGTGGTAAAATGACTTCTTTGGTTGGGCATAGTGGTTCTGGAAAATCTACAATTTTAAATTTAATTCCCAGATTCTACGATATTAATTCTGGTGATATCACTATTGACAATCAGTCTATATACAAAACAAAGATCGAGTCCTTAAGAAATAATATATCTTTAGTTAGTCAAGAAACAACGTTATTTGACGACACAATTAAAAATAATATCAAATACGCAAATGTTGATGCATCAGATGAGGAGATTTATAAAGCTGCTAAGCTTTCTAATTGTGATGAATTTATAGAATTGCTTCCAAAAAAATATGACACTTTAATTGGAGAAAATGGAGTTAGATTATCAGGAGGAGAAAAACAAAGAATTTCAATTGCAAGAGCAATGATGAAAAAAAGTTCGATTATTCTTCTAGATGAAGCAACATCATCTCTTGACAGTGAGACAGAGTCAAAAATTCAAGATGCATTATCTATTTTGACTAAAAATAAAACTACCATTGTTATTGCTCACCGATTATCAACAATATTGAACTCAAGCAATATTTACGTAATTGATTCAGGGAATATGGTTGCAAGTGGTAGCCACGAGGAATTGTTGAAGAATTCTGACCTTTATAAAAACTTTTATGAAAAACAAATACAAAAATAAATATGTTTTTAATTTATCAATTATTAATAACTTTAATAATTTTATTTTCACCAATAATAATCTTAATAAGAATCTTTAAAGGCAAGGAGGATATATTAAGGTTTAGAGAAAAATTTTGTATTTTTTCGAAAAAAAGGTGCTCTGGGAAATTATTGTGGATTCATGGATCGAGTGTAGGTGAACTAATGAGTGTTTTACCCATTCTTAATAAATATGATAAAGATGACTCTTTTGACCAAATTCTTGTAACATCAAGTACGTTAAGTTCATCAAAAATTCTTCAAAAATATAAGTTTAAGAAAGTAGTCCATCAATTTTTTCCAATAGATCATATTTTTTTTTCTAATTTTTTTCTTAATTATTGGAGGCCAAATTCATCAATTTTTTTAGAGTCAGAAATTTGGCCAAGTATTTATAGATCACTTAA
>CACMNK010000023.1 GCA_902615145.1 uncultured Pelagibacteraceae bacterium | reverse complement strand
GAGTTTTGGTTAAATTTACTAAAATGTATTTACAATTTCTAGGGTTGCACCATATTCAGGTATTTGATTCATCAAGCTATAATTCGAACTCATTCTGATATCGAAACCATTTAAATCTCTCTCATAACTCAAAGATGCTTTGTCATTATCTAAAGTCATAGCATATTCAATATCGTCTTTAGGTATATAACTAAATCCTAAATATAAAGTATCGCTATGAGCATTGTCACTTTGATTTCTTTCATAAATAGTCATTATAGAAAAACCATTATCGGTTACTAAATCAAATCCAATATTTGCTCTTAAATTTTTAGAATCTTGATCAATTGATTTTGTATATTCTGTAGTTTCCGATAGGTAACGGTATGTTGCATCTGAAGACGGACTAAAATCTACTCCAAGCTCTAATCCACCATTTGGTTTAAAAGTAAAAGTATTAAAATTTAAAATGTCACTGATGGTAAAGCCAGCAGATATCATTCCAGTTTCAATTGTTTGAGCTTTGTAAACTAAGGCTGCAGGACCTTTTTCTCTATATTTAGATAATTCTGTATAGCTTAAATCAATTCTTAAATTAGGAGTAATATTAAAATCTTCTTTTTTATATGTTGTTAAGTAGTTAAGTGAACCAAATATTTGTGCACCATCTCTTTCTCCTGTTCTAGTACTTCCTCCCCCTTTTCTAACATGATCAGTCTTTAAAGTGCTCACTCCAATGATACCTTCAGTAAATTTTTCATCATCATGAGGAAAAGTTCCATAAACAGATAAACTAAAAGACTCAGTATCTAAATTAGTCCCAGATGTGCCGACATCAACATCATCATTACCAAATCTAAGAGCATAACCATATAATCTATTTTTGCTTATCTTTCTATCCATGCCGAGTGTAATACCTTTAGTATTAATTTTTTTAGATGATGAAGTAGATGTATCTCCAGTTCTACCAATACTTACGCTACCCTCACTCCAAAATGACCAATCATCTGATAATTTGTCTAGAACTTCATTTGTTTTATTTGATATAGGAATAATGTTAGAAAGTGATGCCACCATTGAATTAGAAAAGTTTAATCTAATATTTTGGTTACTTAATTGATCATTGGTTCTATGTCTTCTTAACCAATACATACGGTTAAGGACTGGAGTACTTGCTTGGATAGCAATTTGCTTTGCTGTTGCAGTTTGAGACTCGATTGAGCTTAAAATATCTTTACCCTCATCAGAAGTGGTTATTGGATCATCACAAGCACCATCAATTATGCTCCAATTACAACTTAGGTTAAATTCATGAACTTTATCATTATCATCATCAATGATAAACATTTTACTTCCATCATTACTAAACACAACTTCTCTTGAATCTCCACTAACAGAACTTACAGTATAAGTGCCTTCAAGTGATAAAGTAGAAACATCATAAGGTGTAGTTAATTTAAACTGATACATCAAATCTAGTGCTAAAGATGGAACTTCGGAATTCATTAATGTAATGGTATACATTTTAGTACCATCGTAATTAAAAGTAACTCCATCTATGTGATTTTGAAAAGAAATTAGGTCTTCAGTATTAAGTTGAGTAACTCCTGAGCTAAGATCAAATGCTGTATCTAGTGAAAATTCATGAATACGTACTTGTGAATCATTTCCTACACCAGCAATAAACATTCTGGTACCATCATTATTAAATGCAATTGAATTAGCTCTTTGTTCTTTACCAATGAGACTATATTCGCCATCAAATGTAGCAGTTGAAACATCAAATGCAGTGGTTAGTGACCAGTAATCTACTGTCCTTCTACCAGCATGATTAACAATAAACATTTTTGTTCCATCGTTATTGAACACTACTTGTGTTGGTACATGAGAGTCGTTACCTCCACTTACATGTACTACTTTAGTATTATTTACGGTTGCCGTTGAAATATCATATGCGGTAGTTAATGTATGTTCGATAACTGCATCGACTTTTAATTCACTTCTTAAAGTATACATTTTTGTTCCATCATTATTGAACGTTAATCCAAAATAAGTGGATGCCTCGATTGATTTGCTTTGCACAAAGGTTGGCTCCGCTATAGCTTTAGAAAAAAATAAAGCTAAAAAAATTACAATGTAATGAATTTTATAAATATTTTTCACAACTATTAATCATTATTTACATTGCTGCTACCGTATTGTCCTCTTAATTGAGCTAACGCATTTACTGAATTACCAGCACTTATAGTTTTTGTAACAATTCGTTTTAATGAACCTTTGCTTTCAGCAGGAACTTTTACATATGCCTTAAATTTTGGCATTTTTTAGTTTAAGTGTTTTTTTTATCATTAATTATTTTCAAAATGTCAGGGTCATTTTTCAAACTATCATCTGCAAATTCTAAAGCAGCTTCATTACTTTTTACTGCTGCTAAGACAACCTCTTTATCTTTTTTAAGAATATCGTCTGCAAATTTTAAAGAAATATTTGAAACCTTCCTGGTCATCCAATATGGCATATTATCATATATAAAGATTGATTCTGTTTTTACTGCCGCTAAGACAATTTCTTTATCTTTTTTGAGACTATCATCAGCAAACATTAGTGCATTTCCATCGATCTTTACCGCTGTTAGGACAATCTCTTTATCTTTTTTAAGACTATTATCTGCATGTTGGAGATTGTTTGATAGTGAATTTTGCTTTATCACTGCTAAGACAATCTCTTTATCTTTTTTAAAAATATCATCAGCGAATTCTAGAGCATTTCCATGAGAGTTTTCTAACGCTGCTAAGACAACCTCTTTATCTTTTTTAAGACTATCATCTGCAAATTTTAGTGCATATCCACCACATCTACCTGACCCTGAACTTTTATATTTAATCGCTGCTAAGACAACTTCTTTATCTTTTTTAAGATTATCGTTAGCGAATTCTAATGCTGTTCCATCGTTCTTTATCGCTTCTAAGACAAATGCCTTATCTTTTTTAAGATCATTTCCAGCAAATTTTATTGCTTTTCCGTAGGTTTTTAATGCTGCTAATAAAATTTCTTTATCATTTTTGAGATTATCGCCAGCAAATTCTATTGCAGATCCATTTTTTTTTATCAGCTCTAAGATAAAATTTTTATTTTTTAAATTTTCACCAGCGAATTTTGGTGCATCTCCATAAGTACTCCATGCTGCAAAGATAATTTCTTTATCTTTCTTAAGATAATCCGGTAAGTCTTTTATTTTTTCACCATCATATCTAACAATTTCTATTGCTCCTTTTTTATCCATTATTAATAGTATATTAACAACCAATGAAAAAAAAAATAAAAAAAATTTTAGCTAATCTCAGTTCTGACAAAGAATATCATTATTTAGATATACCAAAGTTAAAGAATTATACAGGGAGATTAACTTTAACTAAAATCTATTTAAATGCTGATAAGAATGACCATAATAAAAAAATTAAAAAAAATGACCCTTTAGTAGAGTTTGCGCTTTATGATAACAAAGATTTAAAAAATAAAAGTCTGGGAGAATCATTTTTGGGATACTGGTCAGAAGGTGTTAATATGTGGGCAGCCAAAGCAGAAAAAATTTTAATTACTTCACCTGTGTCAGCTATATTTAAGTATAGAGGAGATGATATGGATTACCAAGATTTTTCATTAGGTAAAATTTATAAACAAGAAGAAACTTTAGTTTTATTAGCACTCACTTCTGATGATAAAAAGAAATATAAAATTAAAGAAAAAATTAAAGAAAAAAACAAACCAATTACGGCATAAAACTTATTTATTAAAAAAGTCTTACATGTTTATTCGTAAGTTATGATATATCTTTTTTAACCTCAACCACTTTAAGAGGTGCTCGATAAAATGTATCATGGGAAAAACTTGTATAGTTAAAATCTTCCGTTAAAACATCATCCTGCCAGCCTTCTGCTGCAACTTCGAGTGTTACATCAGTTTCACCTCTAACACTTTCTTTAACAGTTTTATTCCATTCAGTGTCATCAATATTTTCTGAGTGAAAAACATTTGAAAAAGCTCCTCCACCACTACTTTCATTTAGAAATACATCCCCCTCTTCTACTCCAAGAATTTCAGATAATTCTGATGTCTCATATAGACTTAAATTATGATCGTAAATAAAGTGTTTCGATAATTCATGTTTTGTATCTTTAACTATAGGTGTTGCTTCTTTTACTTTTTCATCTAACTTTTTTTGAATATCTTCTAAAGTTTTGCAATCATCAAAAACGTTAAAATCGTGAATAGTAAATTTTCTTCTTCTATAAAATCCCCAAGTTACGTCTATCCAAATTTTTTTTTCTTTTTCTTTGTTATCACTGTTAACAAATTGCTCTATTTCAATTGTTTCCTCAGGCTCTATCGTGAACTTAAGATCATTGATATCTGTCATAACTAATTTATCTTACCACTTTTAATGGGAGTTTGATAATACTTCTCTGTTTCTAAATTATAACCCAACTCATTAGTTATAGTCTCGAGTTGAGCTATATCATTTAATTTAAGGAAATAAGATTAGTCAAAAAAAGTAGTTTTATAATGATTAATAAGAAAGTAATTTCGACCAAAATACTTGATTTTAATTTTTCTAACATATTAGACAAATATATAGACGATTAAATTAATTTTTAGTGAAATTATAAATATTTTATTTCATTAAAATTTTAAATTTGGAAATTCTTTATAAGTTTCAGGGAAAATTTTTTGCATTTTTAATCCCAATTTTTTCATATCCTGGAAGTCCTCTGGAAGCTTATCTTTACTATTACAATTTGATAATGCCAAATAACGCTGTCTTAGTTTGTTTGCTAAGTGCCAACTCCAATAATCATCAGACAATTTTTCATATTTATCTTCTATCTCCTTATATAATTCAGGATTACTCCTCTCACTCACATTACTT
Organism: uncultured Pelagibacteraceae bacterium; assembly: GCA_902615145.1. GTDB lineage: Bacteria > Pseudomonadota > Alphaproteobacteria > Pelagibacterales > Pelagibacteraceae > Pelagibacter. The sequence goes on along the minus strand of CACMNK010000023.1, from coordinate 866 downwards.
AATTCATCCCGCTCTTTTTGACGTAAATTTAATCCATCTATATATGGGTGTCTTCCATAACGAGTAAAATCCCTTACACAAAACCCATCATAATATACACCTGATTTAGATAATATTTGATCAGCTTTCCGAAGTATCCTTTCTGTTTTTAAACTTTCTGATTGAAGGAAAGGGTAAATTATTATCGAAATTACTATAATTCCAATTGTTAAAAGTGGTTTTTTTCTAATTTGGTCGATTGATTTCTCTAAAGATGCGCTCGACATCCTTACTGGAAAATTACAATTTGGACATTTTACTGTTTGAAAACCAACGGGCCATCCACAACTAGGACATTTTTTTCTTTTTTTCACTTAATAAATATTATTACACAATTGATAATTGATAAATAAGTTTATATTATTCATTTATGGCAGGCTATTTAAGAAAATTAATTTCATTAGAAAATGCATTAAAAAATGCAATTAATGATCTCAAAGATGAAGGCCTTAAAGAGGCTACAGGTAAGAGTGAATCTCATTTTAGAAAATGCACTGATGAAAATAATAAAGATAATAATATACACCATAAAGATTCAATAGAGATTGACAAATATTGTTTAAGAAAGGGATTTGGTAGTCCAATGCTAACAGCACATGAGAGTATACTTGAAACTGAAAAATTAAAATTAAATAGGTTCGAAGACGCTTCTAATACTCTAATAAATATTGGTGCAAAAATTGGAAGATTAATGGAAACTACTCAAAAAGCTATTGGCGATGATAGTGATTTGGGTAAGAAATTATCTCAGAAAGAAAAACAATCAATTCATAAATCAATAGATGAAGTCGAAGAAAAAATACTTGAGTTAAAAATTATAATCGACA
>CACMNK010000022.1 GCA_902615145.1 uncultured Pelagibacteraceae bacterium | reverse complement strand
GTTATATTTTAGCCATAATTTCTATGCAAAAGCTCTTGAAAAATGAAAATTGATAAAAAAATAATTAAAGAATTAACCGAATATTTAGATGAATTTAAACTCACTGAATTAGAATATACAGTCAAGGATACAAAAATTAAAGTTTCAAAAAATAGTATATCAGTAAACAGTCAATCTTTTCCAAATCCAAACCTTGTTTCATCATCGAGTCCAGATGCAAACATTTCAGACGATATTATTTCAGGTATAGAAATTAAATCTCCAATAATAGGAACTGCTTATCATGCTCCAGAACCTGGGGCGAAAAAATTTGTTGAAGTTGGAAAAAAAATTAAAAAAGGTGACACAGTCATGATTGTTGAGGCCATGAAAACAATGAATCATGTTCCTTCTTCTTCAAATGGTGTTGTAAAAAAAATTTTGGTGAATGATGGACAACCTGTTGAATTTGGCCAAGTCTTGATCATACTAGAATAATGTTTAAAAAAATCCTAATCGCAAACCGTGGGGAAATTGCAGTTCGGGTAATAAGGGCATGTAAAGAATGGGGAATCTCTACTGTTGCTGTTCACTCAGATGTTGACAGAAATAGCATGCACGTAAAGTTAGCTGATGAAAGCGTATGCATCGGCTCACATCAACCTTCCAGTAGTTATTTAAATATACCTGCCTTGTTATCCGCTGTAGATCTTACAGGGTCTGAAGCTGTCCATCCAGGCTATGGTTTTTTATCAGAAAATGCAAAATTTGCGAGAATGTTAGAAGAGAATAAAATAAAATTTATTGGTGCATCATCAAAACATATAGAAATGATGGGAGACAAAATTCAAGCTAAAAAAATTGCAAAAGAAAATGGTCTACCAGTTATTGAAGGATCAGAGGGTGGAGTTAAAGACGTAATTGAAGCAAAAAAACTTTCAAAAAAAATTGGGTTTCCAGTTTTAATTAAAGCTTCAGGTGGAGGTGGTGGAAAAGGTATGAAAATAGTTCATAATGAAAAAGATTTTGATTTATTATTTTCAACTGCTAGATCAGAGGCAAAAAAATATTTTGGTAATGAAGAAGTGTACATAGAAAAATTTTTTCAAAATCCTAGGCATATTGAGGTGCAGATTTTAGCTGGAAAAAATAGGACAATTCATTTGCATGAGAGAGATTGTTCTGTTCAAAGAAGACATCAAAAATTAATTGAGGAAACTCCAAGTCCAGTTTTAAATGATGAAATAAGAAGAGATCTTTTTGAGAAAACTGTCAACATGGTAAGTAAAATTGGATATGAAGGTGCTGGAACAGTGGAATATATATATGAAGATGGAAAATTCTATTTTTTAGAAATGAATACGAGAGTGCAAGTAGAACATCCAGTCTCTGAAATGGTTACTGGTATAGATATTATAAAAGAACAAATATGGATAGCTTATACAGGAGAGACTGCACTAGAACAATCAGACATTAATCCAAGAGGTCACGCTATAGAATGTAGAATTAATGCAGAAGATCCAAGTAATAATTTTCAACCCTCTCCTGGAACTATCACAATGTGCAATCAACCATCAGGATTTAGAACTAGAGTAGATGGTGCGATTTTTCAAGGTTACAAGGTTACTCCATATTATGATAGCTTGATTTGTAAACTGATTTGCCATGGAAGAAATAGAACAGAAGCTATTCAAAGAATGAATAGATCACTTGATGAATTTGTGATTGATGGAATTACAACGACAATACCCTTACACAAAAAATTACTCAATCATGAAAAGTTTATTAACTCAGATTTTAATGTGAGTTGGCTTGATAACGAAAAAATTGTTTAATAACATTTAACAAGCCATATATCATAAACTGGATGATCAAACGGTGCTATCGATGGGCTCGAGGAAAACATCCAGCCATTAAACACAAATACATCATCTTTGTTTTTATTGCTTAAGTCTTTAACCTGAATGTAAGCTGTTATTTCAGGATTATCGTCAAATTCTGAATTTTTACATTTCATACTTCTTATAGTGAGATCTTTATGTCTAGTTTCATTACCGTTCTTTAGTTTCACTAATATATTTTTTGAACTTATCTTATCCAATACTTTAATTTCAGTTATAGAGCCTTCCAAATCAGAACTTGAACTCAAATTAGTATAAATATTTGAAATTAAAAATAAGGTTAAGAATAAAAATTTAAATTTAGTTTTTCCAACTTTTATATTTTTTTTCATTAACGTTTTTATTTTTATTTGGATAGTAGGCAGAGTCTGTTCCTGTTAAGTTTGATTTATGTGGTTTTTGCCATTTGTATTTATCGAGTTTATGATTTTTTTCAATTTTATTAGACGTAAAATGCATCCATGAATACCACTCCACAGGTATTTTGCTTGCATCAATTTCATCTGAATAAATAACCCATCTCTTTCCTTTTTTGCTTTCATAATATTTATTTCCAAAATCATCTTGACCAACAAATTTTCCAAAAAAAATTGTTTTCAATCTTGTGCCAAAAGTATCTCGATTCCACCAAGTGAAAATTTTTTTTAAAAGTGTCAACATATAAAATTAAAATATTTTCAATTTAAAATTGTATAAAATAAATTAGACTAAAATTTGTTTTTGTATATAAATAAATTGAGTCGTTAATCAAATTATTTTTTTTATTGGGGTTTTATGGCAAAATATTTAGTTGAAACTTACTACACTTGTACATTTAAGGTAAATCATCATTTGGATAGTATAAATGAAACGGAGTTAAAAAACCTAGAAAAAAGAGATGATGGAGAATTTGAAATATTAGATGTCAAACTTGATAATAGAAAAACGAAAAGTTTAGACCCTAATCACAAAAAAATTTTAAACAATACTAATGTAGATATTAATCATGATATCAAACAGAATGGTCAAAAAAATTTAGAAAAAATAATTAAAAAAACTTCTTATAATTCAGATCTACATGAAAAAAGGTTTAGTATGCCTGATAGAAGAAAAGGTTATATTCAAAAAGCAACAATAGGTGACCATAAAGTTTATCTACATACTGGAGAATACGAGGACGGTAAAATTGGAGAAATTTTTATTGATACAAGTAAAGAGGGTGAATTAGTAAAAGCCTTGATGAATAATTTTGCAATAGCAATATCACTTGGACTTCAATATGGCGTTCCACTGGATGAATTTATTAATGCGTTTATCGGAACGAAATTTGAGCCGTCTGGTAAAGTTTATGGAAATGATCGGATTTTAAGTGCCACTTCAATTTTAGATTATATATTTAGAGAATTAGCTATCTCTTATCAAAATAGAGAGGATTTAGCCCATACACCGGCTATAGGAAATAACGAAAACTCAAATCTAGATGAAAAAAATCCTGAAGAACAAAATCAATTATTAAAAATTGTTAAGGATATGACCAGCAAAGGCTTTGTGAGAAATAACTATAAAAAAAATCTAGTGGATTTGTCCGACGTAAAAATTAGTCTCAAAGGTAAAAAATAACTATTTCTTTGTTTTCAAAGAAATATTTAATTCTTTTAATTGAACATCACTAACTTCTGAAGGGGCATTCATCATCAAATCTTGAGCATTCTGATTCATTGGAAACATAGTAACTTCTCTTATATTCTTTTCATCTGCCAAAAGCATAACTATTCGATCTAAACCTGGAGCAATACCCCCATGTGGAGGTGCACCATAATTTAAAGCATTTATCATCCCACTAAATTTTTGATCGACTTGTTTTTTGTCATATCCAGCTACAGAAAATAATTTGTACATTAATTCAGGAATATGGTTTCTAATGGCACCAGAGGATAATTCTGTTCCATTACATACAATATCATACTGATAAGCTAAAATTTCGAGTGGTTTACTAAAGTCAATTTTATCTATATCTCCTTGAGGCATTGAGAATGGATTATGACTAAAATTAATTTTTTTTGTCAATTCATCTCGCTCATACATTGGATAGTCAACAATCCAACAAAATGCAAAAATGTTTTCATCTATTAAATCTAAATCTTTAGCAATTTTATTTCTGGCTAGTGATGTGATTACCTCTAAATCTTTTTCTTTATTACATGCAAAAAAGATACTGTCACCTATGTTAGCACCTGTTTTTTTCATTAATTCTTCTAATGCTTCTTTAGAAAAAAATTTTCCAACAGGTCCTTTGCCAAAAACTTCTTTGTCTTTTTCAAAAGTAAAATAAGCCATGCCAGATGCTCCTTGATCTTTGGCCCATTTGTCAATCCCATCAAAAAAACTTCTAGGTTTATTTTTTGTATTTTTGGTAATTATACATCTTACTTTAGAACCAGATTTAACTAATTTTTTAAAAATCTCAAATTTAATATCGTCCCTTAAAAAGATCTCAGTTATATCATAAATTATAAGAGGGTTTCTAAGATCAGGTTTATCTGTTCCATACTTGATCATAGATTCCTTGTAAGGAATTCTTGGAAATTTTTTTTCCAATAATTTTTTTTTTGAAAAATTCTTAAAAGTATTTATTAAAAGTGTTTCTACTACATTGAAAACATCCTCTTGTTCAACAAAAGACATCTCCAAGTCTAATTGATAAAACTCTCCTGGACTTCTATCTGCTCTAGCATCTTCATCTCTAAAACAAGGTGCGATTTGAAAATATTTATCAAATCCTGAAACCATAATTAATTGTTTAAATTGTTGGGGAGCTTGAGGAAGTGCATAAAATTTCCCCGGATTTAACCTACTTGGGACTAGAAAATCTCTTGCTCCCTCAGGACTTGATGATGTCAAAATTGGTGTCTGGTATTCTAGAAAACCAAGATTGTTCATCTCATTTCTTATAAAGGAAATTACTTTTGATCTGAGAATAATATTTTCATGAATTTTTTTTCTTCTCAAATCTAAAAATCTATATTTTAATCGAATCTCCTCTGAATATTCTTGATCACTAAATATCGGCATTGGAAGTTCTTTACATGTTCCTAAAACTTTAAAATTTTTTATAACAACTTCTACTTCACCTGTATTTATTTCTTTATTAATAGTCTCATCTGATCTGCTAACAACTTCCCCATCAATTTTTATAACTGTTTCAAGTTGCATTTTTTCAATAATTGAAAAGTTTTGATTATCTTTATCAATTATACATTGTGTAATTCCATAGTTATCTCTCAAATCGACAAATAAAAGATTACCATGATCTCTTTTTTTATTTATCCATCCAGAGAGCAATACTTTTTTACCAACATCTTTTTTTCTTAATTCATCACAGTTATGGCTTCTATAAATGTTCAATTATTCTCCTAAAATTTGCCTAACTAAATTTACATTAATTGGTTTTTTTTTTTTTAAACTCATTTCGTCGATCTTATATATAAAATCAAATATATTACTATATGATCTATGAATTCTTTTAACTATGTAATTAACTAACTTTTTTTCAATTGTAATCTGTCGATCTGATAAATTCTTAATTAAAAGTGCAAAAATCAACTCATCATCTGGTTTTTGAATATCTTGAATCAAAAAATTTTTCGCTCTTGATTTTAAATCATTTAGATTAAAATTAATTTCAGATATAGGTCTGTATGATGTAATAATAAGATGTTTATTATTCTGTTCTACTGTATTGATTAATGTATAAATTAATTTTTCATTAATGTTATTTTTTAAATTTTCTAAAACTATATTTTGATGAACATTTAAACTTGACAAATCATCATTATCAAATGTATCAGCATTAAAAATAACACCTTTGAACTTTTTTATGAAAATATTTATTAAATGACTTTTACCTGAAAAGTTTTCTCCATATATATTTACAAGATTCTTTTCCCAATTTGGCCAACTTACTAAAAAATCATAAACATGCTTATTACTTTTTGACACAAAAAAATCATTATCTTTTAGATTTTTTTCGTGGGTAAATTTAATAATCTTCTGATCCATATGCCTTATATTATCTAATTGACCAAATTTTATTTTGAGTATTAAAAATGTAGTTTTTTTCTTC
>CACMNK010000021.1 GCA_902615145.1 uncultured Pelagibacteraceae bacterium | reverse complement strand
AATTCCTCTGCAAGTTTATTAGCTTGTAAACCCAACTGTCTTCTAAAAGCCTTTATTTTAGGGCCTATTTTTAGGTTTAATTGACTCATATTTTCTATTTGTAAATTTTGTAAATTTATTTTTACAATAATTTTCCTTTGTTTACAAGCATTTTATGCTTTTTTGTAGATTTTGTAAATTCTGTAAATTATAAGGATTACATGGAAGATAAACTAAAAAATTACGAAAATGAGGCTCAAATCATCAACAATGAGGACCTTGCTAAACACAATAACCGAGGTACCTACATGAGAGACGATCATTGTGATTGGGGTTCAAGTGGAATGCAAGATCTAGTTGAGACCCTAAAAGAGTCAAACTAGTTGAATTTCTACCATCTCATTTTCACAGCCTAATTTAGAAAGAGAATAAATGAGTGCAGAGAATATATCATACGACTTAAAAAGATTTGCTGGAATTAAAAGAGATTATACCCCTGAAGAAGTGGAGAGGTTAAGAGGTTCAATTAAAATTGAATATTCATTATGTAAACAACAATCCGTTAAATTATGGAATCTTTTAAATTCAGAGCCATATGTTAATACTTTAGGATCCTTGTCAGGAAATCATGCAGTTCAACATGCAAAAGCAGGTCTTAAAGCAATCTATTTAAGTGGTTGGCAAGTAGCAGCTGATGCAAATAGCGCTGGTGAAATGTACCCAGACCAATCTTTATATCCTTATGACAGTGCGCCCAAATTAGTTGAGTCTATGAACAATGCTTTAATTCGAGCAGATCAAATTCAACATATGGAAATTAATGATGGTGATATGAAAAAAGAAAACAGAATAGATTATATGCTTCCAATTATTGCTGATGGTGAGGCAGGTTTTGGTGGACCATTAAATGTATTTGAACTAGCGAAAAAATTTATCAAAGCTGGAGCAGCAGGTGTACATTTTGAAGATCAATTAGCGAGTGAAAAAAAATGTGGTCATATGGGTGGTAAAGTTCTTGTTCCTACAGGAACTATGATTAAAAATTTAAAAGCTGCAAGGTTAGCTGCTGATATAGCGGATGTTCCATTAATAATTTTAGCTAGAACTGATGCTAATGCTGCAAAACTTATTACTAATGATTATGATGATAATGACAAACCTTTCTTAACTGGAGAAAGATCACCAGAGGGCTTCTATTACGTAAAAGCAGGAATTGATCAAGCGATTTCAAGAGGATTGGCTTATGCGCCTTATTCAGATTTAATATGGTGTGAAACTGCAACTCCTAATCTTAAAGAGGCAAAAAAATTTGCAGATGCTATCCATGAGAAATTTCCAGGAAAGCTATTAGCTTACAATTGTTCACCATCATTTAATTGGAAAAAACATTTATCAGATAGCGAGATAGCAACTTTTCAAACTGAAATAAGTAAAATGGGATATAAATTTCAGTTTATTACTCTTGCAGGATTTCATACTCAAAATATAGCTATATTTGAATTAGCAGAAAAATATAAAAATGAAGGAATGACCGCTTATTCAAAAATTCAGCAACAAGAATTTGCTCGAGAAAAAGATGGATACACAAGCGTAAAGCATCAAAGAGAAGTTGGAACATCTTATTTTGATGCTGTATCAAATACAATTAGCAGCGGAAAAAGTTCAACTACAGCTATGGAAGGCTCAACTGAGTCTGAGCAATTTTAATAGTTCAATTCCTCTTGTATATTAGTTCATAACTGGCCCACAAATGGGTCAGTTAGCTTTTAATATTATATCCTTTTTTAAGTAATATTGAGACAGCAACGACAAAAATTATAAGGAATAAAACCATTAATCCAACGCTGATCAAAATATTAAAATCTGAAATACCATAAAAGGAATATCTAAGACCATTTATTAAATAAACTACCGGGTTAAAATAAGTAATCATTTGCCAAAATTCTGGTAGCATATCTAAGGAATATAAACTTCCACCTAAGAACACCATAGGTGTTATAACCAATGATGGAACAATAGACATCTGTTCAAAATCTTTACTCAAAATCCCAATTAAGAATCCAAATAAAGCAAAAGTAAAAGATACTAGTATCAATAAGAAAATCATTAGTAAGGGATATTGAACCTCAACATCAACAAAAAATGAGGCTGTTATAAAAATTACAGTACCAACTATTAATGTTTTGGTCGCACCAGCGCTTACAAAAGCTAATACAATTTCAAAAGTAGAAATCGGTGCAGCCAAAATTTCATAAATAGTTCCATTAAATTTAGGAAAGAAAATACCAAAAGAAGTGTTACTTATCGATTGTGTTAATAAGGTTAACATCAAAAGTCCAGGCACAATATAAGATCCATAACTGATCCCATCAATTTTTTGAACGTAGCCACCTATTACTGAGCCAAACACAATAAAATATAACGAAGTCGATATTACAGGAGATAAAAGTGACTGACCTAATGTTCGTCTAAAACGATCCATCTCGTGTAAATAAATGGCTTTTAAGCCATAAAGATTAATTTTCATTATTCTCCCTTACTAACGTAACAAATATTTTTTCCAGGTTACTCTGCTCAGTCTTTAAATCTTTTAGTCTTAAACCAGAGTCTTTAATATCTTGTAAAAGATTAGTAATACCTGTTTGCTTCTCTCTAAGGTTATAAGTGTAATCTAAAGATATATTATTATTCCCGATTGACAAATTGTATTTTTTTAACGACGTCGGTATTTCATTTATTTCTTGTTGTAACTCAACAGTCAATGTTTTGTGACCCATTTTTTTCAATAGCTCATTTTTTTCTTCTACAATAATTATTTCTCCTTGATTAATTACGCCGACTCGATCTGCAATAGCTTCAGCCTCTTCAATATAGTGTGTTGTAAGAATTATGGTAACACCTGTCTCTCTTAAAGACTTTACTACTTTCCACATTTCCTGTCTTAACTCAACATCTACTCCTGCTGTTGGCTCATCTAAAAATAAGATCCGAGGTTCATGTGATAAAGCTTTTGCGATTAAAACTCTTCTTTTCATTCCTCCTGACAACTGTCTAAGGATTAAATCTCTTTTATCCCATAATGATAATTGTCTTAAAACTTTTTCTATGTGTTTTGGATCCGGTTTTTTTCCATATAAACCCCTTGAATATGAAACATTATTAAAGATAGTTTCAAATTGCTCTAGTGTAAGTTCTTGTGGGACTAGCCCTATTCTTGATCTAGTTTCTCTATAGTCCTTAATTATATCAAAATTTTCTACGGTAATTTTTCCAGAAGACGGTTTTACTATACCACAAATTATGCTTATTAAAGAAGTTTTACCAGCTCCATTCGGGCCCAACATTGCAAAAATCTCTCCTTTATTGATTTGTAAATTAATATTATTTAAAGCTTTGAATCCATTGTCATAAACTTTAGAAAGATTGTTAATTTCAATTTGTTTTTCCACCATTAGAAGTTTTATATAACGATTAATTTGACTTATACAATCTTGTATTATTTTAATTTTGTAATCTTCAAAACAACTAAAGGTAAAAATGTAGCAATTATAAATGATAGGAACAATAATGATTGATTAATAAAAGGTGTAAACAAATCCTTTGATAAAATAAGACCAACTAATAAACTTTTAGAAAAATCTGGTGATGGAAACAGCAGCACACCACCTAGCAGTCCTATTATTATTGAAAAATATGCAATTTTTTCATCAATCCTAGTATCAAAAAAACTATAAAAAGTTGTTAAAACAAAAGCACAACAAAATAAGTCAGCTAAAAGAAAAAGATATAAAATATCAAATCCCTTAGATGCTATTAAAAAAGCGATTAATGAGAGTATGATAATGATATATTTTGAGAGTTTTAAATAATCTGTTTTTCCTTTTAGTTTATATACTGCTCTTCCATCGACAACTATTAAACTTGAGATAGCATTAACCAAAGTGTCAATCGTTGAAATGGTTAAAGCAAGTCCTAAAATTACTACTAAGAAAGATAATAAAATTGTATTTTGTTTGAGCAATAAAGAGAAAAAACCAAGATCTGGTCTACCCTCTGGATCAATTGAAAAGGCGACCATTCCTACAAAACCCATATAAAAAATAATTGGGACAATTATTAAAAAAGAAATTAGTAGACTTTTTTTCAATGTTAAAAAATCTTTTGCAGCATAAACTCTTTGCCAATTTCCCTGATGGAATAAATTTGTAGCTGCAACCGCAATAAAGAAAGTAAATCCTGCAGTATAACCAGGTAAATACGAAGCGCTTATTAAATGCGGGTTTTTTTGTCTGAGAAAATCAAACGTGAATTGTTCACCAACAAAACTTTGAATAATAAAAAAAGAAATTATCAAAAGAATTATGATGAGAACCATTTGTATATTATCAGTAAATAAAGAAGCTCTTAAACCCCCATAAAGTGTATAGGTTAAAGTAGCTAATAAAACTATTAACGCTGTTAACCATAATGGAGTTCCTGAAATATAATTAATGAGCACAGAAACTGCAGTAATCTCAGCACATAAAAAAATAAACATATAAAAAATCGTCATCAATAAAATTAGTTTAAAAAGACTTTTTCCAAATTTTTTTCTTAAAAATTCAATTAAAGATGACCCTTTTGGAAAGTCTTGCCTAATTTTTTTTCCAAGAAAAATTAAAAAAATCATTGGAAAGGCTGTACCAAGTGAATAACCAATTATAGCACCTATACCCCCCCAAGTTGAGGCCGCTACAGGACCAAATAATATCCAAGCCCCAAGAGCAGACGCAGTTAAACTTGTAGCGAGAGAAAATAGTCCAATATCTCTATTTGCTGTTAAATAATTATTTAAACCTTGAAATTTTTTTGAATACAAAATTCCAAAAAGGGTGAAAATTAAACAAGTTATAATGACAAGTGATATTGAGGAATATTGACTTATAAAAAAATTGTTCATTTTTCCCTTTCTGAATTACCGGACAGGTTCTTAGGGTTTATTCTCAGTCTTCTAGGACACCCCTATAAATAACTTAATTCTATATTCATTATATTTCAATTAAAATCTAAAAAAACTAATTTTTTTGACTCTCACTTAAAATGAACTTAACTAATTCACTATATCCTAAAGGTGAAAAATGTGCCCTATCTTGACCTAAAGCATACATTTTTTTGTATTCATCATTATTATTTTTTAGATGTTTATAAAAGTCTAAAAAAATTAAATTATTTGATGTCCCACTTAATTTCTTAAACCTTTTACTACATTCTAAAGACCTATTGGTAAAGCAAGTAGTTTCAGGCAAATAAACTACATAAATTTTTTTTTCAGGATAAATAAAAGTTAATTTTTCAAATATGTTTTCAAATAATTTTCGTTGAAAAACAAAAGTGTCCTCAGGATTATTCCGGTGAATTAACTTATTTATTCTTGAAATCACAGCTTTTAATTCAAAAAAACTCTCTTTAAATGAAAAACCTTTTTTTAAACTTTCAAGATTATCTTCAATATATTTCTTTTGAAATTTGTAAGCTTTATCAATATTTTGGAAATATTCGTTATTATCAAAATTTTTTACTAAGTAATTTTTTAAGAAGCTCGACTGAATTTCTAAATTTATATCGTAAAAATCGTTATCAAATATTAACCAAATAATTGTATGAAAATCAATTAAAGGTTTTATTTCATGTGCCAAGGCAAGACTTAATAAAGGACCATTCCCAGATATACCTATGTTATAAGTTTTTAAATTATAGTTTTGATTTAATAGGGTAGCAGGTTCGTTTAATTGATTTACACATGATCCCTCGGCAAAAGAGTCTCCCATCAATAAAATGTCAAATGTATCAATAAATCTCTCATTATTTAGACCAAGTTTATCGGTTTTAATTTTTTTCCACTCTCCAAATTCATTGCATGATACAAAAAGTGTATTAGCCATTGGTGTAAGAGGAATTTTTTTCATATTTTTCTTTAAAAACTCTCTTGGTACAACTTGAGGATAAATTTCTACATCTTTAGATCTTTCATCTTTAACAACTTCAATAA
>CACMNK010000020.1 GCA_902615145.1 uncultured Pelagibacteraceae bacterium | reverse complement strand
AGAGGATTTAGATAAGAAATTAAAATCAAATAAAATTTTAAGGGTTCCTGGTGCTTATAATCCTTTAACTGCAAAACTTATAGAGGAAATTGGCTATGATGCAGTTTATATTTCAGGTGGTGTTATGGCTAATGATCTTGGCTTTCCAGATATTGGATTAACAACATTGCAAGATGTAAGCACAAGATCATATTTAATATCTAGGGTTACAAATCTTCCAACCATTGTGGATATAGATACTGGTTTTAAGTCATGCAAAGAGACAATAGAGACTTTTGAGGAATTTGGAATTTCAGCTGTACATATAGAAGATCAGATTGAAAGAAAAAGATGTGGTCATTTAGATAATAAAGAGCTGATTTCTACCGACGCCATGGTCAAAAAAATTAGAGAGTGTGTTTCAGCTAGAAAAGATAAGAATTTTAAAATTATAGCTAGGTCAGATGCAAAAAGCGTAGAGGGAATAGATAAGATGATTGATAGATGTAAAGCTTATGTTGATGCTGGAGCTGAAATTATTTTTCCAGAAGCTTTACATGATAAAAAAGATTTTGAAAGAGTAAGGAAAGAGCTTTCGTGTTATTTGCTAGCAAATATGACTGAATTTGGAAAAACTAAGTTGTTCAATTTTAAAGAATTAGAACAATTTGGTTATAATATAGTTATTTATCCAGTCACCACTCAAAGATTAGCAATGAAAAACGTTGAAGATGGATTAAGAGACATTTATGCAAATGGACATCAAAACAATATTATAGATAAGATGCAAACAAGAAAAAGGTTATACGAGCTTGTGGATTATGAAAAATATAATAGTTTAGACGAAACTATTTATAATTTTAATACTGATGGACACGAATAATGGGTGATGACATAAAAAAAGGCTTACTTGGAATAGTTGTTGATGAAACAGAAGTTTCAAAAGTTATGCCTGAGATAAACTCTCTTACCTATAGAGGTTATGCAGCACAAGACTTGTGTGAATATTGTAAATTTGAAGAAGTCGCCTATTTAATTTTAAATAAGGATTTACCAAACTCAATAGAATTAAGAAAATTTGAAAAAGAGGAGAGAAATAATAGAGATCTCTCAAAAGATCTTTACTCATTCATCAAAAAAATGCCTAAAAAATCCCATCCAATGGATGTAGCTAGAACTGCAGTCAGCATCATGGGTTTAGAAGATAAAGAAACAACAGACTCTTCACCTGAAGCGAACATGAGAAAAGCAGTTAGAATTTTAGCGAAAACACCAACTGCTTTAGCTGCCTTTTATAGAATAAGAAAAGGTAAAAATATAATCAAACCTAAAAAAAACTTAAATATGTCTGAGAATTTTTTTCACATGTGCTTTGGAAAAGTTCCTCAAAAAGAAATTGTAAAAGCTTTTGATGTATCTTTAATTTTATATGCTGAACACAGTTTCAATGTTTCAACATTTACAGCAAGAACTATAACAAGTAGTTTGTCTGATATTCATGGAGCTATTACTGGTGCAATAGCAAGTTTAAAAGGTCCTCTTCATGGTGGAGCTAATGAAGAAGTCATGCATATGATGAATAAAATAAAAAGTCCTAAAAATGCATTAAATTGGATTAACAATGCACTCGCCAAAAAAGAAGTTGTAATGGGTTTTGGTCATAGAGTTTATAAATCTGGTGACTCGAGAGTCCCTACTATGAGGAAATATTTTGCTAAAGTAGCAAAGATTAAAAAAGACAAAAAATTTGAAAAAATTTACGACATTGTTGAAAGAGTTATGATTGATAAAAAAAACATACACCCCAATGTAGATTATCCCACTGGACCAACGTATCATTTAATGGGTTTTGATACAGATTTTTTTACACCAATATTTGTAATTTCGAGAATTACAGGATGGTCAGCACATATAATGGAACAACACGCTGCAAATAAACTAATTAGACCATTAGCGAGCTACAAAGGTAATAAACACAGAAAAGTTCTACAATTAAATCAAAGATAGTTTTTTATTTTTGAATTTTAGCAAATCGATTTTCGCAAAGTATATCAACATTTAATTGATTTTTATTTACGAATTCATCTATAGCTCTTTTAACACCTGGTGCTGAGCCTAAATTGTAGTCATCGCATAAAACAGTTCCACCTTTTTTTATAACTTCAATGCAGTTATCCAAATCGTTTTTAACCGTATTGTATTCATGACCCCCATCTAAAAAAACATAATCTATCTTACCCATGTCGATTTTTTTCAAAACTTTGTTCGAATTTCCTTGAATTAAATGAACATTATTTTCAAATTTTTTTAATAAATCTTTTACGGCCTCAAGACTATATGGATCTTGTTTTTTAATGTATTTAAAATAAATTCTTTTAAATGGGTTATTAAATGTATTGTTAGGTATAACCTCATTTTTATTTTCCTCATTTTCTACAAATAGATCTAGCCCTATATATTTAAAATCATTTTTATGAGTTTGATAAAGCAATTCACAAATATTTCGTGCAGTAACTCCATGAAAAACTCCTATCTCTAAAAAAATTTTAGGTTGTTCCTTTCTAACTTCGTCTAAAAGGAAATCTCCATGGCCTTTTTGTTTAAGGCTCGTTTTCCTAAAATATTTCTTATATTTCATTAATCATTTAATTAAGTTAATGATAGTTTATTTAAGTATTTCTTTTTTAAAAAGAGAAATACCGTTTTCAACTTTATTTTTATATGAATCCTCAAAGCTATTTAATTGCCAACCATTAAGTCTACTTTTGATTTCTATAAGATTTTTTTTCTTCCATTCATCAGTGGTTTCACTGTGTTTCCAATTTTTTTTTTCCTCATTGGTCCTTCCACACCCGTAACAAAAACCTGTTACAGGGTCTGTTTTGCAAATACTTATGCAAGGTGACACAATCATCTAGCCATATTAGATAATTTATGGCGATCTATCTAGTAATTTATTTAAAAATTAACTAAAAGCTTCAACCCAAGTCCCTTGAGTTGATGCTTTAGAATACTCTGTAGCACGACCTTCAAAAAAGTTCATGTGCTCAACAGCATTAAGCATTGTATCGAGCCATCCAAGTGGATTTTTTTCTACATCATAAATTGGCTCTAATCCTAATTGAACCAATCTTCTATTTCCAATAAATCTAATGTAATCTTTAACCTCTTGCGCGGTTAAACCTTCCATTGGACCCATTTCAAAAGCTAAATCTATAAAAGCATCTTCATGCTCAACAATTGTTCTGCAAGCTTCATAAAGTTCTTTTTTAAGTTTTGGTGTCCATATTTCTGGATTCTCTTTTATAAACTCTTTAAAAATTCTAATCATTGAATTACAATGAAGAGTTTCATCTCTAACAGACCAGGTTACTATCTGTCCCATTCCTTTTAATTTGTTATGTCTTGGAAAATTTAAAAGAATTGCGAAACTAGCAAATAACTGCAAACCTTCTGTGAAAGCACTAAAAACTGCAACTGTCTTTGCAATGTCTTCTTTCGAATTTACGTTAAAACCTTGCATGTAATCATATTTATCTTTCATCTCCTTGTACTTCATAAAGGCTGAATATTCTGACTCAGGCATACCGATTGTATCTAATAAGTGTGAGTACGCAGCTACGTGAACTGTTTCCATTGCCGCAAAAGCAGTCATCATCATTAGTACTTCGGTTGGTTTAAATACTGTTGTGTAGTGTCTCAAATAACAGTTGTTAACCTCAACATCTGCTTGAGTGAAAAATCTAAATATTTGAGTGACCAAATTTTTTTCAGGTTGTGACAAATTTTTTTGCCAGTCTCTTACATCGTCACCAAGTGGCACCTCTTCTGGTAACCAGTGAATTCTTTGCTGTGTTAACCATGCATCATAACACCATGGATATCTAAATGGTTTGTATACTGGGTTTTCTACTAATAAACCCATCTTTTTTGGTTGAATAATTTCTTTTTTCTCCGTCTTAGTTTTCTCTGCTACTGACATGATAAACACTCCTCGTATTCTGGTTGCTCGTTAGATTGTTGTTTTTTTGATTTATACACATTAGCTGTAATATCAGTAGAGTTAGCATTATTGATATTTTCAGCTCTTTGAATTGATTTTGATCTACAGTAATAGAGGCTTTTAAGACCCTTTTTCCATGCATCAAAATGAATTCTATGTAATTCTTTTTTGTGAACATCTGCTGGCAAAAATAAATTTACTGATTGTGCTTGAGAGATATACGGAGTTCGATCTCCACTTAATTCAATAATCCATTTTTGATTTAACTCAAATGCTGTTTTGAAAACATCTTTTTCAAGATCAGTTAAAAAATCTAAGTGAGAAACTGAACCTTGATTTGTGGTAATTGTCGACCAAGTTTCATCATCATTTTTACCATGACTTTCAAGTATTTCTTCAAGATATCTATTTCTAACATTGAAAGAACCTGACAAAGTTTTGTGCGTGTAACTGTTAGCTGCGATTGGTTCAACTCCTGGTGAGGCACCTCCACAAATAATTGAAATTGATGCGGTTGGAGCTATTGCAGTTTTATTTGAAAATCTTTCCATGTAACCATATTCAGCTGCATCTGGACAAGCACCTCTTTCTTCTGCCAAATCTTTTGAAGCTTGATTGACCTGTTCATCAATTTGTTTAAATATTTTTTTATTCCAAGATTTTGCCATTACTGACTCAAGGGGAATTCTTTTCTTTTGTAAAAAAGAGTGAAAGCCCATCACACCTAGACCGACACTTCTTTCTCTTTCTGCAGAATACTTAGCATCTTTAAATTGATCTGGAGCTTTATTAATAAAATCAGATAAAACATTGTCTAAAAATCTCATTACATCTGCAATCATGTTTGGATCGTCTTTCCATTCGTCATATTTTTCTAAATTTAATGATGATAAACAACAAACAGCTGTTCTGTCTCTTCCATCTTTATCTATACCTGTTGGTAAAGTTATTTCACTGCAAAGATTAGAAGTTTTAACTGTTAAGTTTGCAAGTTTATGATGTTGTGGGATTTGTCTGTTGACTGTGTCGATGTAAATAATATAAGGTTCACCAGTTTCAATTCTAGCTGTCAATAATCTTATCCATAAATTTCTCGCAGAAATTGTTTGTTGAATGGATCCATCAGCTGGACTTTTCAATGCCCATTCTTCATCATTTTCAACTGCTCTCATAAATGCATCCGTAACCAAAACACCATGATGTAAATTAAGAGCTTTCCTATTTGGATCACCACCAGTTGGTCTTCTCATTTCCATAAATTCTTCAATCTCGGGATGATCAATTGGAAGATAACAAGCTGCAGATCCTCTTCTTAACGAGCCTTGACTTATTGCCATAGTTAAAGAGTCCATAACTTTTATGAAAGGAATAATTCCAGAAGTTTTTCCTACTTTACCAATTTTTTCTCCGATAGATCTTAAATTTCCCCAGTAACTACCGATACCACCACCTTTTGCAGCTAGCCAAACATTCTCACTCCAAAGATCAAGTATACCTCCTAAACTATCAGAAGCCTCATTAAGAAAACATGAAATAGGTAAACCTCTTTTTGTTCCACCATTCGACAAAACAGGTGTTGCTGGCATAAACCATAATTTACTTATGTAGTTGTAAATTCTTTGAGCATGCAAATTATCATCTGCATAAGTGCTAGCAACTCTTGCAAATAAATCTTGAAAAGATTCATTGTGGCCAAGATATCTATCTTTTAAAGTTGCCTTTCCAAAATCAGTTAGATTTGCATCTCTGGATCGGTCGATTTTAATTATGATACCTCTATCATTTTGAAAAAGTTCAGTTTCATTATTGAGCGAGAATAGATCAGGCCTGTTATCACTTTCGACTTTTTCAACCTTAGGGTTATATTCAGAGACAGCTTTCTTAATTGCTAGCGATACTATTTTATTCATAAATAATGTATTATATTTGTTATTTTAACGAAAACAACTATATGTTGTGTGCGTTTGGTGTTAATATACTATATAAACAACAAATCAATAGAACATTTATAGAACGTGGCAAAAAAAATATCAATAAAAAAATCTAAAAAAATGTAAGTAATTAACAGTAATGTCGGAAAATTTAAAAATAAGTCCTTACGGCTTTAGAGAATATGATGCCAGATGGTTGTATGAGAAAGACATAAATTTGGATGGAATGACGAATCTAGGGAAAGGATTCGGGACACAAATTATAAAACACACCAAAAAAAATAATCCGAGAGTAATAGTGGGTCATGATTATAGATCTTACAGTGAAGAAATTAAGAAAGCGTTTAAGAAGGGTCTTATTTCAACAGGATGTAATGTCGAAGATGTCGGATTATCATTATCTCCAATGGTCTATTTTGCTCAATTTAATTTAAACTCAAATGCAGTTGCAATGATAACTGCCAGCCATAACGAAAACGGTTGGACTGGTGTTAAAATGGGTATCAAAAAGGGATTAACTCATGCGCCAGATGAGATGAAAGAACTAAAAGAGATTACATTGAATCAAAGCTTTTTAACAGGTAGTGGAAGCGAAAAACAAATTAACAATTTTCAACGAACATACAAAGACGATTTAATTAAAAAAAATAAGATTAAAAAAAAAATAAAGGCTGTTGTTGCCTGTGGAAATGGCACTGCAGGTATTTTTGCACCTGAGATTTTAAGGGGAATAGGTTGTGATGTAATTGAATTAGACTGTAAATTAGATTGGGCATTTCCAAAATATAATCCAAATCCAGAAGATCTTGAAATGCTTCATGAAATATCAAAATTTGTAAAAGAAAATAATGCTGATATTGGTTTTGGTTTTGATGGTGATGGTGATAGATTAGGAGTGATAGATAATAAAGGAAATGAAATATTTTCAGATAAAATTGGCCTTTTAATTGCAAGAAATCTTTCTAACACTCATAAAAATTCCAAATTCATTGTAGATGTTAAATCAACAGGCTTATATTCTAACGACAAAATATTAAAAGGTAATCAATGCCAAACAATTTACTGGAAGACAGGCCATTCTCATATTAAAAGAAAAGTTCATAATGAGAAAGCGCTAGCCGGTTTTGAGAAGAGTGGGCATTTCTTTTTTAACCAGCCTTTAGGGTATGGATATGATGATGGTATCAACTCAGCCATCCAAGTATGTCACTTGCTTGATAACGATAATAGAAAAATTAGTGAAATAATGGATGAATTACCAAAAACGTTTCAATCACCTACAATGGCTCCTTTTTGTAAAGATAATGAAAAATATGAGGTGGTAAATCAGCTTGTAAAGGAAATTGAAGATATAAAAAATAATAAAACTATAATTGACCAACAAGAAATAAAAGAAATTATTACTGTAAATGGAGTAAGATTTTCATTTGATGATGGGTCCTGGGGCCTAATTAGGGCATCATCAAACAAACCTTCACTAGTGGTTGTCACTGAGAGCCCAACTTCTGATGAAAGGAAGAAAAAAATATTTGAATTT
>CACMNK010000019.1 GCA_902615145.1 uncultured Pelagibacteraceae bacterium | reverse complement strand
AGCCCGCTAAAAAAACTAAAAGATAATCAAAATTTTTAGAGTCTTTTAAAGTAAAGAAAAAAATTAAAATGAAAGGAAAATTGAATGAAAAGTACTCAAATTTCAAATAATTTAGGTCAAATTCATTTAATACAGAAATAAATAACACTATTATTGGTAAAAAAGAGTAAAATTTAATGTAAAAACCTCTTGATTTAAAATTACTCATCAGTCTGTCCTTTATTCATTACACAACTTTTGTATTCTAAAGTTCCTACTTCAAAACCATCATTATTTAAGAAAGACTTACGACATGTGTGACCAAACTTTAGATTTAATCTTAAAAACTCAATTTCATCCAAGTCAATATTGTACTGAGCGATTATTTGTTTTTGATCATAAACTTCATTTTTAAAGTCTGAAATTTGTTTATTTAAATTATTAATTGTGATTTTTAATAATTCATTCTCATTTTTAAATTTTAAATTTGTTTGTTCAATAATCTTTTTTTCATCTTCTAGTATTTGTAATTTTGTATCCACTGTGTTATTTATTTGTGAATTCTCTTCATCAACTTTTTGATCTTCATTCTTAACGTCAATTTTAGTAACTAATTCGGCAAAAACATACTTTAATTGGCTAAAATCGCTGTAAAAGTCTACTTTAAATTTTTTTGAGCTTCCTGTTTCCGCCACATCTACTCTTCCAATAGGAATACCACTTTTAAAAATTGCACCAGTGCCTGATGTGTAAACTATACTATCCTGTGAAATTAAATTTGAAATACCCTCTTTAATATATTTTATTTCACCATAATTCTCACCAGTTCCTGTTATAATTGCTTGAATATTTTGTGGCGCTATTGTTACCGGAACATTGGAATTAAGATCAGATAGTAATAAAACTCTTGAGGTTTTATAATTTACCTCAACCACTCTGCCAACTAAATATGATCTATCATAAATGTTAGTACCGATTTTAATATTATCCTTGCTACCTTTGTTAATAATAATACTTTTTAGATATGGACTGTCATGGTCAACAATTATTTTAGCTAACAGTTTATCTGAACTTAAAGTATAATTATTTATAAGCTCTTTTAGTTCTTCATTTTCAAATTGCGTTATTTTATCTGAGATGCTTTTAGACTTTAACTCGTTAAGCTCTTCTTTGTTTATTTTATAATTTTTAAAAAAAGTTGAATATTCCCTTATTTCAAAAAAAGTGTTTTTTAAAAAGTTTTCAGGAATTGAGACAATAAATGAGGATCTATATACCGCCTCACTAATTCCTGCTTTTAAATACCTTATAAACTTTAAATCAAAACTAGATAAAACAATTATAAAAATAGATATAAAAACTAACGTTAATAACGAAAACTTTTGTTGAGTGCTTTTTTTTAAAAAAGCAGAGCGAATTGCAATTATAAAATCATCTCTGCTTGATGCCATCTTTTAATATTCAGTCAACATAGTAGAAAATGTTTGCTCTTGATCTAATGCTTTTCCAGTCCCAACTGCAACACATGACAATGGGTCATCAGCTATGTGAACGGGCAAACCAGTTTCCTTCGAAAATCGCTTATCAATATTTTTTAATAAAGCCCCACCTCCAGTTAAAACAAGACCCATATCTACAAGGTCAGCAGATAATTCTGGAGGAGTACTCTCTAATGCATCCTTTATACCATTAACCATTTGTTTTAAAATATCATTTAAAGCCTCTGCAGTATCCTCTTCAGTAATATTTACTTCTTTAGGAGTTCCTGATCTTAAATCTCGACCCTTTACTGCATAAGTATTATTATT
Organism: uncultured Pelagibacteraceae bacterium; assembly: GCA_902615145.1. Lineage (GTDB taxonomy): Bacteria > Pseudomonadota > Alphaproteobacteria > Pelagibacterales > Pelagibacteraceae > Pelagibacter. Next base: position 5,976 of record CACMNK010000019.1, on the reverse strand, counting down.
TGTTGGGATTGCTGTTCCTATTTCTTTTTTAATTTTTTCTGCAGTGCTGTCTCCGATCATCAAATTATATTCTTTTCTCATATAGTTTACCATCGCTGCATCCATAGAATCTCCAGCTACTCTCAATGATTTCGAGTAAACTAATCCACCTAATGACATGACTGCAATTTCACTTGTCCCGCCACCTATATCTACAACCATTGAACCAGTTGCTTCTGATATTGGAAGATTGGCACCTATCGCAGCCGCAATTGGCTCCTCAATTAATTGAACTCTTCTTGCACCCGCAGCTAACGCGCTGTCTTGAATAGCTTTTCGTTCAACAGGGGTAGATCCAGTTGGAACACAAATTAAAATTCTTGGATTGGCAAAAGTGCTTCCTTTATGAACTTTCTTTATAAAGTGTTTGATCATTTCCTCAGTTACAATGAAATCTGCAATAACACCATCTCTTAAAGGTCTAATAGCTTGAATATTACCAGGTGTTCTTCCTAACATAGTCTTAGCCTCATCTCCTACAGCTAAAACTTGTTTTTTGCCTGCTTGTTCTACTATAGCAACTACTGACGGCTCATTTAAAACCACTCCTTGTCCTTTTACTACAACTAAAGTGTTGGCCGTACCCAAATCAATTGCCATATCCTGGCTCCAAACCTTTTTAATCCTCTCAAATATTCCCATTATACTCCTCCTTTAATTTTTTGATGTTCAATATTTTTATAAAGTGATTTTTTTTCTCTTTTGATTAACATTTTGTTTAACGCATTTAAGTATGCATTTGCTGATGCTACCAAAGTATCAGTATCAGCAGACTGACCTACTGTAGTGCGATCGTTTTCCTCAATTTTTACACTTACAGTTGCTTGCGCATCCGTTCCTTCTGTAACAGCATGAACTTGATATAAAGATAATTTTACATCATGGGGATAAAGTTCTTTTATACATTTAAAAATTGCATCAACAGGACCATCCCCCGTTTGAGTAGTTTTCTTAATATCTCCAAAAACATCTAAGGTCATATCAGCTCTTTGTGGCTCTCCTGTACCCGCAAAAACTTTTAAAGATTTAAGATTAATGGCATTAATTTTATTATCAATTATTAAACTATCATCAACTAAAGCAACAATATCTTCATCATAAATATGTTTTTTTTTATCAGCTAAAATCTTAAATTTACCAAAAGCTGCTTGGACAACATCATCGGTCACATCTGCATATCCAAGATCACTTAGTTTATCTTTAAATGCATGCCTGCCAGAGTGCTTACCCATTACTAGTGAAGTTTTTTTCACTCCTACACTTTCTGGAGTCATTATTTCATATGTTTCTCTATTTTTAAGCATTCCGTCTTGATGAATTCCTGACTCGTGAGCAAAAGCATTTTTTCCAACAATAGCCTTGTTAAATTGTACTGGAAACCCAGTTGCATTTGAAACAATTTTTGATGCTTTGCTTATTAATTCTGTCTTAATGCCAGTTTGATAAGGTAATAGATCATCTCTCGTTTTTATTGCCATTACTATTTCTTCAAGTGCTGCATTACCAGCTCGCTCACCAATACCATTAATCGTGCATTCAATTTGTCTTACACCAGCTGATAATCCAGATAATGCATTTGCAACGGCCAATCCTAAATCGTTATGACAATGAGCAGATATAATTGCTTTATCAATATTAGGAACATTATTTTTTATAAGGTTAATTGTCTTTGCAAATTCTTCAGGTATAGAATATCCAACAGTATCTGGAATATTAATTGTCGTAGCACCACACTTTATTGCTAACTCAATTGTTTTATACATGAAATCTAAATTGGTCCTTGTACCATCCTCACATGACCACTCAACATCATCTGTAAATTTTTTTGCGTATGTAACACTTTCCTTTATTGCACCTAATACTTGTTCATCTGTCATGTTAAGTTTGTGTTTCATGTGAACAGGACTAGTAGAAATAAATGTGTGAATTCTAAATCTTTTTGCAAATTTTAAAGACTCGTGACAAGCATCAATATCTTTTTTAGTTGCTCGAGCCAATCCACAAGGAATTGAATTTTTTATACTTTTACTAATTGCAGTTACTGCCTCAAAATCTCCTGGTGATGAAATCGGAAAACCAGCCTCAATAATATCAATACCCATTTCATCAAAAACTCTTGAGATTTGAATCTTTTCCTCAACGCTCATGGAAGCCCCTGGTGATTGCTCACCATCTCTCATTGTTGTATCAAAAATATAAACTTTTTCTTTTTCAGACATAAAATTATCTTTTAAGAAATATACAACCTATCGTTTAGATTGCAAAATAAATCAGCTAAATTAGTCCAATTTGAAACAAGAAATTACTTCTTATCACTATCCACTAATTTTTTCTTGCCAATCCATGGCATCATTGCTCTTAAATTAGCTCCAACTTTTTCTACCGGATGCTCGGCTAATTTTGCTCTAGTGGCTAAGAAATTCTTTTGACCATTTTTACATTCATCCATCCACGCTTTGGTAAATTTTCCTGATTGAATATCAGCCAGTGCCTCTTTCATTCTTTTTTTTGTTTCCTCTTTATTTATTATTTTTGGTCCAGTTTGATATTCACCATATTCAGCTGTATTTGATATCGAATAGTTCATATTAGCAATTCCACCCTCATAAATAAGATCTACAATTAATTTCACTTCATGAACAGTTTCAAAATATGCCATTTCAGGTTCATAACCAGCTTCAACTAATGTTTCATATCCATTTTTTATAAGTTCAACTAATCCTCCACATAGAACAGTTTGTTCACCAAACAAATCTGTTTCCACTTCATCTTTAAAAGTTGTTTCAATGATGCCAGATCTACCTCCGCCAATTGCTGAAGCATAAGACATCGCAAGATCTCTCGCTTTACCTGATCCATTTTGATGTACAGCAAATAAACATGGTACACCGCCACCTTTTTCATATTCACTTCTTACTAAATGACCAGGTCCTTTGGGAGCGACCATGAATACGTCTAAATCTTTTCTTGCTTTTATTAAGTCATAATGAACATTTAAACCATGCGCAAAAGCTATTGAAGATCCCTCTTTAACTCTTTGCTCAATATGATTTTTATAAATTGATGCTTGTAATTCATCAGGAGTTAATATCATTACAATATCTGCCCATTCAGCTGCATCTGATAAATTCATAACCTTTAGTCCTTTTGACTCTGCTTTTGGTATACTTGACGATCCGTCTCTTAAGGCTACAACAACTTCCTTTACACCACTATCTTTTAAATTTAATGCATGCGCATGACCTTGACTACCATAACCAAAGATTGCTATTTTTTTATCTTTAACAAGATTGCTGTCTGTATCTTTTTCATAAAACATTTTCATTTTTTTTCTCCTTTAGTAAATTTATTTAAATATTTCAGAACCTCTAGTCATTGCTATTGCACCAGTTCTTGATGTGCTTACAAGTCCATTTGACTTTAATTTTTTATTCATTTTATCTATTTCTCTTCGTAGAGCAGTAATTTGAATTACAACAGATTTGTTTGTTTTATCTAATATTACTGGATTGAAAGTTTTGCAAGCTTTAAGACACTTATCAATTTTACTTCTATTTCCCACAACTTTAAGCAGAGCCATTTCTTTAAAAATGACTTTTTTATCTTCTCTTTTAAAGTCTGCAACTTTATGTACTGGGACCAATTTCTTTAATTGTAGTTTAATTTGATCAATTACCTGGGGTGTTCCGGTCGTTACAATGGTAATTCTTGATATATTTTTTGTTGCATCAATCTCTGCTACAGCTAGGGATTCTATATTATAACCTCTGCCAGAAAATAATCCTACTACTCTGGCAAGTACTCCAGCCTCATTGTCCACCCAGACTACAATAATATGTGTGCCAGATTTACTTTTTTTTGTTGGAATATTATAAGCTGATTTAGGGTTAGACATTAAACTAAGGCTTTTCCTTTACCTGTAATTTTATTTTCTTCTTTATCATTCGGACCTAAAATCATCTGATTATGAGGTTTTCCTGATGGTATCATTGGAAAGCAATTCTCATTAGGGTCAACCCTACAATCAAAAATTACTGGACCATTATGCTCTATCATTTCATTTATCTTAAAATCTAATTCATCTGGATTATCAGCTTTAATTCCTTTGCATCCATATGCCTCTGCCAATTTTACAAAATCTGGCAAAGCTTCTGAATAGCTTTCAGAATAGTTTTTTTCATGAAGTAATTCCTGCCATTGCCTTACCATTCCCATATATTGATTATTCAAAACGAATATTTTAATTGGCAAATTGTACTGGACCGCTGTTGACATCTCTTGCATAGTCATTAGAACAGATGCTTCTCCAGCAATATCAATAACAAGCTTACCAGGATGCGCAATTTGAACCCCTACTGCTGCCGGAAGACCATATCCCATTGTTCCAAGTCCACCAGATGTCATCCATCTATTTGGTTTATTAAATTTATAATGTTGTGCGGCCCACATCTGATGTTGACCAACTTCTGTAGTAATAAATGTGTCTTGATTTTTTGTTAATTCATATAATCTCTGCACTGCATGCTGGGGTTTAATAGATTCTTTGCTATTTATAAAACCGAGTGAGTCTTTTTCTCTCCATTTTTCAATTTTTTCCCACCATTTAGAAACATTTTGTTTATTTGAATTTTTAAAACCATTTTTTTTTTGACTAATGGTTTTAACAGCTGCTTTAAGAACCTCATTTACATCACCCACGATTGCTAAATCAACTTTAATTATTTTATTTATCGAAGATGGATCAATATCAATATGAACTTTTTTAGATTTTGGAGAAAACTCGTCTATCTTTCCAGTTATCCTATCATCAAATCTTGCTCCAATATTTATTAATAAATCACAATCATGCATGGCATTGTTTGCTTCATAAGTTCCATGCATACCAAGCATACCTATAAACTGACTATCATCTCCGGGAAAAGCTCCTAGTCCTTGTAATGTTGACGTAATCGGAAAACCAATCATTCTTACAAACTCTCTTAATGACTCACTTGCTTCTGGGCCTGAATTGATTACTCCACCACCAGTGTAAACTACAGGTTTTTTTGCTTTCGCAATTAAGTCAACTAATTGATTAATTTCTTCTTGAGAAAAATTGTTATGCAATTTTCCGTTAGATTTTTTTTCTTTTTTTGGTTTCGTATATTTGATTTTTGCGAATTGAATATCTTTTGGAATATCTACTAAAACAGGACCTGGTCTTCCTGTTGTTGCAACCCTAAAAGCTTCATGAAGAGTTTTTGATAGTTCTTTAATATCTTTTACTAACCAATTATGTTTTGTGCATGGTCTAGTAATTCCGGTGGTATCACACTCTTGAAAAGCATCTGTTCCTATTAAGTGTGTAGGCACTTGTCCTGAGATACATACTAATGGTACTGAGTCCATATAAGCATCCGTCAAAGCTGTAACTACATTTGTGGCACCTGGTCCAGAAGTAACTAGAACAACACCTGGTTTTCCAGACGATCTTGCATAACCCTCAGCTGCATGACCGGCCCCTTGTTCGTGTCTGACTAATATATGCTTTATAGAAGAATGATTTTTTAATTCATCATAAATTGGAAGAACTGCACCACCTGGATAACCAAAAATAAATTCTACGTCTTGATCCTCAAGACATTTAAAAACAATTTCAGCTCCTGAATATAATTTAGACATTTAAGCAATCTAGCTGAAGTTGTGCTTATTGGTCAAGGTAAAGTAAAAAATTATCTAAATATTTTTAAGAAAGTTGTTCAGCCTAGTATGCCTGATTTTGTTCCAATCCATCATATTTCCTCTGCCCCAAGTAACCTGTCTTTTAGCGTATTGCCTAGTCTTTATTGATATTCTTTCAATAACCTCATTAATTTCAATTTTTTTATCAATAAAGTCCTTAATTTCAATTAAGCCTATTGCCTTAGTTGCAGTTCTTTTTTTTGAAACATTCATGTT
>CACMNK010000018.1 GCA_902615145.1 uncultured Pelagibacteraceae bacterium | reverse complement strand
ATGAGTTAAAAAGAAAATCTCGATTTTTAATAAAAATGAAATAAACTGAAACTAAAAACAAAGCCAAACTTAAAGTCTCTGATCTTAAAAAAAAGAAAGAGGTAATATATCCAGATGAAAGTATAAAGATTATTAAAAATAAATATCTGAGATTTCTATTAAAGTTAATTTTTTTTAATACTTTGCTTAAAATCAGTATTAAAAAAATATTAATAACAAAGTTAACAATTCTAGAAATATAAAAATAAATTTGCAATATGTTTTCGGTATCATTTGAAATCAAAATTTGATCTATGTTTTTAGGAATACTTAAAAAAAAACTCGTAAAATTATAGAAAAAACTGTGAATTAGAAATGTTGTAAGCGCTGGATGATCCCTATACTCTTGCTCTAAGCCTGAGGTAAAAAGTAAAGAATTATAAATAATTATTAAATCTTGATCCAACACAGCAGACCAATGTTGGCTATATAATTGAAAAAAATGAAAAACTAATAAAGAGATAAATAAAAAAAAAATTATTATTTTATTTATCTTTAAAAAACTCATTTATGAATGAATTAGATGATTTTATCATTCAAATTGAAAGAAGTCATAAGCTCATTCCATTCTCTTTTTGATAATCCAGAGTCTTCCAGGGATATATTCTCTCCTTTAATAAGTTTTTGTAAAACAATCTTACCCTTAGCTGAAACTTCAGTGCCACCAACTCTATAATCCATAAATGCCTCAAATGTTATAGGCACCCATTTTTTTAAAGTATCAAGCATGGTATCCGCATATGCTCTAATTTCATATTGAGCATGATGATCTGCTCTTAATCTTAAAAAATTCATTAAATTTAACAAATCTGTTTTCCAATACCATTGAGTATATGTATTCAAGGTTAAGTTCATTCTAGCAAGTTCCCTTGCTAAACCAACAGAATTTTCATCAACAATTGAGCCATCATATTTTTCATTAAGCATTGTTTCATAATTTCTATATGTTTGCTCTGCATCACCTTTTAATAATGTCAAAACTTTTTTTGCATCATCTCCTTCTAGGACTTGTCCTCTTCCTTGTCTATTGCTTAATGATTGTGCAGCAAGATGGTTTGGTTGAGGTAAATAAAATTCTTTGTCTAAAATAGAGTATCTAGCAGAATATTCGTTAACATTCGCGGTTCTATGTCTAATCCATTGTCTTGCAATGAAAATCGGTAGTTTAACATGATATTTAATTTCGCACATCTCAAATGGAGTACTGTGCCAATGTCTCATTAGATATTTAATTAAACCTGCATCTGTTGAAACTTTTTTTGTCCCTTTTCCATATGAAACTCTAGCTGATTGTACTATTGATGAATCATCACCCATATAGTCTACAACTCTAATAAACCCATGATCCAAAACTGGTATAGCCTCATAGAGGACTTTTTCTAATTCTAGAACAGTAACTCTTTTTGTTGTATTTTTTTGTGTCTGTTGATCTTTTATTTCCTGTATTTGTTCTTTAGATAGTTTCATATAGATCCTATGGTAATATATAAATTTATTATATTTGCAATTTAAGATAAAAATAAAAAAATTAATTTTTACAACTCTTAATAGTATTATATGAATAGCCTATCTATTGTTTTACCTGTCCATAATGAAAAAGATAACTTAAATGAGCTAGTCAGGTCATGGAGTGCATCATTAAGGTTTCATAAGTTAGATTATGAATTCGTTATAGTTGAAGATGGAAGCACTGATGGAACTAAGGAATTAATTATAGAATTAGAAAAAAAATATCCTATTGTAAATTTAAGCCAGAACCAAAAAAGGGGTTACGGTTTGGCAGTTTTAGATGGTATATATAAATCAACAAAAGAGTACATACTTTGCACAGACAGTGATAATCAAATTAAAGTTCATTCATTAATAAACAATCTGAATAATTTTCCTAAAGAAAATACATTTCTAATAGGCTATAGAAATCCAAGAAAAGACCCTTTTAACAGAATAATTTACAGTAAATTATTTAAATTATTTCATAATCTTTTATTTAATTCCAATCTAAAAGATCCAAGCTGTCCTTTTTTTTTAGGTTCAAAACAAACCTATTTAAGATTGGAAAAAAAAAAATTATCACAAATGAGGGAGGGATTTTGGTGGGGTTTTGTGGGTGTGTGTAAGAAAGAAAAGTTGAATTTTAAAGAAGTGCCTATTGATCATTTTAAAAGAAAATCAGGAGAGGCAGGATATAAACTTGGAGATCTTTTTAGTATTATTTTCAGAAACGTACTTGGATTGATAAAGATCAAGTTTTTTAGATAAGTTAAAAAGTATATTTAATTGATTTAACGATAATTCTGTAGAGAGGTATTGAGCCAATATCCTCATGATATACAGCTTTAGGGTTCCATGAGAAGCATATCAAAAATATTAAGATAAAAGATAATATTTTCATATTTGAAATTTTTTTGACTTTTTGTGATATTGAATTATTCACGATAATAAAAAAATTGTTATTGTAACAAATAAAATAAAATAACAATGACATAGTATAGCTTAAATTAAACCACCTGCCCCAATCTACAGCAATAAAGAAGGGGACTAAAGTGGGTAAAAAAAGTAAAAGTATTGAAACTGCCGGAGTTGAATTTTTTAATAAAACATTATTGTCAGCATTTTTAAAATTTGTTTTAAATATTAACAATATTAAACCAATATAACCTAGAAAAAAAATCCAAATTCCCCTTATGAGATCAATAAAACTAATACCACTTAATTCATTTATATTATCTTTTAGAGACCTATCCAAAACAAAAGCACCTAAACCACATTTTGTGCTTAAAGAATTCATCAAAAAGTTACACATTTTGTTTATATCTGATGAAGAATGTACAGATTGAGATAATAAGTAAATAATAAATAAAAATATTATCGATATTATCAGAATTACAAAATAATTTTTAACATCACTTAAATTAAATTTTAGTATTAAAAAAAAATAAAAGTATGGTAAATAAAAAATTGATACCTCATGGATAAATAATAATGGTGAGTATATTAATAATAAAAAAAATGATAGTTTGTAAAAATTTAATTTTTGATAGAAAGCACAAAAAATCATGAAAAACAATGGTATTAAGATATCTTTTCTACCTAATGCCTCTAATTCTGCTAAGGGAAAAATAATAAATAATGGAGAACAAAAACATAATAAGACCAAAAATTCAAACTTAATAATTTTAAATATCCGATATATAAAGTAATAATAAATCGTTTGGATAAATATAAGAAAATATAGAATTAGTGATTTTAGATTTATATCTGTAACTAAACTAATTTGGACAAAAATTTCACCTAACAAACCTCGTCTTCCAAATCCACCTTGATAATTAATTAACCATTCAGCAATAGCATTATTTGTATCCACATCATAAGTGTTAGATAAAAAGATAAAGGAGAATAAGAGTAAAAAAATTAGGTAAATCAATAAATAATCAGGAAATAATTTTTTAATTTTTTTTTCCATAGATAATTGATTTAAATTCTAAGAGTTATATATTTATATAGTTGGTTTTCCAACTATGACGATAAACGAATTTCGTAATAACCATTACGGACGTGGGGGCAGTACCCACCACCTCCACCATTAACATTTTATGGGGGTGATCTAGATTCGACGGGTGACTAAAGGCTATTCTTTCGTTCGGAATTGTTCCTCCGTAACGGGCTAATTTATAATTGCTAACGAAAGTTACGCACTTGCTGCTTAATTAACTTTGTTAATTATGCAAACGGGGTTTTGGGGCACCTGGCAACAGAACGCCCCTCTTTTTAAAATAATTTAGTGAAATCGATTATTTTTATAAAAACATCTCTGCGAGATTTACTTCAAACTTTCTACGAAGTTTCAAAATAATTTTTTAAGTAACTACTTTAATTATAAATTATTCTTTTAAGACTTATCGATAATAAGGATATGAAAAAGTTTCAAATAGACTTTAAATTTTAGTAAAAGATAGGCGAATTGTAGGATTTAACAATGAAAAAAGATCATTGAATCATAAACATTTCTTTCAAAAATATTAGGCTTTCTGAAAAATTTTAAATGTGAACCTATTTCAGCATTATTCCAGTGGGCATACCTTGGTCCCATAAGTAATCTTTTTAATAGTCTAATGTCAGTTTCATACCTGACATATTTTTTTGATTTATGGTTAATTTCATCTGATTTTACTACTAATAAATTTTTATCTTTTCTTAACATTAAACTTTTTCCATTTATTTTAACAAAAATATCTGATTTTAAACTTATATTGTTAATTAACATTTTATCTAAAAACTTCTGGTGTGCTTTTTTTGACAATTCATAAATTTCATCAAAACTTGGAGTTTCATCTTTTTCATAAGTGAGCAATTTATTACTTAACTCTAAATCAATATATGACTGATACTCTTCATAATCTATCTTTTGATAATTCTTATCATATTCCTTAATGCTTAGATCAAATGTACTGCCAGTATTTAATTTTAATGGTCTAATACTATTTGATAAGTTTTTTGATAAATAATAATTTTCAAGAAAATTATAAGCATTATCAATACTAGAAACACCTCTCAAGCTTTGTAGATTAGATAGTTTTCCTGTCAATGTATATGTGCCAGCAAAAGGCAAGTAATAATCTGGTTCAATTTCGTCAATATATTTAATTGCTTGATTAAGAAATTTTTTTTCTTTTGATTGAGCAGCAGTTATTTTTTCCTCTGAATTTAGATTTTCAAAACATTGAGGATAACAACCTGCTCCACCGTAACCTGTAAGCAAAACATTTATTTTCTCATATTGTTTTTTTATTTCATTAAATGTTGATTGTGCTAATTCAATGGGACAATCATTTACATTCATCAATACATTCTTTCCATCATCAATAATAGAAAGTGTATCTATTTGTTGAGAATTACCTTCTTTAGCAGTTAAATCAGCGCAACCAGAAAATTTAAAACATAGTTCAGGGTTACAATTATCAGCAGCAAAAATATTTAGATAAGCATTTTTATCTAGTTTTGTTCTTTTATTATTTTCAAGTTCAATTACTTTGAAACCAATTCTTTCTAATTTTAATTTTAAAAATTTTGAATGATATGTATGAATATAAATTGGAATTTCTTTGCTTATTTTTTTTAAAGTGTCATCAGAACAATGGTCTGGATGAATATGACTTATGTAAATAGCGTTATAAGAATTAATTTCACTAATATTCTTGTCTAAATCATAATATGGATAATGTGACCAAGAACCATAATACTCTCCATCAGTTAACCAGGGGTCCATAAGTAATTTATAACCACTTAAATTAATACCAACTGTAGCAGATCTGTATAATTTTATTTTCATTGACAAATAATAACCTAAATCAAATTTTCTTTCATGTAATCAAAATAACTCACTTCGAGGGACCAAAATAAGAAATCCAACGAATAACAAAAATTTACTACTAAGTTTCTACGAAGAAATTTCTAAAACCTATATTTTCTTTACTTAATAAGATTAAAAAAAGTCTATTAAATTAATTATTTTTTAAGTTCTGCTTGAGCAGCAGCCAATCTTGCAATTGGAACTCTATAAGGTGAGCATGAGACATAATCTAACCCCACTTGTGAACAAAAAAGAATACTCTCTGGATCTCCTCCATGTTCGCCACAAATGCCTAATTTAATATTTTTATTTTGTTTCTTCCCATTATTTACTGCTATTTCTACCAAATCTTTTACACCATCATCAATTGATATAAATGGATCAATAGAAAATATTTTATTATCAATATAATCATTTAAAAATTTGCCACTATCATCTCTACTAATTCCAAAAGTCGTTTGAGTTAAATCATTAGTTCCAAAACTAAAAAATTCAGCATGTTTTGCAATATCTTTTGCTTTGATTGCGGCTCTTGGCAATTCGATCATAGTACCAACTAAAAATTCTACTTTTATTTTATTTTCTTTTTGAATTTTTTTTGCAGTTTTAATAACAAGATCTTTCATAATTTTTATCTCGGCTTCTGTAGATACTAAGGGTATCATGATTTCAGGAAATGCTGTATTTTTTTTATTCTTTTTAAGTTCAATAAGAGCTTCAAAAATTGCTTTACATTGCATTTCATAGATTTTTGGGAAAGAAATACCTAATCTACAACCTCTGTGTCCTAACATTGGATTATGCTCATGAAGTTCATCTATTCTTGTTTTTACCTCTTTAATATCTGCACCAACAACATTGGCAATCTCAGAAATTTCTTTATCTGACCTTGGTAAAAACTCGTGTAATGGTGGGTCTAGCAATCTGACTGTAACTGGAAGGCCATTCATAATTTTAAATATTTTTAAAAAATCTTTTTTTTGATGAGGTAAAAGTTTGTCTAAAGCTTTAGCTCTATCCTCTTGATTTTTAGATAAGATCATTTCTCTTACTAACAAAATTCTTTCCTCATCAAAAAACATATGTTCAGTCCTACAAAGACCTATCCCCTCTGCCCCAAAATCTCTTGCAACTTTTGTATCTAAAGGAGTTTCTGCGTTTGTTCGAATTTTAAGTTTTCTAATATTGTCAGCCCAGCTCATTAATTTTGAAAAATCTCCTGAAATTTCAGGTTTTAATGTTGGTACACTTCCTAAAATAATTCTTCCAGAAGATCCATCAATTGTAATTATATCACCTTCTTTAATTTCTAATGATGCGGTTTTGAAAATTTTTTTTTCGTAATCTATATCAATTTCACTTGAACCCGAAACACATGGCCTACCCATTCCTCTTGCAACAACAGCTGCATGGCTTGTCATTCCTCCCCTCGCAGTCAATATCCCCTTAGCAGCGTTCATACCCTGGATATCTTCTGGGGAAGTTTCTACTCTAACCAATATTACATCTTGCATCATATTATTAAGTCTCTCAGCTTCTTCAGATGTAAACACCACTTTTCCACTAGCAGCTCCTGGTGAGGCTGGTAAACCATTTGCAATTACTTCTATAGAACTTTTTTCATCCAAAGTAGGGTGTAATAATGTGTCTAAAGAGTTTGGATCAATTCTTAAAATAGCTTGTTTTTTTGAAATCAGTTTTTCTTTAACCATATCTGCAGCAATCTTAACTGCTGATTTTGCAGTTCTTTTACCTGACCTGGTTTGTAGGATCCATAATTTCCCATTCTCAACTGTAAATTCTACATCTTGCATATCTTTGTAATGTGCCTCTAACTTTTTTAAAATTTTATGAAGCGCCAAATAAACTTTTGGCATGGACTCCTCCATAGAAAGTGCCTCAACTTTTGCTTCTCGTTTGGCTTTTTTCGTGATGTATTGCGGTGTCCTTGTTCCTGCTACAACATCCTCTCCTTGTGCATTAATCAAATACTCCCCATAAATATCATTTGATCCATCTGAGGGGTTTCTTGTAAAAACAACTCCTGTCGCACAATCATTTCCCATATTTCCAAAAACCATAGATTGTACATTAACTGCCGTTCCCCACTCAGATGGAATTTGATTTAACTTTCTATAAATTTTAGCTCTATTACTTTCCCAAGACAAAAATACTGCACTTATTGCCCCAAATAATTGTCTATAAACATCTTGAGGAAATTCTGTTTTTGTTTTTTCTTTAACAACATTTTTAAAATCTTTTATCAAACCATCCCAATCATCTTCATCAAGATCTGTATCCAACAAAACTCCTTTAGTTAATTTATAATTTTCTATAAGTTCCTCAAAATGGTAACTTTCTACCCCAAGAACAACATTTCCATACATTTGAATAAATCTTCTGTAACTATCTTTAGCAAATCTTCCATTAGAAGTTTTGTTAGCTAGTGCTTTAACAGTTTTGTCATTCAAACCAAGATTAAGTATTGTATCCATCATACCGGGCATAGACACTCTAGCACCAGATCTCACAGATAATAAAAGTGGATTTTTTAGATCTCCAAATTTTTTTTTCACATCCTTCTCAATTATCTTTAACTCTTTTTTAATTTGATTTATCATTGAAGAATTCAATTTCTTTTTATTTTGGTAAAAAAGATCACAGACATTTGTTGAAATTGTAAATCCTGGCGGAACTGGAAGACCCATTCTTCCCATTTCCGATAAATTAGCACCTTTGCCACCTAAAAAATTTTTAGGATTTTTAATTCTTTTAGA
>CACMNK010000017.1 GCA_902615145.1 uncultured Pelagibacteraceae bacterium | reverse complement strand
AAAAAGTGAATTTTCTTGTAAAATAATTATTTTACTCTGCCATAAATATCTTGATATCTCACTATATCTGTTTCTTTTAAAATCGAGCCTACTTGAGCTTCAATTATTTTAACTGGTTTTTTATAGGGATTTTCTATTCTATGGATTGCACCTAGTGGAATAAAAATAGTTTCATCAGGTTTCATAGTGAAATATTTCTTATTTAAAGTAATTTTAGGTTCACCATGAGTAACTACCCAATGTTCAGCTCTATGATGATGTTTTTGAAGACTTAATATACCTTTTGGTTTTACATATAATTCTTTAATTAAGAATTCCTTACCATTAAATAGATTTACATAACTACCCCAAGGTCTATGAAATACATTCTTCTTTTTAAAATAATGTCTTTTATTTCGTCCGTACATCTTACAGATTTCTTTCCAAGATCCTAAATCAGACCAAGGAATATCTAATTTGATAGCATTTATATCTTTGGTTTTTTCTAATATTGCATAGTCAAAAGACTTAGCTGTTGCTTTAGTGAATGCTTGTTTATTTAAATAATACACATTACTTTTATATTTTGCTTTTGTTACAGCTTTGTTACAGTTTCGGTAAATATTTGGCTGATAATTCTTAAAATTATTAATAATGGAGTCTTTTCTCATATAAAACATTCCAGAATTCCAATAACCTTTTTTACTAATTATTTGTTTAGCTTTAGCCTCTTTAGGTTTTTCTACAAATCTAGACACTTTATTATTTTTAGTTAAAAAATATCCAAATTCACTAGATGGCATTGTGGGTTTAATACCAAAAATAAAGATATTATTATGAGTGAGTTTCTTTTGATTTTTTTTGAGAGCTTTATTAAATAAACCAACCTTCTCTATTAGATGATCAGCGGCTAAAAACATTAATGGTTGTTCATTTGGAATATCCTTTATTAATGCAGTACTTAATATAGCTGGTGCTGTATTTTTTTTAGCTGGCTCTAAAACTATCTTAAATTTTCTTATTTTGTGTTTCTTTAGATGCTGTTTTACTTGTCTTAAATATTTTGCATTGGTGCTTATAATTGGAGCATCAAATATAGGCGCTTTAACTCTCTCTAAAGTTTTACCCAATAAAGTCCAGTTACCAAAATCGATAAATTGTTTGGCTTGATGTTTTTTAGCTTTAGGCCAAAGTCTTGTTCCAGCGCCACCACATAAAATAACAGGGCGAATTTTCATCAAATTTTCGAATATTCCTTAACTTCTTTTTTCTTACCTGGATGTGTTGGTGCTCCTAAACTTGCTGGTCCAACTGTTTGAGCATATTTCCAAAGAGTTCCTGAACCAAAATCAGATTTTCTAGCCTTCCATTTTCTTCTTCTTGAAGCTAATTGAGATTTAGTTAAGCGAACATTAATCGTTCCTTTTTTAGCATCTATATCAATAACATCGCCATTACGTAAAAGAGCAATTGGTCCACCTAAAGCAGCCTCTGGTCCAACGTGACCAACACAAAATCCTCTAGTTGCTCCTGAAAATCTTCCATCAGTAATTAAAGCAACTTTCTCGCCTTTTCCTTGACCATAAATTGCACCAGTTGTTGAGAGCATTTCTCTCATACCTGGTCCCCCTACTGGACCTTCGTATCTAATAATAATTACATCACCATCTTTATATTTTCTACTTTGTACTGCTTTCATTGCACTTTCTTCATTGTCAAAACATCTTGCTCTTCCAGTAAATTGTAATTTTTTTAGTCCTGCAATTTTAACAATTCCACCTTCTGGAGCTAAATTACCTTTCAAACCTACTACACCACCATCTGGTGATAAGGGTTTGTTATAAGCTCTTAACACTTTTTGTTTTGGATTAAATTTAATTCCCTTTAAATTTTCTTTCATTGTTTTACCTGTAACTGTCATACAATCACCATGAATATAACCACCATCAAATAAAGTTTTTAAAAGCATCGGCACACCACCTGCTAACCACATGTCTTTAGCAACATATTTTCCACCTGGTTTTAAGTCTGCAAGATAAGGTGTTTTTTTAAATATTTTTGCAACATCCATTAAATCAAATTTTATTCCTGCTTCATTTGCAATAGCTGGTAAATGTAATGCAGCATTAGTTGAACCTCCAGTTGCAGCTACAATTGTTGCAGCATTTTCTAATGCTTTTCGTGTTACAATATCTCTTGGTTTAATTCTTTTAGCTAATAATTCCATAACCATACGACCACTTGCTTTTGCATACTTATCTCTTTCTTCATATGGCGCAGGTGTTCCAGCAGAATAAGGTAATGCTAAACCAATTGCCTCTGATACACACGCCATCGTATTAGCTGTAAATTGACCTCCACAAGCTCCAGCTGTAGGGCAAGCAACCAATTCTAACTTTCTTAACTCTTTTGCTGACATTTGTCCTGAAGAATGTTTTCCAACAGCTTCAAAAACATCAACTACAGTTACATCTTTGCCTTTGTATTTTCCTGGTAGTATTGAACCACCATAAATAAATACACTTGGTACATTCAGTCTAACCATCGACATCATTAAACCTGGCAAAGATTTATCACAACCTGCAATACCTACTAATGCATCGTAACAATGACCTCTAACAGTTAATTCAGCACTATCTGCTATTACTTCTCTTGAAATTAATGAAGATTTCATTCCTTCGTGACCCATTGCTATACCGTCAGTGACTGTAATTGTACAAAATTCCCTTGGTGTACCACCAGAGGCTCTTACACCCTTTTTAACTGATTGAGCTTGTCTCATTAGAGCTATGTTACAAGGTGCAGCTTCATTCCAAGTTGAGACAACACCAATAAAAGGTTTTGAAACATCTTTTTCTGTTTCACCCATAGCATAATAAAATGATCTGTGCGGGGCTCTATCAGGGCCAAGAGAAGTATGCCTACTTGGTAGTTTTTTCTTATTAAATTTCCGCATTATAAACTTTCAATTGTTAAAGATATCTTTTTAATATCATCTTTCAAGTTACTATAGTTAGTTTTTTCTTGTTCAACAATATTTTTTGGTGCTCTATCAACAAAACTTTTATTCGATAATCGTTGCGATATCTTGTCTAAATCATCTTGATGTTTTCTTTGTCGTTTTAATAAATTTTCTTTGATTAAATTTAAGTCAACGTTTTCATCAAAATAAATCTTAAAAATATCACCTGAAATAACCATTGTTGCAGATGGTTTATTTTGATCCTTATCAAAAAAATTGTTTATACGCCCAAGTTTTTTTAAAATTGTTTCATTATTATTCATTAATAACTTATTTTTTTTTGCTATTTTGTTTATTGATATATCTACAAAAGAGCCAGGACTAACATTAAGCTCATTTTTAAAAGACCTTAATTCAGAAATAATATCTATAATTTTTTCAACATCTTTTTGAGACTGGTCTTTTTTAATTTTTGCAGAAGGCCAATTCTTATACATCAGAAAATTCTTATTTGATTTATCGAATTTATTTTTGAGCCATATTTCTTCAGTTACGAATGGTATGAAAGGATGTAGCATTACTAATATTTGTTTAAACACATAGGCGGATACCTCTTTAATCTCTTTTTGAGCTTTTTTGTCCTCTGAATAAAGAATTGTTTTAGAAAGCTCAATATACCAATCACAATATGAATGCCATGCAAATTGATATGCATTTTTTGCAGCTTCATCAAAACGGTAATCCTCAATGTTTTTTTGAATTTTATTTTTAACTTCTATTAATTCAGAGTATACCCATTTATTGATATTCAGTGTTGTTTTTGGAGTTTTATCTGTTTTATTGAAATCGCATTTATTTGTAATTAAAAAATTATTTGCATTCCATAATTTATTTAAAAAATTTCTGTACCCTTTAACTCTATCCTCAGAAAGTTTTACATCAGTTCCTGGAGAAGCCATAGATAGTAAAGTAAATCTTAAAGCATCTGCACTATATTTTTCAATTATATCTAAAGGATCAATAACATTGCCTTTTGATTTAGACATTTTTTGTCCTTTCTCATCTCTAACTAAAGCATGAACATAGATATCTTTAAAAGGTTCTTTGTTTAAAAATTCCATGCCGAACATAATCATTCTAGCTACCCAGAAAAAAATAATGTCAAAACCAGTAACTAAAACAGTGGTTGGATAAAATTTTTTAACAAACTCTTTTTCATCTGGCCATCCTAAAGTTGCAAAAGGCCATAAACCTGATGAAAACCATGTATCTAAAACATCAGGATCTCTAATTAATTCAACATCTTTTTTATAATGTTTTTTTGCTAACTTTTTTGCTTCTTCCTCATTTATAGCTACAAAAATTTTTTTATCAGGTCCATACCACGCCGGTATTTGATGTCCCCACCAGAGCTGTCGAGAAATACACCATGGTTCTATATTATTCATCCATTGAAAATAAGTTTTAGACCAATTGCTAGGAAAGAAATTTGTTTTTTTTGTTTTAACAATTTTTTTTGCTTTGATAGCTAATTTTTTTGCATCAACAAACCACTGCTCTGTTAAAAAAGGTTCTATTATAGAATTTGATCTATCCCCATATGGAACTTTGTTTTTAATATCTTCTTCTTTTACAAAAAAATCTTTTTCTTTAAGCTCATTAATTATTTTTTTTCGAGCATCAAATCTATCTAAACCAACATAATCTGACGGAGCATTATTATTAATTTTACCCTCTTCAGTAAAAATATTTATTATATCAAGTTTATTTCTTTGACCTACTTCATAATCATTAAAATCGTGTGCTGGAGTAATCTTTAAAGCTCCAGTTCCTTGATCGGGATCTGCATAATTATCTTTGATTATTTTTATTTTTCTACCTACAATTGGTATTGTTACTATTTTGCCGACAAATTTTTTGTATCTTTTATCCTTTGGATTAACCGCTATTGCAGTGTCTCCAAGCATAGTTTCCGGTCTTGTTGTCGCAATAGTTATAAATTCAGATGAATTTTCTATCGGATATCTGATGTAATAAATTTTTGAATTCATCTCCCTTTGGTCAACTTCTAAATCTGAAATAGCAGTTTTTAATACAGTGTCCCAATTCACTAGTTTTTCTGCTTTATAAATTAATTTTTTTTTATGTAATTCTACGAAAACTTTTAAGACGGATTTAGATAGATTTTTATCCATCGTAAAAGCATTTCTTGACCAGTCACATGAACAACCTAGTTTTTTTAATTGGTTAATTATTATATCGCCATACTCATTTTTCCATTCCCATACTTTTTCAATAAATTTTTCTCTTCCAAGAGTGGCTTTAGTAAGACTCTCTTTTTCTAATTTTTTTTCAACAAGCGCTTGAGTAGCAATACCTGCATGGTCTGTTCCTGGTTGCCATAAAGTTTCATAATTATTCATACGATAATATCGTATTAAAAAGTCTTGAATTGAATTATTCAAAGCATGCCCCATATGCAAACTTCCTGTTACATTAGGGGGTGGAATTACAATTGAATACTTCTTGGAATTTTTTTTAGGTTTAAATAATTTATTTTTTTCCCAATAAGCATAAATCCGATCTTCAACTTTTGAATGTATATATTTATCGCTTATCATGGGTGTAATTAGTTTATAATTTAATAATCTAAATTAACAATAATCAAATTGGAACGTTATTTGATAGACTAATTGCAAATATTTAATATAAAACTCCTTGTAGCTATCTTCTAAAACATACGGCAACGTGGCGGAATGGTTACGCAGAGGATTGCAAATCCTTGTATCCCGGTTCGATTCCGGGCGTTGCCTCCAAAAAAAATCTTGTTTTAGTTAAAAAAGAAAGTAAGTTGACAATTTACATTCCTCGGTAGCTCAGTTGGTAGAGCAGTTGACTGTTAATCAATTGGTCGCAGGTTCGAGTCCTGCCCGAGGAGCCAAAAATTACACTACCTTAGAAATATTGTTTGAAACTTGTAATGATTTATTAAACTTTAATTTTTGATCTGCATTTAACTCAGAATAAAGTTTAACTAAAAAATTATAGTTAACATTCATATGTCCCTGTTGAGATTTTTCTAAATTTAATAAATACTCTGAAAAATCTTCAAAAAAGTAATTAATTGGTACTTTTAAATAATTAGAAAGTTGTAATAATCTTATCGAACTTACACCATTTGTCCCTTTTTCGTATTTTTGAATTTGTTGAAATGTAACGTTAATTGCTTTTGCCACTTTTGTTTGAGTTAAACCTAGAGCCAATCTTCTTAATTTAAGCTTATTGCCCAAATGTTTATTAAAATTATCTTCCATTAAGACCCCTCTTAATATTTTTATAAAACATAATTCAACTAGTTTTTAGAACCTACTGCAACCAATATTTTTTTTTTATTTAGCTGAAAAACAGTGGATTTTAAATATCTGTCAAGCATTACTTCGGCCTGAAATAGAGAAATATTTCTTGCAAAAGTAACGTTCTATAGTATCTGGCTTAAGAAAAGTTTTGTTCTATCACTCTTTGGATTAGCAAAAAACTCTTTGGTATCTGCTTTTTCAACTATCATACCTTCGTCCATAAATATCATTTGATCAGCCACTTCTTTTGCAAAACCCATTTCATGCGTAACAACTATCATTGTCATACCTTGTTTTGCTAAATTAACCATAACATCTAATACTTCTTTGATCATTTCAGGATCTAAAGCTGAAGTTGGTTCATCAAAAAGCATTATTTTAGGCTCCATACAAAGAGCTCTAGCAATTGCAGCCCTTTGTTGTTGACCTCCGGATAATTGCCCAGGATATTTTTGTGCTTGATCTAAAATTTGAACTCTTTCTAGATGTTTTAAAGCTAATTCTTCAGCTTCTTTTTTTGGCATTTTCTTTACCCAAATTGGTGCAAGTGTGCAGTTATCTAAAATTGATAAATGTGGAAATAAATTGAATTGCTGAAAAACCATTCCAACTTCTGCTCTAATTTGTTCAATATTTTTTGTATCCTCTGTTAATTCTGTTCCATCAACAATTATATTACCCTCTTGATGTTCCTCTAGTCGATTAATACATCTGATCAAAGTTGATTTACCAGAGCCTGAAGGGCCACAAACTACAATTTTCTGTTTTGGCTTCACTTCCAAATTTATTGATTTTAATACTTGGAAGTCTCCAAACCACTTGTTCATATTGTTTATTTGGATAATATTTTCAGACATAAATTTTATCTATCAGTTTTATATTTTTGTTCGAGATTATAACTATATTTACTCATTGCATAACAAATAATCCAGAAAATTATCGCTGCAAACACATATCCTTCCATAGCAAAACCTAACCATTCTGGATTTGTTTTAGCTAAATTCAGCATTCCAACAATTTCTAAAAGACCAACCACAAATATTAATGGAGTGTCTTTAACTAATGCTAAGAATGTATTAGCAATACCAGGTATAACCAATTTTAAAGCTTGAGGTAAGATCACAAAAATATGCATTTTCCAATAACCCATACCTAAAGATTTGGCTGCCTCGTATTGTCCTCTTGGTAAAGCCTGCAATCCGCCTCGAATAACTTCAGCAACATATGCTGCCTCAAACAAAGAAATAGCAATAATTGCTCTTACCAATTTATCTATAAAAAAGTCTTCAGGTAAAAACATTGGAAACATAACAGCTGACATAAATAAAACTGTAATTAACGGAACACCTCTCCAAAATTCTATAAAACCAACCGAAATATATCTAATTAATGGAAAATCTGATCTTCTTCCAAGAGCGAAAGCCATACCAATAGGGAAACAGAAAATTAAACAGAAAAACGAAATAATAAATGTTAGCGACAAACCTCCCCATGCACCCGTTTCAACCCAATTTAGACCATCCAATTTACCTAATTCGATATATTCCTCGAAAAAAAGAAAATATTTTAAAATAATATAAAGTGCTAAAGGAACTATTAAAAAATAATAAAACTTAAATCTTCCTGGAATAAAAAAACCAATAATAATTGATAAAATCGCAGCTATTATTCCATATGAAAAATCAAAAAAGACAGGACCACCTGAAATAAAGAAAAAGATAAATAGAAAAGCAATCAAAGGATAAATCACTACATAATAAAGTGTTAAATATTTCTTAAATTTATCGGTAGCAAAATAACCAATAGATCCGAGTAATACTAAAGAAATAAATGATAAATTAATTCTCCACTGTTCTGCATTTGGATACATTCCATACATAAATCTTCTCATCCAGACTTT
>CACMNK010000016.1 GCA_902615145.1 uncultured Pelagibacteraceae bacterium | reverse complement strand
GTTAGATTAAGGGATAATAAGATTACTGTAAGACCAATTGCAGGAACTAGACCAAGAGGAAAAAATGTATCTCAAGATAAATTTTATGAAAAAGATTTACTTAAAGATAAAAAAGAACTTTCGGAGCACCTAATGTTACTTGATCTTGGTAGAAATGATGCAGGAAAAGTATCAAAAATAAATTCTATAAAAGTCACAGAAAGCTTTGTTATAGAAAAATATTCTCATGTTATGCACATAGTCTCTAATGTAGTTGGTGAATATAATAATAAATTCTCCAAGTTTAAATCTCTTTTAGCTGGTTTTCCTGCGGGAACAGTTTCAGGTGCTCCCAAAATAAGAGCTATGGAAATTATAGATAAATTAGAAAAGACAAAAAGAAAAGTCTATGCTGGAGGAATCGGATATTTTTCAGCTAATGGAGAATTTGACACATGTATAGCTTTGAGAACAGCAGTTGCAAAAAAAGATAAATTTTATGTTCAAGCTGGAGCTGGTATTGTTGCGGATAGTAAACCTTTAAAAGAGTATGAGGAGACAGTTAATAAAGCAAAAGCTTTAATTAATGCACTAAAATGAAAAAAATAGTTTTAATAGATAATTATGATAGTTTTACTTTTAATCTATATCATTATTTATCCTCGTTGAAAGTTCACGTTGATGTAATTAGAAATGATAGAATTACTTCAAAAGAAATATTAAAAAGAAGATATAATAAAATTGTAATCTCGCCCGGGCCCGGTAATCCTAATCAATCTGGTAACTGCCTTAAGATTGTAAAATCTTTATACAAAAAAATTCCTATACTAGGTGTTTGTTTAGGTCACCAAATTATTGGACAGGTATTTGGGTCGAAAATTATTCAAGCAAGAAAATTAATGCATGGAAAAACCAGTAAAATCAAATCTAAAAAAAAAGGTATACTAAAAAATCTTCCTAAAACTTTTGAGGCAACTCGATATCATAGTTTGATAATTGATAAAAAATCAATATCCGGTGATCTCGAAATCACTGCAGAGACCAAAGATGGTTTAATAATGGGTGTTCAACATAAAAAATATGATGTTCATGGAGTGCAATTTCACCCTGAAAGTATTAAAACAAAACTTGGTATGAAAATTTTAAAGAACTTCATTAGAATTTAAATGAAACAATTCATAGAAAAAATTAAAAATAAAGAAAATCTATCTTTTGATGAAAGCAAGGCCGCTTTTGAATTATTAATGGATGGTAAAGCCGAGGACCAAGAAATATTTGATTTTTTAACGCTTTTATCAGCTAAAGGTGAGTCTTCAGACGAAATAGCTGGTGGTGTTTATGTTCTTAGAAATAAGTCTAAAAGAGTAAACGTGGAAAATTGCATTGATACATGTGGAACTGGTGGTGATGGTATGAATACTCTTAATATATCAACAGCATCTGCATTATTGCTTGCAAGTATGGGAGTCAAAGTAGCAAAGCATGGAAATAAGGCTATATCTTCTAATTGTGGATCAGGTGATGTTTTAGAGGCTTTAAATATTAAAATTAATTTAGAACCGAATGATATAGAAGCACAAATAAATAAGAACAATTTTGGTTTCATGTTTGCACCTAATTATCACAGTGCAATGAAATTTGTTGGTCCAACTAGAAAAAAAATTGGAAAAAGAACTATATTTAACATGATAGGACCTCTAAGTAGTCCTGCTCTTGTTAAACGGCAAGTTGTAGGTGTTTTTGATAAAAAGCTTTTAAGGACATTTGCAGATGCTTTAAACAATTTAAATATAAAATTTGCATGGATTGTAAATAGTGATGATGGTTTAGATGAAATTTCTCCTTATGCCAAAACAAATGTAATTCAATTAAAAAATAATAAGATTTCTGAAATTGTTATTGATCCTAAAGAATTAAATGTCAATGCAGATAAATTTGATAATCTCGTTGGAGATGATGCAAAATTTAATGCAGATAAGATGATTAATATATTTAAAGGTGAGGATAACGATTTTTCTAAAGCAGTATGTTTGAATGCTGCCGCAGGTTTAATTGTGAATGAAACTTATAAAAATTTTGCCGATGCATATAATGATACAAGAGAACATATTCTATCAAAGAAAGTAATGAAACAATTGGAAAAAATTCAAAATGGCTGAAAATGTTCTTAAAAAAATAATTGAGAAGAAAAGTGAAAAAATAGAAAATCTAAAAAAAACTATCTCTCCTGACTCATTAAATGAACTAATTAATTCAAATAGAATATTTATAGATTTTAAAGAAAAGATTGAAAATAATATTAAAGAAAACAAGCTTTCTATTATCGCTGAAATTAAAAAAGCTAGTCCATCTGCAGGTGTGATTATCAAAAATTATGATCCTGTTAAAATAGCAAACATATACAGCTATAATAAAGCAACATGTTTGTCAGTTTTAACTGAAGAAGATTACTTTTTAGGTGATTTAATACATATAAGTAAAATTAAACAAAAAATTGATTTACCAATTCTTTGTAAGGATTTTTTTGTAGATAAATTTCAAATACCTCTTGCTAAAAGTTATGGAGCAGACGCCATACTAATAATTCTTGCTGGCGTTTCTGATAAACTTGCGAATGAATTATATGAAGAAGCTTTAAAATTAAACATGTCTGTTATTGTTGAAGTTCATACTGTAGATGAGGCCAAACAAGCTCTTAAATTTAAAGATGCATTGATAGGAATAAATAATAGAAACTTAAAAACTCTTAAAACTGATATAAATACAACTTTTGATATTCATGATATTTTAGTTGGTCATTCAGGTCCTCTGATCTCTGAAAGTGGGATTAAAACAAAAGATGAACTTTTGGAATTATCTGACAAGACATCTATTAAAACTTTTTTGATTGGTGAATCACTTTTAAAAGATCTTGAAAATAATTCTATTTTTTCCGTTCTTTAGTCAAATAATCCTCTATTTTATTGGTTTTTTAACTATTGTTAATTTACGAGAACTTTTATAGAACATTGTTTGTACGATATTTGTTCTTATGCTAACAAAAAAACAAAAAAACTTGCTTTTATTTATCAACAAGAGGTTGAGAAGTTCTGGGGTTTCTCCCTCTTATGATGAAATGAAAGAGTCTCTTAATCTTAAATCTAAATCTGGTATTCACAGACTAATCAGTGCTTTAGAGGAAAGAGGTTTTATTAAAAGGCTAGCGCATAAAGCTAGAGCATTAGAGGTAATTAAATTACCCGAAACAGCTTCAGCTAATGATATTTATAATAATTTTTCTCCAAGTGTAATAAAGGGGGGATTAGATGAGGAAAATCCATTATCTGATGATGCAGAAGTACCTGTTTTAGGTAAAATTGCAGCTGGTACACCAGTTGAAGCAATACAAAACGAAGTCTCAAGAATACCATTGCCAACTAATTTAGAAAAAAATGGTGATTATTTTGGTTTAAAAGTTCAAGGTGATTCTATGATTGAGGCTGGTATCCACGAGGGAGATACTGTAATAATTAAAAGAACAGATACCGCTGATAATGGAAAAATAGTTGTAGCATTGATCGATGAGCATGAGGCAATGCTAAAAAGAATTCGAAAAAAAGGTAAAGTTATAGCATTAGAAAGTGCTAACAGAAATTACGAAACTAAAATTTTCGGACCCGATAGAGTAAAAGTTCAGGGAGTTTTAGTATCTTTATATAGAAACTTCTAAAAAAATAGTCTAAACCATTTTAATGAAAAAAGTAGCAACTAGATTTGCTCCATCCCCTACTGGGCCTTTACATATTGGTGGTGTAAGAACAGCTCTATTTAATTGGCTTTATTCAAAAAATCAGAAAGGTAATTTTTACCTTAGAATTGAAGATACGGATAAGGAAAGATCAAAAGAAGAATACAAGAAACAAATAATAAAGTCTCTTCAATGGATAGGTATTAATCACGATGGGCAAGAATATATACAATCTCAAAAAATTAATGATCACATAAAAGTAGCTAATGAGCTATTAAAGAAAGGAAATGCATATAAGTGTTACTGTTCAAATGAGGAAATAGAAGAACAAAAAAAGAGAGCTAAACAAAAAAAAATTCCGTATGTCTATGATAGAAAATGGAGAGATAAGAATGAGAGTGAAGCACCAAATAATATAAAACCAGTAATTAGATTTAAAAGCAAAGTTACAGGAAAATCTGTCTTAAAAGACTTAGTGCAAGGCGATGTAGAGATTGAAAATAATACAATTGAGGATTTTGTAATTTTACGAAATGATGGGACACCAACTTATAACTTGTCTGCATCTGTTGACGATCACCAAATGAATATGACACACATAATCAGAGGGGACGACCACAAGATAAATACCTTTAAACAAATTCAAATCTATGAGGCGATGGGTTGGGATTTACCATCATTTGCTCATATACCTCTAATACATACAATAGAGGGGAAAAAACTATCAAAAAGAGATAAAGCGTCAACTTTAGAGGACTATTCTAAAATTGGTATAATACCTGATGCTTTAAGAAATTACTTACTTAGGTTGGGATGGTCTTTTGAAGATAAGGAAATTTTTACATTAGACGAAAGTATTAAGTATTTTAATTTAAAAGGTATCGGAAAATCTCCATCAAAATTAGATATGAGTAGAATTCTATCTATGAATGAACATTATATTAAAAATATTGATGAAAATGATCTTTTTAGTCAATTCGTAAATTACTGTGAGATCTTTAAAAGTAAAATTAAAACAGAGAAAAATGATAAGATTAAAAAATCTTTATCATTTCTTAAAAACAAAGCTAAAACACTTGAGGATATATTCAACAATAGCCAATATATTCTTAATGACGACGTTAATTTTAATAAAGAAGACCTTAAATTAATTGATGATAAAGCTAAAAAGATAATATCCGAATTTAATGAAAGAATTAATAAAATAAAGGAATTTAGAAGAGAGGATTTAGAACCAGTTGTTCAAGAACTAATAAAATCTAATAACACTAATTTTAAAGGTGTTGGTCAACCTTTAAGGATAGCATTAACAGGTTCGAAGTTTGGACCCGGTATTTATGATATAATTGTATCTTTAGGTAAAGATGAAGTCGAAAAAAGATTAGCTAATAAGACTATTGCTTAAAATTGAGGCTACCTCACTTGATGACGAGGTTTTAGATCTAATACCCTTTAAAGTTTGATTGCAATCCTCCAATTGTTTTTTTCTAATATCTGGATTTTTTAGCATATAAACAACTGAATTATAAATTTCTTTAGCATTGCATTCATTTTGAAGCAATTCAGGAATAACTTCTCTATTGTTAATAATATTTATAATATTAGCAAATTTTACATTAATTAATAATTTAAAAATCATAAAATTTATAAAGTTTAATTTATAAATAATTATTGAAGGAACATTCGCATTACAAACTTGTAAAGATACAGTTCCAGACTTACATACAGCAAAAATAGAGTTCGATAATATCTCACTTTTAATGTTTTCATCTGAAACCACATCAATATTTTCTATGTTTTTAACTTTAATGTAATCAATTATTTGTTCTTTATTTTCATCTGTTGCGTGAAATACAAAATTATAATTATGATCTTTTTTGTTCATCATAATAATAAATTGAACTAATATAGGTAAAAGAACATTTGTTTCTGAATTTCTACTACCTGCAAAAATTGATATTATTTTTTTATCTTTGGAAACAAAGTTGTTTATATCTGTCTTATTTAGACCTGTATTTTCAATTAATGGGTGACCAACAAAGGTGTTTTTTATATTTTCATCATCAAAGTATTTTTTTTCAAAATCAAATAATAAAAGTATATGATCAATAAATTTTTTTATCTTTTTAACTCTGTTTTTTCTCCAAATCCATACTTGCGGTGCCACGTAATGAATTGTCTTTATTTTAGGATTTCTTTTTTTTACTATTTCAGCAACTCTTAATGTAAAATCAGGGCTGTCAACACTAAATAAGATGTCAGGTTCGAATTTTAAAATTTCATCTACTGTCTGATTAATCCTTTTTTTAATTTTAAAGATATTTAATAAAACACTCGTAAAACCTAGATAAGTAATTTCTTTCAATTCGAAAATAGATTTAATACCAATTTTCTCTAAATTTACACCGCCTACAGATAAATATTCAATATCATTATTGTCTTTTTGAATTTTGGAAATAGCAGTTGATGCAAGTCTATCACCAGATGGTTCACCCGTTAATACAAATATTTTTTTCATCTTACTGAAATAAAAATTTTACTTTTATTAGCAAATTTAATGCATTGAATTTTATCTAAAAAAATATTTTTTTTAGACTTCATAACTATACCTTTTAATCCGTATTTTTTGCAGTCTTTAAGCGTTTGAAGCCCTATAGTTGGCAAGTCCATCCTTAAATCCTGTTTTTTTTTTGGAAATTTAATCAAAATTCCACCTGAGTTTTTTTTTAATTTCGACAACATTTTTTTTGTACCTTGTCTGCCTTCCTTAGCAATAACTTTATTATCTTTTACTACTAATGCTTGAACATGATCTAAAGTATTTAACTTATTTAAAAATCTTATTCCTTGATTAATCGATCTGTTATCATTAATTGAGGGTTTTACCTTTGTAAAAATACCTTTTTTAGCATTTAATTCAGGATTGAAATGAGTTGAATTTATAACTTTAATTTTTTCATTATTAAGAATCTTAATTATAGCTTTTATAATAGCTGCGTCACCTAATTTAGCAGCTTTTATAACACTCGGCATATAATAAATACCTTTCAAATCTAATCTTAAAGAAGAAAATTTAGGTTTTGTAATTTTTCCTGCAAAAAGAACCTTGTTCGATTTTTTTTCTTTTATCAAATTTATAATTTTTCCGAA
The DNA here is from genome assembly GCA_902615145.1 of uncultured Pelagibacteraceae bacterium. GTDB lineage: Bacteria > Pseudomonadota > Alphaproteobacteria > Pelagibacterales > Pelagibacteraceae > Pelagibacter. The sequence continues at coordinate 2,410 of CACMNK010000016.1, read as the reverse complement.
TTTACCAATACTTATTCTGTGAGAATTTTTTTCTTTTACAAATTTATTATTTTTTGAAAAATCAATTATAAAATAATTTTTATTTAATCTTTTTACCTTTTTGAGAACAATTTCTGAAAAATCAGTATCGCCTAGAAATAAACCAAACATTTTATTTTGAAAAAGGTGTGCATATTGGTCTTTTTTTATCTTTCTCTAAAAATTCAACAACATCTTTTACGAGGTTATTTTCTTTGAGTTCAGATTTTAAATTTTTTAAATTCTCAGTTAAATTTTCACTTTTAAATATCTCTTTGTAAGCTTCAGTTAATACAATAATCTCTTTATTTGGTATTTTTTGTCTTCTTAATCCAATTAAGTTTAGTCCTTGAAGAATACTTCTGTTGCCATGAACCATTGCATAAGGAATAACATCTCTTACGACACCACACATGCCACCAATCATTGCAAATTTACCTACCCTAGTAAATTGTTGCACAGCTGAATTTCCTCCAATTATTACATTTTGTTCAATATGCGCATGTCCACCAAGAGGTACGTTGTTGGCTAAAATAACATTATCCTCAACAATACAATCGTGTGCTACATGCGATGAAACCATAAATAAACAATTATTCCCAACCTTTGTTAAACCGCCACCTCCAATTGTACCAGTATTAATTGTTACATATTCTCTAATTTTGTTTGCATCACCTATTTCAAGTCTTGTATCTTCACCATTATATTTTAAATCTTGAGGTTCATTTCCAATTGAAGCAAACGAATAAATCTTATTTCTTTTACCAATTTTTGTTTTACCTAAAACATGAACATGAGACTGTAAAATTACCTCCTCATCTATTTCAACATTTGGTCCTACTACACAATAAGGACCAATTTGAACATTTGAGGAAATTCTTGCTTTTGGATCTATCGTTGCAGTTTCATGAATCATTATTTATTTTCTCTTAAAAACTCTCTTAAATTTTTTGCTGGATATCCCATCACTCTAGAATTATCTGGTATATCTTTTATAACACCACTACCTCCAGCAATATCAACATTGTTACCAATTTTTAAATGACCAGAGATACCAGCTTGTCCTCCAATTCTAACGTTATTGCCAATTATTGAACTTCCAGCAATACCTACTTGGCCCGCAATAATTGTATTTTCACCAATTTTCACATTGTGTGCTATATGTATTTGATTATCTAAAAATGTATTTTTTCCAATTTCAGTGTTAGACATTGAACCACGGTCAATTGTTGCGCCACAACCAATTTCACAACCCTCATTAATTAATACAATTCCAATATGTGGGTATCTAAGATTTTTTTTTTTATTTGGAAAAAAACCAAAGCCCTTTTTACCAATTATACAATTGTCAAGTATACTTACATTATTTCTAATAATTGAATTTCTAATGATCGTATTAGAACCAATCTTACAATTATCTCCAATATGAACGTTTTTTTCTATAATAGTATTATGACCAATCAAACAATTAGTTCCTATTTCAACATTTTCTCCTATAAGAACGTTTTTTCCATGAATGACACTCTTACAATCGCTATCTTCTATATTTAAAACTTTATTGTCAAATTCGTCCTCTAGTGAATTTGGATAAAACTCTTCCGTAATTCTAGCAACAGCAGCAAGAACATTATTAACAATGATAGGCTCGCAATTTTTTGGTAAAAAATCTTTTAATAAATTCGAAGTTAAACAAAATGATGCTTTAGTTGTTTTTGCTACTTCTTTATATCTCTTTGAATGAAAGAAAGTTATGGAACTTTGATTGGCACTATTTAAGTCTTTAATGTCATAGAAATTAAAATCATTTTTTTTTTTATTACCAATATTTAAAAATTCACAAATTTTAAAAAGACTTATAGGACCTTTGTTTAAAAAAAAGGGATTTGACATTCTTGCTTTTATCAAAGCAAAGTAATTTTTGTAGTAAAGAAATATTGCTAATTATTTCCTATCGACAATAGTTGCTGACCACATTGCATCAGCAACTTTAGTGCTATCAACAAATGCATCACCTCTATATTTCCACACTCTTCCATGAGACCTAATTGCTTCTATTTTTAATTCAAGTTTACAGTCAGGTATTACTGGATTTCTAAAACGTGCCTTTTCTACACTCATTAAAAAAACTAATTTATTTTCATAAGTAGATTTATCTAACCCATGAGCTGTTAATGCAGCTGCCGCTTGACCAAAAGACTCTACAATCAAGACACCTGGCATAACAGGTTGACCTGGAAAATGACCATTAACAAAGAAACTATCTTTTTTAACATTCAAAACTGCTGTTGCAGATTTTAATTTTTTTATATCGTGTAATTCATCTATTAATAACATAGGTTCTCTGTGAGGTAATAATTCCTCTATTTGTTTTCGATTTAATTTATCCATTTAT
>CACMNK010000015.1 GCA_902615145.1 uncultured Pelagibacteraceae bacterium | reverse complement strand
TGATTGGCCCTGAAACAATCTTTTTTTCTAATGATACTCAAATAGGGAAAAATGTAATAATTGAACCTTATGTTGTGATCGGTTCTAAAGTAAAAATTGGAAATAACGTTGTGATTAAATCTTTTTCTCATCTAGAGTCGTGTCAAATTGAAAATAAAGTTGAAATTGGACCCTATGCAAGAATAAGACCTAATACAATTTTAAAAGAAGGTTCAAAAGTTGGAAATTTTGTTGAAGTTAAAAAAAGTGTAATAGGAAAAAAATCAAAGGTAAATCATTTAACATACATTGGTGATAGTAAAATTGGTAAATCTGTGAATGTTGGTGCAGGAACAATTACGTGTAATTATGATGGAAAAAAAAAACACGTAACTAATATAAAAGATAAAGTATTTATAGGTTCAAATTCATCTCTAGTAGCCCCAATAACTCTTGGCGAAAGTAGTATAATCGGAGCTGGATCTGTTATAACAAGAAATGTAAAAAAAAATTCTTTGGCTTTAACAAGAAGTGAACAAAAAGAAATCAAGAATTACAAAACTAGAAAAAAATAATGTGCGGAATTATTGGAATAAACAGTTACAAGCCAGTTTCATCAGCAATAATTAATTCATTAAAAAAATTAGAATATAGGGGTTACGACTCCGCTGGTATAGCCACTCTATCGAGCGGCTTGATTAATGAAATTAAATCTGAGGGTAGAGTAGATAATCTAGAGAAAAATTCACTTGTCCAAAAAATGGAAGGAACTATAGGCATCGGTCATGTTAGATGGGCTACACATGGAATACCTAGCAGTTTAAATGCTCATCCTCATTCTTCTCAAAATGTTTCTGTAGTACACAATGGAATAATTGAAAATTCAACTATCTTAAAAAAATTTCTAATTGGTAAAGGGCATAAATTTAAATCTCAGACAGATACAGAGGTTATTGTTCATTTAATAACTGAACATTTAAAAACAGAAAGTATAATTAATTCTATAAAAAAAACCCTTAAATTACTTCATGGAAGTTTTGCTTTAGGAATTATTTTTAAAGATCAGCCAGATTTAATTATAGGTGCTAGAAGGGGCTCACCTTTAGCTGTCGGTTATGGTCCAAATGAAAACTATCTAGGTTCAGACTCATATGCTTTGAAATCAATGACAAATAAAATTACTTATCTAAACGATGGGGAATTTTGTGTGATTAAAAAAGATTTAGTGGAGTTTTTTGATGAGAAGGGAAAAAAAATAAACAAAAAAGTTTTAGAATTATCTAGTGAAAACCAAAAATATGACAAAGGTGACTACAAACATTTTATGGCTAAAGAAATAGATGAACAGCCAATGTCAATAAAGAATGGTATTAAAGAATACTTAGATACTGCAAATAATGATATTAATATATTTAATTTTCCATGGAAGACTGAAGAAGTTTCTTCAATAATATTAATAGGATGTGGTACAGCATATCATTCATGTCTAATGGCAAAATATTGGTTCGAGGAATTAACTTCTTTAGATGTGAGTGTAGATATAGCTTCAGAATTTAGGTACAGGAAAAATAGATTTAAAAAAGATAGTTTATATATTTTTGTATCGCAATCAGGTGAAACCGCTGATACTTATGCAGCTTTAGATTTGTGTAATAAAAATGGTATGAAAACTTGTGGTGTTGTTAATGTTATTGAAAGTTCAATAGCAAGAGACTCCAAATTTGTTTTACCAATTCACTGTGGTACAGAGATAGGTGTTGCTTCGACAAAAGCCTTCTTAGGTCAGATGTTGATTTTATATATTCTCTCTTTAAAACTTGGATTAATTAGAGGAGATATTAATAAAAAAGAATTTTCCCAAAAATTAATAGAATTAAAAATTTTACCAAAATTGGTAGAACAAACTTTATTGATAGATAATAAAATACAGAATATTTCCAGCACTTTTAATGAAGCAAAAGGTTCTATGTTTTTAGGAAGAGGTTTTTCATATCCGATAGCATTAGAGGGTGCATTAAAATTAAAAGAATTATCTTATGTCCACGCTGAGGGATACCCAGCAGGAGAAATGAAACATGGACCTTTAGCTTTGATTGAGGAAGGCATGCCAGTTGTAGTGTTAGCGCCTAGAGATAATTACTATAAAAAAACTATTTCTAATATGCAGGAAGTTATAGCGAGAGGAGCGAAAGTTTTATTGATTACCAATAAAAGTAAAGATGAAATAGTCTCAGAAAATATTTGGGAAACAATTGAGGTCGAGACAACTAATGAAGATCTTTTACCTTTTCTTTTAACAATCCCATTACAAAAATTAGCTTATTATTCAGCTTTAAAAAAAGGTTATGATATAGATAAACCTAGAAATTTGGCAAAATCAGTCACTGTGGAGTGATTTTGAAAAAAATTGTTTTCCCAATAAAAGATATAAGCTTTGCACATTTAGCCGCTACTGCAAAAAAATATAATCATAGTGATTTCGATTTAATTGAACAAGCTTTTGAGCAAAATGTTTTAAATGAAAGCAACAATATAAAGTTGTTGAAAAGATTTATAGAGTCGTTTGAAGATAAAAAAAATATTAAATCTCAACTATATCAAGATGTGTTTGCATCTTTTATAATTGGGGATAAATTTGATAAAACATTTTTGGAATTTGGAGCAACAGATGGTCTAAAATTATCTAACTCTTACATGTTAGAGAATTCTTTGGGTTGGAAAGGGGTTTTGTCCGAACCAAGTCCTCAGTGGTATAATTCTTTAAGAAAAAATAGAAAAAATACTGAAATAATTACTAAATGTATTTGGTCTGAAAGTGGAAAAACTTTAGATTTTTTTATGTCTGATGAAGGCGTCTATTCTACTCTTAAAGATTTTGTAGAAAGTGATAAAAGTTCTATGCCAGGAAATACAAACCAAAGAAAAAAAAGCGGTAAAGTTATATCTGTCAACACAATTTCATTAAATGATGTAATCAAGAATTATTTCAACAATATATCTCCTTCTTATATTTCAGTAGATACCGAGGGTTCTGAATATGAAATTTTGAAATCATTTAACCTTGATATTTACAGACCAAAAGTTTTTACAATTGAACATAATTTCAGTGATTTACAAACAGGTATTGACGATTTGATGAAATCGAACAATTATGAAAGGATTTTTTCTAACTTAACAGCTTTTGATGCTTGGTATGTCTCCAAAGAAACATTAAAAGAATTAGATTTTTAGCAATTTTTCTTAAATTTTACTCTTAAGTTGAATACTTATAAAACTCTGATACAACAATCGCAGGTTGAACATGAAAAATTGGAAAATAAATAGTTGGAGAAAATTTCCAGTAAAACACATTCCTGATTATTCAGATAAGAAGGAATTAGAACAAGTGTTAGGTAAAATAAAAAAATTCCCACCACTTGTTTTTGCTGGTGAGACGAGACATTTAAAACAACAACTTGCTGAAGTAGTAGATGGTAAAGCTTTTTTACTTCAGGGGGGAGATTGCGCTGAAAGTTTTGCTGAATTTAATCCAGATAATATTAGAGATACCTTTAAATTAATTTTACAAATGTCATTGGTTTTAACCTATTCAGCATCACTGCCAGTAATTAAGCTTGGAAGAATTGCAGGTCAGTTTGCTAAACCAAGAAGTGCACCAACTGAAAAACAAGGAAATTTAGAACTTCCGAGTTATTTAGGCGATAATGTAAATGGGATTGAATTCAATAAAAAATCAAGAGAGCACGATCCAAAAAGACTTTTTAGAGCTTACTCACAATCTGCATCAACTTTGAATTTGTTAAGAGCATTTTCAAAAGGAGGTTTTGCAGACTTGAATAAAGTTCACTTGTGGAATTTAGACTATATCAAAAAAAGTCCTCAAGCTAAGAAATTTAAAGATTTAGAGGATAAGATTGCTGATGCATTAGCATTTATGTCAGCGTGTGGAATTACATCAGATTTTAATAACAGATTATATACAGTTAATTTTTGGACATCGCACGAAGCTTTACATCTACCTTTTGAGGAAAGTATGACAAGAATAGACTCCACAACTGGTGAATACCACGACACATCTGCTCATTTTGTGTGGATCGGTGATAGAACTAGACAGCTAGATGGAGGTCATGTAGAATTTTGCAGAGGTATAGAAAATCCAATAGGAATAAAATGTGGACCAACTAGTAAACCAGAGGAAATTGTAAAAATTTGTAATTTAATAAATCCAAAAAATGAAAAGGGTAAAATTACTCTAATATCTAGATTTGGACACGACTCAGTTGAAAAATTTTTACCAAAACTTGTAAGAATAATTAAGAAAGAAGGTTTAAATGTAATTTGGTCTTGTGATCCAATGCATGGAAACACGATCAAATCTACAACTGGATTTAAAACTAGACCGTTCAATAGGGTCTTAAAAGAAGTAAGAGATGTATTTGCAGTTCACCAAAGTGAGGGTTCGTACGCAGGAGGCTTACATATTGAAATGACTGGTCAAAATGTGACAGAATGTACTGGTGGTGCAAGAAAAATTTCTGATGCTGATTTATCAAGTAGATACCACACTCACTGTGATCCTAGGCTTAATGCAGATCAAGCCTTAGAATTAGCATTTTTAATATCAGATGAGATCAAAAAGAATAGCAGCTATTCGAAAAATTCTATTCAAGTGGCATCTTGATCTATTGCTTTAAATTGTAAGATTGTTAAATATCACCATATGAATCCTAAAGAAAAAGTAAAATATATATCAAATTGGATCAAATCATATGTTGATCAAATGCCATCTAAAGCTCAGGCTTTGGTAATTGGTATATCAGGAGGAATCGACTCATCTGTATCAAGTACATTAAGCGCGATGACAGGTTTAAAAACTATTGTTTTGACTATGCCCATTAAGCAAATAGAAAACCAACATGATTTAAGTTTAAAACATCAACAATGGTTGGTAAAAAATTTTAAGAATGTAGAGGCACACACTATAAGTTTAGATAAATTATTTGAGACATTTTCATCAACATTAAATAAATTTGACAACGAACATGGATTTGCGAATTCAAGAGCAAGATTGAGAATGACAACTCTTTATCAGGTAGCAGCTGCTAATAAAGGAATAGTTGTTGGAACTGGTAATAAAGTAGAGGATTTTGGAGTTGGTTTTTATACGAAATATGGAGATGGGGGTGTAGATATTTCACCAATAGCAGATTGTAACAAAACTGAAGTTTGGGAAATTGGAAAAGAACTTGGAATATTACAAGAAATTATTGATGCTGCTCCAACAGATGGTCTTTGGGATGATGGAAGAACTGACGAGGGTCAGTTAGGTTTTGACTATCAAGCTCTAGAAGACGCAATGAAGAATCCTAATTCTCCACATAAAGCAGAATACGAAAAAATTAGAAAACAAAATATGCATAAAATGGAGCCTATTCCAGTATGCAAAATTCCTAGTTAATCAATTAGATTAACAAATCATCAAATAAGGTATATTTCTTAATCAAGTGAAATGGATATTTTTTTAACAAACAATTTAACAAATAAAAAAGAGCAGTTCATCCCGATACAAAAAGAAAATATTGGAATGTATGTTTGTGGACCAACAGTTTATGATGATCCACATATTGGAAATGCAAGACCACTAGTTATTTTTGATATTCTTTTTAAGATTTTAAAAAATAATTTTTCAAAAGTCACATATGTAAGAAACATTACAGATATTGATGATAAGATTATTTTATCTTCACAAAAACTTAAAATATCGACAAAAGAGTTGACTGAAAAAATAACTAAAAGTTTTTTCGAAGACTGTAAATTTTTAAATTGTGAGGATCCTACTCATCAACCCAAAGCTACAGAGCATATAAGTCTAATGATTCAAATGATTAATGATTTAATTAAAAAAGGTTACGCATATGAAAACAATAAACATGTATATTTTGAGGTAAAAAAATTTTCTGAGTATGGAAAATTATCAAATAAAAAGTTAGAAGATTTAATTGCAGGTTCGAGAGTTGAAATAAGTGACAATAAAAGAAACTCTGAGGATTTTGTGTTATGGAAGCCATCAATTAAAGATGAACCTTCTTGGGACTCTCCTTGGGGACCAGGTAGACCAGGATGGCATTTAGAATGTTCTGCTATGTCAAAAAAACTTTTAGGTGATAAATTTGATATACATGGTGGTGGTATTGATTTAATTTTTCCTCACCACGAAAATGAAATTGCTCAATCTAGATGTGCTAATGATACTGAAGTTTTCGCTAACTTTTGGATTCATAATGCCTTTATAACAATGTCCAATGAAAAAATGGCCAAGTCTCAAGGTAATATCTTAAAGATAAAAGACTTTAGAAAAAAAATCAGTGGTCAAATAATCAGGTTAGCACTGATGAGTGCACATTATAAACAACCTTTAGATTGGAACGATAAATTATTAATTGATTGTGAAAATACTTTAGATAAGTGGTATCGAATAAAATTAGACAATTTCAAACCTGTAAAAGTTTCTGATGAAATATTGAAACCTCTTTATGATGATTTAAATACCCCGGGTTATATTGCTAATCTCCATGGCTTGTATGAAAAAGCAATTAAAGATGATAACAAAGATTTATTTATATCAGCATGTAGATTTATTGGTTTACTAAACGAAACAAGTGAGCAGTGGCATAATTTTAAAAGAGATAGAGTTTCATTAAGTGAGTCTGAAATCGAAAAAATGGTAAACTTAAGAGATAAAGCTAGAGAAAATAAGGATTATAAAGAGGCTGATCGAATTAGAGATGAACTTTCAGACAAAGGTGTTTTAATAGAGGACAAAGATGGTAAAACACTGTGGAAATTTAAATGAGTAAAGAAAGATTATACATATTTGATACAACCCTTCGAGATGGAGCTCAAACTCAAGGTGTGCATTTTTCAATTGATGAAAAAACAAAAATTGCACATGCTTTAGATGACCTTGGTGTAGATTATATAGAAGGAGGTTGGCCAGGTGCCAATCCGTCTGATACAGAATTTTTTCAGAAAGGTTTGGAACTAAAAAACTCTACCTTTACTGCTTTTGGAATGACAAAAAAAGCAGGACGAAGTGCTGAAAATGATCCAGGTTTGTCAGCAATTTTAAATTCTAACACGAAATCTGTTTGTTTAGTTGGAAAGTCTTGGGATTTCCATGTTGATGTAGCTTTAGGAATATCTAAAGAGGAAAATTTAGATAACATTAAAGAAACTACAAAGCATTTTGTAAAAAATAATAAAGAGTTCATGTTTGATGCAGAACATTTCTTTGATGGCTACAAGACAAACCCTGAATATGCTTTAGCTTGTATTAAAGCTGCTTATGATAACGGAGCTAAATGGATAGTTCTATGTGATACTAATGGTGGTACACTTCCTCATGAAGTAACAAAGATAGTAAAAGAAGTTTCAGAACACATACCTGGTGAGAGTTTAGGTATTCATGCACATAATGATACTGGTAATGCGGTAGCAAATTCAATAGCAGCCGTTTTATCAGGTGCAAGACAAATTCAAGGTACTATAAATGGCTTAGGTGAAAGATGTGGTAATGCTAATTTAATGTCAATTATTCCAACTTTTCATCTGAAGAAAGAGCTATCAGATAAATTTGAAATAAGTATAAAACAAAAAAATATCAAACATATTACACAATGCTCAAGGTTGCTTGATGAGATACTAAATAGAAAACCAAATAAACATCTACCATATGTTGGTGCAGCAGCATTTTCACACAAAGGAGGTTTACATGTATCTGCTGTTCAAAAAGATCCTAAAACCTACGAGCATATAAATCCTGAGGATGTTGGTAATAACAGAAATATTGTTGTTTCTGATCAGTCAGGTAAATCAAATATCCTGTCTAGACTTAAAACAATTGGAATTGATATTAAGGAAAATGATCCTAAAGTTAAAAAACTATTAGAAGAAGTTAAAGATAGAGAATTCATTGGTTATAGTTATGATGGAGCTGATGCATCTTTTGAATTACTTGCTAGAAGAGTAATGGGAGAAATTCCAAGATATATCTCAATTAAAGAATATGACGTTTCAGTCTCAAAGAACAATCAAGATAAAATAGTTTCTAGAGCAAAAGCAAAATTGGAAGTTGATGGTGAGCAAATAGTTTGCGAAGGTGAGGGCAATGGACCTGTTCACGCTTTAGACAACGCTATAAGAAAAAATGTTACAAAATTAGAAAAATATTCTGAATATTTGAAAGATTTAAAACTAGTTGACTATAAGGTAAGAATTTTAAATACAGGAACTGAAGCTACTACAAGAGTATCTATTGAAAGTACAGATTCCCAAGGAAAAAATTGGTTTACAATTGGCGTATCACCAAACATAATTGATGCATCATTTAAAGCTCTTATTGATAGTTTAGATTTCAAATTATTTAAGGACAAAGCTCCTGCAAGTAAATAAATGAAAATTAAAAAGTTCTCTTTGAAACCTGCTGATATTGAAAGCAGGGTTGGAGCAGATCCTGTCGTTTGTTACCCAAATGATAATATAAATAATAATCTTGAAATATTACATGAAGCGAGAAAACACATTAAAAAAATTGATGAAGTTATAGTTCCCCCAAGAGATGCTAAAACTTTCAATGTTAAATCAGGTAATTTTTTTAGAATTGAAAGTGTTGAAGGTCCACAAGTAGGAGATTTAAATATATTTCAAGCTGATAATTTAAATGAAAAGTTTTATTCTGGAAAAACTAGAGCTCTCTACGGAACACATATTTCAGTTGGTGACAAAATGTTCAGCAGTTTCCCATATTTGAGATCATTGGCAACAATTACATGGGATACATTAGATTGGTATGGTTATGATAAAGATGGGGGCTCAGTTCATGACGTTATTGGAACTAGATGTGATCCTTATACTTACAAGTTAACATCAAACAACGATTACCATTATTGTTGTCATTCAAATTTAACTAGAGCTTTAGTTAAGGAAAAGAATTTAAAAATAGATGATGCAGAAAAAATTGTACACGATGTATTAAATGTATTTATGCTTACTGGTTTCACCAATGATACTAAGCAATATTTTATGAAATCAAGCCCAGTAAGACCTGGCGATTATTTAGAATTTTTTGCTGAGACTGATCTATTAGGAGCCTTATCTGCATGTCCAGGTGGTGATTGTGGTTCTGAACATTCATCTGATGTAGCAAAATGTTATCCATTAAAAGTTTCGATTTGGGATGTAGATAAAAAATTTTTGGAAGGTATAAAAATTTCTAAGATATCATCTTATAATAGAGACCATGGTTTGACTGATTGACATGTTAAAAAATAATATTTCATTTATTTTACATAGGCCGCAATTGTCAGAAAATATTGGTGCATGTGCAAGAGCAATAAAAAATTTTAACTTTAAAAAGTTAATTTTAATAAATCCTAAGCCAATTTTTCCAAATGATAAAATTTTCGCTACATCAGTAGGTGCAAAAAATATCATTAATAAAAGTAAAGTGTATGAGAATATTGAAAAGGCACTCAAAGATATTGATATTGTAATTGCGACCTCAGCGCGATTTAGAAATAAAAATATAAAACATATAAATCTAGACGATTTGAAGAAAATAGATTTCAAAAAAAAAGTCGGTTTTTTATTTGGATCTGAAGCCTCAGGTCTTTCAAACGAAGAGGTGAGTTATGCTAATTATACTTTACAAATTCCAACCAATCCAGAATTTAAGTCATTAAATCTTTCTCATAGTTTAATTATTATAGCTCAAGTAGTCTCTAGTATAATTAAGATGAGAACCAAACCATTTCAAAAGTCAAAAAAAATTAAACTAGCGTCAAAAAAAGAAATTCAATCAATGATAAACTTGTGTTTAAGTAATTTAGAGGATATCAATTTTTTTAAACCAAAGGAAAAGAAACCTGTAATGTTACAGAATTTAAGAAATATTTTTTATAAAATGGAATTATCGGATAAAGAAACACGTATTTTATCAAGCGTATTTGCAAGTTTGGGAAAAAAACATTGATTGACAAAATAATGTGTAAGTTTATAAGACCCAAGATTAAATGACAAAAAGATTAAACTCTAAACATAAAGTTGATAGACGATTAAAAGTAAACCTTTGGGGAAGACCTAAAAGTCCTTTTAATACGAGAGCTTATGGACCAGGACAGCACGGTCAAACCAAAACATCTAAACCCTCAGACTATGGTATTCAGCTTCAAGCAAAACAAAAATTAAAAGCTTATTATGGTAACATCAACGAAAGACAATTTAGAAATATTTATAAAAAAGCTAGCATGTTAAAAGGGGATACAAGTGAAAACCTAATTGGTTTGTTAGAAAGAAGATTAGATGCAGTTATATATAGAGCAAAATTTGCAACAACGATTTTTTCTGCACGTCAACTCATTAATCATGGTCATGTGAGAGTAAACGGAAAAAAAGTCAACATTTCAAGTTATTCAGTTAAGGAAGAGGATACGATTGAGATTAGAGATAAGTCAAAACAATTAGCAATTGTTGATATAGCTTTAGCGAATAAAGAGAGAGAAACTCCGGAATATATTCAAATGGACGAAAAGAACAAAAAATTTAAATTCATAAGGGTACCTAAGTTCGAAGAAGTACCTTATCCAGTTGTTATGGAACCAAATTTAGTTATCGAATATTATTCTAGATAGATTTACTTTTTATATTTTACGCCTTTATCATCAAAGACTTTTTTTAATTCACCATTTTCATACATTTCTTTAACAATATCACAACCACCAACAAATTCTTTTTTAACATATAATTGTGGTATTGTTGGCCAATCACTAAAGGTCTTTATGCCCTCTCTTAAAGATTGATCTTCTAAAACATTAACTCCTTTATAATTTACTTCTAAGATTTTAAGTAAATTTGCAACTGCCATTGAAAATCCACATTGTGGAGCATCAGGCGTTCCCTTCATGAATAAACAAACTTCATTATTATCAATATGATTTTGTATTAAATTTTTAATTTGATCGTCCATTATTGCTCCTTTGTTTTTATCGCCAGGGCGTGAAGTTCATTTCCCATTTTACCTTTTAAAGAATTATATACCATTTTATGCTGTTCAATTTTACTTTTACCACTAAATTTAGAAGAAGTAATGGTTGCAGAGTAATGGTTTCCGTCACCAGCTAAATCTTGAATCTCAACCAATGCATCGGGTAATGCTTCTTTAATATGTTTTTCAATTTCTTTTAAATCCATTGCCATAATTAATTCATGTAGTTAGTTAACCAATTAGTATTATATGATTTTAATTCGTCAATTGTAACTTTTGTCTTCGCATTTATAATCATATTTTCATCAGTAATTTTACCCAATTTATCAAAATGAACAGAGTTTTTGTCTAATATACTTTCAACTTTTTTTAAATTTTTCGGCTCTATCTCAATTACATATCGACCTTGATCTTCAGAAAATAAATACTCAATTTCACTCATAAAATATTTAGGCTTATTAAATTCTATACCTTTATTGCCTTTTATACACATTTTACTTACAGCTGTAATAATTCCTCCAATAGATACGTCATGAGCACTTCTAATAAGATTATTTTTGATAAGTTGGAGAACTGTTTCACCATTATTTTTTTCATTGAAGAGATTTATTTCAGGCGGTGGTCCATTCTTTTCATTTAATATATTTCTTGCAAAAAGACTTTGATCGATGTGACCTTCAGTTTTACCAATTATTAAAACAAGATTATTAATTTCTTTAAAGTCCATAGTAATCATTTGTTTGTAATTTTTTATTAGACCCACGCCACCAATTGATGGCGTTGGTTTAATTCCAATTTCTTTTGTTTGGTTGTAAAATGATACATTTCCAGAAACGACTGGAAATTTTAAATATTCACAAGCTTCACCTATCCCCTGAACACATTCAACAAATTCCCCCATGTTTTCTTCTTTCTCTGGACTCCCAAAGTTCAAACAATTTGTTATAGCAATTGGAGTTGCCCCAACTGAAATAAGATTTCTCCAACTTTCACAAACAACTTGTTTTCCACCTGTAAGAGGATGTGCCCAACAATAAATAGCTGAAGAGTCAACAGTTGCAGCCACTGCTTTATCGGTTCCATGAACTCTCACCACACCAGAGTCACCACCAGGTTTTTGAATTGTATCACCCATTACTGTGTGATCATACTGTTGCCAAATCCATTCTTTACTACAAACATTAGGATTTGATAAAATTTTACTCAAAACTTCTTTGATTTTAAACTTTTTAAATTCTTCCTTTTTGATCAAATTTTTTTTGGGTAGTTTTGTTTTTTTCCACTTTCGATCATACATTGGAGAATTTTCAACTAAAGTATTAATTGGAATAGTAGCAACTTGTTTTTCATCATAATATAATTCAATGTTTTTTGTATTAGTCGTCTTACCAATTACAGAAAAATCTAAATCCCATTTATCAAATATTTTTTTTGCCAAATCTTCTTTTCCATTTTCTAAAACAATCAACATTCTTTCTTGGCTTTCAGAAAGCATGATTTCATAGGGTGTCATTTTGCTTTCTCTACATGGAACCTTATTTAGATTTAACTCAATTCCTAAATTACCTTTTGAAGCCATTTCAATACTTGATGATGTAAGACCTGCTGCACCCATATCTTGTATTGCAATAATTGAGTCTCCGGCCATAAGTTCTAAACAAGCTTCAAGTAAAAGTTTTTCTGTAAAAGGATCTCCAACTTGAACAGTCGGTTTTTTTTCCTCAATTTTTTCATCAAAACTAGCAGACGCCATACTTGCTCCATGAATACCATCTCGTCCTGTTTTTGAACCAACGTATATAA
>CACMNK010000014.1 GCA_902615145.1 uncultured Pelagibacteraceae bacterium | reverse complement strand
AGCACGTAACCAATATCTGCGAACTCGAGTCCTTTTTTAGCATTTTGTTCAACTAAAATAATTGTCTTTTTTTCATTCTCTTGGAGATCTCTTAAAATTTCAAATACCATATCAATATACCTTGGCTCCAAACCAATTGATGGTTCATCAACTAATAAAACTGATGGCTTCATTACCAATGCTCTTGAAATTTCTAACAATCTTCTTTCTCCACCTGATAATACTTTTGCAGGTTGGTTTCTTCTGTTTCTTAATCTTTCGTATTTCTCAAAAATTCGCTCAGCTTCCGCGTGTGACTCTTCTGTTTTTTCTTTAATAAATCCACCCATTAATAAATTTTCCTCCACAGTCATATCTGGGAAGACAGAATTATCCTGGAGTATGTATGCTATTCCAACAGTTTTCAATTTTTCAGCTGGTGTTAAATTTGTGATTTCTTTTCCATCTATTTCTATTTGCCCTGAAAAAATATTTGTAAACCCATAAATAGAGTGAAGAATAGTGGATTTACCAGCTCCGTTTGGTCCAATCAGACATAAGGATTGAGCTTTACTGACAAATAAATCGAAATTATGAAGAATTTCCATTTTACCATAACCAGCATTCATATTTTTAATAGTAAGATGAATATTATTTGGGGACAGTTTTTTTAAGTCTTCTGCTACCGGAGCTTTTCCTAAAACTTCGTATTGATTTGACATTATTGTGCTCCTAAGTACGCATCTATTACACGTTTATCATTTTTAATTTCGTCAGGTGTCCCATTAGCAAGCATCTTACCATGTGCTAAACAATAAATATTTTCTGCTAGTTGCATAATAACTCTCATATTATGTTCAATTACCAAAAGTGTAATACCAAAATCTTGATTTACTTTAATCAATCTATCGATGATACCATTTATAAGAGTAGGATTGATCCCTGCAGTAGGTTCATCTAATAATAACATTTCAGGTTCATTCATCAGAGCCATTGCTAACTCTAGAAGTTTTTGTTGACCAAAAGATAAATCTCCAGCCCTTAATTTTCTTTTTTGATAAAGTCCAACGAAGTTCAGAAGATTTTCTGCTTTTTCTGTTAAATCTTGAGGAATTTTTGAGAATATTTTTAATATACTTTCATCACTTCCTTTATGACTAATTAACATATTATCTACACAATTTAGTTTTCCATAAATTCTAGTTTGCTGAAAAGTTCTAAGTAAACCAAGTTTTGCAATAACAGGTACAGGTAAGTCTGAGACTTCTTTATCATTAAATTTTATTGAACCATTATCTATCGGATACGTTCCAACAATAGAGTTAAACAGTGTTGTTTTACCAGATCCATTTGGACCGATCAGTCCAAATATCTTACCTTTTTCTACTGACATTGAAATATCTACATTAGCTTTTACACCGCCAAAAGATTTACTAACATTGTTTACTTCTAAAATACTCATTTAAGTTCTACTTGAGCCTTTCGATCTTCTTCATCAATTACTTCACCAAATTTTTCGGGATATTTTTCTCTTAACCAGCCCATAATCCCCTCAGGAAAATAAATTACGATTACAACAATTAAAACTCCTAAAGCAACATACTGCCAACCTAAAAAAAATGTCCAAAACCCTTCTTTAAAAATATGAAATACTGTTGCACCAATAACTGGTCCCCATAAAGTTCCTTTGCCTCCTAGGATTGCCATTAAAACCATGAACACTCCCATTTCTCTACCATCAAAAGCAACATCAGTTGAGTCGATGTATCCAACTAGTCCTCCCATAATACCACCTGCTAAACCGCAAAAGAATGCGGATACCATCCAACCAATAATTTTATATTTCATTGTTTCAATACCCATCGCCTCAGCTTTATCTTCATTATCTCTAATCGCATTTAAAATTAATCTAAATCTTGTTGAATAGATTGCTCGTACCGCAACAAAAGTTAATATGAGAGCTCCAAAACTTAAAAAGTAAAAAAATTCTCCCCTTGCTTCAAGACCGCCAACCTCAGGGAATGGAGGAGTGGTAAACCCCTGACCTGCACCTATAATTTCTATACCTCCAGAAATTTCTCCCGCTGCAACACCTAAACCTAAAGTACAAATAGCAAAATAATGTCCTCTTAAACCTAAAATCGCATATCCAATTAACCCAGCTACAATTGTTGGAACTACTGCTGCTACAACAAGTCCAACAGCCATACCTTGAAAAAATTGAGCTGGAGTATGAACAAAAGTTTTTTCACCTCCACTTTCTGTCCATTCTGCAAGAGGGAAAAACATACCAACTTGAACAGATGCACATAAATACATGCCTAAACCATAAAATAGTATATTCCCGAATGTATTGTATCCCATTTCACCACCCTGAATATTCCAAGTTGTAGCTAAAATTATCAATACACATAGAATGGATAATTGAACTTTAAATGCAGGAAAAACAAATGGTGCTATCAATCCAAAGATTAGAATTGCTGAATATAAAAGAATATTTTTACTCATTATTTTAAATACTCTCTCTTCCTAGACAGTTTAAATCTTCTGTAAACGAGAAT
Organism: uncultured Pelagibacteraceae bacterium; assembly: GCA_902615145.1. GTDB lineage: Bacteria > Pseudomonadota > Alphaproteobacteria > Pelagibacterales > Pelagibacteraceae > Pelagibacter. Next base: position 12,536 of record CACMNK010000014.1, on the reverse strand, counting down.
TAAAACTAATAATAAAAATACTGCACCAATTCTAAATTCAGTTCCTAAAATATAATCAGCAAATTCTTCAAAAACTCCAAGTCCCATTCCAGACATTGCTACTCCTGGTAAATTGCCTAGTCCTGCAACAATAACGATCATAAAAGACCTTATTGTATATGGTAATCCCATGTATGGATGAATTGTAAATGTAATAGATATTAAAGCACCTGCTACTCCACAAAGCGCAGCATTAATTCCAAATGTAGCTGCATAAACTTTCTCTGTATCAACTCCCAAGATTTTTGCAGCTCTTGAGTTTTGTGCTGTTGCACGAATTGCTCTCCCTAATTTTGATTTTTTCATGTAAATAACTAAACCAATTGCAAAAACAATACTGATTACAGCTGAAAAGATTTTTGAATTAGGTAGAGTAACATTGTTATCAAATAACATAGTTGTTCCATAACCTGAATTAGCTAGAACAACATCTGCGCCAAATGCAAAATTCATTAATTGCATAAATAAAATGCTTATTCCAAAAGTTGCAAGAATGGAGATGAATAAATCTCGATCGACCACTTTATTAATTACTAATTTGTAAATTCCGACACCAATAAAATACATTATTATTGGAGAGACAATTACACCCCAGGCTGGGTGAATTCCATATAGATACATGAAGTAAGCAATATACCCTCCAAGAATGACTAGGTCACCTTGAGCAATATTTATGATATTCATAACTCCCCATTGCAATGCCATGCCGTATGCAATCAAAGCAAATAAAATACCAAGAAGTAATCCGTCCAAGCAAGCTTGAACAGTAATCATTGGATATTGGAAAACCATGAAATCCATAATCAACTCTTAAAAAAAAATACCCCCTAGAATTTAGGGGGTATTTATAGATTAGTTTTTATCTTTCAGACCACTTAGGAATTGGGTGAATTAACTTCGCTGAAGCCCATTTAGTTGGAGCTACAACTTTGTTTTCACATTTTCCTGAGCCATCACACATTACCTGGAAAAGAACCATAGGCTTGTCAACATTCTGACCACCTTCTGCGAACTTTATATTTCCATAAAATGTTTGCATGTTAGTAGCTGCAAGAGCATCTCGTACTTTTTTCTGATCAAAAGAATTTGCTCTTTCAAATGCATCTTTAAATACTAACAGCGCAGCTGAAGACTCTGCTGACTGATATGGCGGATCATAACCAAACTCTTTTTCAAAGTCTGCTGCATATTTCATACCATCTTTAAAGAAATTATCTTTATAAGTTAATGTCTTATGCCATTGTGATGCACATAAAGCATACTGTGAATTCTTACCATGTTGTTTTGATAATTTCGCAGCATCGCAGTGTGTCATCGCTAGCATAGGCACATCTACTTTCATTTCAGCTATTTGTCTAATTGCAGTTAGTGCTCCTTTTGTATGACCTGATACTACAAGAACATCTGGCTTCATTTGTTTTACCTTAACTAATGTAGCAGCCATATCATTTAACTCTTTCGGTAATTTATCGTCTATTACTTTTTTAGAGCCTGTTCTTTTAATTGCATCAAGCACTCCCAATCTTACGTCTTGAGAAAATGCATCTTGTTCAAATGCCATTGCAACTGTTACTGGTTTACCGTTATTCTTTTCAACTGCTAAATCTATAGCAACATCAAGATATAAGTTTGCTGGAGCTAATACTGCAAATAGATATTTGTAACCTTTTGTAAACAAAGATCTAGAAGCACCATTTGCTTCAACCATTGGAACACCATATTTTTCTGTAACTGGTGCAATTGCTTTTGTTAAACCTGAACTGTATGGTCCAAGCATAAACTCAACACCATCTTGTGAGATTAATCTTTCTGCTAATTGAGCTGCTCTTTTTGGGTTTGATTCATCATCGTAATAAATGATTTCAAACTTATAAGTTTTTCCACCAACTTTTACTCCACCCATGTTGTTAATTCTATCAACAGCCATATTATAACCGTTTTGTGTATGAACACCATTAGATGAGTATTTACCAGTTAATGAAATGGCAGCACCTAAGACAATCTTATCTCCAACAACTTTTGCAAATGATGTAACAGAAGTTGAAAATAAAATTACTATTGCAGAAATAAAACTCAAGATTGTTCTACTTATTTTCACTTAATTAAATAAATAATTTTAAAGTATTGCAAGAGGCAAAAAAACTTTTGCATATGTGCTAATACTGTTGTGTTACAATAATAATTAAGGCTATGATTACCAAAACACTCGCTGAGATTGTATTAATTGTTTTTGGATTTGCTTTTATCCATGTAATAAGTTTTTGTGCCAACAGAGCGTAACCAATTAATGAAATAAAATCTAAAACAACATAAGTAGTTATTAAAATAAAAAACTGGACGATATAATTGGTACTAAAGTCAATGAATTGAGGGAATATTAAAGGAAAGAACAACCAAGCCTTAGGACTTGTGCCTGCAACTAAAAAACCATCTTTATAAAAAGAAAAAGTTCCTTTTGAGCGAATTTTTTTCGAATTAACATCTTTTGGTGAAGATTTGTAAACATCATAAGCTAAATAAATTAAATAAATTACACCAATCCATTTAAAAATATTTAGGATATTTGGATTGTCAGATAAAAAAGAGCCGATGACAAAAATTACTAAAGTTGCCTGTAGTAAATTTGCGGTAACATCTCCAAAAGCTGTCCATATACAATTTTTAACTCCATAATTCATTGAATAAGAAATGATTACTATTCTAGGGGTACCAGGTGTAATAAATAAAAAAATAATGATCTGTAAAAAAAGGATAAAATCCAATGGGAGCATAAAAAAAAAGATAGTCCTTAAAAACCGGGAGCTAAAGATGGCTAAGAAGGACTATCAAATCACAATATATCAGGTCTTAAAAAAAATGCATTATAGATTTTTTTGAAATATAAGGGATTTATGAAAAAAAAAGGTCACAGGCCTATCACTAAAGTCAAGAATCCTGAGCCAAGTGTTGAAAGTCCAGATTGGGTCATATGGGCTGCCTGGGCTGATAGGATCACATTTGAGGAAATTAAAAAAAAAACAGGTTACGCAGAATCTGACGTCATAAGAATAATGCGAAGATCACTCAAACCCTCCTCATTTAGATTATGGAGAAAAAGAGTTCATGAAAAAAGTATCAAACATAGAAAGAAATTTGAATACTCTCGAAAACAAATATCTAGTAAAATTAAAAAAGGTGATTATCTATAGTCTATGAAAAATGTTACGATATATACTGGACCATACTGTAATTATTGCGATGCAGCAAAACGATTATTAACAAGAAATAATGCACCTTATAAAGAAATTAATGTAGCTGAAGTCGATGGTGCAAAAGATGAAATGATAAAGAAAGCTAATGGAAAAAAAACAATACCACAAATTTTTTTCAACGATGAACACATTGGTGGCTATGATGAAGTAAGAGCTTTAGAAAAAGAAAATAAATTAAAAGATCTTTTAAAGTGAATTAATTACTCAAGTGTAAGAACTACATCAGGTCGGTTTGCATAAAAACCTCTAGTTGCACCAGCAGTTCCAGTACAATCGCTTGCTAATCCAGCCTTTTCTAAATATCCCAATGCTGTTGATGTTCCAAAGGCAATTTTAACTGTTGGAATTTTTCCAGCCTCCATAGTAAATGGTGCTGAAAGTGCTTCTCTATACTCAAAAAAAGCATCACCAGCATCAACTGTTCCTGTTGCTGAGTCTGTTCCTGTTCCATCACCAGCTGTAGTGCTATTCATTACATCTCCATGATTTGTACCACCTGGTATACCTGCATAATAAGTTCCAGCAACTGCAGCTCCTGAAGTTTTGCTTCCTATTCCATTTACGCTGGCGGTTCCAGTTGAACTTGCAATGGTATAGCAAGTTGTTGCTCCACTTGTAACACTACCAGCAACTGTAAAAGCTCTATTCATAGTAATCTGAAAATAAGTATAAGTTTTTCCAAATTCAACTTTTGATAAATCTCCTAAACTTGCTGCTGCTGCTCCAGCCGAAGTAGATGCAATATCAATAGACCCAGAATTACCAGAATATAAAACTATAGGATTATTACATGAGGCATCAGTACTGGTGTTGTCACAAATTTCAATTCTTGTTATTGTGATTTTGTAAGTTGTTGCCTCAGCTTCAAGTGCAAAAGATTTTGTGTTAAAAAAAGTTAGGATAAATAAAATTATAAAAAAAATATTTCTCATATTATTGACTTGTAATAATTACCGTACCTTGGATTTCTACAGTTAAATCGTAGTTTCTTCTAACTTTTTCATTTAATTTTGCTTGCATGTCTTCTTTTTCAAAAGCTACATCAGATAATCCTTCATCCATCGTTCTTATATTTTCTCTAGGCGGATAAACAAATAATAGTTCAGCTTCCAAAACATCATCTACACCAGGAAGAGAAGAGTCGTCCATTGATAAGTTCAATTGTAATGAAGGGTTTATATTTAATTCTGAAATATATTTATTTCCTTTTGAGTCTTGTGAAGTTTTTTCACCCTCCCATTTATAACCTTTGAAACTAAATTTTGCCCAAGGTGTATAAGGAATTTGAGTGGTTAAGTAGTAATCCCAGCCACTAAGTATTTGTTCAGCTGTTCCATTAATAGTTTTCATATTTGTTATCTTTTGGTATCCATTTAAAGATAAATCTAATAGCGATGCTTTTGCTTCAAGTCCATATCCCAATCTCCTGTGTCCCTCGAATATGTCTGCATCAATAAAAGTATTTGCACCATACATCATTGAATTATCATCACTTAATTCTCTATAACCAATACCTAAATTACCATGAATTCTTCCATCGCTATTTACTTCTTTAGTCCTCAAGCTAAACTGCGTAAATAAGTTTGAATTATCCTCCTCAAGGATATTTCTAAGGCCTAAAATTGAAAATTTTATCTGATCTTCATCCTTATCATTTAATTTAATAGATGTTTCAGTTAATCCTTCGCCAGGAATAAGATTTGAAATGTACTCACTTATTTTGGTATCTAAAGTATCTGCGTTTGAGTTTGAAACTAAACCGCAGCTGAAAACAAAGAATATAGCTATTATTTTTTTTAACATTTTTCTAATGCTATCATAAACACATATATAATTATTGCTATTATTATATTATTTTTTTTGTTTAAAGATTAAACATACACCGTTATTACAATATCTTTTACCAGTAGGTTGAGGTCCGTCCTCAAATACATGACCATGATGAGCGTTACAATTTTTACAATGATATTCCGTACGTGCATAACCTATTAAATGATCTGTTTTTGTTTCAAATACATCTGGTAAGGATTCATAAAATGAAGGCCATCCAGATCCACTTTCATATTTTGTTTTTGATTCAAATAACTTTATATCGCAATTAGCACAATGATAAGTTCCTTCTCGCTTTTCATTATTTAATTCACTTGATCCAGGACGTTCAGTGCCTTCTTCAAACATAACTAATTTTTGTTCTGATGTGAGATTTGGATTTTTTTTATTCATAATTACTAAATCAATTTAGCACATGACTGGTGCAAAAAAGAGTGTAATTCAACAAGTTTATCAAAATTTTTATTGTACCCACCTCCTAAAACTCCACAAATAGGAATTCTTTTAGAAAAAAAATTTTCTGTAACAATTTCATCTCTTTTTTTTATCCCATCATCTGAAATCTTTAATTTACCTAAGCGATCGTTAAAATGGATGTCAACCCCTGCAATATAGAAAACAAAATCAAAATTTTCTTTATTTAATTCATTTAAATGAAATTTAAGTATATTTAAATATTCCTTATCCTCTGTATTATCTTTAAGCTCAACATCGCAATCGCTAATTGATTTTTTGGCGGGATAATTTGATTTTGAATGCATACTAAAAGTAAAAACATTTTTATTATCCTTGAATATATCTGAATTACCGTTTCCTTGATGAACATCCAAATCAACAATTAATATTCTTTTTGCCAATTCTCTATCTAATAGAAATTGAGAAGCAACCGCTACATCATTAAAAACACAATATCCTGCACCACTATCATAATTCGCATGATGACTTCCTCCTGCAGTATTACAAGCAATACCATGATTTATTGCAAGTTTAGAGGCAAGCACTGTCCCTCCTGTTGCAACTAACGACCTTTGAACTACGCTATCAACTAATGGAAAACCAATTTTTTTAACTCCAATTTCATCTAGTGTTTTATTTTTAATTTCTTTAATATATTTTTCAGAGTGAGCACCCTTTAAAGTTTCATCTGAACATGGATATGGTTTATGAAACTTTGTTACTATCTTATTCTTTAATAAAAAATCTGCAAGATCACCAAATTTATTAATAGGAAATTTATGATCATCGCCAATTTTAGCAAAATAATCTTCATGATTAACTACAGGTAAATGCATTTTACTCAATCACCCGAATTGGTTCCCCATTAACACAAGCCTCTAGTGACTCGATCATTTGAGTAAAATAAACGTGATAATTTTCAGCCGTCACATATCCAATGTGGGGTGTTAATAAAGCATTTGGTAAAAATCTTAATTTATTATTTTCTGATAAAGGCTCTTTTTCATAAACATCTAATCCAGCACCTGCAATTATATTTGTTGATAATGCAATTATCAAATCGTCTTCGTTTATTATGGGACCCCGAGAGGTATTAATTAAAAATGAGGTCTTTTTCATCTTATCCATTTCTTTAAGAGTAATACAATTTTTATATCTCTCTCCACCTTGTACATGAATAGATAAAAAGTCAGAGTTTTTTATTAGATCTTCTTTACTACAAGGCAGAACGTCTAATTCTTTACAGGTGTCTAAATTTAAATTTTCACTCCAAGCCATCACCTGCATACCAAATGCCTTGCCAACCTTAGCAACCTGCGTTCCTACTTTTCCAAGGCCAATCAAACCAAGAATTTTACCTTTTAATTCTACACCAACTGAAGTTTGCCAATAACCTTGGTACATATTATCAATTTCCTCTTTTAAGTTTCTTGCTAACCCAAGTATTAATGCCCAAGTTAATTCAGGTGTTGGATTAGTATTGCTCTCAGTACCACTGACAAAAATTTTTCTTTTTTTTGCGGCATCTAAATCAATTGATTTATTTCTTAAACCGCTAGTGATTATAAATTTTAATTTAGTTAAATTTTCTATCAAATTTTTTGTTATAGGAGTTCTTTCTCTCATTATAAGGAGAGCCTCAAATTCTGCTAATTGCTCTATAGCATCAGCTTCATCTACAAAAGGCTCACTAAAAATTTTTATTTCATATTTTCCTGATAATTTTTTTAGATCCACAAATTGTTGGGAAACATTTTGATAATCATCTAAAATTGCAACTTTAAGCATAAACTTTTTTATTAGATAAATAAATGCCAGACAATATGAAAAATGCTCCTACAAAATGATACATTTCAAATTTTTCTTTGAAAATAATAATAGCCATAATGGCACTAAACAACGGCATTAATTGAATAAACATAGAAGCTCGATTTGGACCAATTATCTCAATTCCTTTTTGCCAAAAATAATAAGCAGCTATAGCCGGAAAAATTGCTACATAAGTCAATATTAAAAAAAAATTTTTATCTATATTTAATTCAAGGCCAATTGATTTTTCATAAAAAAATTGTGGAATTAAAAAAATTATCCCTACCGAAACCATTAATTGTATCAATGTAAATTGTGAAAATTTAAACTTATTTTTCTTTAGTAAAGTTGAATATAGAGACCAGGTAATTACACAAACTAACATCCATATATCACCTTTATTAAAATCTAAAGAAATTATCTTTTGAAAATCTCCATTTGAAATTATTGAGCCTATTCCAAGTATTGAAACTAATAATCCAATTAACTGAAAAATATTTGTTTTTTCAATTTTCATTAATGATGAAAGAACAATTGTTGCTGCAGGAATAGCTGAAAGCATAAGCACAGCATTAATTACTTGTGTATAATTAAGAGCAAAATAAACTACAGAATTAAACGTGCTTATTGTAATTACTCCCATAAAACTAATTACAAGCCAATTTTTTTTTATATAGGATAGATTTTTGAAAATTTCTTTGTAGGTAAAAGGTATCAGAATAAACCAAACAGAAATCCACCTAAAAACATTTAAAGTTAAAGGAGGAATTTCATATAATGTTGCAAATTTTCCAACTATAAAGTTGCCTGACCAACAAAATGTTGCAAGGACTAAAAATAGGTATGCTAAATATTTTTTATTAGACACAAAATCAAGAAAACCTTCTTGAGCTATAAGGATCTAAGTTTAAATTTGTATTTTCTTTAGCTATCATTCCAGAAACTATCTTTCCAGATATTGGACCCAATGTCCATCCTAAATGATGATGTCCAAAACAATAAAACACGTTTTTATAATTTTTAGATGGACCCATTACCGGCAAAAAATCTGGTAATGTTGGCCTGAAGCCTAACCACTCATCCTCATGCTCAGGAAGGTCCCCCAACATATACTTTGCATTATTAATTAAATTATTTATTCTTGATTTTGAGGCGGGATTATCTAAACCACCAAATTCTACAGTGCCAACTACTCTTAAACCTTGTTCCATTGGCGTTATACCGAAACCTCTATTATGAAATATGACTGGTCTACTTAAAAGATGATCACAATCTTTAAAATGAACGTGGTAACCTCTCTCTGTATCTAATGGAATTTTTTCATCCAATTTATCAGTTAGTTTCTTAGAAAAAGCACCACAAGTTATTACAATCTTATCACAGCTGAAACTTTCATTTTCACTCAGCAAAACAGGGCTCTCTCCTTCAAAATTAATATTTAAAATATTCTTATTTTCAAATTTCCCACCTTTTTTTAAAAAAAGTTCAAAAAGTTTTAATAAAATCTTTTTTGGGTTTCTGGCATGTCTTGCGTATGGATAATAAACTCCTGCATGATAAAATTTTTTAAGATTCGGTTCTAAATCATGTATATCTTTTTTATCTACGAGTTGTTGTTTAACACCTAGTTCTTCTCTTACTCTGATTTCTAGTTCTCTACTTTTTAGATTTTTATCATTCCAAACGTAGAGAATGCCTTTATTTTCAACTAAGTTTTCTAGATTAATTTCCTCAAATAATTCATCATAAGCGGGAAGAGCTAAATCCAAAATTTGGTGCATATTTTTTGCGGTGTGCATCATTTTGTTTTTAGTCGTATTAAAAATAAATTTTAAAAACCAAGGAATCATTTTTGGTACATAATTCCATTTTAAAGCTAAAGGACCTGTTGAACTTAATAACATAGCAGGAACATCCATTAAAATATCTGTTCTATTCAATGATAAGGATGCGTATGGTGAAAAATGACCAGCATTGCCATAAGAGGCGACAGGACTACCAGGTTTTTCTCGATCAAATATTGTTACTTTAAACCCTTTTTTTTGTAAAAATAAAGCATTGGAAATACCTTGAATACCAGCGCCAATTATTCCAACATTTAAATTTTTATTCATAAAAAAAAATATACAATTATTCTTTAAAAAAATTTAAGCGACAAATTATACTTAGGCGATTAATTGTTGGCTGTGTACCCTAGCACTCATTACTATTCCAAAGCCAATCATGGTAGCTAACATTGAAGAACCTCCATAAGACATTATTGGCAATGGAGATCCAACTATAGGTAGTAAGCCTAGAACCATACTCATATTTATTGTAATGAAAACAAAAATGGCAGCTCCAAAACCATAACAAAAAAGTTTAGCAAAATAACTTCTAGAATTAGCTCCAATAGCAATTATGCGGTAAATTATAATAATATAAATTACAAGCAGCACCACTGAACCAACAAAGCCGAACTCCTCTGAAAAAAGAGTAAAAATAAAGTCAGTATGCTTCTCTGGCAAAAATTCCAAATAACTTTGAGTTCCTTTTAAAAAACCTTTTCCAAAAATGCCTCCAGATCCAACTGCAATTTTAGATTGTATAATCTGATAACCTGCACCTAGAGGATCTTTGTCCGGGTTTAGAAAAGTTAAAACTCTTAACTTTTGATAAGGTTTTAAAAACGCTATTACAAATGGTAATGAAATTACAAATCCTAACATTGTATAGATAAAATATTTGTGATTAATTCCTGCAAACCACAAGACGGCTATTCCGCTAACAGCTATAAGCACTGAAGTACCTAAATCAGGCTGAACTATCACGAGACCCATAGGTAATAAAATTATTATGAGTGAGGTTAAAATTGTATAGACGGAATTTACATTCTCTAATTTCATCCTATGAAAGTACTTTGCCAGACACAAAATTATAAAAATTTTCATAAGTTCTGATGGTTGTAAATTTATAAAATATAAGTCCATCCATCTTTTTGACCCTGAAGATGTTATTCCAAAAAAATAGGTCCATACTAATAAGCTCACCACAACTATGTAAGATAGATAGCCAATAGAAAACCAAAATTTGATATTGATAAATGAAATAAAAAGCATCATCATTGTAAAAACCATTAACTTTGTAAAATGACTTTTCGTATGAAATAAAATCTTTCCACCATCTGTCGAATACATAGTTGCTAAACTAATGAAACCGAGCAATAAAATACAAATTAGTAAAATATAATCAAAATTTCTAAATTTTTGAAAAAAAGTAAAATTGTTATTTGTTAATCTGGTATGTTGATACATCTAAATCTCCAAATATTTTTTTTGATTAATTGATTGTCTCATTTCATGTCGATCAATAATAAGTTTGAATAATCTCTTTGCCATTGGAGCAGCGGTTGTACTTCCATTACCACCATGCTCCACAACAATACTTAACGCATATCTTGGATTAACATAGGGACCATAAGCGATATATAAAGCATGATCTCTTTGTTCATAAGGAATTTCAGAAGTTTTTAAATCTAATTCTCTTTCTCTCTCAGTAATTTTTTTAACTTGGGCTGTACCTGTTTTACCAGCAAATTGGTATTTTGGATTATCAATTCTTGATCGATAAGAAGTTCCCATTACTTCATTCGTAGAGCCAAACATTGCATCTTGGATAATTCTTATATTTTTAGGGTTTTTATAAAGTGGAGTGTAATAATCACTTGGCTTTACTTTATCTTTATCATCTACAACTATTTTTGGATATATTTTATATCCACCATTAGCAATTTGTGCTGTCATTAGGCATAACTGTATCGGTGTAGTTTGAATATATCCCTGGCCAATTCCAGTAATTATTGTTTCTCCTAACAACCACCCTTTACCTAAAGCATTTTTTTTCCATTGAGTATCAGGAATTAATCCGTCTTTTTCAATTTCAAATAAGTTATCAAAAACTTTTTTTCCTAATCCAAATTTTTTTGCTGTTTCACTTAACTTATCTACTCCAAGTTTCCTTGCTATCTCATAAAAATAAGTATCACATGACATCTTCATAGCGTTTCTAAGGCTAACATATCCATGACCCTCTTTTTTCCAACAATGATAAGTTTGATCATACAATTCAGTTTTTCCAGTACATCTGACAGTAAAGTTTGTATTTATAATTCCGTTTTCTAAAGCAGATAAGGCTACAATGGGTTTCAATGTTGAGCCTGGGGAATATCTACCTTGCAAAGTTTTGTTCAATAGTGGTTTCATTGGATCATTACGGATTATTTGCCAATTATCTTGACTAATACCGAAAACAAACAAATTTGGATCAAATGAGGGAGATGAGTGCATGGCAATAACCTCACCAGTAAATATATCCATTACACATATAGATCCTGCTTTATCTTTCAATAGTTCGTTTGCTAATTTTTGAATTTCTGTATCAACTGTGAGTTTTAGGGTTTGACCTTTTTTACCTTTTTGAAACTCAAGCTGACTTATTCGTCTACCATATGCATTTACTTCGTATCTCTCAATATCATTAGTTCCAATTAATTTTTCCTCGAAAGATTTTTCTAATCCAATTTTCCCAACTTTAAGACCAGGCACAAAATTTTTTTTTATTAATTCTGTATTTTCAATATCCTGTTCATTTGCCTGACTAACATAACCAATAATATGAGTAAAATTTTCATCAAAAGGATAGTTTCTTGAAATTGATATGACAGGTTTTACACCATTTAAGTCATACAAATGGTTATTTATTTTTGAAAATTTATCCCAATTTAAATTATTTGAAACAATTAATGTTTCCCAAGGCTTAATTTCTTTTTTCTTTTTTAAAACTTTTTTGAACTCTGTGTCAGATAACTCTAATAAATCTTTAAGCCTGTAAATAACATATTTGAAATTTTCGACTTGCTCGGGTATTATATGTAGCTGATAAGCTTCAAAGTTGCCAGCTATGACATTGCCAAAATAATCATGAAATTCTCCTCTAACAGGTGCCAATTTCCATTCTCTAATTCTATTTTTATCCGATAGTGTAAGGTATTTTTTATTTTCTTTAACTTGCAGAAAAAATAATCTACTTACAATTCCCACCATTATAAAAAACTTTAGTGATCCTGTTATAAACATTCTACGATTAATAGAATTTAATTTTTTTACATTATCA
>CACMNK010000013.1 GCA_902615145.1 uncultured Pelagibacteraceae bacterium | reverse complement strand
CAAATATTCCGAATATTCCACACAAGGATGTTCCGATTGGTAAAGATGAAAATGACAATATTGAAGTCATGAAATCTGGAACAATCCCAAATTTTGATTTTAAAGTTAAAAGTCATTATGAATTAGGTGAAAATCTTGGCATGCTTGATTTTGAATTAGCAACAAAGACTACCGGATCAAGATTTGTTTTTGTGAGAGATAAACTAGCTTTATTGGAAAGAGCATTATCAAATTTTATGTTAGATACTCATGTAACTAAAAATGGTTATAGTGAAATATCACCGCCATTATTAGCTTCAGAAACCACTATGTATGGCACAGGACAATTACCTAAATTCGAAAATGATCAATTTGAAGTTAAAATCGAGGAGGGAAATGAAAGAAAATTTCTTATACCAACAGCTGAGGTGATTTTAACAAACATTGTTAAAGATAAAATTATAAATCAAAAAGATTTACCAATGAGATTTGTTGCTTCAACGCCTTGTTTTAGAAAAGAGGCAGGTAGTTACGGTAAGGACACTAAGGGGATGATAAGACAACATCAATTTTATAAAGTTGAACTTGTTAGTATTGTAGAGCAAGATAATTGTCTAGAGGAACTTGAAAGAATGACTAATTGTGCGACTAGTATTTTGGATTTACTTGAATTACCTTATCGAAAAGTTATCCTATGTAGTGGTGATATGGGATTTAGTGCAGAAAAAACTTATGATTTAGAAGTATGGTTGCCATCGGAGAATAGATATCGTGAAATATCGTCTTGTTCTTCTTGCTCAACATTTCAAGCGAGTAGAATGAAAGCAAGATATAAAACTCAAAATAAAGACACAAAGCATGTTGGTACATTAAATGGTAGCGGTCTAGCAGTAGGTAGAACTTTGATCGCAATTTTAGAAAACTATCAAGAAAAGGATGGCTCTATTCTAATCCCAAAAGCGTTACGTCCTTATATGAATAATTTAGAAAAAATTTCACTTAAATAAAGTTGTTTTAATTCTTTAGATAGTATAAATATTCAAATTAAAATTAGGAGTTTTATGGATAGTTCAGGATTTGGTCAGTTTATACCGTTAATATTAATTTTTGTAATATTTTATTTTTTCCTTATTAGACCTCAACAAAAAAAAGTTAAAGAACATAGAACCATGGTCGAAAATTTAAAAAAAGGAGATAAAGTTGTTACATCAGGTGGTATAACTGGAATTATTACAAGAGTAGTGGATAATGACAAGGTTGAGGTTGAAATTGCAGAAAATGTAACCGTTGAAGTTATTAGAGGCACTGGAATTCAAAGCTTAATGAATTCTCAAGAACCAAAGAAATAATCTAATTTAATAGTGTGTTATATTTTTCTAAACTAAAGATAATTTTCATTTTAATTATATCTTTATTTTTAATTTTGATTGCCTCATCAAATTTATTTAAGTTTGATAATAATTTTCTAAAAAGAAATATAAATCTTGGTTTAGACCTTCAAGGTGGCTCTTATCTTTTATTAGAAATTGACAATAAACCTGTTATTGAACAAAAACTTCAAAATTTAACGATCTCTTTAAGAGATTACTTTAAGGGAAAAAATATCAAGTTAGTAAACTTTATACTTCAAAATGAAAAAATTCTATTTAAAGTTAATGAGAAAGATAAACAAAAAGTCCTTGATATATTTAATGATAAAGAAAGCGAGATAAATCCTTATTATGAAAGATTTAAATCACACCAATTAGTAATAACCGAGGAGAATAATTTTTTAAGCGTAATTTTTTCTAAGCAAGGCCTAGTAAAGCTCAAAACATCTTCACAGGAACAGGCTCTTGAGATAGTAAGAAGGAGAATAGATGAAGTTGGAACGAATGAACCTAATATTCTCAAAAGAGGAAATGACAGAATATTAGTAGAACTCCCTGGCCTCGATGATCCTATGAGAATAAAAACTTTATTAGGAAAAACTGCTAATCTTACATTTAGATTTGTTTCTAATAATAATGAAGATTCATTTGGTAATGAAAAATTAAATTATGAGGATGAGGAAGGCTCAGAATTTGTTAGCAAAAGAATAATACTTAGTGGAGATAACTTGCTCGATGCTCAACCAAGGATGGATAGTGAAAGTAATGAGACAGTTGTAACATTTGATTTAGACAGAGTAGGGGCAAAAAGATTTGGTAAAGCGACTTCAAAAGGGATTGGTAGACAATTAGCCATAATTCTAGATGGAAAAATTATCAGCGCACCAGTTATTCAAGACACAATAGCTGGCGGTTCTGGACAAATTTCTGGAGGGTTTACATTTCAGTCTGCAACAGATTTAGCTCTTTTGCTAAGATCTGGGGCTTTACCGGCACCGCTAAATATTATTGAAGAAAGGACAGTTGGACCTGGTCTAGGTCAAGATTCGATTGATGCCGGTATAATAGCTTTAATAATAGGTTTTGTTTTAGTTATAGTTTTTATAATTATTAAATATAAAATTTTTGGAATAATCACAAATACGGCTTTAATAATTAATCTACTTCTTTTAGTTGGTGTTCTCACATTATTTGAAGCAACTTTAACATTACCGGGTATTGCAGGGATAATTTTGACCGTTGGTATGGCTGTAGATGCAAACGTGTTAATTTTTGAGCGTATAAGAGAAGAACTTAAAAACGAAAAAAATAGATTAATTGCTTTTGATAGTGGTTATTCTAAATCAAAAACTGCAATTCTCGATGCAAACATAACAACCTTGTTGGCAGCAATCATATTATTTTTTATGGGTTCAGGTCCTATTAAAGGTTTTTCAATAACTTTAGGTGTTGGAATTTTTACAACTTTATTTTCTGTTTATTTCATCGCAAGGCTTTTAACAGTCTTATATATTTTAAATAATAAAAACAAAGAAATCACAATATAAATGATAGCTTTTAATAAATATTATAACCAGTTTAATATATTATCCATATCACTTGTTGTTATTTCTTTATTATTTTTAATATTTAAGGGATTAAATTTTGGGATTGATTTTAAAGGAGGTATTTTAATTGAACTTAGGTCTACAGACTCAAAGGTTAATGTATCATCTTTAAGAGATAGATTTAAGCAAATGGATTTAGGAGATGTTTCAGTTAAAAAATTTGGTAATGAAACTGACTATTTAATTAAGTTTGAAAACAAAGATAATAAAAAGAATATTATTGAAGATGTAAAAAAAAATTTAGATAAATCATTTGGAAACAATATTGATTTTAGAAGAGTAGAAAATGTTGGTCCTAAAGTAAGCGCTGAATTATTAAAGTCAGGTATAATTGCTATTTCAGTGGCATTAGCTCTTATGCTAATATATATTTGGATAAGATTTGAATGGCAATTTAGTCTTGGTGCTATTTGCGCTTTATTTCATGATGTAATTGTTACATTGGGTCTGTTTTCGTTATTAGGTTTGGAAATTAATTTATCAATAATAGCTGCTGTTTTAACAATAGTTGGCTATTCAATGAATGATACAGTAGTTATTTTTGATCGTGTTCGTGAAAATTTAAGAAAATATGCTGATATTAAAATATTTGAATTAACTAATATCTCAATTAACGAGACTTTATCAAGAACTTTAATCACATCAATAACGACACTTTTAGCGTTAGTTTCAATTTTTATTTTTGGTGGAGAAATTTTAAAAGGTTTCTCATTAGCAATGATTTTTGGTGTTATTTTTGGAACTTATTCTTCAATTTATATAGCGAATACAATTCTCGTAAGACTAAATGTTTCTCAAAAAACTATTTTAAAAGATGAAGAAAAAAATTAATACAAATTTTGCGCTATAACCATTGTAAATAGCATAGGTATTGATAGCAAGGTATTAGTTCTTGATGTTAACATAGCTATTCTTGCAGATTTAGTTTTAATTTCTTGTTCACATTCAACCATACCTAATGCTCTTTTTTGATTTGGCCATATTATAAACCATACATTAAAAGCCATAATAACCCCTAGCCACATTCCAATCCCAATAACAGTATGTTTTGGAATACCAGAAGAAATGCTTAATGTCATTGCATCATACAAGTAACCATTTAAAAGGGCCAAAATAGATCCAGATAAAATAGTAAGAAGAGCAGCCCAACGAAAATAAAATAAAGCAGCTGGAGCAATAACTTTACTTATAGCAGGTTTTTGTTCATCTGGAATTTGAGACATATTAGGAATTTGAACAAAATTAAAGTACCATAATAAACCAATCCACATAATTGCAACACTTACGTGTAAAAATCTGCATATAGAACTCCAGAACAGAGTATCAAAAACAAAACCTCCATTAAAAAAAAACAAAACTAAAAATAATAATATTGTTAAAGCAAAAGAAAAATGGATAGTTTTTGATAAGGATGATAATATTTTAATCATATTATTATTTTTGTTTAAATAAATATTTAATTATATTATAAATAATATATTTTTCAAACTGAGATAAACAATATGACATTTACGTTACCAAAACTAGATTACGCTAACAATGGATTATCTCCTATAATGTCAGAAGAAACATTAGATTTACATCATGGCAAACATCATCAAACCTATATTACAAATTTAAATAACTTCATAAAAGATACAGATATGGCGAATAAGTCATTAGAGGATATAATTTTGGCAAGCTCAAAAGATAATTCAAAATTGGGAATATTTAATAACGCCAGTCAACATTGGAACCATAATTTATTTTGGAAATGTATGAAACCTAAAGGAGGTGGAAATATGCCACCGAAATTAGAAAAAAGAATAGTATCTGATTTTGGAAATATCGATAATTTCAAAAAAGACTTTAAGCAAGCAGGGATCACTCAGTTTGGTTCTGGTTGGTGTTGGCTATCGATAAAAAATGGCAAACTTGTCGTAACAAAAACTGCTAATGCAGCTAACCCCTTAATTGATGGTATGAAACCAATTTTGGGGTGTGATGTATGGGAACACTCTTATTATATTGATTATAGAAATCGAAGACCGGAATATTTAGACAAATTTTTAGACAGCTTGGTTAATTGGGAGTTTGTCGAGTCTTTACTTGATTGATTAAGCATTTGTCTCTTTTGATTTTCTAGCATGTATAAAAGATTTTATACATTGAAACGTGAAATAAAAACCTGTCAACAACATCATTAATTTTGAAATATCAGCCCAAGTATTTTCAAAAGCAGTAACTGTTATCAATGATCTTAGAAAATCTAAACCTCCAAAAAAAATAATCAGTCCAAAAAGAACTACTATATGCATAAATATTTTTTTTTTGGCTTCAAATTTAATTGCCAAATAAGCAAAAATTAAAATGGGCAGACCCAAAAAGGATGGAATATAAGAAGTAAAGGAGCCAGATTTACTAATTAAGCTGACTATAATTCCCCATATAATTAAAAACAATCCATAACAAATTGAAAGATTCTCCATATTCAAACCCATAGCCTTAAAATCTTTGTTAGTTTGGTTCAAATCAGAGTTCATTTAAGTATTTATAATTAATTTAGTTAATAAGTAAAGGTTTGAGGAATTTTCCAGTATAACTTTGATCTATTTTACAAATATCTTCAGGTTTTCCCTCTGCAATAATTTTTCCTCCTTTAACACCACCCTCAGGACCCATATCAACTATATAATCTGCTGTTTTTATAACATCAAGATTATGTTCAATTACTACGACAGTATTTCCAAGAGCAACAAATGTATGCAAAATTTCTAATAGCTTTTTTATATCATGTTGATGTAATCCAGTAGTAGGTTCATCAAGTATATACATCGTACGTCCAGTTGATCTTTTTGATAATTCTTTTGCAAGCTTTATTCTTTGCGCTTCTCCACCAGAGAGAGTGGTCGCTTGTTGACCAATTTTTATATAACCTAGTCCAACTTTTTTTAGAGTAAGTAATTTAGTCTTTATATTTGTTATATTTTCAAAATATTCACACCCCTCATCAACTGTCATATTTAAAACATCTGCAATACTTTTATCTTTAAATTTTATTTCTAAAGTTTCACGATTATATCTTGTACCTTTACACTCATCACATTGAATATATACATCTGGAAGAAAATGCATTTCATATGTGATAACTCCATCACCCTCACAAGCTTCACATCTTCCACCCTTAACATTAAAAGAAAATCTTCCAGGTTTGTAACCCCGTGATTTAGACTCAGGTAGAGATGTAAACCAGTCTCTTATTGGTCCAAAAGCACCAGTGTATGTTGCTGGATTTGATCTTGGAGTACGACCAATAGGCGATTGATCAATATCAATAACTTTATCTATTAATTCTGTTCCTTTAAAATTTTTAAATGGTTTTGGGATTTTTCTAGACTTATTATTGTTTAAAGTTAAATTCAGCGCATTATAAAGCGTTTGTAAAACTAATGTAGACTTTCCACTTCCAGATACTCCAGTCACACAAGTTAAACTTCCTAAAGGAATTTTTAAATTTACATTATCTAAATTATTTCCTGTAGCACCAGTAATTTCTAAAAATCTTCCATTCTTAGCCAATCTTCTTTTCGGTGGAACTATGATTTTGAATTTATTTGATAAATATTTTCCAGTGATACTATCTTTGTTCTGTCCTATTTCTTTAAAAGTTCCTTGCGCTACAACTTGGCCACCATTATTTCCAGCTTCAGGACCAAGATCAATGATGTGATCAGCGTTCTCCATTGTCTCTGTATCATGCTCAACAACAATAACAGTATTTCCTAAATCTCTTAATCTTTTTAAAGCATTAATCAATTTTACATTATCTTTTTGATGAAGCCCTATGGAAGGCTCATCTAAAACATAGAGTACACCTGTCAAACCTGATCCTATTTGTGATGCAAGTCTTATCCTCTGTGACTCACCACCTGATAACGTTCCTGATTCTCTTGATAGAGTTAAGTAATCAAGTCCAACATTTAATAAAAAATCTAATCTTTCATTTATTTCTTTTAAAATATGTTCAGCAATTTTAAATTGTTTTTTATTCAGGTTTGTCTGAAGTTCCTTAAACCATTTTGAGGCTTCTAAAATTGATTTTTCAGTTACTTCGCTAATATGTAAACCATCTATTTTTACACATAGAGCCTCATCTTTGAGTCTATGACCATTACATCTTTCACATTTAGTATCTGATTGATATTGGGATATCTCCTCCCTTTTCCAATCACTATCAGTTTCTAAATAACGACGCTCAAGATTATTTATAACACCCTCAAACGGTTTCTTATGCGAATATTTTTCGTATCCATCATCGTAAGTAAATTTTATTTCTTCATCATCAGAACCATAAAGTATTATATCTCTTATTTTTTTTGATAATTTATTCCATCTTTCATTGAGAGAAAAACTGTAGTGTTTTGCCAGAGAAGCGAGTGTTTGGGCATAATATAAAGTAGTAGTTTTAGCCCATGGTTCGATTGCACCATCAATAATGGATTTTTTTTCATTTGGTACAACTAGATTAGGGTCGACATTAAGTTTGATACCTATACCCTCACATTCTTCGCAGGCACCAAACGGACTGTTAAAAGAAAATAATCTTGGTTCAATTTCCTCAATGGTAAATCCACTTTCTGGACAAGCAAATTTAGTTGAAAAGATTAATCTCTCTAATTTTCTAAACTTTTTAGGTAGAGTTTCATTTTCATATTCAACAAAAACTAAACCGTTCGCTAAATTTATAGACGTTTCAATGCCTTCTGCTAATCGGTTACCTAATGATGAATTTAAGATAATTCTATCAACTAAGACATATATATCATGTTTTATCTTTTTATTAAGTTCAGGAACATTATCAATATCATAAAGTTTATCATCTATTTTAATCTTTCTAAATCCTCGCTTTTTAAAACCTAAAATTTCTTTTTTGTATTCGCCTTTACGTCCTCTTACCACCGGAGCAAATAAATAAATCGTTGATTTTTTTGGTAATTCTTTAATTTTATCTACAATTTGAGTAATTGTTTGAGAAACTATTGGTTTACCAGTAAAGGGAGAATAAGGAATTCCTGCCCTTGCATAGAGAACTCTCATATAATCATAAATTTCAGTAACTGTTGCTACAGTAGATCTAGGATTTTTTGAGGTATTCTTCTGTTCAATTGAAATAGCAGGGCTCAAACCTTCAATTAAATCAACATTTGGTTTTTTCATTTTATCTAAGAATTGACGTGCATAAGCTGATAAACTTTCAACGTACCTTCTTTGACCTTCTGCATAAACGGTATCGAATGCTAGCGAAGATTTTCCGGAGCCAGATAGACCTGTTATAACTACAAATTTGTCTTTAGGTATTTCTAATGAAATATTTTTTAAATTGTGCTCTTTAGCCCCCTTAATAAGTATCTTTTTCATCATAATTCTTATTGCTTTGACTTAATAAAATTAATATTCAGAGTAAATTGTGATATAAATCTAATTAATTAATAATACAAATATTAAAATATTATGGCTGGAAGTTTAAATAAAGTACTTTTAATTGGTCGTTTGGGCGCAGATCCTGAAATTAAGCAAATGGTAAACGGAAAAAATGTTGCAAGGCTTAGTCTTGCTACAAGTCAATCTTGGAAAGACAAAAATTCTGGAGAAAAAAAAGAAAAAACAGAATGGCACCGTGTGGTTGTATTTAATGAGGGTTTAGTTAACGTTGTTCAACAATATTTAAAAAAAGGAGCTCAAATTTATGTTGAAGGACAGCTATCTACGAGAAAATGGAAAGACGAACAATCAGGCCAAGATAAATTTTCTACTGAGATAATCATTCAAGGATATAATTCCTCACTTACAATGTTGGGTGGAGGTAATTCTGGTAGTAGTATTGCAAATGATAATAATAAATCATTAAATAATAATGATGATATGTCTCAGATTTCTAACGAAATGGACGACGAAATTCCATTTTAGCAATTATGCAAAATTCTGAAAATCAAAACGATAAGAATATTAAGTTGATATCTATGCATGACGAGATGAGCTCGTCATATCTATCTTATGCAATGAGCGTTATCGTCAGCCGTGCTCTACCTGATATCAGAGATGGATTAAAACCTGTTCATAGAAGAATTTTATATGCAATGTACAAAGGAGGTTACGACTGGTCAAAACAATTTAGAAAATCAGCTAGAATAGTTGGGGATGTAATAGGTAAATATCACCCACATGGAGATCAATCTGTATATGACGCATTAGTCCGGATGGTTCAAGATTTTTCAATGAGCTTACCTTTGGTTGAGGGACAAGGAAATTTTGGTTCTATAGACGGAGATCCAGCAGCGGCAATGAGATATACTGAGACAAGACTATCAAAAGTATCTCAATTTCTTATAGATGATATTGAAAAAAACACTATTGATTTTAAAAATAATTATGATGAAACGGAAAAAGAACCAAGCGTTCTTCCTGCTCAATATCCTAATCTTTTAGTTAATGGAGCTGGCGGAATAGCGGTTGGAATGGCTACAAGTATTCCACCTCATAATTTAGGAGAAATAATAGACGGGACTTTAGCATTAATTGAAAATAAGGACATAACTATTAAGCAATTGATGAAATTTATACCTGGTCCTGATTTCCCAACGGGCGGAGTAATCATAGGAAAAGATATGATTAAAGAGGGTTACACAAAAGGGAGAGGGTCTTTTAAAGTCCGTGGTCAAATTTCTATCGAACAAGCGAAGAATGGTAGGGAAAGATTAGTAATTACTTCTATTCCGTATCAAGTTAATAAATCAGTTTTAAATGAGAGAATAGCTCAATTGGTAAGAGAAAAGAAAATAGAAGGCATAAGAGATATAAGAGATGAGTCCAATAGGGAAGGGATAAGAGTATCAATAGATTTAAGAACTGGGGTTGAACCAGAGACAGTCAAAAGACAATTATACAAAAATACTCAAATAGAAAGTTCTTTTGGTTTTAATACTTTAGCAATAGTTGAGGGGAAACCTATTACATGTAATTTAAAAGATTTTTTATCTCATTTTTTAAATTTTAGAGAAAGTGTAGTAATCAAAAAAACAAAATTTGATTTGAATAAAGCTGAAGAGAGAGCACATATATTAATTGGTTTGTCTGTGTCAGTTGAAAATTTAGATAAAGTTATAAAAATTATAAGATCATCCAAAAATCCTGAAGAAGCAAAGAGCTCGCTCCTTAAGATTAAATGGAAAATAAATAAATCACTAAAGATGATAAATTTAGTTGAAAACAAAACTTCTAGAGGAATGTATTCTTTGTCTGAAATTCAAGTTAATTCAATTTTGGAACTAAGACTACAAAAACTAACTGCATTGGGTATCAATGAAATAGAAATTGAAATTAAAAAACTTTCTGAGTTGATAAAAAGATATAAAAAAATTATTTCTTCAAAAAAAGAATTATTAAATGTAATTAGTAATGAGTTAAATGATATAAAAGAAAAATTTTCAGTTAAAAGAAGAACAGATATTATCGATGCTGTTCTAAATTATGATATTGAGGAAACTATTCAAAAAGAGTCTGTAATTATTACTGTTACTCTTCAGGGCTACATTAAAAGAGGATCTTTAAATAATATAAAACAACAAAAGAGAGGCGGAAAAGGAAAAACTGGTATTACTACAAGAAATGAGGACTCTGTTGTCCAAACACTATCGGTTAATACTCATACTTCTGTTTTGTTTTTTTCAACCGAAGGTCTTGTTTACAGAATTAAAGCATGGAAAATACCGGTTGGATCTTCATCTTCTAAAGGAAAATCTTTATTTAACATTTTACCTCTCAAAAGTCATCAATCTATAAGCTCTATAATGCCATTTCCTGAGGACTCTGAATTAAAGAATTACCAGATAGTATTTGCTACGGCCAATGGAAAGATAAGAAAAAATAGTTTAGAGGATTTTTCTTCAATAAATATAGCTGGTAAAATTGCGATGAAATTAGACAATAATGATAAAATCGTTGGAGTAAAGATTTGTAAAGAAGATCAAGACATAATATTAAGCACCAAATTTGGAAAGTGTATTAGATTTGAGTCAAAAAAATTGAGAATTTTTAAGGGAAGATCTTCAAAAGGGATTAAGGGCATTGTTTTATCACCAGATGATCAAATTGTATCATTATCAATAATTGATAACGATAAACATAGTAAGAATGGAAAAAAGAGCAAAGATGAAAAATCAGAAATTAAGGCTAAAGAAAAATTTATTTTATCAATTACGGAAAATGGATTTGGAAAAAAGACATTACATACTGACTACAGAGTCACGAATAGGGGCGGTAAAGGTATAATAGGAATTGTTAATTCACCAAGAAATGGAAATATTTCCTCATCTTTTCCTGTATTTGAAGGAGATGAAATTCTTATATCCACAAACAAGGGTAGAGTTATAAGAGTAGCTGTGAAAGAAATAAGAACGGCTGGAAGAAATACACAAGGTGTAAGAATAATTAAATTATCAGGTGAAGAAAAAGTAGTTTCAGCAAATAAAATTGATGATAATTTAATTTAATGACTAAAATTGCAATTTATCCAGGAACCTTTGACCCAATTACTTATGGTCATATAGACGTTATAAAGAAAGGATTAAAACTATTTAATAAAATAATAGTTGCTGTTTCTGATGTTGATAATAAAAATTATCTATTTGATATCGATGAAAGAATAACAATTGTTAAAAAAGCACTTTTTACTGATTTAAAGCTTAATAAAAATAAAATTAATGTAATCGCTTTTAATACTCTAACAACTGATTTATGTAAAAAAAATAAAGCCAATATTATACTAAGAGGGCTTAGAGCAGCTTCAGATTTTGAATATGAGTTTCAACTTGCTGGAATGAATAGAAAGCTTAATAATACTATTGAAACTGTTTTTTTAATGTCCGATGTTGAAAATCAAATTATTTCGTCAAAATTTGTAAAAGAAATTGTAAAGTTAAAAGGCAATATTAAAAAATTTACAACTAAAAGTACTATAAAAGCTTTAGAAAGAAAATATGTTTAAAATAATTTTAAAATTATTTTTTTTATTTTTTGTATTAATTAATCAATCAATATCGGAGGAAAATATAATGATCTTAAAACTTAAAGATGGCGATGTTAAAATAGAATTATTTGATGATGTTGCCCCAAATCACGTAAAAAGAATTAAAGAATTAGCATCAGCTGGTAAATATGATGGAGTTGTTTTTCATAGAGTAATAGATGGTTTTATGGCACAAACAGGTGATGTAAAGTTTGGAAACTCAAATTCTAAAGATTTTAATTTAAGTATGGCGGGAATGGGTGGATCAGATTTACCAGACCTAAATCAAGAATTTAGTAATCTCCCGCATGATAGAGGAACTTTATCAATGGCTAGATCCTCAAATCCAAACAGTGCCAATAGTCAATTTTTTATATGTTTTAAGCCCGCACCTTTTCTAGATAAGCAATATACAGTTTTTGGAAAAGTTATTGAAGGCATGGAATTTGTAGACAAAATTAAAAGAGGAGATGAAAATAATAATGGGGCGGTAAGTGATCCAGATAAGATTATAAGTTTTAAATAGTCATAATTTTTAAATGGATATCGAAAAATTTACCTTTGATGTTTCCAAAACCGATGGTTATGCTAGAGAAGGTGTAATAAAAACACATAGGGGTGATATACACACCCCAGCTTTTATGCCTGTTGGTACGCAGGCAACGATTAAAGCTTGCACAATTAATGATATTAAGAAAACTAATTCAGAAATAATTCTATCAAATACATATCATTTAATGATTAGACCTGGTGTAGAAAGAATTGAAAGAGTAGGCGGATTACACAAATTTATGAATTGCGACCTACCTATACTTACAGACTCAGGAGGTTTTCAGGTTATGTCTCTTTCAAAATTAAACAAAATTGACAAAGAAAAAGGTGCAATTTTTAATTCACATATAGATGGAAAAAAATTTATTTTAAGTCCAGAAAGAAGTATTGAAATTCAATTAGGTCTTAATTCAGATATTTGTATGATAATGGATGAATGTCCAAAAAATACGAAAGATTATGATTTAATAAAAAATTCTATGAATTTATCTTTGTATTGGGCTGAAAGATCTAAGAAAGCCTTTGGATTAAATCCACACAAAGCATTATTTGGGATTATTCAAGGGGGATTATTCGAGGATTTAAGAAAACAATCTTTGAAAGAATTAATGGACATAGAATTTGACGGATATGCTGTTGGTGGATTGGCTGTAGGCGAAACTCAAAAAGAAATGTTTGGGGTATTAGATAGTCTAAAAGATATTCTTCCGCATGAAAAACCTCATTATTTAATGGGTGTTGGTACTCCATCTGATATCTTAGGAGCTGTAATGAGAGGTATTGATATGTTTGATTGTGTTTTACCAACAAGATCTGGAAGAACTGGTTTAGCTTTTACTTGGAATGGAAGAGTTAATATTAGAAATAGCAAATATCAAAATGATGATACTCCTCTTGACTCAGCGGTAAAAAATCTTGATTTAAATAAATATTCTAAAAGTTATTTAAATCATTTGTTTAATACAAATGAAATTCTTGGTTCAATGTTATTAACTTTACATAATATTAATTTCTATCAAGAATTAATGTCGTTAATAAGGAAAAATATCCGCAATGGCACATTTAAGGAATTTCATGACAAATATATAGATAAGTTGTAGTTAATTAACTTTTTTGTCCCACAAATTGCCATTTGAATTATTCTTATAAATATGTATATACATTTCAATCAATAATTTATTTGGGCCGTTAGCTCAGTTGGTAGAGCAATTCCCTTTTAAGGAATGGGTCGATGGTTCGAGTCCATCACGGCTCACCACATCTTAAGAAATCTTAAGTGGTGGGTACTCTAAAAGTATTTGATTTGTCCACTCATTAATTTTTATAATTCTATTTTCAGCTGATGGGTGCGTACTCATAAATTCTGGCGGTGTCTGACCTTTATTGTATTCTTTCATTCTTTCCCAAATTTTTGGAGTTTCTCTAATATCATAACCAGATAAAGAAGAAAAAATCATACCCAGATAATCAGCTTCACTTTCTTGTTTTCTATTAAAAGGGTTCATTATTCCTAATTGAGATAATAGTCCTACAGTATCCATACCGGTAGTTCTGTTGATGTCAGACAATACACCTCCACTTGCAATATCTATAATTTTTGTACCAACATTTAATAATGTTCCTCTACTTGCTCTTTCTACGGAATGTTTAGCTACTGCGTGAGCAATTTCGTGACCCATTACTGCTGCCAGACCATTCGTATTTTTGGTAACATCTAATATGCCTGTGTAAACTGCAATTTTCCCACCTGGCATACACCAGGCATTTCTAACTTTTTTATTTTCAATTAATATATATTCCCAATCAAAATATTTTGTAGGGTCATCTAATTTTGATTGATAGAAATATTCACTAATCGAATCTTCCATTTTTTGTCCAATATCTTTTATTAGATTGAGTGTTTTAGTATCTTTGCTTAATTTTTCTTTTTTCTTAACTTTTTCATAGATTTTTGCTGCTTGAGCATTTAATTTTGCTTCGGGAATTATACTCAACTGTTTTCTTTCAGTAATAGGTGCTGTTGCGCATGAATTGAGAATAAAACCACCACAACTACAGCCAACATATGATAAAAATTTTCTTCTATTCATTTTTCTTTAACATTGATATTATATATATGAATGAATCTAAATAACAAAATTTTATTAGTGTTATTTATAATTGCAATTATTTTTGTTATTTATTCAAGTTTTAATTAACTATGTCAAAAAAGAGAAAATCAATAACTTTACTTCTAAGAAATTATTTCATTACGGGGGTAGTTGTTCTTATTCCAATAGGATTTACCCTATACCTTAGTAAAGTTCTAATTGGTCTCTCCTCTAGAATTTTACCTGAAAATATTAATCCAAACAGTTATCTACCATTTGAAATTCCAGGTATAGAAATTTTAATCTCACTGATATTCATAACTATTGTTGGTGGTTTATCTTTATCATTTTTAGGAAAACGAATTTTAAAACTCATTGATGATCTTTTTAAGAGAATTCCATTTTTAAGAACTATCTATTCTGCTATAGTTCAAATGACTGAAACATTTTCAAAAAAAGATAACGATAAAAAAAGTGTAGTTTTAATTGAATATCCTAGAAAAGGGGTTTGGGCCGTAGGTTTTGCAACAAAAGAAAACACTGGTGAAATGGCGAAAAAAACTAATAAAAAATTAATTAATGTTTTTGTTCCAACAACCCCAAATCCAACAAGTGGATTTTTATTAATGTTTCCGATAGAGGACGTAATCTATCTAGATATGACTTTTGAGGAAGCATCTAAATTTATTGTTTCTGCTGGAACATCTTCAGGTAAAAATTAAGCAATATCATTTATTATATCTGCTCGATCATATAATTTTATTAATGGTTTGAATTTCCCTATGTCTTCTTTATCATTTTCTATTCTTTTAATTTCTTTTTCTGCTAAAATAAAAAGATTATGATTGTGTATTGGATCTGCTAATTTAAAGTTTTTTATTCCACTTTGTTTGAAACCAAGAATATCTCCAAAACCTCTTAACTTCATATCCTCCTCAGATATTTCAAATCCATCATTTGAGGCTTTTAATATATTAATTCTTTTTTTAGCATTATCACTTAGATTTGACTTAAACATTAATATACATGAAGATTCTTTATTGCCTCTTCCAACTCTACCTCTAAGTTGATGTAATTGAGACAAACCAAATTTATTTGCATTTTCTATTACAATTACATTTGCATTAGGAAAATCTATACCAACTTCAATTATAGTAGTCGAAACTAAAATTTTAAATTCATTTCTTAAAAATTTGTTTAAAATTTTTTCTTTTTCCTCATTGGTTGTTTTTCCATGAAGTAAATAAACTTCATTAGGAAATATTTTTTTTAGATATTCAGACTTTTTGACTGCTGAGGTATGATCAATTTTTTTAGACTCTTCTATTAATGGACATACCCAAAAAATTTGGTTTCCAAATTTGATTTCTTTTTTTATGAATTTTATTACATCTTCAATCTTACTCTCAAGTTTACTATAAGTTTTTATGGTTTTACGGTTATTAGGCTTTTCTCTTATAATTGAAAGATCCATATCTCCATAAATTGTCATTGTTAAAGTACGTGGGATTGGTGTAGCTGTCATCAAAAGCACATCACAATCTTTACCAGCTTTGTCAGATAATTTCTTTCTTTGACTAACTCCAAATTTATGTTGTTCATCAATTATTATTAATCCTAGTTTTTTAAACTCTACCTTTTTTTGAAATAAGGCATGTGTTCCAAAGATTATATCAATCTCTTTTTTTAACAGCTTATCTAAAATGATCTTTTTGTTTTTATAAGTTGATTTTCCAGAGAGTAATTCAATTTTAATATTTTCTGGAAATATTTTCTTTGCTAATAAAAAGTGCTGTCTTGACAAAATTTCAGTAGGAGCCATGACTGCGACTTGAAAATCAGAATTAATAGTATTAAATGCAGACAACAAAGATACTATTGTTTTTCCACTGCCAACATCTCCCTGAAGCAATCTAAACATTTTATTATCTGAACATAAATCATGATTAATCTCACTTAATGTTTTAGTTTGGTCACTAGTTAAAGAAAAATCTAAATTAGACAATATTTCATTTTGTTTTTTGGGATCAAATTTTTTTTTTGTTTTTTTAATTTTTTTTATTTTCTTTCTAATTTCTGAGTTTACTAAAAAAGTTGAAAAAATTTCATCAAAAGCGAGTCTTTGATAAAAGTTTTCTTTAAATTTACCAATATTTTCAGGTTCATGTAACTTTTTGATTGAGTCATTCCATCCAATATAATCAAACTTTTTTAATATGTTTTTTGAGTGCCATTCATCAATTTTAGGCATATTTTTAATTATTTGTAATATTATTTTATTATAAACCTTTTCACTGATACCATCTGTTAATGAGTAACTATTATGTTTTTGCTTTATAATAGAAGAGTCTTCCGAAACGTATTTTGGATTTGTTAATTGATACTTGTTTCTGAAATATTTAATTTTACCGCTAATTGTAATTTCTTTTCCTATAGGCAAAATCTTTTTAATATATCCTTCATAACTATTAAAGAAAACACAATCTATTTCGCCAGTATCATCTTTACATAAAACTCGATTTGGTAAGTTTCTTACTCTAGGAAATGAATATTTTTGTGGGATTATAGTTATAGTCTGTATTTCATCTATTTTTAAATTTTCAATTTTT
>CACMNK010000012.1 GCA_902615145.1 uncultured Pelagibacteraceae bacterium | reverse complement strand
TTGCCTAATTAATACAAATTTACAGCTGGATAGATCTAATTTTTTCTTTTTTAGGATTTTAAATGAACTTTTCTTTTTATTCTCAAATTTAATAAAAAAACCATTAGCTAAAACTTTTGAGTTCAGTATTGATAGATTTTTTGGCTCATAGTAGAAAATTTCATAATTCTTTTTTTGTATCTCATTTGCTAAAAATATAGTTGTGTCTGTTAAAGGATTGAGATTTTTTGGATGATTTCCTTGAATAGCAACTATCTTATTTGTCATATAATTCATTTAAATCTTCATTTTTAGAAAATTTACTTATCATATGATCAGCATTTGTTGTTCTATTATTGATGATTTTTTGTAAGTGGCTTAAAAATATAACCTCATTTCTTCCACCTTTGTTAAGAATATCCCTTTTCTCTAGTCCTTTTTTTGATAAATCTAATAAAGTTGATGACCAATAAAAAAGATCTTTACCCATTAATTGAGTATTGAAACCTTTATGAGGTGCTTCTAAATAAGCATTAATAATTTTATCTTTATCCCACTTAGAAACTAATTCATAAACTTCATTTAGATTTCCGTAAAGTATGCCAACAAAAAAGGCTGGACCTGAACATAAACAGTCCCATCCGCAGGTATCCATAGACCTTACCTCTATATATTTTTTTAATCTATTTTCTGTAAATATCGTGCTTAAATGAGTGGACAAATCCTTTTCACAGGGAAGTTTGTTATTGATTTCTTTTATTTCTCCATTCATAAAATCAATAAATTTATAATTTTTGCCAGAAATATATTTTGATCCATCCTGAATAAATAAAATTGGGAAGTTGATTATGAAATCAGCATATTTCTCAAAATCTAAATTATCAAAAAATATTTTTGGTAATCCTCCTCTCGCGGTATTTTGCCAAACTTTAGAGCGATAAGATAAGTATTTCGTTTGTTTTTTTTCAACTATAGAAGAATTAGCAAATAATGCTATTGAGATTGGAACTATTGAATTAACAATTCTAAATTTTTTAATAAAATCCTCCTCTGAACTATAGTCTAAATTTATTTGAGTCCCACAAGTTCTATACATCATATCTAAACTTAAGCTACCTCCTAGTGGCATATCCCTGGTCATTAATTTATACCTTCGCTTTGGATTATTTGGTATTTCATTAAGTTTAGAGATTGGATCGAACCCAGCACTGACAATATTTATTCCAAGTTTTTTTGTAACTTGTCTTAACTCAAATAAATAATCCTGAGACTCTGCGCAACCCTCATGAATATTGTTAAGCTTATCACCAGATAGCTCTATTTGATTACCAGGCTCTAAAGTGATATTTTTTCCACCTTTATTAAGACCTATGATGTTATCTTGTTCAACAATTGGGTTCCAGCCAAATTCAATAAGAGCTGAAAACATCTCTTTTGTTTTTAGATAATCTAATCTTTTATTATTTTTATCATCAAATAAGAATTTTTCATGTTCAATTCCGATTTTAAAATTTTTGGATTCTTTAAAACCTGATTTAAAATACTTAATTATCTTATCTTTTGTATTAATCATATAAATTTCAATTAATATTTTATTTTAAATTTAAATTAATGAATATGGTTTTCTTGAAAAAATTTTTTTAACCATCGGTTTAAAAAAATCAAGTGGAAGAGATTTATAATTGGGGTCAAATGAATTTTGATCGTATTTCTCACAAAAGTCTATAGTTGCTTGGTAGTACTTATGTCCCTTATATTTATCTCTTTTATTTTTATCTCCACCTAAATGATGAGCATAATAAAACATTTGGAATTCCCCGTGTTTTTCAACTATCCAATGTGTTCTTTCTGATACATAGGGTTTCAATATTGCAGCAGCATATTCAGAGTGATTCATTGGTGCAAGTTCGTCTCCAATATCATGCAACAGGGCAGCTACAACCATTTCGTCACTCTCCCCATTGTTATATGCTCTGGTTGCACTTTGAAGTGAATGTTCTAACCTTGAAATTTGGTAACCTTCTAGTGTTTCGGTTAAACCCGACATGAACTTTAATATTCTATCCGCCGTTTTACTAGCAAAATTTTTTTCATGTCTATCCAAAAAAAGATAATCATCTTTTGTCCCATTTTTCATTTCTGTAAAACTAACTTTTTTCATAAATTAATTATTCGATACTGAACTTAGTAATGAAAGTTGTGTAATCTTATTATCTCCAAGTTCATCAACTGGTTTTACTGGATAATCACCAGTAAAATAATGGTCTGTCAATTGAGGATAAGTATCATTCCTTTTATCAAAACCTATAGCTCTATATAGTCCATCAATTGATAAAAAAGTTAGGGTTTTAGCACCAATATATTTACAAATTTCATCAGTAGTTTTATTTGCTGCGAGTAATTCTTTCTTCGTAGGTGTATCTACTCCATAAAAATCTGGAAATTTTATTTCGGGACAAGCAATTTTCATATGAACTTCTTTTGCACCCGCGTCATAGAGCATTTTTATTATCTTATGAGAAGTAGTTCCTCTGACTAAAGAGTCGTCCACGAGAATTATCTTTTTATTTTTAATAGTTGATTGGTTTGCATTTAATTTTAATTTTACTCCCAAACTTCTTATTTTTTGAATTGGCTCTATGAAAGTTCTACCAACATAATGATTTCTTGTGAGCCCTAATTCAAAATTGATACCAAGAGACTGAGCAAAACCTAGAGCTGCGGCATTACCAGAGTCTGGAACTGGAACAACTATATCTGCTTTTAAATTGCTTTCTTTGGCTAACTCTTTACCAAGATTTTTTCGATATTCGTAAGCACTCTTACCGTTTAAAATACTATCAGGTCTTGAAAAGTAGATATATTCAAAAACACATGGTCTTTTTTTTTTAGGAGGGAATGGTTTAACACTTTGAATCTTATTATCTTCGATTAAAACAATTTCTCCATTGTCAACCTCTCTTACAAATTTTGCGCCAATTATATCCAAAGCACAAGTCTCTGACGAAAGAACATAACTATTATTTAGCTTGCCAATTACAAGCGGTCTTATTCCATAGGGATCTCTCACACCTACCAATGAAGTCTGAGTTAGCATGACTAGAGAGTAACCTCCTTGGATTTGAAATATCGCGTCTACAATTTTATCGATAGTTTTTTTTCTTTTTGATCTTGCTATTAATTGAACGATAGTTTCAGTATCTGATGTTGTGTAAAAAATAGCACCTTCATCGACTAATTTTTTTCTTAATGAAATTGAATTAGTAAGATTACCGTTGTGAGCAACACCAATACCACCTGCATTTGTATCAGCAAAAAAAGGTTGTATATTTCGTAAAGTATTTTCACCAGTGGTGCTATATCTATTATGCCCGATTGCATAATTTCCTTTTAATCTATTTAATATCTTTTCTTTATTAAAGTTATCCCCTACTAAACCGAATCTTTTTTCTGAAAAATAATGTGATCCATCAAATGATACTATTCCACAACCTTCTTGACCTCTATGTTGTAGTGCATGCAAACCTAAAGCAGTTAGAGCCGAAGCATCTTTGCTATCACTTATACCAAAAACTCCACATTCTTCTTTAAGTTTTGGATTAAAGTTCCTTAATTTTTTCTTTAGAGTCTTGATAAGTTTTTTCATCCGGAAATTCTTTTAATAAATAATTACTACCTTTTTTCAAATATGGAAAGATGTATGATTTATTATGATTTATGGGCCATTTATCATGATTATAAACAATATGTACTGCAGAAAACATACAAACAGCGATGATGTAAGATCTTACGAATCCAAAAAAAAAGCCAAATATTGTGTCTAAATTTCCAAGCCCTGTATATTTAACAGCTTTACTAATCCCTTTATTAATCAATAAGATAAAGAAGATTAATATTATGAAAATACTTATACCTAAAGCAATATCTAAAATATATTCATTATCTATAATATCTTTAACATAAGGTTTAATTCTTGGAAAAATAATTAAAGTTAAGATATATGCTAATAACCATTTGGTCATAGCCAGTACACTTAATACGAAACCTCTTATATAGCATTTGATTAAGGATAATATTGTTATTATTAAATAAACCAAATCTAAAATTGATATTGAATTATAAAACTCTTTTAAAATTTCCATTTTAAATTTTATTTTTCAAAAGGTTTAATCAATAAGATTAAGGATGGCAAAAGAGTTAAAACAGATATCATCGCAAGTAACATCGCAATACCTGTAAAAATACCAAAATAAATAGTAGGAATAAAATTAGATAAAATTAAGATCGAAAAACCAAAAACAATGGTGATTGATGTATTTAAGATCGCCTTACCAACTGTTGAATGACAGACTTTGACTGTTTCGTTATAGTCATTCAGATTGTTGTATTCTTCTTTAAAACGATAAATATAATGAATACTATTATCAACAGCTATTCCTATAGTTATAGCTGCTATTGTAATTGTCATCATATCTAAAGGAATACCAAGTAGGCCAATAATTCCCAAGATAAAAAAGGCTGCTATAAAATTTGGAACCACACCAATCAGTGAGAGTTTTATGTTTTTAAAAAGAATTAGAAACATCATAAAAATACCAATCATAACAAATCCGAGAGTCAAAATTTGTGATTTGAATAGACTTTGAAGTAAATTATTAAATAAAATTAAAACTCCAGCAAGTTTAAACTCTTTTTTTTCAAGCCCTAATTTATTTTGTAAGTCATCATTTATTTTATTTATTAAATCATTTCTTCTTAAGTCTTTTTTAGAATCTATAATTCTAAGATTTATCCTGGCCTCATTATCTTTTATAGAAATATAGGGATCAACAATTTCAGTCCTAATATTGTCAGGAATTTTTGAATAAAGAACTCCCATTTCTAAAGTTCCTAATGGTTTATTATTATTAAGCAAAGTTGCGACATCAATAATTGAAGAAAAAGATAAAACCTTACCGATTTCTGGTAGGCTATCTAAATAATTATGAACTGATGCAATTTTATCAATTTTATTTTTTGTGAACCAATATTTTTTTTCATCTTCCTCATTATTTTCATTTTCCCAATCCTCGAATTCATCATCGTCAGTCTCGGTTTTATTTTCTGGGAATTTCAGAATTACTTCTAGCGGTGTGGTACCACCTAACTTTTCATCAATGAGTTTCATACCTTTATAAATTTCAGTCTTTTTACTGAAATAGTTTATAAAACTATTTTCAACTTCAAGACGACTGATGCCAATAATGCTTAATAAAATAACAATTCCAGTTAGTATAAAAATTGACTTTTGATATTCTTGCGAAAGCTTTGAAAAGAAAGATGTAATTTTAGAATTTTCGTATTTAATAAGTGAAACGTTTTTTTTTGGAACAAAATTAATAAGGGTTGGTAGTAACGTAAATGTAATAATGAATGAGATCACTAAACCCATTGTCATCATCCAGCCGAAATCTATTATAGGTTTTATTTCACTAAAAATTAAAGACAAGAAAGCGATAATTGTGGTCATTACAGTATATAAAATTGGCCAAAACATTTTCTCAGTAGTTAAAATCAAAAGATCTAATATATTTTTATCTGGAAAATTTTCTTTTAGTTGTAAAAAACGTGTGCTCATATGAATATTCATTGCCATTGTTAAAATTAACATTAGTGCAATAAAATTTGAGGAGATAACTGTTACTTTCCATCCTAGCAAGCCGAGCAAACCTGTCATTATTATTACTGAGAAAAAGCAGCTGCTTATTGGAACCAATATCCAAATTAATTTTCTAAAAATATACCATAGTGTTGCAATTATAAATAAAAGAACACCTAATCCAAAAACAACTATATCGCTTTTAATAAATGTCATCATATCATCTGCAATCATAGGTATACCGCCCAAGTGGATCTTGCCTATATTTTCATAACTTTTAATTACATCTCTTATCTCAATAATATTTTCATGATTTTGTTTTTTTATTTGGTCTTTATAAATTTCAATTTCCTCTTTTGATTTATTTTTAATATTATCTAAAGGCTTATTTTTTTTTAAATAAACAATGATTCCACTAGTTTTACCGTCTTCACTGATAACGAAGTTTCTAAAAACTGGACTACTAATTATTTCTTTAAACCCTCTATCTTTATTTACATCTTCATCTTTAAGAGTTTTAAAATTTTCTAATCTATCTTGTAATGGAGCTTCCGAATTATTTAATAAGGGAATATCTAGTAAAGTAACCACACTATCTACCCACTCTAAACTTTGAATTTTATACTTTAAACTTAAGAGATTATTTATTGAGGTATCAGTGATCATACCTTCATTTGGTGTATAAGTTAAAATTAAAAATTCTTTTGATCCGTACCGTTCATTTACCTCTTGAAGATATTTAAGGTCAGGATCACCATCAATTAATAGAGTATCAGATGAGGCATCTAGTCTAAAGTTTTTTGAGTGATATCCAAAACTTATTAAAGCAATTATTAAAAGAGCAAATATTAGCTTAGGATTTTTAAGTATAAAATTTTGATAAAAATGGGTGAACATTTACCCTATTTATATTTTAATTTATGAATTTTGAGTATCCTTAAATTTAGTGAACATTGCCTCAAACTCAAGCATTACGTTTCCAGTTGGACCATGTCTTTGTTTACCAATAATTATTTCTGCTAAATTTGATACCTCATTCATTT
This sequence comes from uncultured Pelagibacteraceae bacterium, assembly GCA_902615145.1. Taxonomy (GTDB): domain Bacteria; phylum Pseudomonadota; class Alphaproteobacteria; order Pelagibacterales; family Pelagibacteraceae; genus Pelagibacter. The sequence continues at coordinate 10,800 of CACMNK010000012.1, read as the reverse complement.
TCGCTTGCCATTCAGCATGTTCCACAGTTGCAGGTCTTGGTTCTTGTCTTTCTAAATAATATGCCTCCCGATAAACAAACATAACCACATCTGCATCTTGCTCGATTGAGCCAGACTCTCTTAAATCAGCTAATTGAGGTTTTTTTAAATCTCTTTGTTCTACTGCTCTTGAAAGTTGAGATAATGCAACAACTGGCACTGAAAGCTCTTTAGCTATAGCTTTTAAACCTTGTGTTATCTCAGAAATTTCTTGAACTCTGCCATCTTTGTTATTGATTGATCCTCTCATTAATTGAATGTAATCAACTACTATCATGTCTAAACCAAATAACCTTTTTATTCTTCTAGCTCTGTTGCTCATTGCTGCTATACTTATAGCTGGGGTTTCATCAATGTATAATGGAAGCTCTGCAATATTTTTTGAAGTCTCAATAAATTTGTCAAATTGTTCATCAGAAATTCTTCCACGCCTTATATCATTTGATTTAATTCTAGATTGTTCCGCTAATATTCTTGTTGACAATTGTTCAGAGGACATTTCCAAGGAAAAGAAAGCGACCGAGGATCTCCTTTGACCTTCTTGTAGTTTTTGTGCCGCATTAAACGCAATGTTAGTTGCTAAAGCAGTTTTACCCATTGATGGTCTACCTGCTATGATGATTAAATCAGATTGATGCAGACCCCCGAGTCTGTCATCTAGATCTCTTAAACCAGTCGGAACTCCGACAATCCCTTCTTCATTTTTATATGCTGCAGAGGCCATCTCAATTGTTTTTTTCATGGCCTCATCAAATTTTACTAACGATGAATTAAAAGATCCTTTTTCAGCTAAATCAAATAGCAATCTTTCAGAATTTTCAATTATATTTTGACCATTTATATTTAGATCATTGATTTTAGCTGTATCAATAGTTTGTTCTGAGATTTTAATTAACTCACGTCTAACAAACATATCATAAATTATTTTTGAGTATTCAGTAGCCTGTCTTGTAGATGTTGAGAATTTGGTAATTTTCACAAGATACTCCGGTATATTTATTTCATCTTTGTCAGATTCAAAATAATTCTTAAGCGTTATTGGATTTGCTAACATCCCTTTATAAATTAAGTTTTCTATTGCACTGAAAATCTTTTGATGCATTGGATCATAAAAATTTGAACCAGATATAATTGTATTTATGTCATCAAAAATTTCATTAGATACTAAGATTGATCCTATTACAGATTGCTCTGCCTCAATATTATTTGGTAATTCTTTAAAACTGTCTTTTAGAATACTTAAACTTTTTTCCATTAAATGAATATAACAAATATTGTAGAAAGTTTGTTTTTAAAATTTGCTGGGGAGAAAATTGTATAATTATTGAATTGTCTCCGATGAAACTACATTAATAATTATCTCAGCATCAACTTCTGAGTGTAGGCTTATTTTTACCTTAAACTTTCCTATTGATTTAATATCTTTCATTGGCTGAATCATCGAAGGTTTAATTCCTTGATTATCTATTTCTTTTATTAATTTTGAGATTTCCGTTGGTTTCACTGAACCGTATAATTCATTATTTTCAGTGCATAATTTTTCAATTTTATATTCTTTTTTGTTAATTTTTTCTGAAATTCTTTTCGCTTCTTGTTTTTTTTCGTTATCTTTTTTTGAAAGCTCAGACTTAATTTTTTCTACTTTGGTAACATTTTCTTTAGATGCATATAAAGCTTTATTATTTGCAATTAGGAAATTTCGAGCAAATCCTCTCTTAACATCTATTATTTCACCTATAGAACCAATTTTCTTTAAATTTTCAAGCAAGATTACTTTCATATTATATTAATGCTAAATTTCTCGCTCTTTTGATAGATAAAGATAGCTCCCTTTGTTTTTTTTGACTAACATTAGTAATTCTAGATGGAAGAATTTTACCATTTTCAGAAGTGTATTTTTTTAATAATTTTATGTTTTTATAATCAATAGTTGGAGCACCTTTGACGGAAAGAGGACAGTTTTTTTTAAATTTATATTTATTTGGTTGAAAAATACTAAGTTTGGCAAAATTACTTTGCTTATTTTTTTTATTTCCTAATTGTTTTTTTGGCATGATTGACCCATCTATTTATTTTCTTTTTCTGATTCTTCTTTCTTATTGAAATAATTAGTTTTCAAATCAAATTTCTTAACTTTAACTGTTAAATATCTTAAAAGTTTCTTGTCTATCGACTCATTTTTTTCTAACTCGCTTATCACCTGACCATCACATTTGATCTTGAAATGTATATAACTACCTTTTTTATTTTTTTTAATTAAATATGAAAGATTTAATAAACCCCAGTTTTCAGTTTTAATTATTTCACCATCGTTTTTTTCAACAATTTTTGAATATTTTTCAGTTAGTTGCTGTATATCACTTGGTGAAGCGTCTTGTCTTGCTATAATTGTATGTTCGTATAAATTCATTTAAACTTTTTAAAAAAATGAGGATATACTATTATAAATCTTTAATTACAATAGCTAAAAAGTTTGAAAAATAGGTTTTTTTTATGTTTTCAGTAATTTTCCCAGGTCAAGGGTCTCAATTAGTTGGAATGGGAAAAGAGCTCTATGATAAATTTAATATAGTAAAAGACCTTTTTAAACTAGCAGACGACACATTAAATTTTTCCATTTCTAAGCTTATCCTGGAAGGGCCAAAAGAAGAATTAGATTTAACAGCAAATACACAACCAGCAATATTTTTAATAAGTTATTCAATATTTAATTTAGCAAAAAATGAATTTAACTTAGATTTAAATAAAGCAAAATACTTTGCGGGACACTCTTTAGGAGAATATTCGGCATTATCATGTGCAGGATATTTAGATTTTTCAGATACTTTAAAAATATTGAGAATTAGAGGGGATGCTATGCAAAACTCTTTACCTAAAGGACAGGGAGGGATGGTTGCGGTATTGGGCTCAACAGTTGATGAGATTGAAAGAATTTTAATGGAAAATAAAGAAAATTTAAATGTGCAAATTGCAAATGATAATTCCGAAGGTCAAATTGTTTTGAGTGGAAAAACTAAAGACTTGGAACAATTAATTCAAATTTTTAAGGCTAGTTCAATTAAAAATATTAAACTTCCCGTAAGTGCACCCTTTCACTGCGAACTAATGAATAATGCTACAAAAATTATGAAAGTAGAGTTGAATAAACTTAATTTTAAAAATGGGCAAAACAAATTAATTTCTAACGTTACTGCTAATGAGATTAAAGACCCAGATGAGCTCAAAAATCTCTTAATTAAGCAAATAGAGAATAGAGTTAGATGGAGAGAAAGCGTGATTAATATGATAGAAAATAATGTGGACCATTTTATAGAAATTGGACCTGGGAAAGTTTTGTCAGGTTTGGTAAAAAGAATTAATAGAAATGTTAAAATTGATACAATTAATTCTCAAGGCGATATTGAAGGTTTACAAATATGACTGATTTAAAAGGTAAAAATATTATTGTTACTGGTGCTTCAGGTGGGATAGGGAATTCAATAATTGAAAAATTAAATCAATCAGGAGCAAATATTTTAGCCTCAGGTACAAGAATAGAAAAACTTGAGGAATTAAAAAGTAAATATGGAAATATTAAAATATTAAAGTTTGATATTTCTCAAAGCGATAAAATTGAGGAGTTTGTTGAAAACGCAACTAAAGATCTTGGTGGCAGTTTAGATTGCATCGTTAATAATGCAGGCATTACCCAAGACAATTTAGCAATAAGGATGAGCCTTGATGAATGGAAAAAAGTTATTGATGTTAACTTAACATCAACTTTTTTGATGAGCAAATCAGCGATTAAAAAAATGCTTAAAAATAAATCTGGAAAGATTGTTAATATTACGTCAGTCGTTGGACACACAGGTAATTTAGGACAGGCCAATTATACAGCTTCTAAAGCAGGTATAATTGCAATGTCTAAGAGTTTGGCAATAGAATATGCTAAGAAAAATATAAATATAAATTGTATTTCACCTGGTTTTATTAAAACAGCTATGACAGATAAATTAGATGATAAATTTAAAGAGGCTATAATATCAAAAATTCCTTCTGCCCGACTAGGAGAGCCAGATGATATTGCAAATGCTGTACTTTTTTTATGTTCTAGTCACTCAAGTTATATAAATGGAGAAACCTTGCATGTTAATGGAGGCATGTATATGGCTTGACAAAATAGGTTTTTAAACTAATAAGAATTTATAACAATAAGGATCAAAATGTCAGAAGATGTTTCAAGTAAAGTAAAAAAAATAGTTGCAGATCACTTAGGTATTGATGAAGCAAAAGTAACAGAGGAATCTAGTTTTATAGATGATTTAGGTGCGGACAGTCTAGATACTGTGGAATTAGTTATGGCTTTTGAAGAGGAGTTTGGTTCAGAAATTTCTGATAGTGAGGCTGAAAAGATTTTAACAGTTGGAGATGCTGTAAAATTTATTGAAGGAAAAGCTAACTAACAATTAATGCCCACGAATAACGATGGGGTAATGATTATTCTTTCCTCTCCTTCCGGAGCTGGAAAAACTACACTAGTTGGATTATTATCTCAAAATTCTAAATTTGAAATTTCAGTATCTCATACAACAAGAAAACCAAGACAAAATGAAATACAAAATAAAGATTATTATTTTGTAAGTGAACATGAATTTAAACGGCTTATAAGAAATGAGGAATTTCTTGAATATGCTAAAGTTTTTAACAATTTATACGGAACTACTCGAACACCAGTAATTGAGAGATTAAACAAAGGAAAACATGTTTTATTTGATATTGATTGGCAAGGTGCTGATCAAATAAAAAATAAAAAATTAGATTATAAACTTATAACTTTCTTTATTTTACCGCCAAGTAAAGAGGTTTTATTTCAAAGATTATCAAATCGGCACATGGGTGATAGGACTATGGTCGAGGAAAGAATGAATCAATTTAGCCATGACGTTTTACATTGGATTAATTATGATTATGTTGTGATAAACGATAAATTGAATAATTGTTTTTCAAGAATTATTAATTTAATTGATGCAGAGTTAAAAAATGGTTCAAAAGATTATGATAAAGATTTTATAAGAAAGCATGTAGAAAAATTAACTGTTTAAGTTTTCATATTCTTTAGCCAAGTTATAATATGTATTAAAATCCAAATTTTGTGGCCTTAAATTTAAACTTAATTTTAATTTTTTTTGAACTCCTGTATTTGCATTGAATAATTGATTAAATGGTTTTTTAATCATTTTCCTTCTATGATTAAAAAAAAGTCTAGTAATTATCTCAATATTTTTTGGCTCATTTATCTTAAAAAACCTTTTCTTTGGTGTAAAAAGCAATAAAGAACTATCTATTTTTGGTTTAGGGTAAAATGATGAAGGCAGTACATCGCAGATTTTTTTAATTTCCAATTTCCATTTTGCTAGTATCGCTAGTCTTCCATAATTAGATGTATTCACTTTTGCTATAATTCTATCTGCAACTTCTTTTTGAAACATTAGTATCATGTTTTCAAACCAAAAATTATTATCATTTAAGTTTAATATCCACTTACATAATATTTCAGTGGAAATATTATATGGCAAATTTCCAAAAACTATTAACTTATCTTGTGAAAATTTTTTTTCATCAATATTTAATATATCTTCATTTATTATTTCAATTTGATTCTGAAATTTTTTTTGTAAACTTGAAATAAGTCTATGATCTTTTTCTACTACAAAAAATTTTTTTGGATTTTTTTCTAATATATACGACGATAAATTTCCAGTTCCAGGACCAATTTCAAGTATAGTCTTATCTTCAATTTCAGTGACATCAGTAATTTTCTTAAGGATTTTTTCATCTATTAAAAAATTTTGACCCAAGCTTTTTTTTGCTATTATCACTTAAGTCTCTCAAGAAAAGAAATCGCTTTGTATAAACTCAAAGGACTAGAAAGATTTTTACCTATCATTTTTTCATTTGGCCCGTGATCAGGTGAAATTCTTATAAAGGGTAAACCCAATGTAATATTAATAGCATCATATTCAAATAGAGTTTTGATAGGTGATAAAACTTGGTCATGATACATGCCTAGAATTACATCGAATTTTCTTCTATTTTTTTTTAAGAAAATTGTATCTGCGGGATATGGCCCAGATACATAAAATTTACGTTTCATCAAATTTTTAATTGTTGGTTTTATAATTTTTTCATCTTCATTAAAATTGCTAATACTCTCACAATGTGGGTTGAGCCCAGTTAATGCGATTTTAGGTTTATAACCAATAAATGCTTTGTAAAAGTCATCAATTAGTATTACTTTTTCAGTTATTAATTTCTTGTTTATTGTTTTAGAAACTTTTTTTAAGGGCAGATGTGTTGTTACAGGACTAACTGAGAGATTTTTATTATATATCAACATCGCAATTTTTTTTTTCTTAAATTTTTTTGCGAAAAATTCTGTGATACCTAGAAACTTATTTTTTAAAAAATTTTTTTTTGAAATAGGGCCATTGATTAATCTATTAGAGAAATTTTTTTTAATTAAAACAATAGCTATTTCAAAACATTTTCTTATGTAACTATTCGATTTATCACTAATTTTTTCAAAGGCTTTTTTTTGATCATAATTAACATTTATAAGATTAATTGAACTATTATTTAATCTATAATCATTAATTTTTTTAAAATCTAAAAGTTTAATGTTTATCTTAAAATTAAGCTTCTTCATTTGAAGTAAAAGTATATTATGTGACCCAATTAAGATTAAAGGACTTCTAATTTTTTTGGATTTAAGCACTTTAAAAAAAATTTCAAAAAAAATACTATTAGGCTCTCCTGCAACTAATATTATTGGTTTATAGTTCATTGATAATAATATCTTTCTTAATTTTATTTAAATAGATGTTTGAAAATTGATTTAATTGCTCATTAGTTTTAATTCCAATAATCTTTTCTAATTCATCCTCAATTTTAATATCCTTTTTTGCCACTCTCTTTTCATTTACTTTAAGAATTAAATAACCACCAGGTACCACTAAAGGTTCAGTAAAACTATTAATATTAATTTCAATAATTTTTTTTAAAATTTTCTTATTTATAGAATTTTCACTTACCCAACCAATATCGCCACCAGAAGTTGATGTCTCAGAAATGCTGTAAATCAAAGCAGTATTTGCAAAACCATTTTCCTTAATTGCATTTTTTATGATATCAAATTTTTCATTTATCGTTTGCTCTTCTTTTAAATCAAATACAATTTCCGAAAGAAGATATTCAGTTTGAATGTCATTTTTTTTGATTTCTTGTCTTAATTTATCAATATCAATTTTGATATTTTTTGAGTATTTATCATAAATAAACTGACTCCATATAGCTTGAATAGTCATTTTATTTCTTATTAATCTAGGTTTTATATTATATTTTTTAAGATATAGAAATATTTCCTCAATTTTTGTAAATCCAGTATTTGAATAGTTCGAAATTAAAATTCTTTTAAAATCATCATCGTTAATTTCCATTTTTTTCACTATTGGAGTAAGTGCAATCTTTTTAATTTTATCCTTTATCAGTGAGTTTCTTGCTATCTCAATAATTTTTTCATTTTCTAGATTACTTATATTTTTATTAATTGACTTTAAATAATTGATTTCATTAAATATATCTATTGTTGTAATAAGTTCATTGTTAACTTTAAATAGAATCTTGTTTTCACTAGCTAATGCTGAAAATTTTATTGGTGTAGAAAAAAAAAATACAATAATAGTAATTATAATTTTTACAGAAATTATTCTTATCATTGGTCAATTTTTTGCTCAAAACTTGTCAAAGGAGTTAAAGTTATACTAAACAACAAATTTTCTGAAGGTTTTAGATCTCTATCCTCGTAGTATGATTTATTATATTTAACTCCAGCTATTAAGCAGTCATTTTTATATTCATAAATTAAATTATAATATTCTGTTAAATTGATTTTTCTGTTTCTTCTTGTGTTAAATGTTAAGTAATTTTCATCATTAAATTTAATTGAAGTTTTGTTTTCAATTGTATTTGTTTCACCAATTGTTCCATCTTCTTCAATAAAATTAAATAAGGTATTAAAATTTTTATAATTAATCGATGTATTTAATGAGTTATATTCTAAAGTATTAAGATCATTATCTAGAATAAAATTATAAGAAATATTCAGAGTATCTGAGAGATTGTTTGATATTGATCCAAAAATATTTGTATCTTTACCATTTATACCGCTTGATTGAGGTATAAATTTTTCATTTTTGTCTCTATAAACAGTTGCAATTTTTGCCTCAAAAAATTTATTTATATCATTTAATTTTGTCTTTTTATAGTCGACTCCTAAGGTTAGTGATTTTCCCTCTTCGAAAGAATCATCAATAGCTAATCTGTTAATATCAAAAATACCATCAACATTTATTGATCTATCACTAGAAGTATAATCCTTCATATCACCTGGATTAAATCTAATTGAGGCTTTTGGAGTGAGATAATTTATATTTTTTTCAGTCTGATTTATCATTGGTAAACTTGTGTTGACCTCAAAAATACTCATAAGCTCCATTTGCGGACTAGATTTATACAGACTGTCATTTTTTCCTATGGTGTTAAGATTTTTCATATAAATGTTATATTCATTCTTAAAACCAAACTTAGTTATAACATCTAAACTTTGGAAATTTAGGTCATTTATTATCTTTGTTCTTAAATTATTTGTATTATTTAGATCATTACTTCCACTAGAACTAAAATTAATTGATCCGTTTTCGAAATTATTAAATAATTGTCTATCGAAATTATAATAAGGTAAGATAAATTGATATCTATCAGAACTAGGTTGGTTTAGATCCTCAAATGATTGAAAACCTGTAATAAAGTTAAAATCATTATTATTAGCTATTAACTTTGCCTCAGAATTTAGTACGTCATAGTCTTTAGGAGTAGTATTATTTTTGAATATATTTCCATCAAAAATTTTTAAATACGTATCATTTGATACTTTTTTTAGAGAAACAAACAAGTCACTTTGATTAAAATTTTCCCATGCTAAATTGAGATCAAATTTTGCAAATATGTGGCTTAAGCTATTTTTATTATTTGATAGTGATGATTGATATCCATCGACATAAGCAAAATCCACTATTGCTGATGAATTCATGTTCTCCACTCTAAACTCATTTTGAAACATTTTTATGTCGCTATCAAATATTGTAGGTCTAAATGTAAAATCCTTATTTTGAGAAATTACATGATAGTAAGGTAAATTTAAAGATGATCCCAAAACATTTGAATTGTTCAAACTTGGCTTTAAAAAACCTGATTGTCTTTTTACTGTTGGATCAGGGTGGAAAAACTTTGGAAAATATAAAACTGGAACGTTATAAATTTTTAATAACGCATCATCATAAATAAGCTGTCTTTTATTTTTGTCGTGTTTAATTTCACTAGCCGCGATAACCCAAGGAGGACAATCAGTATCATCAGCGCAACTTGTAAAAACCCCTTTTTTAACAGTTGTGATATTATTTTCACTTTGAGCAGATACACCTTTTAGCCTAGGGTCATTTTTTACATTGTTAAATATATTTTTCTTTAAACTTATTTCGACATCTTTTGCAACAAAACTCTTTTTTTTAAAATCAAACATTCCACTACTTAAAAATAATTTATCATTTTGTGGTAAATTATAATCTAAATTTACTAAAATCTTTTCACCTTTTAATAATTCTTCATCAAAAGAAAAACTAAATTTTTTTAATTGGACTTGGGTTTGCTCATTATTATCTATTATAGAAGTATCTTTGTTTGAACTTAATATCTTTTCATCTCTAAAAAAGACAACATCAATTGAGTCTAAAATAAATCTTGAACCAATTTCAGTTTTAGTTTCTCCTTTGCTAAATATCTTTTCACTATTTTTTTCATATGTGATGTTGTTAGAGTAAATTTTATAATCATTTAATGTATCTTTAATGATAACATTACCAGTAGCATTAAGTATGTTCTCGATTTTTTCATAAATAAAATTATCAGCCTCTATTGCAAACCCATCACCAGTTGAGACATCACCCCTTTTTGAACCTATAATTTTGTTTCCATTTTCTAAAATTTCTATTTCAGAAATATTAAAATTAAATTGATCTTGAGCATTAGTTAACCCTATTGAAAAAAAATTTAGAGAGAAAAATATAATTATCAATAAAACTTTATTTCTCATTAAACCTTCTGATCATTAATGAGTTCACAATTGTCAATAATACTATAGGTAATAATACCGAACTAAATAAATCAATTTTTTCTGTTTTTCCAAGAACATTAAAAAAATTAAATAAATAGTATATTAAAACTGAAAAAAACAAACCAATTGAAATTTTTAAAATTGAACTTTTGAATTTTTTAGTATTCATCATTATAATGCTTGACAATATAGTCATCAGCATCAAATATATTGGAAAAGAGATAAGTTTTAAAAGCTGAATATCTATCTCTATTAAAGAATAATTTAAGGATTTGTAGTTTTTCCTGAGTTCTAAAAGCTCCAATATTGATAGCGAAGACAAGTTTGAAAATAAACTTTGAACAAGTAAATAGTCAAAATTTGTTTTCATTTCTAAACTGTCAAATTTTTGTTTTGTATTTTTGTCAAAAACTTTTGCATCAAATATTATCCAATTTTTATTAGATATATCAATTTTTGGGCTAACAATATTCCTCTTAATTTCAAAATTATTATTAAATTCAGAAATATAAGCATCGATCAGATAATTTTGATCTATTTTGACAGAGTTTATT
>CACMNK010000011.1 GCA_902615145.1 uncultured Pelagibacteraceae bacterium | reverse complement strand
ATTTTCATTTAAGGAACAATTCACCAAGATTAAAGATACTAAAAAAAAAATAAGAATTCTAATCACTTAAATCTCTGTTTAATCTTTTTTGTGCTTCTGTGACTATACTTGGGTTTGATTTTTTTGAATTTATAATCTGATTAAAAAAATCCTTAGATTTTAATTTTTGATCTTTAGAATAAAAAAACTCCGCTAGCAAATACAGTGCATGAGAACTCCATACACTCTCAGACTTAATAATCGGATTTAAAATTTCTAGCAATTCATTTTCTGAAATTTGATCAGCATTGTACAAACCTTTTTTATAGATTAACAAATTTTTAATTTCTTTTTCTAAAGACGTATTTTTGATTAAAATATCAAATAAATTATTTATTTCACCTCTGCTTGAAATTAAATCGTTATCTAAAATGAAATAAAGAGAAAGTGGAGAATAAGTTGGATCTTTCAATTTAATTATTTGTGTTAGTTTTGTAGCGGTTTTTTCTTTATTATTTTTCTCGTAATCTATTACTGTTGAATAAAATAAATTAGAAACTTTTTCTCGCTGGTAATCTCTGAATTCTCCATATCCAAAGAAAGATATAGTTAATAATATAATAATAATTAGAAAACCTAGTAACTTTTTTTTGTTATTTACGAAAAAACTTTTTATTTTTTCTTTTCTGGTATTAGAATTAATTATTGAAATATCTTCTTCCATACTAAATCATGTTGCGAAGGACGTACTGTAAAATTCCTCCATTTTTGTAATACTCAAGTTCATTTTTAGTGTCTATTCTACACAATACCTCTATCTTTTTAATTTCACCTGATAAATATTTGATTTCTAACTTTATTTTGTCTGATGGGTTTAATCCTTTTTCTAAATCAATAACACTGATCAATTCAGAACCTTTTAAATTTAAATTTATCCTATTTATATTATTAATGAACTGTAGTGGCAATACTCCCATACCTATTAAATTAGATCTATGAATTCTCTCAAAACTTTCGGCTATCACGGCTTTGATACCTAAAAGTTTTGTACCTTTTGCAGCCCAATCTCTTGAAGATCCCGTGCCATATTCTTTACCACCAATAACTACTAAATCGGTTCTTCTTTTTTTGTACTCTACAACAGCATCATAAATTGGCATTACTTTATCCTCAGGGTACAATTTAGTGAAACCACCTTCTGTTCCAGGTGCTATTTCATTTTTAATTCTTATATTTGCGAATGTACCTCTCATCATTACCTCGTGATTTCCACGTCTAGATCCATACGAATTATAGTCCTTGGGAAGAATTTGATAATTCATAAAATACTCACCAGTTGGACTATCTTTTTGTATATTACCAGCTGGGGAAATATGATCAGTTGTAACCATGTCCCCCAATATCAATAATGGTCTTGCATTTTTAATTTCTTTAAAACCCTCTGGCTTGTCACCAAGATTTTCAAAAAATGGAGGTTTTTTTACATAAGTAGAATTTTCATCCCAATTATAAATACTGCTCTTTTTTGTTTTTATCTCTTGCCATTGTTTTGGTCCCGCTGAAACATTTGAATATCTTTTAATAAACATATCTGCATTAAGAGAGTTCTTCAACGTATCTTCTATCTCTTTATTTGAAGGCCAGATATCTTTTAAAAATACGTCTTTTCCGTTTTTATCTTTTCCAAATGAGTCTTTTAATAAATCGAATTCCATGTGACCTGCAAGAGCATAAGCTACAACAAGTGGGGGAGATGCTAGATAGTTTGCTTTAATATGAGGTGAAATCCTTCCCTCAAAGTTTCTGTTACCTGACAAAACAGAGACAGCATATAAATTTTCTTTTTGAATAGATTCAACTATGTTTTCTGCTAATGGACCTGAGTTACCGATACAGGTTGTACAACCATAACCAACTAAATTAAATCCTAATTGATCTAAGTAAGTATTTAGTCCTGCTTTCTCTAAGTAATCAGTCACTACTTGAGATCCAGGAGCTAAAGATGTTTTAACCCATGGTTTAACATTTAATCCTAGCTCAACAGCTTTTTTTGCTAAAAGGCCAGCTCCAATAAGAACATTGGGATTTGAGGTGTTGGTGCATGATGTAATCGCAGCAATTAATATTGAACCATCCTTAATTTCGTAATCTGTATCTTTTACCTTGGAAATTTTATAATCTTTTTTATCTGTAGATTCTTTAAACACTTTTTTAAAATTACTTGATGCTTCAGTTAAAAGAACTTTATCTTGTGGTCTTTTAGGACCTGAAATAGTTGGAACTAAAGTGGACATATCTAAAGATATTTTATCAGTAAACTTAATATCATCACTTGACCATAAACCTTGCTCCTTTGCATACTTTTCGACTATTGCCACTGTCTCTTTATCGCGTCCAGAAAATTTTAAATACTTTAAAGTTTCGTCATCTATTGGAAAAAAACCACATGTAGCTCCATACTCAGGGGCCATATTAGCAATTGTAGCTCTATCAGCTAAAGTCAAATTTTTTAATCCCTCACCGTAAAATTCAACAAATTTTCCAACTACACCTTTATCTCTAAGCATTTTAACGATCGTTAAAACTAAGTCAGTAGCAGTTGTGCCCTCAGGCATTTTTTTTGTAACCTCAAATCCAATTACTTCCGGAATTAACATTGAAATAGGTTGTCCTAACATACCTGCTTCAGCTTCAATTCCACCAACACCCCATCCTAGAACTGACAAACCATTAACCATTGTTGTATGGCTGTCTGTTCCAACAAGTGTATCTGGAAACAAATATTTTTCTCCTTTATATTCCTCTGACCAAACTACTTTTGATAAATATTCTAAATTTACCTGATGACAAATACCAGTTCCTGGAGGAACAATCCTAAAATTATTAAAAGCACTTTGCCCCCATTTTAAAAAAGAATATCTTTCACCGTTTCTTTTAAACTCAATATCTACATTCTTTTCAAATGAATCTTTTTTAGCAGATTGATCAACCTGAACAGAATGATCAATGACTAAATCAACTGCAGATAGAGGATTAATTTTATTTGGATCTTTATTTTTCTCTTTTACAGCCTCTCGCATAGCAGCCAAATCAGCTACTGCTGGTATTCCTGTATAATCTTGAAGTAAAACCCTGGCTGGTCTGTATGCTATTTCAATTTTTGATTTTTTTGTTTCAAGCCAATTTTTTATAGCCTCAATTTGTTGTTTATTAACTGATAAATCATCCTCATATCTGAGTAAATTTTCTAGTAAAACTTTTAATGACTTTGGTAATTTTGAAATACCTTGTAATCCATTTAACTCAGCTTTTTTCAATGAGTAATATTTAAAATTTTTACCATTAACCTCAAGGTTGGATAGTGATTTGTAAGAATTTTTATTCCCTGGTTTCATATCTTATATATAAAATGTAATTATGCTCAAAAGAAGAAGCACTGACATAACATAATTAAAGTATTTAATAAATTTCTCATTTGTCGCAAATTTCCTTAAATATTTGCCAACAAATGTCCAAAATGTGATGCTTGATAAAGATACTAAAAAAGCGAATAAAACAACTTGAGTCGCGTAGTTGAGATAATTTTCTCCATATTCAACGTATGTTGAAACTATAATAATTCCAATTAAAACACCTTTTGGATTTAAAAATTGAAAAATAAAAGTATCTAAAAAAGAAATTGGATTTTCATTTTTTTTCTCATTAGAAGATTTTGAAAAACTTATTTTATAAGCTAGATAAATTAAAAATAAACTCCCTAAATATTTTAAGATTGTTTGTATAATTGGGAATAGTTTAAAAATATTAACTAAGCCGATTGTTAAAGCAAATACTACAGAAGTAAACCCAAAGGTAACTCCAAAAATATGTGGGATTGTTTTTTTAATTCCAAAATTAAAACCAGAGTAAGATGCAACAACATTATTTGGTCCTGGGGTATAAGCGGCCACAATCCAAAAGAGTGCCATTGATAAAAACTCTGGATGCATGTTTATGCTATCGGTAAACCGTTATCTGCTTTTTGTGATGGATGTACCAGTGTCACTTTTCCTTCAGAGTCTATTGATCCTAAAAGTAAAAACTGAGATTTTACACCAGCAATATTTTTTTCTGGAAAATTACAAACACCAATCACTTGTTTGCCAACTAAATTTTGTTCACTATAAAAATGAGTTATTTGAGCCGATGAAGTTTTAACACCTATTTCATTTCCAAAATCGACTTCTACTACTAATGATGGTTTTCTGGCTTTTTCATTTTTTTTGACTGATAGGACGGTTCCAAGTCTAATATCTATTTTTTCAAATATGTCGTAAGTAATTTGCTCTTTCATAAACGTGATATTTATATTAATTATTACCAATGAGTACAGAAGTAAATTTAGAGAAAATATACAAGAATTCTATTCAGATTTTATCTGATTTAATTGGATTTAAAACTATTTCAGGAGATGATAACAATGATTTAATTAATTACTGTGAAAAATACCTCAGTAACCTAGGGGCCACCTCATTTAAAACATATGATGAAGAAAAAAAAAGAGTAAATCTTTTTGCAACAATTAAAGCAAAAAAATCAAATGGAGTAAAACCAATAATTTTATCTGGTCACACTGATACTGTTCCGGTCTCCAAGAGTTGGAGCACAGATCCTTTTAAGGCAACAATTAAAGAAGATAAACTTTATGGAAGAGGCTCCTGTGACATGAAAGGATTTATTGCATGCACTTTAGCATTTGCTCCAATTTTTTCTAAAGTTGATCTAAATAGAGATATTCATTTTTCTTTTACTTTTGACGAAGAAACTGCATGCTTAGGTGCACCAATATTAATTAAAGAACTTAAAAAAAGAAAAATCCAAAACGGAATTTGTATAGTTGGTGAGCCTACAAATATGAAAATTATTGATGCACATAAAGGATGCTACGAGTACACAACTTATTTTGAAGGACTTGCAGGACACAGCTCAATGCCACACAAAGGTGTCAGCGCTGTTGAATTTGCATCAAGGTATGCTAACAAATTAATAGAGCTTAGAGAAGAATTAAAAAAAAGAGCGCCTCAAGACTCAATATTTAATCCTCCATTTTCAACGTTACAAGTTGGAGGTATATTTGGAGGTATAGCTCATAATGTAATAGCTGATAAATGTCGCGTTGAATGGGAGACAAGACCAGTTGTCAAAGAAGATGGTGTTTTTCTAAATCAACAAATAGATAAATATGCTAAGGAAGTTTTATTACCAGAAATGAAAAAAGTTTTTCCTAATTCAAAAATAACAAAAGAGATAATTGGTGAGGTTACTGGTTTCGATCGTATAAATAACTCAGAGGCATGTGAATTTGTATCAAGTTTAACCGGTGATAATTCTAGGGAAGTTGTGTCCTTTGGAACTGAAGCAGGATTATTTCAAGAAATAGGTATCAGTACTGTTGTTTGTGGCCCAGGTTCTATTGAACAAGCTCACAAAGTTGATGAGTTTATAGAACTAAATGAGCTTAAAAAATGTTTAAAATTTCTTGAGGGAATTAAAGATAAATCTACTCTTAATTAGTCCACCCACCAACTGATTTGACTTCTAAGAATTCTTGAAGACCATGTTCACCAGCTTCTCTACCTATTCCTGAATGTTTAAAACCTCCAAAAGGTGTATCGATTGCTATACCTGCTCCATTTACATCCACCATTCCTGATCTGAGTTTTTTTGCAACTCGTTTAGCTTTTTCTTGATCTTGAGTTTGAATATAATTTGTTAATCCATAAGGAGTATCATTTGCAATTTTGATTGCGTCTTCTTCTGACTCAAATGGTATAACTGACAATACAGGTCCAAAAATTTCGGTTCTAGCAATTTCCATACTATTATCAACATCAATGAATACAGTTGGTTTTACAAAATATCCTTTTTCATGACCATCAGGTTTTCCTAGTCCGCCAGCAATTAGTTTTGCTCCCTCATCAATTCCTTTTTTAATCAAATCCTGAATCTTATTATATTGAGACTCCGATACAACTGGCCCAATATGTTCTCCCTCTTTTTTTGGATCCCCTACCTCTATACTGTCTGTGTACTCTTTGAGTCTTTTTATTGCACCAGAGTAATTCGATTTTTCAATTAACATTCTTGTTGGTGCATTACATGATTGACCTGAATTTTTAAAACATCTTAAAGCACCCCATTCAATAGCTTTTGGATCAGCATCTTTAAAAATTATATTTGCTCCTTTGCCACCTAACTCTAAGCTTACTCTTTTAAAATCATTTGCAGCATTTTGTGAAATTAAAGCACCAGCTCTAGTGGAACCAGTAAAAGAAATCATGTTAATATCTGGATGTCGAGTCAGCGCATCACCAGTTATATTTCCATCACCATTTATTAAATTAAATACTCCTGGGGGAAATTTTGTTTCATCAATAATTTCGGTCAAAATCATTGATGATAATGGAGCAAGTTCTGATGGTTTTAAGACCATTGTACACCCTGATGCCAAGGCAGGTATTACTTTAAGACAAACCTGATTCATTGGCCAATTCCATGGTGTTATCAATGCACAGACTCCTTTAGGCTCGTATAAAAGTCTTTGATTGGGAGCATGATCGCCCAAGGGTTTTTCAAATTCAAAATTCTTAAGATGCCTTATAAAAGATTTAATGTGAGCAGCTCCGGTACCTACTTGAAGCTTTGTTGCAAAGTCTTTTGGTGCACCCATTTCAGTAGTGATTGCCTCAGAAATATCTGCCCATCTTTTTTTATAATTTTCATAAAGTTTTTCTAAAAGTTTTATTCTTTCTTCTTTAGTTGAAAAAGCCCAAGAGCTATAAGCTTCTTTAGCAGAACTTACTGCAATATCGACATCTTCTTTATTACCAAGAGTTATAACTGCACATCTTTCTTCGGTAGAAGGATTAACAACTTCAATTTGTTGTTTACTTTTTGGAGCCTGCCATTTACCATATATGTAAAAATTTTTTTTATCTTTCATAATTTTTACTAACTGTTTATTATTTTTTTGCAAATAAATTAGTTAATTCATAAACAATTGTAGCAGCAGCAAGTGATGTAACCTCAGCATGATCATATGCTGGTGAAACTTCAACTACGTCTGCTGATATAAGATTTAAGCCCGATAGGCCTCTTAAAACATTAACCATTTCCCTTGAGGTCATCCCAGCAATTTCTGGAGTTCCAGTTCCAGGTGCGAAAGCAGGATCTAATACGTCTATATCTATAGATAAATATAAAGGATTGTTGCCTACTCTTTTTTTAATTCTCTCAGCTATTTTATCCGTACCTTCTGATTGAAATTCATCACAATGAATAATTTTAAATCCAAAACTCTCATCATTCTTAATGTCATCTCTACTATATAGAGGACCTCTAATTCCAACATGCATTGATGCATCATCTAAAAATAAATTTTCTTCCCTCGCTCTTCTAAAAGGAGTTCCATGAGTGTATGGAGCTCCAAAATATGTATCCCAAGTATCAAGATGAGCATCAAAGTGTACTAACGCGACTGGTCCATTGTTAATTTTATTTACCGCTTTTAAGAGAGGAAAAGCAATTGTATGATCTCCACCTAGACAAATAATACCTCCAACCTTTTTTAATAACTCTTCAGCTCCTACTTCTATCTGTTTTATCGCTTCATTAATATTAAATGGATTACAAGTAATATCTCCAGCATCAGCAACTTGTTGAATTTTAAACGGTTCAACATCATAACTTGGATGATAATTGGTTCTTAAATGCCTTGAGGCCTGCCTTATACTTTGGGGTCCAAATCTTGCTCCAGGTCTATAACTCGTACCAGCATCGAATGGAACTCCAATGATTGCAACGTCACAACTCTCTACATCTCTTAGCTCTGGTAATCTAGCAAATGTTGAAGGCCCTGCAAACCTGGGAACTTTTGTTCCACTAACTGGTTGAATTGGATCTTTATTAGTTTTTTTTTTCACACTAAAAACTGTATCACATTCTTTTAATTTGGAATATCTTCTATATTGAGATTTATGATTTATTTTAGATGTATAATATTATTCTTTATAGTTTTTAATTCAGCGCACGCAGATACTATTTATAATCTCATTAAGATTCCTAATTTAGAAATATATGATATCAAAACATCAAATAAGTTAAGATACTTATACGCTAAACAACCTTTCACAATAGGAGTTGATAATAATATAAATTGTTATGACTCTGAAAAAAAAACTTTAGATAAAAAGTATAAAGTTATTCAAAAAAATTTGAGCAGATACAATCAAGTTTTTTTGAAAAAAATAAATTTAAAATATATTGTTTTATGTGAAGATTTATCAATCTCAAATATTAACACAGCAGGTATTCCAGATAATGTAATGAAAACATTAATTCTTGATATAAAGTTTAACGAAAAATATTTTGAACGAGTAATTCATCATGAAGTTTTTCATATAATAAACGATAGTTATAAGGATATATTTGACGAAAGCGCTTGGTCGAGCTTCAATTTAACAGATTTTAAGTATGCAGAATGTTCCACCTGCACAAATAAATTAGGTCTAGAAACCTATAATAATACCAAGGGATTTTTCTCAGAATATTCTCAATCCACTGCATCTGAGGATATGGCAGAAGTTTTCTCTCATTTGATGATTGGAACTAACTTAAATAATAAAGACCCGATCTTAGAAAAAAAAATAAATTTTATAAAAAAAAATTTGTTAAGAATTGATCCAAATTTTATCCTATGATCAAAAAAATTAAGGCAACAAGATCGGAAAAAATAATTCTTATATTTTTACTATCCTTGGCAGTATTTTCTTTTGGTTCTTTTTTTTTAATAAAGAATAAATGTTTATTTGTAAAAAATTATGATCCAACAAAAATCATTTTTGAAAATCCCTCAAATATTGCAATTTTAAATGTTCCTTGTGGGAATGTTATAATTGAACTCTATCCTCAAATTTCTCCAAATGCTGTTCAAAGATTTAAGAAATTAGTTGAGTCTAAAGCCTATGATAATTCTGCCTTTCATAGAGTGATAAAAGATACACTTGTGCAAGCGGGTGATTTAGAATTTGGTAAAAAAGGAAGCTTGAATTATGCAAAGATTGGTACTGGCAAGTCTGGTTTAGGAACAATAAATTCAGAGATAGACACTCCATTTGATTTTAAAAAAGGGAGTGTGGGATTAGCAAGATCAAAAAAATATAATACAGAAGATAGTCAGTTTTTTATAATTTTAAGAGATGAGCCGTTATACGAGTCTGAATACACTCCTATAGGTAGAGTAATTTACGGTTTAGAGGCGCTAAAAAAAATTAAGTACCTTGATAAATCTCAGTATGTGCTAAGACCAGATTTTATTAATTCTGTTAGAATGCTAATTAACTAATGGCTTACCAGTAGCTAAGGTGTGTTTTATTCTGTCTTGTGTTTTTTTTGTTTCGATTAATCTCATAAATGCATCTAGCTCTAACTTAAAGAAATCATCTTCGGTTAATGTTTTGTCTATTGTTGTGTCCCCACCACTTAAAACATTTGCCAATTCTTTTGCAACTTGTACACCATGATCTAATATCACTTTTTCATTATAAAGTTTTTCTATAATCTTATTCATTTCACCTCTGACACTTTCCCCAGGAAGCTTAAATACAAGCTCCTCAGGTACTTTAAAATTTTTATTCTCATTAAGGATTTTTTTTGAGACTTCTAATAAACTATTTCTATTCATAATTTTTTTGTCTTCAGGTCTTAGATATTTCAACGGTTCAGCTTCTACAGGTGAGGTAGCTGTCTTTCCATATCCAATAATATCAAAAACTTTAAGTGGAGCAAAATTTGGATCTTTTTTTGCTTGTTCTGTCTCTAACCATCTGCCTAACATTTCTTTACATCCTCCACCTGCAGGAATTAATCCAACAATGGTCTCAACAAGTCCTATAACAATATTTGTATGGGATGCCACAAAATTACTTTGAACCATTACCTCAAAACCACCACCAAGCGTTAAACCCGATGGAGCAGAAATCACAGGATATTTTGAGTATTTTAAATGCTTACACGTCTCTTGAAAATATTTAATAAATTTTTCTATTGATTTAAAATCATTTTTCTCTGCAAATTGCATGGTATAAGTTAGGTTTACACCAGCAGAAAATTGCATACTCTCGTTTATAATTATTAAAGGTTTATCTGTAGCTTTTTTAAGAGCATCCATTGAGTCGTAATCTAAAGCATTAGCTTTAGTGGTAAACTCAACAATATTATAATCTTGAAACCTATAAATTTTTGCAGAGTCATTTCCATCTAAACTAATTGCTGTTTTTTTAACTTTGCCCAGCGTTTCTATATTGGTATATTTCTGTCTTTCTCCATAGAAATCTTCATTTTTATTTTTATTTAATTCCTCTAAAAAATTATTCCCACTAAAATCATCAACTTTGTTAAAAAAGTTTTTAACACCGATTTCCTCAAGCATTTCGAATGGTCCTTTAGCCCAGTTAAAACCTAACCGCATTGCCTCATCAATATCATTAAATTGTTTAGTAATCCCTGGAACTAGTGATGATGCATATTTTATTATTTTTGAAATCACGGACCACGCATACTCACCGTATTTATCTTTTCTATTAATTAATCCGCAAAGATCTACCTTGTCAGACTTAATATCAATTTTTTTGCTTGGCGAATAATCACCTGTTTCAAGATTAATTGCCTCCATAACTTTAGTAGTTCCAGATTTATTCATTCTATAAAAACCACCCTTACCTTTTCTTCCCGTATAACCCGTCTCAATTAACTTTTTTACCAACGGAATTTCTTTAGCAACTTCATGAAATTCATCAGTTTCTGGCAGCTCTTTAATGAAACTTTTTAACACATCAGCCATTAAATCAATCCCAATTAGGTCATAGAGACCAAAAACACCTGTTTTTGGAATTCCCATCGGTCTTCCAAAAATAGCGTCCGCCTCCTCAACTGATAACTTCATTTTAAAAGCTTCTGTCATTGCAATTTGCATTGCATAAACTCCCACTCTATTTCCTAAAAATCCTGGTGTATCGTTACAAACAATTGCGCCTTTACCAAGCTCAGTTTCACAAAATTCTTTTAATTGATTTATTTTATTTAGATCGTTGTTCTCATTTTTAACAATTTCTAATAGCCCCATATATCTAACAGGATTAAAAAAATGAGTTATACAGAAATCTTTTTTTTCTGTATCTGTTAAGTTTTGAGATAAAACTTTTATAGGTATAGAAGAAGTATTAGATGAAACAATTGCACCTGCTTTTCTTGATTTAAATATTTTTTCGTAAATTTGGTGTTTTATATCTATTCTTTCAACTACCGCCTCAACAATCCAATCAGCATTTTTTACAATATCAAAATCATCAGATATATTTCCAACTTTAATATTATTTATTTTAGATTTATCAATTAATAATGGAGGTCTAGATTTATGAATTCTTTCTCTAGCCTTTTCACTAATTTCAGTTTTTAAATCTAATAATGTAACTGGGATATTTGCATTG
Source organism: uncultured Pelagibacteraceae bacterium (assembly GCA_902615145.1). Classification (GTDB taxonomy): domain Bacteria; phylum Pseudomonadota; class Alphaproteobacteria; order Pelagibacterales; family Pelagibacteraceae; genus Pelagibacter. Next base: position 6,494 of record CACMNK010000011.1, on the reverse strand, counting down.
CAGAGATGGGCCGCTATACCGCTTCCCATCGTACCAGATCCAATCACTACGACATTTTTTATATTCATGTAATGAAATTTTTAACGATTTATACCTCTGAGTCTCTCAGATCTTCTTCTTAAAAGTTCAGCGGTAACTAATATTAATGTTGATAAAATAATTAAACAAGTTGCAACAGCAAGAATTGTTGGGCTTAGTTGTTCCCTCAAACCTGTCCACATTTGAATTGGTATGGTTGTGTTTTCTAATCCTGCTAAAAATAGAACTACTACGACTTCATCAAATGATGTAACAAAAGCAAATAGCCCTCCAGATATCACTCCAGGTAAAATAAGTGGTAAAGTGATTTTCATAAATGTATTTACAGGGTCGCTACCTAAACTGGCTGCGGCTCTTGTTACACTATGATCGAATCCTGATAGAGTTGCGGTTACTGTGATAACTACAAATGGTGTTCCTAAAATAATATGTGCAAGAACTATTCCTGTGTGAGTGGCTGCTAATCCAACTTTAGCCATAAAGAAAAATATCGCTACACCTGAAATGATTAAAGGAACTATCATAGGTGAAATTAATACTGCCATAATTAAACCCTTATACGGCATATGCCTGCTACTCAAACCCAAAGCCGCAACTGTTCCAAGTATTACCGAGCCTATTGTTGCAAAGATAGCAATGATAAAACTATTTTTTGCAGCTAATCCCCAAGGATTTTTAGTCCCATAAATCATATCTTGATACCATCTTAAAGAAAACGCATCGGGATCTAAACGTTTCATTCCATCAGAAAAAACTAAAAATTCCTCAGCATTGAAAGATAATGGAAAAATAACAAATAATGGTGCAACAAGAAAAAAGAATACTGCTGCACAGATTGTCAAATAAACGTAGTGCCAAATTCTATAATGTGGTTCTGTATATTTGGGTAAAGCCATTTAGTTTATCCTAATTTAATGTTATCTATTCCAACTAATTTATTGTACAGCCAATAAATGACTAATACTCCACTTAACAACATAAGTCCCATTGCTGAAGCAAAACTCCAATCGAGAGTACTTTTCATATGAAATGCTATCTGGTTACTTATTAACGTACCAGAAGCCCCGCCAACTAAAGCTGGGGTAATGTAATAACCTATTGCTAAAATAAAAACTAATAAACATCCCGCTCCAATACCTGGGATAGTTAAAGGGAAATAGACCTTCCAAAAAGCAACAAAAGGTGTTCCACCTAATGACTTACCGGCTCTCATTAAACTTGGAGAAATTGTTTTCATCACGCTGTAAAGTGGAAGAACCATAAAAGGCAATAAAATTTGAGTCATTGCAACATAACTACCTGTTTTATTAAACATCATTTCTAGCCTGTTATCATCACTTACTAATCCAATCATGACAAAGAAATCATTTACTATTCCTTGCTGTTGTAAAAGAATCATCCAACTAGCAGTTCTAACTAATAATGAGGTCCAAAAAGGAAGTAAGACACAGATCATTAAAAGGTTACTGTACTTCATCGGTAATGTTGCCAGTAAGTGTGCAATTGGATATGCCATTAAAAAACAAAACACTGTAACAAAGAATGCAATCTCCAAAGTCCTCATCCATAAAATTCTATGAACTCTTCTATCTTCAGGAACATTAATTATTTCTCCTTTTTCATTTTCATACATATCAATCCCCTTTAAATATTTTTGATAAGTATATGCAGGAGCTCTTCTTTTAATTGCTCTCCAATATTCAACATCAGCCCATCTTCGATGGACAGACATAATTTGCTCTTTATAATTACCCTCTTCAAAAGATTTGGACTTTCTTCTTAATTTTTTGATAATACTTTTAAAACCATTTTTTGTATAATTTAGTTGTGTTGATAGTTTTCCTTCTCGCTCCTCTTCAATCAATTTTTGAAAATCAAAATAGAAAGCTTCAAATACTTCTTCAGGAGGAAGATCCTGTCCATCCCATTTTTCCATGGATTTAAAAGTTTTAGGGAGCATTTCAGTTACCATTTTATCGTCAACACTTCTCATTAGCATATCTCCTATTGGAAACACATATGTAATAATTATGAACAACAACAAGGGAGCAACAAGTAAAAAAGCTTTAATCTTATTTTTCTTTTCTGCTTTTTTAAGACTTACTTCTAAAGGAATTCCGTCAGTTGTTAAAATTTGTTTTGTTTCTGAGCTCATAAATAAAAAGGGCGGTTATCAAATAACCGCCCTCTCAATATATTATAAAATTTTAATCTTTAAAACTTAAAATTAAAATCCTGCTTTCATTGCTTCCCATTTTTCACCAAGTTCTGTTCCGTTATCAGCCCAGTAAAGTGGATCTACTAAGAAGTAATTTTTAGTGTTTGCTGGTGCAGTTGGCATATTAGGTACCATGTTTGTTTTACCGTCTTTGTACCATGGCTCACCTTTTTCCATTACAGCAATAGATGATTTTCTCCAAGGAGCATATGCAATATATTTTGCACTTCCTGCTAAACCTTCTGTACTTGTCATCTCAGCTAAAGCTTTTTTAGCATCAGCTTCATTTGGCGAACCTTTAACTAATACAAAATACTCATAGTCTAGACCTTGAGCATCCCATACTTGTACGATTGGAGCACCTTCTCCAACAGCAGCATTAAAGAATCTACCATTCCAGCCAGTCGCCATAACAACTTCACCACTCATTAATAGTTCTGGTGGTTGAGCACCTGCAGACCAAAATACACATCCACCTTGTGGGTCTGTGCAAAGTTTTTTGATCTTATCCATAGCTCTTTGAACACCTTTGTCAGTGTTTAAAGCTTTATAGATTTTTGCTCCACCTTTACCTGGTTTGATACCATCTGCAGCTAAAGCAATCTCTAAGTTTGTTAGAGCGCCTTTGTAGATAGCTCTTTTTCCAGGGAATTTTTTAGTGTTAAAGAAATCTTTGATAGTCTTAGGAGTACCTTTAACGTTATCTGAGTTATAAGCGTAGTTCCAAGAGTATAAAATATTTCCTACAGCACATTCACTTGGCATGCTAGTAAAGAAATCTTTACTTGCAGGAGTTCCATCTGGAGCTGCTGGGAAGTCCTTGTCAAAATCAAATTTAACAAATAAACCTTCATCACAGCCATTGATAGTATCCATAGCAAATACGTCCATTATATCCCACGTAATTTTGCCAGCTTCTTTCTGTGCTTTAATTTCTGATAATCCACCTGAGTAATCGACCCAATTGATCGGTATACCTAACTTTTTAGCAGTAGGATCACCGTAACCTAACTTTTGACTTTCTGTATAAGCTCCACCCCAAGACGCAACTGTTACTGCGAATGCTGATGTAGTTATAGAAAATAAAAAAGATAGGGCTAGTAATAATTTACTAATTTTTTTCATTTTTCCTCCGTTTAAACGTTTTGTATAAATACCATTACAACAAGATCGATAATGAGAGTCAACAGCCCTTTTTTACTTGTTTAATTGAGATATTTCTGGTGTTTATTTTGGATCTAGTGCTCTTGCATCCTCACTGTTCCAGCCAATCTTAATTTCATTTCCTAATTTAATATCAAGATTAGACGAACTATTGGGGACTTTAAGAATAAATTCAGAATTACCTAATAAATTAATTCTAACTCTTGTGTGATCTCCATGGTAAATTACTTCTTCAATTTTTCCTTTATGAATATTATCCATTTTATCGCTTGGATTAATTAAAGCTCTTTCGGGTCTTAATGAAACTGTCGTTCTCTCACCTTTTCCCTTAACCGAGATTGGGTTCGCTAATATATCTGCACTCGCTAACTTAACTTTACACTTTCCACCTGAAATATCAGAAACTTCTCCTGCAAAAGTATTATTCTCTCCAATAAATTCTGCTACAAAAGAATTAACAGGTTTTTCATATAACTCATCTGGGCTAGAAAGTTGTTGAACCTTTCCGTCATTAAAAACTGCAATTCGATTAGACATAGTTAATGCTTCACTTTGATCATGAGTTACATAAACAACAGTCACGCCAATACTTTCATGAATATGTTTGATTTCATATTGCATACTTTCTCTTAAATTTTTATCTAAAGCTCCAAGAGGCTCATCCATCAAAACTAGTTGTGGATCAAAAACTAAAGATCTTGCTACTGCTACTCTCTGTTGTTGTCCACCTGATAATTGACCTGGCATTCGTTGTGCAAATCCTTGTAAGGACACCATGGATAAAGCTTTATCAATTTTTTTATCCGCTTCATCTTTTGGAATTTTCCTAACTCTCAATGGGAAAGCCAAATTCTCATATACTGTCATATGAGGAAATAAAGCATAGTTTTGGAAAACCATTCCTATGCCTCTTTTATGTGGAGGAATACTGGAGATCGCATTTCCATCAAGGTATATTTCTCCATTAGTTGGTGTTTCAAATCCAGCTAGCATCATTAAACAAGTGGTTTTACCCGATCCAGAGGGACCTAACATGGTAATGAACTCACCTTCTGCAATGTCTAATTGGAGGTCTTTGACAACTAAAACTTTGCCATCGTAACTTTTGTCTACTTTGTCAAACTTAACGAATTCTTTATTAACCGACATAAATTAAGTAACTATAAAACATTTGTAAGAAAAAATATCAACCTTAAATAATTAGCTTTTAACGTGAAGTTCTTTTGACATATTGCAAAATAATTCTGATCCTTTGTCAGTAACTCTAATAGCTTCTGAAGCTTCAACGCCCCAATCTCCAAATTGCATAACAGCAATCATATGAAAACAAACATTTGGTTTTAGAACGGTCATATCACCTTTATAAATATTTAATGTATGCTCTCCCCAATCTGGTGGATAGCCAATACCAATTGAATAACCAGTTCTTGATTTCTTTTCTATTCCATACTTGTCCAAAACTTTCCAGAAAGCTTGCGCTACATCATCAGCAGTATTACCTGGTTTAGTAGCGCTTATACCTGCATCAATTGCTTCAATAGTTTTTTTCATTGTATCGATTTTTAATTGATCAGGTTTTCCTAACAAAACTGTTCTAGCCATTGGAGCATGATATCTTTTAAAAACCCCTGATAATTCAATAATAGTTGCCTCATCCTCAATAAATTTGTCTTGTGATGCAGTCAAATGTGAAGCTGAAGTGCCTTTTCCAGTTGGTAATAAAGTAGCGATACTTGAATACTCTCCACCAAATTCGGGCGATCCATAAAATAAAGATTTTTGAATTTCACCAACAGCATCACATTGTCTTACTCCAGGTTTAATTACGTCAAAAGCTGTTTTCATTCCAATTTCAGAAATTTTTGCTGCAGATTTCATATAATTTATTTCAACGTCAGATTTTACTAACCTCGCCCAATTAACCAGTCTCTCTGAATCTTTCAAATTTGCATTTGGTAAACCTTGTTTAATTTTTTCATAACAAAATGCTGTAAAATAATGAGCATCCATTTCTAATCCTATAGAAAGTTTATCCCACTTTTTATTTTTAATAACTTTAACTAAATAATCGTAAGGATGTTTTGGCCAACTATGAATATAATGTTCATCATAAACAACTATGTTTTCTTTTTTTAAATATGTTTTTATGTGAGCCCCTCCAGCATCTTGATCTCTTACAAAACATATAGGTTCATCAGCATTTATATGAATCATTGCACATTGAGCGTAATAAAATGACCAAGCATCATACCCAGTCAGGTAATTGATATTATTTGTGTCATGAGAAATCAAAAGTTCAATGCCTTTTTCTTGCATCATTTTTTGAACTTTAGATAATCTTTGTTTGTATTCTTCTTTTGTAAAAAGCATAATTAATAATTGGTAAACAAACTTCCAAAACCTTTGATATTATTATTTTTTCCAATTTTTTCTAAAGTATCCCAAATCAATGTTTGATTGCTAGATAAAACAGGTTTGTTTAATTTTTTTTCTAATCTATCTATAATGTTTAAAACCGGCAAGGCGGTACAAGAAATGAATAAAGCATCAGCATCTTCAATATTCATATTAACTAGAGAGTCATAGATAAAATCTTGATCAACTTTTCCAATGTCATAATCTGCAGCTATATCTAAATATGAATTGGAGACCACTTCAAATTTTTTCTCTTTGAAATATTCAACAACCTCATTATTTAGTTTTTTACTATATGGAGTAAAGATCGCTAATTTTTTTACCTTTAATTTTTTTAACGCTTTTATCGCAGCTGTGCTAGGAGTTGTTAACTCAGCCTTAGGTTTTGCTGCCCTTACTTTTTTCTCAATCACATCATGACCTGTTGCTATTGTTCCAGAGGTACATCCATAAACAACACAATCTATATCTTCATTAGGTAAAATATTATTTGTAACTTCAGTTACTTTATCAGACATTTTTATTAAATTTTCTTTTGTTAAGGGATTATAACATTCAATTCTGTTAACAAAAAAATCAATCTCTTTATCTTTAATTACGTTTATAAAATCCTTCTCAATCATAAAATCAGTAGCTAAAGCAATTAATCCAATCCTAG
>CACMNK010000010.1 GCA_902615145.1 uncultured Pelagibacteraceae bacterium | reverse complement strand
CCTGTAAAGTTATTGCTTCAAGCAATTTGTCTAAATTCATTTTTGTTTTAGCAGAGATTTCAACCATTAATGTATCTCCTGATAAATCCTCAGCTATCAACTCATGTTCTAATAATTGATTTTTAATTTTTTGAGGATCAGCATCTGGTAAATCACATTTATTTATCGCCACAACTATAGGGACTTTTGCAGCTTTTGCATGTTTTATTGACTCTACTGTTTGAGGTTTAACTCCATCATCTGCTGCAACTACTAAAACAACAATGTCAGTTAATTTTGATCCTCTTGCACGCATTTCAGTGAAGGCAGCGTGTCCAGGAGTATCAATAAAAGTTAAGTTAATATCACCACTTTTAATTTGATAAGCTCCAATATGTTGTGTAATTCCGCCAAATTCTCCTGACACCACATTAGCACTTCTTAAAACATCCAAAACTGAAGTTTTTCCATGATCAACATGGCCCATTACAGTTATTATCGGTGCTCTATTTTTTAAATTTTCATTTCGAGAGTCTTTTATTTTCTTAATTATCTCCTCTGCTTTTTCTTCCCTAATAGGATTATGTCCAAATTCTTTTACTAAATATTCAGCGGTATCGGCAGCTAATGTTTGATTAATTGTTACTGTAACCCCCATTCCGAATAAATGTTTAATTACATTACTAGACTGTTCAGCCATTCTATTGGCTAACTCTCTTACGGTTATAGCTTCAGGAATATTTATATTCCTTTTAATAGGTTTTTGGTTTTCTTTACTATCTTCTTTATTTATATTTTTAAGTTCTTTTTGCCTTGCTCTTTTTACAGAAGCTAAACTTCTTTCTCTTGTTTCTATTTCATCACTTAACGCCCTGGAAACTGTTAATTTTACATCTCTTTTTTTTAAGCTACTCGTCTTAGATTTTTTATCTTTGTCATCCTCGCCTTTAAATCTTTTTGTTGCCCTTTGCTCTGCTAACTTACGTTTTTCAAAATCACTTATTCCTGAATTGGGATTATTTATTTTGAAGTTTGTATTAAAGTTATCTATTTTTTTATAGTTCGTTGATGTAGATTTGAATCCACTTCCTTTAGAAAATTTTCCTTTTCCTAGGAATTTAGATGATTGCCTATTAATTATAACTGTTTTTTTTCCTTGATTTTTTGCACTATCAATATTTTTAAATGACTTTTTAGGACCACCAGAAATTGTTAATTTTGTTTTTTTGTTTTCCATTAATCATCTCTCAATCTTTGTAAACTATGCTTCTAGCTGACATAATTAATTCATCGGCCTCAGCTTTTGATAATGCAAAGTCCTCTAAATATCCTTGTATTTTTATTTTTTCACCTTTTACCACATCAAAGCCTCCTGTTAATTCATCCGATGCTAGATCAGCAAAATCCTCAAGTTTTAAAATTTTTTGTTGACCCAAAGTTAACAGCATGCCTGGTGTTAAGCCTTTCAAGTTAATCAAGTCATCTGAAATTCCCAAATCTTTAATTCTTTGTGATATATCCTCTTGATCTTTTTTATAAAATTCTTTTGCTCTCTCTATCAAAGCTTTAGCCGTATCTTCCTCAATCCCCTCTATATTTTTAAAATTATCTAAAGAACTATCTTTTATATCATCGATAGTTGAAAAACCCTCTGCAACAAGTAATTGACCAAGAGTTTCATCCAATTCTAAATTTTTAACAAAGTTTTCTGTCTTTTCTTTGAACTCTTGTTGTCTTCTTTCAGAGTCCTCTTGATCTGTCATTATGTTGATTTCATAGTTTAATAGTTTCGTCGCAAGTCTAACATTTTGCCCTCTACGACCTATCGCTTTACTAAGATTTTCCTCGGTTAAAATCACATCCAACTTTTTTCTCTCAATATCTACATTTACTCTTTGGACTTCAGCAGGAGATAAAGCATTTGAAACTAAAATTGCAGGATCCTCTGACCAGTTCACTATATCAATTTTCTCACCTTGTAACTCATTAACAACCGCCTGGACTCTTGAACCTCTCATTCCAACACAGGCGCCTACTGGATCCAGCGAGCTATCTATTGCTTTAACACAAATCTTTGCTCTACTTCCAGGATCTCTAGAAGATGATTTAATTTCAATCAATCCATCATAAATTTCAGGCACTTCCTGTACAAAAAGCTTTTCCATAAATTTTGGATGAGCTCTAGATAAAAAAATTTGTTGACCCTTGTTTTCTCTTCTAACATCATAACAGTACGCTTTAATTCTGTCACCAGCTTTAATATTTTCTCTAGGAATGAGTTCATTCTTTTGAATTATTGCCTCCGTTCTTCCAAGATCAACAATAACATTTCCAAATTCGAGTCTTTTTACTATCCCACTTAAAATTGAGTCTTGTTTATCTTTAAAATCGTTAAATTGTCTCTCTCTTTCTGCTTCTCGAACATTAAAACTGATAACTTGTTTGGCTGTTTGGGCAGCTATTCTTCCAAAATCAAATGCTGGAAGTGGTTGCAGTATTTCGTCACCAACTTTTTTATCTTTATTTTGTTGATTTAAGATAATGGCATCTTTTAATCTAATTTCTGTATTAGAATTTTCTGGATTTTCAGAGATTATTAATTTTCTAAAAATTTCTATGTCTCCACTCTCTCTATTAATGTAAACTTTAATTTCGTTATCATGACCAAATTTTGATTTAGCTGCTTTTGCTATTCCGGTTTCCATAGAATTTATTATTAACTCTTTATCTATAGCCTTTTCTAAAGCTACCGCTTCAGCTATTCTTAACAATTCTAGTTTATCAGCTCTTTTATTTAACATTTTTCTAATCTCCAAAAAAAAATGGGCCAAAGCCCATTTTAGAAATCGAGAATTTACTGCAATATAATAAAGTTTTTTGATTATTCAATAAAAACTATTTTGTAAAAACAGTAGTTTTATCGGTATTTTCCCAAGAAAAAGATCCATCTATTTCAGGTGTTCTTCCAAAATGACCATAGGCAGCTGTTTTTTCATAGATCGCTTTATTTAAACCCAACATCTCTCTGATCCCTCTAGGACTTAAGTCAAAATTTTCTTCAATTTTTTCTGTTACAAACTTGTTCTTTTCTAGATCGTTATCAAAAAGGTTTACATATATTGACAAAGGTTTTGATACTCCAATCGCATATGCTAGCTGAATTAAACATTTTTCAGAAATCTTTGAAGCTACAATATTTTTCGCAATATATCTTGCTGCATAAGCAGCTGATCTATCAACCTTGGTTGGATCCTTTCCTGAAAACGCTCCACCTCCATGGGGAGCAGCACCCCCATATGTATCTACAATAATTTTTCTTCCTGTCAGTCCACAATCCCCATCAGGACCTCCAATTACAAAATTTCCAGTTGGATTTACATAAAATTCATCATCATTTAAATCTTCCATAAATTCTTTTGGAATTGACTTCATCATATATGGCCTCAGTATTTCTCTTACCTCTTTTTGACTGACGTTGGCTGAATGCTGAGAAGATATAACCACTGACTTCACTTTTGCTGGTTTTCCATTTATATATTCAAATGTGACCTGGCTTTTAGAGTCGGGTTCAATATTTTTTAATTTTCCAGATTTTCTATCCTCAGCCATTAGTCTTAAAATTTTATGTGAGTAATGAATTGGTGCCGGCATTAAAACATCAGTCTCATCACATGCATATCCAAACATTATTCCTTGATCTCCAGCTCCTTCATCTTTATTTCCCTTGGAATCTACTCCCATGGCAATATCTGAAGATTGTGAGTGAAGATGAGACTCTATTCTTGTAGCTTCTTTCCAGGTAAAACCCTCTTGATCATAACCAATATCTTTAATGCAGTCCCTAACATTTTTTATAAGATCTTCTTTATTAATCTCTGGTCCTCTCACCTCTCCGGCTAATACAACTTTATTGGTAGTTGTAAGAGTTTCACAAGCAACTCTTGCATAAGGATCCTTTGATAAATAAGTGTCTACAACCATGTCAGATATTCTATCAGACACTTTGTCTGGGTGTCCCTCAGAAACCGACTCACTAGTAAAAAGAAAATTTTTTAAATTACTCATCTTTGATCCTATTAAATGAAAAAATTAATAAAATATACAACAAAATTAATAAGATAAATATTTTGTTTCCATATAAAGAAAATATAGTTGTTTTAAAATCTCTTCTTTTTTCAAAATCAATAAAACCATCTTTGTTATAATCAATTTTTTTTTCGATCTCCCCTAGTGGATTGATTATTGCTGTCATACCATTATTTGCTGACCTCAATACATATTTTCCGGTTTCAATAGCTCTGAATATACTGTGAGCAAAGTGTTGCTTTGGCCCAACAGATTTACCAAACCATCCATCTTCTGATATGTTTATAATAAAATTGTAATCATTATTTTTTGTCAGATTTCCACTATAAATTATCTCATAACAAATTAATGGTAAAAATTTGAACTCTTGAAAGTTATTTTTTATATGGATAATTTTTCTTTCACCTCCCTTAGTAAAGGATCCAATGTTATTTGTAATTGTTTTTAAACCAATTTTATTAAGCAAATTTTCAAATGGGAGAAATTCACCAAAAGGAACTAAATTTATTTTATTGTAATTTTGAACCAAGTTTAAATTATTATCAATAAATGAGAGTGAATTAAAATACTTATAATTTTCATTTATTAATGATCTACTAGAAATACCGAGTCCTATTAAATGATTTTCATTAAAGTTATCAGCAAATAAACTCTCATATAACTTTAATTCATCCAGATACGTATTTGGTATGATTCCCTCCGGCCATAAAAAAAAAGTTTTTTTATAAGGTTCGGGTGAACTTAAATTTATCAACTCATTAATGATATTTTCTGTTTGATTATCACTGTAAAATCTATCTAAACTTACATTTGATCCAATTATCCTTATTAAATAAGGATTTTTTACAATTTTTTGTTTTAAAAAACTTTGTTTATATAATTTGCCATAAAATAAAAATAATATTGGAATTAATAAAATTAAAATACAAATAAAACTCTCAACTTTTGATTTTCTTAAAACATAAATTGCAGGTGCAGAAAAAAAACTAATTATTAAAAGATTCAGTGAGTATGTTCCGATAATGGATATAAAACTTATGAAACTTAGGTTATCCGAAAAACTGTAAATAAATAAGTTCCAAGGAAAACCTGTTAGAATATTTCCTCTTAAAAATTCAACTAATCCAAAAAGGAGAGAAAATAAAAAAAAAGAACTTAACAATGTTTTTAATCTAAATTTATAAAAAATGAATGTTGCTAACCCATAAAATAAACCTAAAAAGGACGGAATAAGAATTAAAGCAACCGGTATTAAAGATTTAAAGTTTGGATCAAAAGTAAGTGATATGGTTATCCAATATAAATTACTTAAAAAATAACTTAGACCGAATAACCAACCATAAAGAAAAAAAAAAGTTCCATTCTTTTGATCATTGAGTTTCTTAAATAAAAAAATAAAAAAAATACTTAATGTGAAAAAATTCACAAAGAAATAATTTAAAGGTGGAAGACTCAAAGACGTTATTCCTCCTAAAATTAATAAAAGTAATATTTCTATTATAAATTTTTTATTCAATTTAAATTAAAATTTTTTTGACTGATCTAAATATTTTTTGTTCTTCACGAAACATTATCTGATACTCTTTTTCTTTTATATGATTAAAATTTAATAAGTGTAAGAAACCATGAATAAAAATTTTGGTAACCTTTTTTTTAAAATCATAATTATTTATATTTTTAGGTCTGTTCATGTAGTTAAAACTTATAATAACATCTCCTAAATAAACTTCTTTGAAATTTTTTAATTTTTTCTGTAATGGAAAAGATAACACGTCTGTATGCTTATTTTTTTTCCTAAATTTTTTATTTAATCTTTTAATATTGCTATTATTGGAAAGTAGCAATGTTAAATAAGCTCTTCTATTTATAAATTTAAATTTTTTTGGAAAATGTTTGCATAATTTATTAAAAAAAATCTCTTTTTTTTTAATTTTTTTCGACCAAGATTTTTCCTCAGTGAGTACATTAACTTTGATCATCGTTACTAGAATATGCTTTCACAATTTTTGATACTAAAGGATGTCTTACAACATCTGAATGATCAAAATCTATAACTTTGATTTCATCTAAATGAGATAATAATTTTTTAGCTCTGTTCAAACCTGACATATTTTTATTTGGAAGATCTATTTGTGAGGGGTCACCATTTACTACTATTTTTGAGTTTTCACCAATTCTTGTTAAGAACATTTTAATCTGAGTGTCTGTTGCATTCTGAGCTTCATCAAGAATTGCAAAAGAATTTTTAAGAGTTCTACCCCTCATAAATGCCAAAGGAGCAATCTCAATATCTCCTATTTCAATCATCCTTTGAATTTTTTCATAATGAAATAAGTCGTAAAGTGAGTCGTACAGAGGCCTTAGATACGGATCCACTTTTTCTTTCATATCTCCTGGTAAAAAGCCCAATCTTTCACCCGCCTCAACTGCTGGTCTTGATAGAATTATTCTCTCAATCTTTTTTTCTAAAAGCATAGTAAGGCCAACAGCAACAGCAAGAAAAGTTTTTCCTGTTCCTGCCGGGCCAGCAGAAATGACTATTTCACTTCCTCTTAAAGCTCTAACATATCTTTTTTGTTTTTCAGATCTTGGAATTATAGATTTTTTAGGTGTTTTAATAATATCAGTGATATTTGAGTTTTTAACTTTTTCATTAATCATAAATTGGTCCACAGATGATAAGATATCTTTGTTTTCAATATTTCCATTATTTAAAAATTGGTTTGCTAAAAATTGAATAGCGTTTTTAACAATTTCATTTTTTTCATAAGTAGATTTAATAAGTATTGAATTTCCTCTAGAATACAAGCTTGCTCCAGTAATTTTCTCTAGTTCTTTTAAATTTTTATTAAATTCACCTACAATACCCATCAATAGGTTATTATCACTAAATATCACGCTTAATGAGTTATTGTCTGAGTAAACAAATTTTAAAAGTGCCTGAGTGTCTTTTTTAACTGAATTATTCAAATTTATGCGACTCTTAATTTTGAAGTTTCTAAAGTTTCACCAAAAAGTGTATTCTGATTACTATCTTTAATTTTAACTTTTACAAGCTTTCCCACATCCTCGTCTTTACCATCAAATATTACTGAAGTCATATAACCAGTTCTGCCAAAATACTTTGTACTTTCAGACACTCTATTTTCTACTAAAACCTCTACTACATTACCCTCCAAAGATCTGTTCATTTTTTTTTGAAAATTAAATAATTCTTTTTGGACAATTTTTAATCTTTCATTACTTAGCTTTCGGTCGATTAATGGCAGATGAGAGGCTTTTGTACCCGGTCTTGGACTAAATACAAAAGAAAAAGAATTTATAAATTTTATTTTTTTTATAAGATCAAGTGTCGCATTAAAATCACTCTCTTCCTCCCCAGGGTAGCCAATTATAAAATCGCTAGAAAATTTAATAGAGGAATTTTTTTTAATTATTTTTTCGTAAATTTGAAGATAATATTCTATATTGTGTTTTCTATTCATCAAATTTAAAACTTTATCTGAACCGCTTTGAACTGGTAAATGAACAAGAGGCATTAATTTTTTTGAAATCCCATACAAGTTAATTAAATCATCACTCATGTCAATTGGATGTGAAGTTGTATATCTAATTCTTAAAATTTCGGGAATTTTTTCTATTTCTAAAATCAAATTAGACAACTTATAATTCTTATTATTGTAAGCGTTAACATTTTGTCCTAATAAAGTAATCTCTCTTACTCCATTACCTGCTAGGATTTTTGCCTCATTTACAATTTCATTGAATGATCTGGAATATTCAGGACCTCTTGTATAAGGAACGACACAAAAATGACAAAACTTATCACAGCCTTCTTGTATAGTTAAAAAAGAAGATATTTTTGTTGATGAGTTTTTTATTTTGTCTAAGTAATTGAACTTTGAAACAGCATCAAAATCAGTTTCATCCAATCTTCTCTGATTGTCCAAATATTCTTCAATCTTATCATTTATTTTATGGTATGCCTGAGGACCAATTACCAGATCAATAAAAGGTTCTCTTTTTAACATCTCCTCATTTTCTGCTTGAGCAACACAACCAGCAACTATAACAAAAGGTTTTTTTTTTAATCTAAATCTTTTTTTAACTCTACCTATCTCATGATAAACTTTTTCTTTTGCCTTATCTCTTATGTGACAAGTGTTTAGTAAAAAACAATTCGTATCTTCGAGATTTTCGGTTTTTGTAAATCCTATCTTTTTTACAGTATCAATTATTCGATTAGTGTCATACTCGTTCATTTGGCAACCAAATGTTTTGGCAAATATTTTTTTATTCATTTTTTTTATCTACTTTAACACCATAAAGTTCCAGCTTGTGGTCAACTAATTTATATCCATATTTTCTAGCAATTTTTTTTTGTAACTCTTCTATCTCCTGATCAACAAACTCTATAATATCACCAGTTTTGATATCAATTAAATGATTATGATCGTCATTTATTTCATATCTTGCCTTGCCACCCTTAAAATCGTGTTTTGTTAAAATTCCAGCTTCTTCAAAAAGTTTTACAGTTCTGTATACTGTTGCGATGCTAATTTTAGGATCAATTTTTGAAACTCTATTATACAGCTCATCAACGTCTGGATGATCAGATTCACCATAGGCTTCTTTTGACTCAGAAATAACCTTGGCAATTATTCGTCTTTGATCAGTGAGTTTTACTCCTTGAGATAGACATTTTTGTTCAATTGTTTCTGACATACACATTTTTAACCCGAATAGATGGGATTAATCAAATTTTTTTCAACTTTAAATTTCTTACATAAATCTGGGATAAATTCGTATTTTATGTGTTTTTCTCCATTAAAATCTCCAAAACTAAAACAATAATAGTTCACTTTATTGACCAAATGAATTGCCTTAACGACCGATAAAGAATTTCTGATACCTGCAAAACTACCAGGTCCTCTATTTATATATATATCTGAAATTTTTTTTAAATCTAAATTTTTTGACAATAAAAAATCGTTTAAAAGTATTATTAATCTCTCATAATTTTTTTTGCTATTTTCATAGGTAATATTATAATTGTCTCCATTTACAATAATCATGAAGAAAACTTTATCACTAGCCGCATCTATTACTAGCTTTGTCATAATTCAATTATTTATTTTTACCGATTCTAATTCAGAAGAAAATAATACCAAATATTATGCAAAAGATAATGGTATTTTATCTATAATGTACCATAGATTTAACGAAAATAAGTATCCTTCAACAAATATCAAAATGGATATTTTTCAAAAACACATAAAAATAATTAAAGAACTTGATTACGAATTCTATAATCCAAAATCTTTTATCAGCGAATTTAAAAAACCAAAAAAGAAGAAGAAAATTTTGATAACAATAGATGATGGTTTCAAGTCTTTCTATAATAATGCTTGGCCATATTTAAAGGAAAATAAAATTCCATTTATTTTATTCGTATCTACAGAACCGGTTGGTAAAAATGGTTATATGACTTGGGATGAAATAATTGAGATTGACAAATCTGAATTTGGTTATATCGGCCATCATTCTCATTCACATGACTACCTAATTGACAAAAGTGAGGAAGAATTTGTTGATGATATAGAGCTCGCATCAAAAATTTTCAAAAATAAGTTAGGATATGTTCCTGAAATTTTTTCATATCCATTTGGCGAATATTCTCTTTTTATGAAACAATACATAGCTAAAAATTTTGAAATAGCTTTTGGACAACATTCCGGAATTATTGATGTGAATAAGGATAAATTTGAATTACCAAGGTTTCCAATTAATGAAAAATATGGTGAATTAAAAAGGTTTAAATCTATAATTAATTATTTACCACTTGAGTATAGATCTCTAGAGCCAGAGGAAAAAAAAATAAATAAAAAGAATAATCCCCCACGAATGGTAGTTGAATTTTTTAATGAACAAAAAAATATAAAGAATATTAATTGTTATTCTAATGATGGTGGTAAATGGAAAAAACCAAATTTAAAATTTGATATCAATAAACTTATTGTAAATTTTGAAGATCCATTTTTACCAAGAAGAGGAAGAATTAATTGTTCACTAATGGATAATGGAAAATGGCGATGGTTTGGAACTCAATTTATCGTAAGCGAAAATTAGATTAAACTCTCTAGTTCTATACTTGAAGGGAGCAATTTAGCATCGTCAAAATCTTGAAGATTGTTTTGTTTTATAATTTTTTGTAAAACTTCAACATATTGATCGCCTGTCTCTGCATATTTGTTCAAAAATTTAGAGAGTATCATGCTATCTAAAGGTTCTCCTTTGTCTCTTAATTTAGCTCTCTCTTGTCTAAAATCTTTGTAAGTTGAATGTGTATTAAGATTTCTTTGATATGCTCTAACAGATGCTTGAAGAACATTGAACTTCATTACTTTATGTCCCTCACTTTTGTCAGCATCTTTTGGTTTTAACCCCTCACCTGACCAAGTCCACTGGCCAAACAATGCGTTACCTTCTTGTGCAAATCTTGATGTTCCCCAACCTGTCTCCTTAGCAGCTTGTGCTAATGCTAATGAAACAGGAACTTCATCCATTCTAATTTTAAGAGTTGATAAATCTCTTGAGGGAACTCCGTACTGTTTATATTTTTTTTCAAGCCACTTCTTTTCTAAGACTGTATTGTTACTTTTATTTATAATGCTAAAAAGTCTTTTCCTATCAATCTTTATGTTACTATTTTCTTTCAAGATCAATGGAAGGACAATCTGAATAAAAAATTCTTTTCTCTTAGAAGTGCTTTCAATCATTTTTATTTCATTTGGTAATAACGTTAAAGCAACTGGTTTTACTAACTTAGTTTTTCTAACGTCTTTAAGGGTGTAATTTGTGTCTTCAAATAATTGTTTTATAGTGGAAGCGTTTAATCTTACTGTGTCAGTTTCCAGATCATTTAGACTAAAAATGTCAACTAACAGATCTTGTTCATTTAAAATCTTGTCATTGATTTCATTTCCACTGGTACCATTCTTAAGAGTATAAGCTAAAACCGCTTTTGATTTATTTTGAAAAGCCATATTCTTATTATTAGCAAAGTTCACCACTATCGGCATTGCATAAAAAAAAGTGATTAACAATATGGATGATATAAAAATTCTAGGTAATGAACCAATATTTCTTCTTCTGTTAAAAAAATTTATTGATTTTACTTTCTTAGTAAAATTTCTTTTATACATAATTTATATTGCCTCAACTTGTTTTACCTCAGGTATATAGTGACATAGAAGGTTTTGAACACCTTGTTTTAATGTCATTGTAGAACTTGGGCAGCCTGAGCAACTTCCTTGTAATTGAACTTTAACTATACCATCTTTAAATTCCTTAAATTTAATATCCCCTCCATCTCTTGCAACAGCAGGTCTAATTTTTTGGTCTAAAATTTTAATAATTCTTAATTCTATCTCCTCTAGATTTTCAGAGTTCTCATTTAAGTCTTTTTCCACGACGTATTCTTTACCTGCCGAATAAAAATCATTTATTAATGATATAATAATATGTTTTATTTCCTCCCACTCAACTTCATCTTGTTTATTTACTGAAATAAAATCTTTTCCTAAAAAAATACTTTCTACACCACTAACAGAAAACAAATTTTTAATTAGTTCGTTATTGGTCTCATCTTTTTTTGTAACCTCGAAAGAACCACTTTTAGAAACAGTCTTGCCAGGCAAAAACTTGATTGAGTTTGGATTGGGTGTAAATTCTGACTGTACAAACATAATTTATATATAGTCAATAATTTTTAAAATGAAACTTGTTTGTATTTTATATTTAAAAACCCATGATTTCTTGAATTTTTTTAACCTTTTCTGATGCAATCTTATCAGCTTTTTGACGTCCAACATCTAATATTTGGTCTAAAAAACTTTTTTCTTTTAAAAGTTTTTTAATTTCATTAGATATAGGGATAATTTTATCAACTAAAACTTGTGATAAATTTTCTTTAAATTCTGAAAAATTTTTTCCAGAAAATTTATTAATTGTATCATCTAAATTTACATCAATCATACTAGAATAAATACTCATCAAATTTTTAGCCTCAGGTCTTTTTTCTAAATCTGCGCTTGTAGCTGGTAATGGCAAAGTATCAGTTTTTGCTTTCTTGATTTTATTAATTATTTGATCTTTATCATCAGTTAAATTTATTCTACCCAGATCTGATAATTCAGATTTACTCATTTTTTTTGTTCCATCTCTTAAACTCATAATTCTGGAAAACTTTTTTTGAATTAATGGCTCAGGTATTTTAAAAAACTCATCAACATTGAAATCATTATTAAATTTTTGTGCAATATCTCTACAAAGTTCTAAATGCTGCTTTTGGTCGTCTCCAACAGGCACGTGAGTAGTGTCATATAGTAGGATATCCGCTGCCATTAAAACAGGATATGAGTAGAGACCAATACTTGCTTTTTCTTTATCTTTGCCAGCTTTCTCCTTAAATTGTGTCATTCTGTTAAGCCATCCCATCCTAGCCACACAGCTTAGTATCCAAGCAGTCTCTGAATGAGCGCTCACGCTTGATTGATTAAATATAATACTTTTTTTGGGATCTATACCGCTTGCAATAAAAGTTGCAGCAGTTTCATAGATATTATCTCTCAATTTTTTTGGATCTTGAGCAACTGTGATAGCATGAAGATCGACAATACAAAATATACACTCATTTTGATCTTCGTTATTTAGCTTAACAAAATTTTTAATTGCACCCAAATAATTTCCAAGATGGAGATTTCCGGTAGGCTGGACACCTGAAAAAATTTTTTTTCCCATAGCTAATACTTTAGTTTAATATCACCATATTTAAAAGCTTTGATAAATAATGAAAAACTCAAATAAAATACAAGACTTAAGAAAGATGATAATATTAGATAAATAGATTTTAAATTATATTGATAAATCAATTTATTTTCAAAAAACAAAATTAAATAATTAAAAAATATCCCCATAAGGATAGAAGCCAGAAGTATCTTTAAAAATTTAATAAAGAATAAATCATTGAAATTAAATAAATTATTATTTTTTAAATAAACAAATAAAACAATTGCGTTAAACCAAGATGAAATTGTCGTAGCTATAGGAATTATTATGAAACCAATGTCTCTAAAAAAATAAATACTTATTAATATATTTAAAATTACAGAAATTAATGAAATATAAAAAGGTGTTTTAGTATCCTGATTTGCGAAAAAAAATGTCGAGAATACTTTAATTAATGCGAATGCTGGCAGTCCTAAACCAAAATAGTAAAGTGCATTTGCTGAGTTAGTTACTGAAAGTTCATCAAAAGAACCATAACCAAATAATGCAGAAATAATTTGTTCTGATCCTACAATTAAAGCGACCGAGGCAGGTAAACTTAAGAACATACTAAGCTCAAGTGCTTTATTTTGAAGTAAAAGTATTTTGTTTTTTTTTTTTAAAAAAACATGTTTAGAAAGTTGTGGTAAAACAACTACTCCAATTGCTATTCCAGCTATTGCTAGGTTTATTTGATAAATTCTATCAGCATAGTATAGATAAGATACAGCACTGGCTTGAAAAGATGCAATTATAGTGCCTATTAAAATATTAATTTGCGTAACACCAGACGAGAAAATACTAGGTAAAAGTTTTTTAAAAAAAAATCTAACCTTATTATTAATTTTAAAATTAAAACTAAATTGAATAGAATAAAACTTTTTTGTAAATTGATATAAAAAAACAAGCTGTAATATTCCTGCTCCTGAAACTCCATATGATAGATAATAAACTAGTTCATCGTTGAGAAATTTACCAAAAAATAAAATAGATATTAAAACAATATTAAGGATTATTGGTGCTGCAGATGCAGCAGCAAATTTATTATGTGAGTTAAGAATTGCTGCAAAAAAAGAAGATAGGCTTACAAACATTAAAAATGGAAGAGTTATCCTTGTTAAATTTACAGCTAATTGAATTTTTTCTGTATTATCAACAAAACCTGGTGCTATTAATCTCACAAAAACTGGCATGAAAACTTCAATAATTAAAACTAAAAACAATAGACCTAAAAATAATAAATTAAAAATTTCGTTAGCAAATTTTTGTGATCCAGATTTTTTTTTTACTAATTCTGAAGTATAGCTTGGTATAAAAGCTGCATTAAAAGTTCCCTCTGCAAATAATCTTCTAAAAGTATTAGGTATTCTGAATGCTACAAAAAAAACATCTGCTAAAAAACTTGTTCCAAGAAAAATTGCTATCAAAACATCTCTTAAATAACCAAGTAATCTGCTGATAATAGTATAAAAACCAAAAGTCCCTGTTGACTTAACTAAATTCATAAATCATATTTGTCTTAATTTTACCCTATTTGTACACCTAATTAACATAAATGAAAAAAACAAAAATTGATCATTACACTGATAAAGAAGCTTTAGATTTTCATAAAGAAAAAAAGCCAGGCAAGATTGAGATATCTTCCTCAAAAAATATGACCACAAAAAGAGATTTGGCTTTAGCATATTCTCCTGGGGTAGCAGCTCCTGTAAGGGCAATAAGTGAAAATCCAGAAGCAGCATTTGATTATACTAGTAAAGGAAACCTCGTTGCAGTTATTAGTAACGGCTCTGCAATTTTAGGCATGGGAAATTTAGGTGCATTAGCATCGAAACCAGTTATGGAAGGAAAGGCTGTTTTATTTAAAAGATTCGCCGATATAGACTCTATTGATTTAGAGATAGATTCAGATGACTCAGAAGAGATAATAAGTAGCATAAAAAATTTTGCTCCTAGCTTTGGTGGTATCAATCTTGAAGATATTGCGGCACCTGATTGTTTTATTATAGAGGATAAGCTGAAAGAAATTCTTGATATACCTGTATTTCACGATGATCAACACGGTACAGCAATTATCACAACCGCAGCATTAATTAATGCGTTAGATATTAGTAAAAAAAAAATTGATAAAGTAAAAATAGTTGTAAATGGTGCTGGAGCGTCAGCAATGGCTTGTGCAAATTTATTTAAAAAATCTGGTGTGCCAAATGGAAACATCACGATGGTAGATAGAAAAGGGGTTATTTATAAAAGTAGAGGAAATTTGAACAAATGGAAGTCAAATCATGCAATTGAGACAAAAGACAGAACTTTAAGCGACGCAATTAATAATGCTGATGTTTTTTTAGGATTATCTGCAAAAGGAACATTAACTAAAGCGATGGTAAAAAAGATGGCAAAAAATCCAATAATATTTGCCTGTGCAAATCCTGACCCTGAAATTACACCTGAGGAAGTTGAGGAGGTTAGAAATGATGCGATTATAGCTACGGGAAGATCGGATTACGCTAACCAAGTAAATAATCTGATAGGTTTTCCTTATATATTTAGAGGAGCATTAGATGTAAGAGCAAAAACAATAAATGAGGAAATGAAAGTTGCCGCTGCACATGCAATCGCTAATTTAGCAAAGGAGGATGTGCCAGATGAAGTTGTTGCAGCAATGGGAGGTGAAAGACCTCATTATGGAAAAGATTATATAATACCATCAACATTTGATCCAAGATTAATTAGTGTTATTCCAGCAGCTGTAGCTAAAGCTGCAATGGAAACTGGAGTTGCTAGAATTGATATTAAAGATTTTGATATCTACAAAGATCAACTTAAGCAAAGGCTAGATCCAACTGTTACAATTCTTCAAGGTGTTAATAACTATATTAAAAAAAAACAAAAAAAAGTTGTATTTGCTGACGGTGAAGATGAAAATATGTTAAAGGCTGCAATTGCGTTTAAAAATTCAAAATTAGGAATTCCAATTCTAGTAGGAAAAGAAGAGTTAATTAAGAATCAAATAAAAAAAATTGGTTATAATGAAGATTTTGATATTGAAATCGTAAATTCGAAAGATAAGGAGAAAAGGGAGAGATATGTTAAGTATCTTTTTAAGAAACTTCAAAGACAAAAGGGAATGTTAGAAAGAGACTGCGATAGACTCATCAGAAATGACAGGGTAATTTGGGCTTCGTGTATGGTTGCTTGTAATGATGCAGATGCCATGGTCACTGGTAATACTAGAAGATATTCGTCATCACTCGAAAAGGTGATCCAGGTTGTAGATCCAAGACCTGGGGAAATCATGTTTGGTTTAAATTTAGTTGTTAATAGAGGTAAAACAATTTTTATTTGTGATACATCAGTTATTGAATATCCCGATGCAAAACAATTAGCTGAAATGGCAAAATCTGCAGCAAGAGTTGTGAGACTTTTCGGATTTGACCCTAAAGTTGCTTTTTTATCACACTCTACTTTTGGTGAACCAGCGACAGATAGAACAAAGAGATTAAGTGATGCAGTTGAAATTCTTAAAAAAGATAAAGTCGATTTTAAATTTGATGGTGAGATGCAACCCGATGTGGCTCTAGATGAGATTTATAAAGAGTTATATCCATTCTCCGAAATTGTTGGAAAATCGAATGTCTTGATAATGCCTAGTCAACACAGTGCAGCTATTTCATATAAAATGATTAAATCTATGAGCAGAGCGAAAGTAATTGGACCGCTGCTGATTGGTTTAGGTTTACCAATTGAGATAGCACCATTGAGATCATCTACCTCTGAAATTTTAAATTTAGCGTCTATAGCTGCATATTCTGCAGATGTAATTAAGTATGATAAATAATCTATTTTTTTTGAATTCTTAAATTATCGACTAATAATATACTTGCAATCACATTTTCTACATCTAAAATTTCATTAGCTTCTTCGATAACTGCATCTTTTTCATCAGGTGTTGTTGCTATACCGTAAATATAAATTTTTTTCTTATATGTATCTATTTGATAATTGGTTGCTTTTATTGTGTCGTTAAAAATTAATGCTGATCTTAATTGCGAGGTAATAAGTAAATCTTTTGCAGATTGCTTAAAATTAAAATCTTCTTTGATTTTTAAATCATTTTTTACAGACCTTACCCCTTGAGTTTCCCATGCAAGCTTTGTTAATTTAAGCTTTTCCTCCGGATCTTCAACTTTACCTGTTATAAATATTCTACCATCAATAACTTTTGTTTTTACAGATAAAAAATAATTTTTATCCAACAATAAAATTCTTGCACTTAAATTTTTTTGCATTATCGAATCATCTATTTGTGTTCCTAGAGATCTCGGATCTATCGCTAGGCTAACTCCAGTTCCAAATATACCTGTTGACGATACTCCAACACATCCACCAAGAACTAATCCAATCAAAAAAATTAATATAATTTTAATTTTCATTCTTAATACCAATACAATATTTATAAATTTTTTTTTTTGAAACTAAATTCTTTTGATGAATAATTTTTATAATTTCTTTTATACTTAATTTGTTTATCATATCTTTAATAATCCTTTTATCTGATTCACTTAATTCTAGGGATTTTTTTTTATTTAATCTCTCTGAAATTACGATTGTTAATTCACCTTTTAAGTTTTTTTCTAAGGGTTTTAATTCATCAATATCTAATCTAATGAATTCTTCATATAATTTTGACATTTCTCTGCAAATTAAAATTTTCCTACCTGAAAATTCCTTTTTTATAAAAGGTATTATCTTGTTGATTTTTTTAGCTGAAATAAAAAAAATTATGGAGCAATCTAATTTTTTAGTATTTTCTAAGATTTTCAATATTTCATTATTTTTTTCAGGAAAAAAACCATAGAAAAAAAATTTGTCTGAAAACCCGCTTGCCGACAATGCTGTAGTAACTGCTGATGGACCCGGTAATGGAATAATTTCGATTTCATTTTTTACACATTCTTTTATTAACAAGCCTCCTGGGTCAGAAATGTTTGGTGTTCCAGCATCTGAGATCATCGAAACTATTGAACCTTTTTTCAATATATCAACAATTTTTGGTAAATTTTTTTTTTCATTAAATTTATGATTTGAAATCAATTCCGAATCAATCTCATATTTATTTAATAAATTTTTTGAAACTCTAGTATCCTCACATAATATAAAATCAGATTTTTTTAAGGTTTCTAAGGCCCTAAAAGTTATATCGTTTAAATTACCTATTGGGGTTGGTACTAGATATAAGCCTTTTTTGAGTTCTTTATTTGTTGTTTTAGAATTTACGATCATATTTATGTATAATTAATATAATATCATTAAATGTTTAAAATTTTTAAAATAATTTTCGTTAATGTAATAATCATTTTATTTATTTCAAAATTTGGTCACACCAACGAAGAAAAGATCAAGATAGGTTTATTGGTCCCAATGTCTGGTGAAAAAAATAAACTTGGGCAATCAATTATTAAATCTACCAGACTGGCTCTAAAAGATATTGGTACAGATAAAATAGAGATATATCCAAAAGATACAGAGTTAGACCCCAATAAAACACTTCGGTCAGCTATTGAGTTAAAAAAATTAGGCGTAAAAATTATAATAGGTCCAGTTTTTTTTGAAAATATTAAATATTTAAATGAAGTAGATGATATTATATTTTTATCTCTTACGAATAAAACAGACAATCTGCCAAGCAATGTTATTAGTAGCGGCGTAAACTCTGTCTCACAGTTAAATGCAATTAAAAAATTTGCAGAACTTAACAAATTAGAGAGAACAATCTTACTAACTCCAGATCTTGACTACAAAACCGAAATTAAGAGAGCAATTAAAAAATCTAAATTGAAAATTTCGAAACATTATATTTATAATATTGAGCCTACAAAATTAACACAACAAATTGAGGAAATTACCAATTATAAAATCAGAAAACAAAATTTAGCTGATGAAATTAGAAGAGTTGAATTATCAGATTTAGAGGAGGAGATAAAAAAAAGAAGAATAGATAAATTAAACAAAAAATACACAATTGGAAATGTTGATTTTGACTCTCTTGTCATTTCTGATTTTGATGAAAGTTTAAAAAGTGTCATCACATCATTTTTATATAGTGACGTATCTCCGAAGGATAAATATTTTATAACTTTAAATCAATGGTTTGATGAAAGCTTGCTTTCCGAAAAAAATATTCAACCATTGTATTACCCATCTATTAATAAAAAAAATCTAGAGAGTTTTTCAAATAAGTTTTCAGAATTTTACAATGAAAAACCTAATCATTTATCACTACTTAGTTATGATCTTATTGGGTTGATTTATTATCTGTCTTTAAAAAATGACTTATCTGATACAAAGCTATTGTTTAAAAAACAAAGTTCTTTCAAAGGAAAAATTGGAATATTTGATATTAAGGATAATAAAATAAATCATAAATTAAATTTTTATCAAATCCAAAATGGATCCTTCAAAGAAATTTTTTAATTTTTTTAAAAGCGTTGAAACGATGATCCATTTTATATTTCTTTAAAAAAGTCATTTGACCGAAGGTTTTATTTTTATTTTTTGGAATAAATATTGGATCATATCCAAAACCGTTTTTTCCCCTAGCTTTATCTGATATACGTCCTTCAACTTTACCTGTAACGCTTACTAAATTTTTGTTTAGATAACTTATTGATAGGGCACAAATAAATCTTGCTCTAATATTTTTTTTTCTCCAATTTTTATCTTTGTCATCTAATTTTCTAAAAACTTTATTAATTGCAATATTGAAATCTTTACCTTTTCCGGCCCACCTAGCAGAATAAATTCCTGGTTTTTTATCTAAAACATCAATTTCAAGTCCAGAGTCATCTGCTAGACAAATAAGGTTGGTTTTTTTTGAAAAATATTTTGATTTTATTATAGAATTTTGCTCAAAAGTTTTACCGTTTTCTTTTGGACTTTTAAGCTTAAAATCTGAAGTAGAAAAAATTTGTATATTTTTAGGTATTAAATTCCTAATTTCCCTTAATTTTCCTTTATTATTAGTGCCAATTAATAATTTTTTTAATTTTTTTTTCATATCTGGAAATTTTAAATTTTCTTACCATATAACCTGATATGGAAAAAGAAGAAAACAAAACTACCGTAGATAACGAGGATATAAAAAAAAATTTAGGTGATAATAAAAATGATAAGTCTGAAAATAGTAATCTAGATAAAGACGATGAAAAAAAAGAGAAATCACGAGAGGAAAAGATTGCTGAACTCGAGGATAAATTAGCGAGAACTTTTGCAGAAATGGAAAATCAAAGGAGAAGGTTCGAAAAAGAAAAAATAGATGCATTTGAATATGGAGGTTATACTTTTGCAAAAGAGGCGTTAAACTTGGTTGATAATTTGGAAAGATCAAAAAATATTTTGGAAAACGATGAAAAACTTAAAAATACAGAAGCTTTAAAAAAAACCTTGGATCATTTTGATATAATATACAAAGATGTCATTTCTATTTTTAGTAAAAACAACATTACACCCATAGAAAGTATAAATAAAAAACTTGATCCAAATCTTCATCAAGCAATGATGGAAATAGAAGATGATAATAAAGACCCGGGAACAATTATTCAGGAAATACAAAAAGGATTTATGTTAAAAGATCGTCTATTAAGACCTTCTTTAGTTGGTGTTGCCAAGAAAACAACCCCAAAAGACGAAAAAACAGAAGAAAATAAACAAAATTTAAAGGATAAATAATGTTTTGCACAACTTGTAGATTTAAAATTAACACTTATATGAAATTTGGAGAATTTAATTATGAGTAAAATTATAGGAATTGACCTTGGTACAACTAATTCATGTGTTGCAATCATGGAAGGTAGCCAAGCTAAAGTTTTAGAGAATGCGGAAGGAGCAAGAACAACACCATCTGTTGTAGCTTTTACTGACGAAAGTGAAAAACTAATCGGTCAACCGGCAAAAAGACAAGCTGTAACTAACCCTGAAAATACAATATTCGCTGTTAAAAGATTAATTGGAAGAAATTTTGAAGATCCGACTGTAAAAAAGGATGTAGAGACTGC
Source organism: uncultured Pelagibacteraceae bacterium (assembly GCA_902615145.1). GTDB lineage: Bacteria > Pseudomonadota > Alphaproteobacteria > Pelagibacterales > Pelagibacteraceae > Pelagibacter. The sequence goes on along the minus strand of CACMNK010000010.1, from coordinate 2,249 downwards.
ACCATTTAAGATTATTAATTCTGATAAAGGTGATGCATGGATAGAAGCAAAAGGGCAGAAATATTCCCCATCACAGATATCTGCGTTTATTTTGCAAAAGATGAAAGAAACTGCTGAAAAATATTTAGGCCAAGCAGTTACCAAAGCTGTCATAACGGTTCCAGCTTATTTCAATGATGCGCAAAGACAAGCTACGAAGGATGCAGGTAAAATTGCAGGTTTAGAAGTTTTAAGAATCATTAATGAACCAACTGCTGCATCATTAGCTTACGGCTTAGACAAAAAACAAAATAAAAAAATTGCTGTATATGATCTTGGTGGAGGAACATTTGATGTTTCAATACTTGAACTAGGAGATGGTGTCTTTGAGGTAAAATCTACAAACGGTGATACTTTTTTAGGTGGAGAAGATTTTGATAATACAATTGTAGAATATTTAATTAATGAATTTAAAAAAGATAATGGAATTGATCTTAAATCAGATAAACTTGCTTTACAAAGATTAAAGGAAGCTGCTGAAAAAGCGAAAATTGAGCTTTCATCTGCAGAACAAACTGACATAAACTTACCTTTTATAACAGCAGATAAAACTGGACCGAAACACATTAACCTTAAGATGACAAGAGCAAAGCTAGAGGCTTTAGTTGAGGATTTAATCGCTAAAACAATGCCTCCATGCAAAACAGCTTTAAAAGACGCGGGTATATCTGCCAATGAAATTGATGAAGTTGTTATGGTCGGTGGTATGACTAGGATGCCCAAAGTGATTGAGGAAGTTAAAAACTTTTTTGGAAAGGATCCAAATAAGAGCGTAAATCCTGACGAAGTAGTTGCTATGGGTGCCGCTATACAAGCCGGCGTATTACAGGGTGATGTTAAAGATGTTCTTTTATTAGATGTAACGCCACTATCATTGGGTATTGAAACATTGGGTGGAGTTTCCACAAAACTGATAGATAAAAATACTACAATTCCAACAAAAAAAAGTCAGGTTTTTTCAACTGCTGAAGATAACCAGCCAGCTGTTTCTATCAGAGTTCTTCAAGGTGAAAGGGAGATGGCGACAGATAATAAATTACTAGGTAATTTTGAATTAGTGGGTATTGCTCCAGCACCAAGAGGTGTACCTCAAATTGAAGTAACATTCGATATTGATGCCAATGGAATTGTAAATGTTTCTGCAAAAGACAAAGGAACCGGTAAAGAACAAAAGATTCAAATTCAGGCCTCAGGAGGATTAAGTGAGGCGGAAATTGAAAAAATGGTTAAGGAAGCCGAAGCAAATAAAGAAGCTGATAAAAAGAAAAGAGAGTCAGTAGATGTAAGAAATCAGGCAGATACTTTAATTCATTCAACTGATAAAAATTTAAAAGAACATGGCTCAAAAATATCTGATGCTGATAAAAAAGCTATAGAAGACTCCTCAGCAGCTCTAAAAGAATCTTTAAAAGGTGATAATACAGAAGAAATCAAGAAAAAAACTGAAGCTTTAGTTCAAGCTTCGATGAAGCTTGGGGAAGCTATCTATAAGTCACAACAAAATGCTAAACCAGATTCTAACAAAGATGACGGTAAAGATGATGATAAAGGAAAAAAAGACGATAATGTTGTTGATGCGGATTTTGAAGAAGTAAAAGACGAGAATAAAGAAAAAAGCGCTTAACTGACATCTATTTGTCCAAGTTAATACATGGCTAAAAGAGATTACTATGATGTCCTGGGCGTTACTAAAAGTGCCTCACCTGAAGAATTAAAATCTGCTTACAGAAAACTTGCTGTAAAATATCATCCTGACAAAAATCCTGGAGACAAGACCGCCGAAGATAAATTTAAAGAAGCGAGTGAAGCTTATGGCGTTTTGTCAGATAAATCAAAAAAAGAAAGTTATGACAACTTCGGTCATGCCGCTTTTGAGAATGGTGGTGGAGGAAAAGGTGGCTTTGGCGGCTTTGGAGGTTTTAGTGGCGCTGACTTTTCAGATATATTCGAAGATTTCTTTAGTGATTTTGGTGGTGGAAGAAGAAGTTCAAGAAGAAGTTCAAATAATAGAGGGTCAGATTTAAGATATGATTTATCTATAACTCTTGAGGAGGCTTACACTGGTAAGAAACAAAATATTCAATTTTCATCATCTGAAAAATGTAATTCTTGTAAAGGCAGTGGGTCTAAAGCAGGATCCAGTCCTGATAGATGTACTTACTGTGGGGGAAATGGTCGTGTTAGAACAAATCAAGGGTTTTTTACTGTTC
>CACMNK010000009.1 GCA_902615145.1 uncultured Pelagibacteraceae bacterium | reverse complement strand
TTTCTCTATTTGCTCTTCTGCCTCTTTCATAGATTTTTCATAATCTAATGCCATTTGATCCGCATTAATTGTCTCTATTTTCTCAATTCCAAAAAAATTTAGAATAAATTTTAACCAAGGCGTTAAAAAATCTTCCTTACTATTTAATTTAGTTCCACCTGATGTAATAACGAGATACGCTTTTTTGTTTTTTAACAATCCCTCCCTTCTTCCGTTTGGTTTAAATTTAAAAGTTTCGCCAACCCTTGCAGCTAAATCTGACCACGCTTTTAATGTAGCTGGTGGCCCATAATTATAAATTGGAGCTGAAATTATAATAATATCGCTTTCTTTTAGCTCTTTAACCAATTGATCTGATAACTCGAACATTTTTTTATGATGATCAGTTTGATCTTTTTTTTCAATATTCATCCCTGACTCTGTTAGCCCTGAAACGAAAACCATTTCCTCATTTAAATCTCTGTAAATTATCTCATCCTCTGGATTTTTAATTTTATCTAATAACTTTTTAGCTAAAGCTCTTGAAGTTGATCCCTCTTTTCTTGCGCTTGAATCTATTTGATAAATTTTCATTTTTTTATTATCCAAAATTTTGAAGAAAAGGAAATATATTTAATAAATAAAAGCCAAGTGCTTGTAGGTGATTGGTTATCATTAAAATACCAGTAATTAACAATATAGATCCCCCAACTTTAGATACCATATAAATATTTTTTCTAAAGTTTTTTGAAAATACTAAAAATCTTTGTATTAAATATCCTGCCAATATAAATGGCACTGCTAATCCAATTGAATAAAAAGTTAAAAGTAAAATACCTTGTTGTAAACTTTCTTCTGTTGAAGCTAAAACTAGTATTGATCCAAGTATTGGACCAATACAAGGAGTCCATCCAAATGCAAAAGCCATACCAATCAAAGCTGGACTAAAAAAATTTCTTTTTATATCTGTTTGCACTCTTTTTTCATAATTTAAGAATTTTATATTTATAATTCCAATTATATGAAGAGATAGAATGATAATTACCACTCCTGCCACTATTCTTAACTCATAAGAATTTTGTAAAAGAACTTGTCCAAGTAATGTAGAGGCTGCACCAAAAAAAATAAAAACTATTGAAAAACCAACTGTAAATAAAATAATTGGTAATAAATTTACATTTTTTTTTTCAATTAATTCATTAATTGAACTTCCGGATATGTAAGAAATATACCCTGGAATAAGTGGTAAAACGCATGGGGATAAAAAACTTATCAATCCAGCTCCTAACGCAATGAATAGTTCCATTATTTAATTGTATTAATCTTTATAAGGAATGACTTTATGTTTTTGTTGACCTAGCTTGTCTATTCCTAAAATAACTTCTTCACCACCTTTTAAGAAAACAGGTGGCTTCATATTTTCACCAACACCAGGTGGAGTTCCTGTACAACAAATATCGCCAGGATGTAAACTCATGCACGAGCTCATGTAAGAAACTAAAGTTTTAATATCAAAAATCATTTTACTTGTATTTCCAGTTTGCATCCTTTTTCCATTGACATCTAAAAACATATCTAAATTTTGATAGTCTGGTAATTCATCTATAGTAACTATGAATGGACCTATTGGACCAAAAGTATCAAAACCCTTTCCTTTATCCCAAGTTAAACCTCTATTTTTTTGGAAATCTCTCTCACTCACATCATTAACTAGAAAAAAACCAAGAACATGGTCTAAGGCGTTTTCAATACTAACATTTGTAGCTTTTTTTCCAATCACAAAACCAATTTCAACTTCCCAATCAGTATGGTTAGATCCCTTAGGAACAATGATAGGATCGTTTGGTCCAGTAATACAACTAGTAAATTTTGAGAAAATAATCGGTTCTTTTGGTATCGGCAAATTTTGTTCTTCGGCATGATCTTTGAAATTTAAACCAATACCAATAAATTTTGATGGGTTAGAAACGCATGCACCTATTCTAGAACTTGAATCAAGCTTTGGTAAACTTGAAATATCAGTTTTTTTTATTTTCTCTAATGTGTCAAAATTTAATGTGCCAGGGTTTAAATCATTTATAATTGATGACAAATCTCGGTAATTGTTTTCACTATCTATGATTGCTGGTTTTTCTTCTCCAACACTACCTATTCTACATAATTTCATATTTCTCTTCCTGGACTTAAATAATTAGCTCCTTTTGTAGTAAATGAATTTTATTCACTAGTCAATAATTAGTGGTTCTTGCTAATCGAGCTGCACCCCGAACACCGCTTGCATCACCAAATTTGGGTTTTAAAAAAGTCCCCTCAAATTCACCCCCTGCTACAAATTTTTTCATTTTTTGTTTAATTTCATCTAAAAAATTTATTTCGTTAGATACCCCACCCCCGAAAACAAACACATCTGGATCAATAATATTAACAACAGTAGCTAAAGACATAGCGAGTTGATCTTTATATTTATCAATTAATTTTTCTGCATCTAAATCAAGTTTTCTATGCATCTCAAATATCTTTTGGGCAGATAAATCCTTTTTAAACTCGTTTTTGAACGCTTTAGAAATACCTATACCCGCAACAAAGTTTTCTATTTCTCCAGCTCTTAAATTGGTTTTTTTTATTTGAACACCTTCAATACAAGCGCTCGGTATTTGATTATGCCCCCATTCTCCAGTAATCCCATTAGGTCCATTGACAATTCGTTTATCTATAACTAAACCGCCCCCAACACCAGATCCAAGAATTACCCCAAAAACTATTTTGTAATGTTTTCCAGAACCATCTATTGCTTCTGATAAAGCAAAACAGTTTGCATCATTTTCACAATAAATTTCTTTACCAATCTCACTCCGTAAATCTCTTTGTAAAGGTTTGCCATTTATCCAAAAAGAATTAGGCGCATTTTTAACTAGTCCTGTTTGAATAGAATGAATCCCTGGATGACATATACCCACTGGTAATTCTTTACCAGCTTTACGCTCAAGTTCGATAACTATTTTTTTAATTATGGATAATGTATCTTTATAATTTTTTGGAACCTCAGTTCTTTCTCTATGATGCTCATTGCCAACATCATCTAATAACACATACTCTATCTTACTTGCCCCAAGATCAATACCAATCTGCATATTTTATCTCATTAATTTATTTATTTCTTTATTAATAAAAAGTTTTGGAATTTTACATGTTGTACTAAGTCTAATTGGTTTATTTGTTTTAGCAGATTGCATAGTTGATTGTATCAAGTCAAGAACATGCAAAGATACTTCTCCATTGCATCTATGTATCTTTTTTTTATCAATACAATAAGCCATTTCTGCAAGACCAACTCCTCTGTAATTTGCGTTAGTAGGTGACTCATTTGCTCTAGAACTTTGCGTTCTAATATTAATTTTTCCTAGTGGCATTTGATTTGTTTTAAATTCTCTCCATGGGCTTCCTAATTTTTTACATACATAAACTGAACCACCAAACATATTAGGATCTGGCACAATCATTGAACCTTTGGTTCCATAAAGTTCGATATGATTTCTTTGATGGGCTATAACATCAAAAGATAAAGTGAGTCTGATTATGCTTCCATTTTTAAATATGATTGTTGTAAAATATGTCGTCGGACAATCTACCTTAATTCTTTTTCCTTTTTTTGGACCAATACCAATTGTTCTAAATCTTGAACCTTTCATTAAACTTGCTGCTTTTACCTCTTTTGCTGGACCCAATAAATTTACTAATGCTGTGAGATAATAAGGTCCCATATCAATTACTGGACCACCTTCTTTTTTTGCAAACCATGGTTCTGGGTCTGGATGATAAGATTGAACTCCTGGAAAAGCAAAAATCGCATTACCTAAATTTACTTTGCCTATACTTTTACTTTCTAATAATTCTTTTGATTTTTGATTGCCTCCTCCTAAAAAAGTATCTGGAGCATTTCCTAAATATAATTTCTTTTTTTTTGAGAGCTTTAGTAATTCTTTTCCGTCTTTTAAATTAATTGCTAATGGTTTTTCTGAGTATACATGTTTTCCATTTAACAAAGACTTTTTTGCAATTTGGTAATGAACTTTTGGAGGGGTTAGATTTAAAATTATTTCAACCTGTTTATCTTTAAATAAATTACTTACCGAAACTGCTTCAATTTTATTAATTTTAGCACATTTCTTAGATGCTTTTTCTTTAACATCTGCACATTTAATGATTTTAAAATTTTTGAAATATTTGTGAGCTCTGAAATATGTTTCAGCGATATGACCACAACCAATTAAGCCAACTTTAAATACTTTGCTCATTAGGGTTATACTCCCTGTCTTTGTTTTGCTTTACCTTCTTTGTGTAATTTAAGAGCTTTTTCGTTTTCTTTAGTTTTAGGAATCTCTAAAGTTGGACTTTCCCAATAAGCTGATCCTTCAAGCCATTGATACGAATGAGTTTTGATTGAAATAACGTAAGTCACTTTTGATTTCTTCGCTCTTTTGAAAGCTTCCTCTAATTCACTGATAGAACTTACCTCTTCAGACTTTGCCCCCATACTTTCTGCATGTTTTGCAAAATTTACTTTTACTAAATTTGAAACATTTGAACTCTCAAACAAACAATTAAATTCTTTTCCACCTTTAAATAATTGAAGTCTATTAATGACAGCATGACCACCATTATCACAGACAATCACAATTAGTTTATTATTAGTTATTACAGATGAATATATATCTGAATTATAAAGTAAATATGATCCATCACCTACAAATGTGATAACTTCTTTGTTTGGATTGGCCATTTTAATTCCTAAAGCTCCAGAAATTTCATAACTCATACAACTAAAGCCCCACTCTGTTTCATGAGTATTAAGTTCTCTTGGTCTCCAAATTTGAACAACTTCACCTACCAAACCTCCAGCTGCAGTGACAGCAATATCACTTGGATCAGAGTTTCTATAAATTGCACCAACTGCATGAGCATAACTTGGGAGTTTTTGATTAGTTGGTCCACTTTCTTTATCAACATAATCATTCCAAGATTTAAGTTCATCTCTGGATTTTTTATGCCATTCCTCGGATGCTTTCCAATCACCTAAAGCTTGTGATAGTTCATTTAAAGAAACTTTTGCATCTCCAATAATTGATTGTGCCATATGTTTACTAGCATCAAATCTTGCAACATTAATTGATACTAGTGAAAAATTTGGATTTTCAAAATTGGACCATGACCCAGTTGTGAAATCTCCTAACTTAGTTCCGATAGCAATCGCTAAATCAGTTTTTTTTGCAAAGTTATTTGCTGCTTTTCCCCCTAAACCTCCAATAGGTCCTAAAAAATGAGAATGATCTCTTTTCATAGAAGAATAACCCATTACAGTTTGTGTTACAGGGATATTGTGTTTAACTGCAAAAGTAGAAAGTTCCTCCATTGCATCTGAGTAAAAAACACCTCCACCAGAAATTATGATTGGATTTTTTGATTTTTTAATTTTTTTAGCTGCCTCTTTAATTTGAAAATCATCAGGTCTTGGTCTTCGTATATTATGGATTTTTTCTTTAAAAAAATCCTCAGGATAATCAAAAATTTCTCCTTGTATATCCTGACATAAAGATATGCATACCGGGCCACAATCAGCTGGGTCTAATAAAACTTGTACAGCTTGGGGAAATGTTTGTAAAATTTGTTCTGGTCTGGTTATTCTATCAAAATATTTTGTAACTGGTTTAAAAGCATCATTTTGAGTAATTCCTGGATTATTAAAATGTTCTACTTGTTGTAAAACTGGATCAGGCATCCTGTTTGCGTAAGTATCACCTGGAAGAAATAAAATTGGCAGTCTATTACTCATCGCAACTGCTGCAGCTGTTACCATATTTGTAGAACCAGGACCTACAGAACTTGTTGCTACAAATACTTGTTTTCTTCTTTTTGCTCTAGCGTAAGCAATTCCTGTTAAAGCCATATTTTGCTCATGATGACCTCTATAAGTTGGAAGTTTATCTTTATTTTCCTCTAAAGCTTGTCCTAAACAAGCTACATTACCATGACCAAATATTCCAAAAGCACCAGCGAATAAAGGTTCTTTTTTACCATCGATAAGAATTTTTTGAGAAGTCAGGAACTTTACAATTGCATGAGCACATGTAAGCTTTATTTTTTTCATAATTGTAGATATATTCTCTTAAAATTTCGCTTAATTAACCATAAAATAAAAATTATGTATAGTAAATTTGGGCAGTTCATTGATGGTAAGTGGCAACAAGCGGAAAAAAAAGAAACTTACGATGTTATAAATCCTGCTACGGAAGAAATTATTGGCCAAGCGTCTAAAGCGTCTTCAGCAGATGTTCAAAAAGCTCTTAAATCTGCAGAGAAAGGTTTGGAAGTTTGGAAAAACACTTTACCTTGGCAGAGATCATATATTATTAGAAAAATTGCTGATCTTTTAAGAAAAAAACAAGATGTTTTAGCAAAATGGTTAACGATTGAAGTTGGAAAACCTTTAGCTGAGGGAATTGGCGAAACTGGTGGGGCTGCTGATATTTTTGAGTGGAATGCTGAAGAAACAAAGAGAATTTATGGACAAACAGTCGAAAGTCGATTTCCAGATACGAGAGTTCATGTTTATTATCAGCCAGTTGGAGTTGTAGCAGCTTTAGTGCCATGGAATTTTCCTTTAATTCTAGCAGCGAGAAAAATTTCAACAGCATTAGCTGCCGGATGTTCAGTAATTTGTAAGCCTGATGTAATTACTCCAGGAACAGTAATGGAGTTAGTAGATATTTGTAAAGAAGCGGGAGTCCCTCCTGGAGTTGTAAACTTATTATCAGGAGATCCTGAAAGTATTTCAAATGAGTTGTTAGAGTCTGATATTATTAAAAAGGTTTCAATTACTGGATCAACAAGAGTAGGAAAATTAATCTTAAAAAAAGCCGCAGACAAAGTTCAAAGAGTAACAATGGAGCTTAGTGGACACTCACCTTTTATAGTTTTTGATGATGTTGATATAAATAAAGTTGCAGATATGGCAATTACTGCAAAATTTAGAAATAATGGTCAAGTTTGTATTTCACCTAACAGATTTTATATACAAGAAAATAGAAAAGATGAATTCATTAATGCGTTTATTGAAAGAACAAAAAAATTAAAAATTGGAAATGGTTTAGATGAAGGAGTTCAATTAGGTCCATTAACAACTGCAAAAAGATTAGGAGAAATCGAAGAATTGGTTGAAACAACTAAAAAGGAAGGAGCAAAAGTTTTGTTGGGTGGAAAAAGACCTCAAGGTTTTAACAAAGGATATTTTTATGAGCCAACAGTTTTTGACAATGTAAAGGATAATTTTACAATAATGAAACAAGAACCATTTGGTCCACTAGTTCCAATGTTGTCATTTAAAACTTTTGATGAAGTAGTTGAGAGAGCTAATGATAATGACTTAGGATTATGTAGTTATATTTATACAAATTCTATGGACAAAGCTCACAGAGCTTCAGAATTAATGGAAACTGGTACTGTAGCGGTTAATACTCCTGCAGTTGCGATAGCTGAGGCACCTTTTGGTGGAATTAAACAAACTGGATATGGACGTGAAGGTGGTTCAATGGCAATTAAAGATTATCTTAATATAAAGTACACTCACCTTGGTTTGAAATCTTAAAATGAGGCCAAATAAAATAAAAAAGATGATGAGAGATGGTGAGCAAATAATTAATGGCTGGTTACAAATTCCTAGCTCTTTTTCAGCGGAAGTAATGTCTCATCAAGGTTGGGACTCGCTTACAATTGATATGCAACATGGTGTTATAGATTATCCAAATGCATTACAAATGCTGCAATCAATTTCATCTACGGATGTTACTCCTTTAGCAAGAGTAAACTGGAATGAACCAGGACAAATAATGAAAATTTTAGATGCAGGGTGCTACGGCGTAATTTGTCCAATGGTGAGCAACAAATTTGAAGCTGAAAAATTTGTTCAAGCATGCATGTATCCCCCTAAAGGGTATAGAAGTTTTGGACCAATTAGAGGATTAATTTATGGAGGTTCAGATTATGGAGATTTTGCAAATGATGAGATTTTAAAAATGGCAATGATAGAGACAAAAGAAGCCTTAGATAAATTAGATGAAATTATGAGTACGCCTGGAATAGATGGAATTTATATTGGACCTGCTGATTTAAGTCTGGCTATAGGTCAAAAACCAGCTTTTGATAATCGTGAAGGAAGTCCAACTTATGAAAAGATTTTGAATATCTTGGAACATGCAAAAAAAAATAAAATTTTTGCAGGTATTCATAATGCTAGTCCAGAGTATGCAAAAAAAATGCTTAATTTAGGATTTAATTTGGTAACCATTGGATCCGATCAAAGGTATATGAGTGCAGGTGCAAAAGATGCTGTATCTAAATTAAAATCAATCAAATCAAAAGAAGACTCTAAAGCTTACTAAATTTAAGTGTCAGATAAAAAAAAAATTTTGATAATTCAACCTATTCATAAAGCGGGGATAGATCTCATAAAGAATAACACAAATTATGATTATGAGATTATTGAAAACATAGATGATAAAGATATTAAACAAAAAATTTTGGAGTGTGATGGTCTATCAATTAGAACAGCAAATTTATCTAGCGAATTAATCAATATATCAAAAAAACTTAAGATTATATCTCGCCATGGCGTTGGGTACGACAATATTGATCTCAAGTCTTCTAAAGAAAAAAATATCACCTTGGCAATTACGGCTACAGCAAATGCTGTTGCGGTGGCAGAACATGTTATGTTTATGTTGCTCAATATATCAAAGAGAAAAAACATGTATGATGAGGCTGTTAAAACAGGAAATTTTTCTAATAGAAATAAACTTCCAAAAACAATTGAACTTTGGAAAAAAAATATTTTAATTGCTGGATTTGGTAGAATTGGTCAATCTTTAATTAGAAGATGCAAAGGATTTGAAATGAATGTTTTTGTTTATGATCCATTTGTTTCAAAAGATATTATTGAGGAATTGGGTGGAAAAAAAGTTGAAGATCTTACAGAAGCAGTAAAATCTATGGATGCCATCTCTTTACATATGCCTCTTAATGAAAAAACGAAAAATATTATCAATTATGACTTAATTAAAACAATGAGGAAAAATTGTATAATTATTAATGCTGCAAGAGGTGGAATGATTAATGAGAATGACTTAGATAAAGCATTAAATGAAAGTCTTATATTCGGTGCAGGTTTAGATGTTTTTGAAACAGAACCACCTAAAGAAGATAATCCTTTGCTAAAAAACAATAAAGTTTTTTTAAGTCCTCATACCGCTGCATTTACTGAGGAATGCATGATAAGAATGGGAAAAGAAACAATACAAAATATAATTGATTTTTTTGAAAAAAAATTAGACAAATCAAAAATTATTAAACTTTAATTATGCGAATAAATTTCAAAAATTTTGGACTATTAGAAGCATTAGTATTGTTATCATTGGTATATGTGGTTGGGATGTTGATTTGGACCGCAAGTACAAGGCCCGCAGTTGAAGCAAAAGCTAACTTAGTCAAAGAAAATCATAAGAAAGTAGTCGATTTTATCAATGGAGAAATAAATAATTGCGGGAATAATGATGAAGGTAAATTGACTGTTTGGGGTGATCCGTGTAATGGCGAGTGGTCCTCATCCAAAGTTGTGAATTATATAAACAAAAATCTTAATATAGAGAATCCTTTTTCAGAGGATACTAAAGTAAAAACTGATCCTGATCCTAGAATTAAAGCAGAAGGTAAGGCGGGGCAATCAGTTGAGATGGGTGTTATATTTGTGATGTCATCAAATTTTTTACCTGATCCTGGATCTGAATGGGTTGTGGGTACTTGTTTTAAATCTCCATGTGTTGCTGCCGGAAATAATGAACTAACTTCACTCTATAGATAATCAATTTTTATAAATTTCAATTTCAGATTTTTTTAATGTATCTGTAAGATAATTATAACCAATTTTTGCATACTCTAACGGATTTGCTTTTGCCGGATCCTGCTCTGCCTCAACTACCAACCATCCTGAATAATTATTATTTTTTAATACATTAAATAAAGGTTGATAATCAATACAACCATCTCCTGGTACTGTAAACGCACCTTCTAAGAAAGCACCTCTAAAACTTAAGTCCTCTTTTAAAGATTTTTCAAGAACTTGTTTTCTTATATCTTTACAATGGACGTGCAAAATTCTCTCATGATAATTTTGTAATATGTATTTTGAGTCCCCTTTTGCAAATAACATGTGTCCTGTATCTAATGTTAATTTTACACTTTCATGAGTATTTTCTATGAGTCTTTCAGTGTCTTTTTGAGTTTCAATTACTGTTCCCATGTGATGATGATATGCCAAAGGCATCCCTTCATCCTCTAAATATTTTCCTAGTTCAGAAATTTTTTCACAAAACTTCTGCCATTCATCCCTTTCCATTTGAGGCCGAGTTGATAATTTTCTATTAGGATCTCCTTGTATAGAGCCAGAAACTTCCGCGAAAACTATACAAGGTGCATCACAATCTTTAAATAAATCTAGTTGTTCTTGAATGGATTTTTTTTCTTCCTCAACAGAATTTTTTCTTAGATTAGCGCCATACCATCCTGAGCAAAGTTTAAGATTAAATTGATCTAATTTTGGAATTAATTCCGAAGATTTCTTTGGAAATTTTCCACCAGACTCTATGCCTATGTAGCCTGCTTCATTGGCTTCTTTTAAACATTGTTCTAATGTAGTTTCACCACCTAACTCAGGCATGTCATCATTACTCCATGCGATAGGTGCAACTCCTAATTTTACTGACATAAGAAATTTTTTTAGTTAAGTTATTATTTTAATACAAATTTTAAATGATTAATATAGCTTTATTTGGACTTGGTAGAATTGGTATTATGCATGGAAAAAATTTAATGCGTAGTAAAGATTTTAATCTTAAATATATTTATGACATTGAACAAAAATTATCAAAAAGATATTCAAAAACATTAAAAACAAAAGCCATAAACAATCCATCTGTGGCTTATAAAGATAAAGATGTAAAAGCTATTTTTATTGCCTCAACAACATCGACACATATTAGATTTATTTTAGATTGTGTTAAAAATAGAAAAATTATCTTTTGTGAAAAACCACTGGATTTAAGTATTAAAAAAATTGAGTCCTGTAAAAAAAAAATTAATAAATTAAATCCAAAAATACAATTAGGTTTTAATAGACGATATGATCCAACACACAATAATTTAAGAAAACAATTACTTAGTGGAAAAATAGGTAAATTAGAAAAAATTATTATCACTAGTCGTGATCCTGCCCCACCAACTATGAAATATCTAAAAGAATCTGGTGGTATTTTTAGAGATATGATGATCCATGATTTTGATCTTGTTAGATTCTACCTTGGTAATGATGAGCCTATAAAAATAATAGCTTCTGGTAGCAACATATCAGACAAAAGATTTGATAAAATAAAAGATTTTGAATTAGCATCGACCATAATTAAATCTAGAGCTGGTGTTCAGTGCATAATAACTAATTCCAGACATTGTAGTTTCGGTTATGATCAAAGAATAGAATTATTTGGATCAAAAGGTATGTTAATTTCAGAAAATAAAAGACAAAACGAGACATCTTTATATTCTGCACAATCAACTTCGAACAAATCTCCTTTGCTTAATTTTTTTATTGAGAGGTATAAAGATGCTTATAAAAATCAACTAAAGGATTTTGCGAAATATATAAGAAAGAAAATTCAACCTCTTGCAGGATTTGAAGAGGGAAGAAAAGCTCTGATAATTGCAAATGCAGCTCAAAAATCTTTACGATCAAAAAAGTTTGAAAAACTGAATTTTTAATTGAATCAACCCTCAGTAGAATACAACCTGTCTGCTTTACAACTAAATAATATTTTGATTAGATTTTATTTTTAAAAGTTAACTTTAATTAGAGGAAAATAATGAAAACAATAAAAAACTTTATATTAGCTTTAGCTGCATGGGCAATGATGTCTGTATCTGCTTTAGCTGTAGATATAATTGTGGTTTCTCATGGTCAAGCAAACGATCCTTTCTGGTCAGTTGCTAAAAATGGAGTTGATGCTGGATGTAAAGACATGGGAGTGTCTTGCAAATACACAGCACCAGCTACTTTTGACATGGTAGAAATGGCAAAATTAATTGATAATGCTGTATCACAAAAACCAAAAGGTATAGTGATCACATTACCAGATGCTGCAGCCTTAGGAAAATCAGTTAAAGCTGCAATTGCTGCCGGTATTCCTGTAATATCAATGAACTCTGGATCTGATGATTATGCATCTTTAGGAATTAGTGCACACGTTGGACAAACTGAGTTTGAAGCAGGTGTAGGTGGTGGACAAAAAATGAAAGCTGCTGGTGGAAAAAAAGCATTATGTGTTAACCATGAGGTAGGAAACGTTGCACTTGACAGAAGATGTGCTGGTTTCAAAAAAGGTTTTGGTGGATCTGTTGATATTTTAGGTACATCAAATGACCCAACAGAAATTCAAAAAGCTGTTGCTGCAAAATTAGGTGGTGGCTATGACACTATTCTAACTTTAGGTGCTGGATTATCTGGTGAAGCAGCTTTGAAAGCACTTGAGTCAGCTGGAAAAGTTGGTTCTGTAAGATTAGGAACATTTGATATGTCTCCAAATATGTTAAAAGCTGCTGCTGCAGGAAAAGTAGAGTTTTTAATTGACCAACAGCAATATCTACAAGGATATTTACCAATAGCTATCTTTGGACAATATATGAGATGGGGAACAATGCCAGCAGGTGTAGTAATGACTGGACCTGGGTTTGTTACTCCTGACAATGCGTCTAAAGTAATTAAATGGGCAGCTCAAGGTTATAGGTAAAAATATGAATTAAAGGCCTGACTAATATTAGTCAGGCCTTTTTTTTAGTCATCTTTAAATTATAATTTTTATATGTCTGTAAAATCAGAGAGTATTCAATCTAAAAAAGATAGTGGACAAGATGAAAGACTTAAAAAAATTTCACCTCTAAGAGTTTTATTAAACAGACCAGAGCTTGGTGCTTTGGGCGGCTCAATTTTAGTTTTTATTTTTTTTGGAATAGTTGCTGGTGACACTGGAATGTTTAGCGCTTATGGGACATTAAATTTTTTAGATGTTTCAGCTAATTTAGGAATTATTGCTATCGCTGCTGCAATGTTAATGATAGGTGGAGAGTTTGATTTATCAATTGGTTCAATGATTGGTTTTGCAGGAATCTGTATCGCTATACCTGCAATTTATTGGGGCTGGCCTTTATGGACAAGTATTATTTTTGCTTTTGCTATGGCAGTACTAATTGGTTATTTCAATGGTATAATGGTAGTAAAAACAGGTCTTCCATCCTTCATAGTAACTCTTGCAATGTTGTTCATTTTAAGAGGGGCAACTTTGGCTATTACGAGATTAATTACAGGAAGAACTCAAGTACCAGGATTAAGAGTTTTAATAGAGGATGATCCAATCGCTTGGTTGTTTGCAACAGATACTTTTCAATGGTTATTCACATGGCTAGGATCGATGAAATTAATTGCATTGAGAACTGACGGTACACCATTAGCTACAGGTATTCCACCATCAGTAATATGGTTTATTGCTCTTACATTATTTGCGACTTGGATACTTATGAAAACTAGATATGGAAATTGGATATTTGCATCAGGCGGAGATAAAGTTGGTGCTACAAATGTTGGTGTGCCTGTTGGAAGAGTAAAAATAAGTCTATTTATTGGAACAGCTGTGGCATCGACAATATTTGCTTGTATTCAAGTTTTAGATGCAGGTTCTGCAGATACTATGAGAGGAACTTTAAAAGAATTGGAAGCAATAGCAGCTGCCGTGGTTGGCGGTTGTCTTTTGACTGGAGGTTATGGCTCTGCCATCGGAGCAGCATTGGGTGCTATTATTTTTGGCACTGTATCAATGGGAATTTTTTATACAGATGTGGATACTGATTGGTTTAAGGTTTTTTTAGGTGCAATGATGTTAATTGCAGTAGTATTCAATAATTATATTAGAAAAAAAGTTACGGAGACTAAGTGATGTCTGAATATTTAGTTCAATTCAATAATATAAGTAAATTTTTTGGTAAAGTGATTGCTTTGAAAGATGTCACTATGAAACTTAAAAAAGGCGAAATAATGTGCTTGCTTGGTGACAATGGAGCTGGAAAATCTACTTTGATAAAAACTTTAGCAGGCGTTCATAAACCTGATGAAGGTGAAATTATTTTTGAGGATCAAAAAATAGTTTTTGACTCACCACGAGATGCTTTAGATATTGGGATAGGTACTGTTTATCAAGATTTAGCATTAGTTTCCCTTATGAGTGTTACTAGAAATTTTTTTATGGGTAGAGAGCCACAAAAAGGTTTACCTTTTTTCAGAACTTTTGATATTGAAAAAGCAAACACTATAGCTGCAGAAAGAATGGGACAAATAGGTATCGATGTGAGAGACCCATCACAAGCTGTCGGTACGATGTCTGGAGGTGAAAGACAATGTCTCGCTATTTCTAGAGCAATTTATTTTGGAGCAAAAGTTTTAGTATTAGATGAACCAACGTCAGCATTAGGTGTGCATCAAGCTTCAATGGTCCTGAAATATATTGTTAAAGCAGCATCGCAAGGTTTAGCTGTAATTTTAATAACACACAACGTTCATCATGCTTATCCTGTTGGAAATAGTTTTACAGTTTTAAATCGAGGAAAAAGTATGGGAACATTTCAAAAAAAAGATATATCTAGAGAAAAACTTTTAAGCATGATGGCAGGTGGTGAGGAATTAGATAAGTTAGAAGTCGAACTTAAAGAAATGGACCGAATAGAAAATAATTAGACAAATATACCACTTCTACATACATAAATTTTGCTGTAATATTTTTTAAAATAAAGAAAGGGGTAACATATGAAGGCATATATAATGGGAAACTACACTGAAAAAGCTTTTCAAGGATTTTTAAAAGATCCAACTAGCGACAGAAAAGCTGTAGTGGAACAATTAACAAAAGCAATGGGCGGAACTATGCATAGCATGGATATTGTAAGAGGTTCATTTGATTTTGTTGTTGTAGCAGAAATGCCAAGTTTCGATGACTTTGCAGCAATTAAATTAGTTGTTGAGGGATCTGGTGCAGTTAAAAATTTAACAATGCTAGAGGCTATTGATTTTACTAAAGCTACATCAAAAGCAAGTAAAATAGGCTATAAAGCACCTGGTCAGTAATTTAGATTATAACTTCCAGTAGCGGACTGGAAGTTATGATAATTATTTTTTTAGTTTTGACGAAAACTTTAAATTATCGTTCTTAAAACTTGAAGAATGTTTTTTAATGTAATTATCCATAATTTCTACCTTTTCATTTTCAAACTCAGAAACTTTTCTAGAATTAAGATCAACGTACAAAGCTAATATTTCAATTGTCGATGCTAAATATTTTTTTTCTTTATGGATCATTTCCATTTTATATTGAAGTCTTTTTTTATCATGATCGAAATAAATCAAATTAATATCTACTTCATCATTAACCTTTAATTCTTGATTGTAAGTAATATTTGACTCAACAATCATAGTGCTTTTACCTGTTGTTTTTGCTGAATGTTCTCCCATTTTGAAGATATTATTTAATGTATCTGCACCATATTTATCAAAAATTAAAAGGTAGTAAGAAACATTCATGTGATTATTATAATCAATCCATTCTTTAATTATTTTTTGGGAACTAAGATAAATAGACATTTTTAAAAAATTTTGAGATTATTTAATGATTTGGATTATCATTATCGACAACAAGACAAATTTCAGATTTTGTTAAGAACCTTCTTCCTGTGCCATTATCCAGTGAAAACATTCCACCAATACCTTTTACTGCATCTATTGTTAAATCAGTGTGTTTCCATTTTTCATATTGGTCTCCATTCATGTAAAACGGGACGCCCCCAATTTCACCTAGTTTTATATCATTATCACCTAAAGGAAATTCACCTTCCTGAAAACACATAGGCGCACTTCCATCACAACATCCTCCAGATTGGTGAAACATCAATTTTTCACCGTACTTTTCTTTTAATTCAGATAATAAGCTTAAAGCAGAACGTGTTGCAGATACTTTCATATTTTTTCTCTGGCCCATGATATCGAATCATGGGCCAGTATATATTATTTGTTTAAAAGAAGCCTAATTTTTTCTCAGCATAAGAAACGTGTAAGTTCTTATTCTGTCTGTAATGATTAAGCATCATTTTGTGAGTTTCTCTACCAACTCCAGATTGTTTGTAGCCACCAAATGGAGAGTGAGCAGGATAAGCATGATAGCAATTAGTCCATACTATCCCAGCTTGTATCGCTCTTCCCATTCTATGAGCTATGTTTCCATTTCTGGTCCATACAGCTGCGCCTAAACCATAAAGAGTATCATTAGCAATTTTTAATGCTTCTGCTTCATCTTTAAATTTAATCACAGATACAACAGGTCCAAAGATTTCCTCTTGTGATATACGCATGTCGTTTTTAGCTTCGAAAACAGTAGGTTGGATATAGTTTCCTTTCTCCAATCCACTATTTAATTTAGCAACACTACCACCGGTCAGAACTTTAGCACCTTCTTTTTTACCAAGCTCTAGATAAGATTTTATCTTCTCCATTTGCTCTACTGATGCTTGAGCTCCAATCATTGTTTCCATTTTTAAAGGATTATCTTGAACAACAGCTTTAGTTCTAGCAATAGCTCTTTCCATGAATTTATCATAGATCGACTCTTGTATTAAAGCTCTACTTGGACAAGTACAAACTTCACCTTGGTTAAGATTGAACATGACAAAACCTTCGATACATTTATCAAAGAAGTCATCATCTTTTTCCATAACATCCTCAAAGAAAATATTTGGAGATTTTCCTCCAAGCTCCAAAGTAATTGGAATGATGTTTTGTGCAGCATACTGCATAATCAACCTTCCAGTTGTTGTTTCACCAGTAAATGCAACTTTAGCAACTCTTTTAGAAGACGCTAAAGGTTTACCTGCTTCTAATCCAAAACCACTAACAATGTTAACTACTCCTGGAGGTAATAAATCTCCAATTAGTTCCATCATTACCATAATTGATGCTGGAGTTTGTTCAGCTGGTTTTAAAACTGAACAGTTTCCTGCAGCAAGTGCTGGTGCTAACTTCCATGTTGCCATTAATAATGGGAAATTCCACGGAACTATCTGACCAACTACTCCTAATGGTTCATGAAAATTGTATGAGTATTGGTTATTAGCAATCTCAGCAATAGATCCTTCTTCAGCTCTAATTACCCCAGCAAAATATCTCCAATGATCAATAACCAAAGGCAAATCTGCTGCCATACATTCTCTGATAGGTTTTCCATTATCTAAACATTCAGCTACAGCCAATAAGTTTAGATTTTTTTCTAAAACATCAGCAATTTTATACAAGATATTTGACCTTGTAGTGATGTCTGTCTTTCCCCACTCAGGGAAAGCTGCGTGAGCTGCATCTAATGCCGCTTCAACGTCTTGCTCATTTGAACGCGCAACTGAACAGATTTTCTCATTAGAAATCGGACTAACATTATCAAAATATTTGCCTGATTTAGGTTCCACAAATTTTCCATTTATGTAGTTTCCATATTTAGCCTTAAATGGAAATTTAACCTTTAAATGAGAGGTATCCAATACAGATGACACTTTCATCGCTTCTGCACTCATTTTTACTCCTCTTGTTTTACGTTTTTTTGATTTTGACTTAAGAATTTTTTTAGGTTTTTTTACTGAAGAAAGTTTTTTTTGTCGTACCGCTTTAAGTTTTTTTCTTTTTTTAATCGACTTTTTTATTTTCTTTCTTTTTTTATTTACAGCTTTTTTCCTTTTTTTCTTAGCCATTTTTATAACTATAATTAAAGACCTTTTTGATAATGTTGTAAATGGGTCAATAATGTTTTCAACCTTGGATTGTGCTAATCAACCCGAATTTTACTCACTTTATTATCAGCTCGTCTAACAAAATAAATACCAATTGAAACAGCGATTAAAGAGATCAAAACTTTAAAAGTAATTAGCTCTTTTAAAAATATATAACTTAAAATTGTTCCAAAAATTGGAATTAAATAAGAGACTTGTGATTGGAAGATTAATCCATTTTTCACTAAAATTTTAAATCTTAACAGCCATGCCATTCCTGTTGAGACTAAACCTAAATACATTACTGATACAACAGAATCTATTCTAGGATTTATATTCCAAGGTTGTTCTACAAAACTTACAATTGGTATCAAAATTATCACAGCCCAAATTAATATTGAACCTGTCACATTTTCATTTTTTTTCTTACTAATTTTAAGAGTTAAAACTCCACCAATTACATAACAAGTTGAACCTAAGAGAATTAATAATGCAGATAGGATATTACTTTCGTCGATTAAAATGTTATCTGAAAATAAATACAGTATTCCAGAAAAACCAATTAAAATACCAATTGTTTTAACAAAATTAAATTTTTCGTTTTTAGTGTAAAAGTGACCTAATACTGTAGAACTTAATGGTGTTGTTGACATTAATATTGCAGCTAAATTACTTTGAACCGATTGCACCCCATAAGCAATTAGATAAAAGGGTGCAACTAAATTTATAAAACCAATCATAGCGAACCAGTGCCAGTCTTTGGAAAATGCCTCCACTTTTATTTTTTTGTAATAACAAAGCAATAGAACAGGTATTGCTCCAAAAAAAACTCTCAAAAATGCAATTGTGACAGGCCCAAATGAATAGGTTGCAATTTTTATATTAAAAAAAGCAGATGCCCAAATTAATGCTAAAAAAATTAACAAAAGGTAATCAAATAAAGTTGGCTGTTTCATTCTATTATATCTTCAATTACACCCTTGGTAATTTTTTTTAAATCTAAAAAGCTTATTTTGAATATACAATTTGGATGTCCAGCTGCAGCAAACAAAAAGTCGAATCTTTCTAGTGAGTTATCGATGTAAATATCAACTTTGTTTATATGGCCTACAGGAGAAACACCTCCAATAGTGTATCCTGTTATACTTTTTACCTCATCAGCAGAAGCCATTGAAACATCAGAAAATCTAATATTTTTTTTTATCTTTTTTAAAGAAGCCTTCTTATCACCAGCTATTAAAAATAAAGAATATTTATTATCTGTCTTAAAAAGTAAACTTTTGACAATTGCCCCAACTTCGCAATTTAAGGAAGTTGCTGCCTCGAGGGCTGTTCTTGCTGATGTTTTTAAAACATTTACACTTAAATTCTCGTCAAATTCCTTAATTATCTTTTCAACTCTTTTAACAGGCTCTTTATCCCTAAGCATCATTTTCAACTTCTAATTGTTAGTTATTTTTCTAATTTCATTATACACTTATGATAAAAATGCATAGGTGTTATTAAGTAAAAGAGGATTATTTATCAATCTTTATTTGATATCAAATCCACTGAATTACGGAGGCTATAAATGAGTTCAAGCAATGTGCTAAAAACAATAAAAGACAAAGAAATTGAGTACGTAGATTTAAGATTTACCGATCCTAGAGGTAAACTTCAACATGTAACCATGGATGCCAAAATGGTTGATGAAGATATGTTGAAAGAAGGAATTTTTTTTGATGGTTCTTCTATAGCTGGTTGGAAAGCTATTAATGAATCTGATATGATCCTAAAACCAGATAACTCTAAAGCAATTGTTGATCCATTTACCTCTCACAATACATTAAACCTTTTTTGTGATGTTTTAGATGCAATCAAAAAAGATCCTTATGAAAGAGATCCTAGAGGAACAGCTAAAAAAGCTGAGGCATACCTAAAAAGTTCAGGGATTGGAGATAAAGCTTTTTTTGGTCCTGAGGCTGAATTTTTTGTATTTGACGATGTAAGATTTAAAAATGACATGAATGAAACTGGATTTAAAATAGATAGTAAGGAAGGTCCATACAATTCAGGCAAAGAATATGAAAATGGAAACATGGGTCACAGACCAGGAATTAAAGGTGGTTATTTCCCAGTTCCTCCTGTTGATAGTGAACAGGATATGAGAAGTGAATATTTAAAGGCAATGAAAGAAATGGGAATTAAAGTTGAAAAACATCACCACGAAGTTGCACCTAGTCAACATGAACTTGGAATGTATTTTGGAACTCTTGTAGACCAAGCAGATAACCTACAACTTTATAAATATGCTGTTCACATGGTTTCTCACTCATTTGGTAAAACGGCCACATTTATGCCTAAACCTGTTAAAGGTGACAATGGTTCAGGTATGCACGTTCACCAATCGATTTGGAAAGGTGATAAAGCGTTATTTTCTGGTGATAAATATGCTGGTTTATCCGATACAGCTTTACACTACATTGGTGGAATTTTAAAACATGCAAAAGCTATAAATGCTTTTTCAAATGCTACAACTAATAGTTACAAAAGACTAATTCCAGGATTTGAAGCTCCCGTTTTATTAGCTTATTCGGCAAGAAACAGATCAGCATCTTGCAGAATTCCTATC
Source organism: uncultured Pelagibacteraceae bacterium (assembly GCA_902615145.1). Classification (GTDB taxonomy): domain Bacteria; phylum Pseudomonadota; class Alphaproteobacteria; order Pelagibacterales; family Pelagibacteraceae; genus Pelagibacter. Next base: position 5,361 of record CACMNK010000009.1, on the reverse strand, counting down.
ACTTTAAGTAAAAAAGCAGCTAGATGTGAAATTAGATTTGGTGATGCTGCTGGTAATCCATATTTAACATTCGCTTCAATGTTAATGGCTGGATTAGATGGAATTAAAAATAAAATTGATCCAGGTAAATCATTTGATAAAGATCTTTACGCTTTATCAGAAGATGAAGTTAAGAAAATTCCAACTGTTTGTGGATCTTTAAGAGAAGCAATGGAAAGTCTTGATAAAGATAGAGATTTCTTAAAACAAGGTAATGTATTTACTGATGATCAAATAGATGCTTACATTGCGTTAAAGTTTGAAGAAATACACAATTTTGAACACACACCTCATCCTATAGAGTTTGAGATGTATTACAGTTGTTAATTTTATTGTCTAGTTTTAGCAATTTTGTTTTTGCCAGAACCTTTTTTAACAATGTAATCAAGTGTTCCATTTGCTCCAGTATCAACAGACTTTATTAGAGATCTTAAAAAAGTTTTTCTCTTCTCTTTTCTGTCCTCGCTGTTTTGCAAATTTTTAATTTCAAAGACGTTCATAGATAGATATTATCAGTCTATGCGTTTATTGCAACTCTGATATGTTCAAAATGGGATTATATTTTAAAAGACTCTCCGCAACCACAACGCTCGGTTTCATTGGGGTTATTGAAGACAAATGATGATGAGAAATCTTCCTTTTTATAATCCATCTCAGTGCCTAAAAGATACATAACTGCCGCCGAATCGATGTAAACTTTTACTCCTTTATCTTCGATCATCTCATCATTAGGATTTACCTCTTTTGAATATTCCATTACATATGACATGCCTGCACAACCACCTGATTTTACAGAAACTCTTACACCTATCGCATTTTTTTCAGCGTTAGACATTATTTCTTTAATTCTTAAAGCTGCATTATCACTTAATTTAATAATAGGGTTCATTATAAGTTTAACTCCAATTTCGCTGCATCTGACATCATATCTTTATTCCAAGGAGGATCCCAAACCAATTCAAGATTTACATCATCTATTCCCTCTACTTGCATTGCACCCTCTTTTACTTCTTTTGGTAAACTTTCTGCAACAGGACAATTCGGTGTAGTTAATGTCATCTTAATGTCAGCTTTACGACCATTTACTTGTATATCATAAATTAAACCAAGTTCGTATATGTTCACTGGTAATTCAGGGTCATAAATTTTTTTAATTTCGTCAATAATTCTATTTTTTACTTCCATAATTAACTTTCTGTAGTTATTTCTTTCCCATCATTTTCCATTGCAGATACCAAAGTGTGCCATGATAAGGTAGCACATTTAACTCTCATTGGATATTGTTTAACACCTGATAAACACATCAATTTTGTTTTATCATCCTCTTTTAAAATATTATTTTTAAGTTCAGGATTTTCTTTAATCATTGCTAAAAAATCTTCTATTATTTCTTTAGCTTCATTATCACTTTTACCTTTAATCAAATCAGTCATTATAGAAGCTGATGCCATTGATATTGCACATCCACTTCCTTCGAAAGAAATATCCTCAACTTTTCTTTGATCATTTAATTTAAGATATACATGTACATTATCTCCACATAACGGATTATTGCCTTTTGCATCTTTATTAAAATTTTCTGTTTTCCCTAAATTTCGAGGGTTCTTTCCGTGCTCTAAAATTATTTCTTGATATAATTCTTTTAAGTTCATTTTAAATCAAAAATTTTTTTACAATTATTAATACCTTCATTTAGTTTATCTAAATCATCTTTGGTATTATAAACTCCTAATGATGCTCGCGCACTTGCGGGTATACCTAGTTTGTCATGAAGTATTTGACAACAATGATGGCCCGCTCTAATAGCAACTCCAGTTTCATCTAGAATAGTTGCGATGTCATGTGGATGAACCCCTTCCACAGTAAAAGATAGAACTCCACCTCGCTCTTTTGGATTTCCAATTATCTTTACAGAGTTATTTTTTTTTAAAATTTCTTGGCCGTATTCTATTAATTCTTTTTCATGTTTAATAATATTATCAATTCCAACACTTTCTAAAAATTTTATTGATTGGTCAAACGCAATGACTTGAGCTGTAGCCATTGTTCCAGCTTCATACTTATTTGGAAGCTCACCATAAGAAATTCTATCTTTTTTAACTTCATTTATCATTCCTCCACCTCCTTGGTATGGTGGAAGTTGCTCTAACCATTTCTTTTTTCCATACAAAACTCCAAGTCCTGTCGGGCCGTACATTTTGTGACATGATATTGCATAAAAATCACAATCCAGGTCTTGCATATCTAATTTTAAATGTGGTCCTCCTTGACATCCATCTACTACAACAACTATGCCCTTAGAATGTGCTAATTGGGTTATCTCTTTAATTGGTAAAACTGCACCGGTGACATTGGATAAATGAGTTATTGCTATTACTTTAGTTTTATCTGTAATTTCTTTTTCTATATTTTCGATTGGAATATCTCCGTTCTCATTTATCTCTGCAAACTTTATTTTTATATTTTTGGATTTTCTTAAAAAATGCCATGGGACATAATTTGAGTGATGTTCTAGCTCTGTGATTAAAATTTCGTCATTTGGCTCCAAGATCTCTTGGCCTAAAGTGTTGGCGACCAAATTTAAAGCCTCTGTAGCACCTTTAGTAAATACAATTTCATTTTTATCTTTCGCATTTATATATTTTTGAACAGAAGTTCTTGTATTTTCATATAAATTAGTAGCTGCAACAGCTAAATAATGTATGCTTCTGCCTACATTTGAAAACTGTTTAGAGTAAAAATCATTTATTCTATCTAAAACTACCTTAGGTTTTTGAGATGAATTAGCGCTATCTAGGTAAACTAAATCGTTGTTCTGAATTTTTTCATCAAAAATCGGAAACTCTTTTCTAATGTTATTTATGTTCATTGTTTTAATCCAATAATATTTATAATTAAGTTTTTTATTTCTACGTCTGTAATCTTTTCAACAACATCCATTAAAAACCCATTAATCAGAAGTTCTTTTGACTGTTGATAATTCAAACCACGAGACATTAAGTAAAAAATTGAATTTTCATCTAAGCTGCCAGATGCCGATCCGTGAGAACATTTTACGTCATCAGCATAAATTTCTAATTCTGGTTTTGCATTAAACTCTGATGTCTCATCAAGCAGTATTGCTTTACTCAATTGATATCCATCAGTTTTTTGAGCTTTTGAATTTACAAATATTCTTCCTTGATATGCAGATTTTGTATTCTTTCCAAGAACACTTTTAATAAGCTGATAACTTTTTGTGTTTTCCACTAAATGATTTATTGTAGTTCTAATTTCGTGCTGTTGATTTTCCTTTAAAGAAAAAATACCATTAATAAATGCTGATGAATATTCACCATTTAAATTACAATTAATTTCATTTTTAAAATAATCTGAACCAGCAGATAATATAAATGTTTCTGAAACACTGTTATTGTCCTGTTCAATATTGTTAAAAGAGTATTTTAAATTATTATTAATAAATTTATCAATTTTATAGTTTTTAAGTATTGAATCTTTTTCTAAATTGAAGGTGTAAAAAATATTAATAAAGTTTTTGGCGGTGTTATTAGAAAAATAATCAATAAGCTTTAAACAACTATTTTCACCTAATTCAAAATTTAATCTCAAATTGATATTAGTTGACTTTATTTCATCATTTATTGAATGATAAATTATCAAAGGTTTTTTTAGAGAATAATTTTTTTTAATTAAAATTTTAAAAACTTTATCAGTAAATGCACTATTCAAATCAATTAATGAATTTTCATAATCAAATGATATATCTTTTTTAGTTTCATCAATTATTTCAATTTTATTTTGGTCTTCAAAATTAAAATCAATCTTTTCGATTTTTCCATTTATAAAAATAATTTTATTATGCTCCAAACCATCAACAAAAATTGATGGATCAATTTTATCAGATTGTGAATAATCATTGAAATAACTTAAATTACTAATATTCTTTTTAATGATCTGGCTAATATCTAAAAATTTCCAATCTTCTTGTTTTCTATTTGGAAAACCCTTTTTTATGAAATTATTCAAAAAATTTTTTTTAAACTGGATTTCTTCATTAGAAAATTTTGAAGTTTTTACTAATTTATCAAAGTCTGACTGTAATTGTTCGCTCATTTAATTAAAACTTTCGTATCCTTTTTTTTCTAATTCGATTGCTAATTCTGGACCACCAGATCTTATTATCTTTCCATTCATTAAAACATGAACAAAATCAGGTTTAATGTAATCTAATAATCTTTGATAATGAGTTATAATTAAAAAACAATTATTCTTATTTCTTAAAGTATTAACTCCATCTGCTACTATTTTAAGCGCATCTATGTCTAGGCCTGAGTCTGTCTCATCTAAAATGGATAATTTTGGGGCCAACATAGACATTTGCAGAATTTCATTCTTCTTTTTTTCTCCACCTGAAAATCCAACATTTAATTGTCTATTAAGTTTTTCTTCATCAAATTTTAATTCTTTAGCTTTTTCTTTAACAAGTTTTAAAAATTCAATCGCATCTAATTCCTTCTCTCCTCGTGCTTTTCTAATTGCATTTAAAGATGTTTTTAAAAAGATATTTGTATTAACTCCCGGAATTTCTAACGGATATTGAAAAGCTAAAAATATTCCTTTGTGCGCTCTTTCTTCGGTTTCAAGATCAAATAAATTTTTATTTTCAAATAAGATTTCGCCTGATACCTCGTACCCTTTTTTTCCTGACAGAATGTTAGATAATGTGCTTTTTCCTGATCCATTTGGGCCCATAATTGCGTGAACTTCACCAGGATTTATATTCAATGAAAAACCCTTTAAAATTGATTTATTTTCAACATTTGCATTTAAATTACTTATTTTAAGCATTAACCTACACTCCCCTCTAAGCTAATACCTACAAGTTTCTGGGCTTCAACTGCAAACTCCATTGGTAATTGTTGTAATACTTCTTTACAAAAACCATTAACAATTAATCCCACAGCCTCCTCAGGGTTAAGTCCTCTTTGTTGGCAATAATGTAATTGTGCCTCACTTATTTTTGATGTCGTAGCTTCATGCGCAATATTGGAGTCAAAATTTTTATTTTTGATATATGGAACTGTATGTGCACCACATTTATTTCCCATTAATAAAGAGTCACATTGTGTATAATTACTAGAGTTTTTAGCTTTTGAATTAATATCTACTAAACCTCTATAAGTCATATCAGAAAATCCAGCACTTATCCCTTTTGAAATAATTTTACTTTTAGTATTTTTTCCTAAATGAATCATCTTTGTTCCAGTGTCTGCCTTTTGATGATTATTGGTAATTGCTATAGAATAGAACTCACCAATTGAA
>CACMNK010000008.1 GCA_902615145.1 uncultured Pelagibacteraceae bacterium | reverse complement strand
TTTTGTAAGCTAAATCTCTTGGTTTGTGAGGATTAAAAAACAAAGCTTTTCCATGAGCTTGCTCTTTGTGTACTTTGATGTTTGATAAAATCATTTTTTTATTTAATAACTTTGCTTCCTCAACTGTAGTGCTCCATCCCTCAAATAGGGAGGGATTAATTAATATCTTACAATGATAAATTAAGTTTAAAACATCTGAATATGGGATAAAGCCAAGTAAGTTAAAATAATCCTTTAATTTATGCTCATTTATTTTATTTACAAAAAATTTATAATTGTCGTAAGTATTACCAGCTGTTGAGTTTCCAGATATAACAAAATTAAATTTAATATTTCTTTTTTTTAAATCTGGAAATTTCAACTCCATTTTTTGCCAGATTTTATATAACGGATTTTTTTGGCTAGTACTTTTTTTTTGAAATTTGCTTTTTTGTGATCTTTTATTAGCAAGAGTGTAAGGTTTAAATATTTGAAATTTTACAGCATCAGCTCCCGCTTTTTTAGCTTCAAAAATTAATTTTTTTGCAGTTTTAATATTTCCTTCATGGTTTATACCTATTTCAGCTATTATAAAGGGTTTTTTTAATTTTTTAAAATTAATCATTTAATGTTAAACATTCACTACATTAAATTATGAATACAATCAAATAATGATACGTTGATATGGAAAAAATTAAAAGTTGGGAAGCTGTAAAAAAACAAAAAGTGTGATTAAATCAAAGATTTTTAAAGATTAAATTTAATGAATACAATTATTTTGATTAAATATTTAAGTTATATACTCCTTTCAAATTTATTCCAAAGCCTGAAAGTTTTCTTTGCCTCAGCTGTTGAATATTTTAGATTTAAAAAAAAATTTAATACAGATCTAAAGTTAATAAATAATTTATGGAAAAAAAACTTTAAATTTGACTCTAGTGATAAATATATAATTACAGATTCTTATGATGATAGCAGCCTTTATTGTTATACATTGTTAACTCACGCAAAAAAGATACAAAAAATAAAAAAATTACCTATAATTGTTGTAGACAAAAATTTTTCATTTATAAAAAATTCTTTTTATAAATCTTTTGCAATAAATAATGTTATATATCTTAATTCTTTTTTTTTTTCTATTTTCATAATTTTTAGAAATTTCATATTAATTTTAAGAGAGTTTGATAAAATAAACAAAATAGACTCAACCCACGATCTGAGTTACAACTATGATGACATTGAGATCTCAAATATTGCATACGATGACTTTTTAAGGTTTAATTTAACAGGAACTGTTGATGATTTAGAAAAATTCAAATTTTATATTTTAAAAACTTTGTTAATCTCTATAAAAATAAATTATATTTTTCGTAATAAGAAATTAGATAGTTTCGCTGGTAAAGAAAATCAGTTTAGCCCTAGAGCTAATTTGTTTCAATATTTTTTAAAAAAAAATTGTATTTGTTACATTTTCGTTGGACCAGTAAACGTTTCTTCAATAAGAAAATATAAAAAATTTAGTCAGAGGACAATTCCAAGAACTTACATTAATAAAAGATTTTATTCTTACGCTTTTTCAAAACGTGCAAATTATATACAAAAAGCAAAAGATATTTTAAATAAAAAGTTTTTATCTGAGTTTACACAGAATGAATTTTTAGATGCAAAATACGTTTTTTCTGATAAACACTACAGATTATCTAAGGATGAACTTTGTAAAAAACTTAATCTAGATAACAAAAAAAAATTTGTCATTGTTTTTTCACATAATGTTTATGACGGTGTATTTGAAATTAGAAGAAAACTATTTATTGATAATTTCATTTGGCTGAAAGAAACTGTAAATATTCTTTCTCAAAATCCTAATATAAATGTTCTAGTAAAAAAACATCCTACTGAGTTTTCATTATTACCAATTAAAGATATTTCGTTAAGAGCCATAGAGGAAACTACAGAATTAAAGCATAAAAATATAAAACTTTACCCTGAGTCTTTAAGTCCTCAATTTATAAGAGATAATGCACATTGTATTGTTACTGGTCATGGAACTGCAGGTATAGAATATGCTTGTTATGGCATTCCATCTATCTCATGTAATAATAGTCCTTATAGTTATTGCAAAACCTCTTATGAGGCAAAGAATTATAATCAATATGAAGATCTTTTAAAAAATATTGAAAGACTGCCTCGCTTAAGTGATGCGCAGATTGAGAAATCATTAGTTTTATTTTTTTTAACACATGCATTAGACAAAAATAATAATGAATTTTTTGATGCTTTACCAGACTTTCACCCCTCAGAATTAGTGGGCTTTGAAAAAAATTTTGAATATAGATTTCTTCAAAAAATTTTTAAAAAATTAAAAAAAATAAAAAAAGTTGAGGAAACAAACATTTATCAAAAGTATTTAAATTTCTTAACTCATAATAATTATTCGATGTATGACATTGATAAACTGAAATGATTAGACACACAAAAAAACTATTTAATTTTTTCGACTTAAATGAAAAAAAAGAATTTTGTAAATTAATTTTCTGTTCAGTTATAACTACATTATTAGAACTTATAAGTATTGGCTTAATTATTCCCATTATAACAATTTTGTTTGATGGAAATATGGAAAATTATATACCAGAGTCACTAATTAATATCCTATTCTTTGGGGCAGATGAAAAAAAAGAGATTATGACCAACGTATTGATCTATTTTCTCTTAATTATAATACTTAAAAATCCGTTATATAAAATCTGGCAAAAAATGGAGTTGAAATTTCCAGATTTAAAAAAATTAAGAAAGTACGCAAAAAAACTAAATATTTATTTTATTTGCTCTGTATTCGACATTGAAAGTTTATCAATGAGTAGAAAATTAAAAATTGATGCGTTAAAAATTGCCTCATCAGATATTACTGATGCATATTTACAAAATTATTTATCAAAAGAAAAAAAACCAATCATATTATCTACCGGTATGTCAGAAAAGAGTGAAATTGAAAAATGTATAAAAAATTTAAAATCAAAAAATTTAGCAATATTACATTGTGTTTCTCTTTACCCTTGTGATTTTAAAAGAGCTAACTTAAATAGAATTCTCTCACTTAAAAAAAATTTTAAATATACAATTGGTTATTCGGATCATTGTATTGGGCCAATCGCATCAATTCTGTCAATAAATCTTGGAGCAAAAATTATAGAAAAACATTTTACACTAAACAAAAATAAAATTGGTCTAGATCATAAACTTTCTGCAGATCCAATGGATTTAAAAATAATTTGTGATTTTGCAAAAAATTACAAAGTTTTTTTTGGACAAAAAAGGATAAATCCATCTAACTTTGAAAAATCTTTTAGGAAATTGTTTAGAAAAGGTATCTATTTTAGAAGAAACATAAAAAAAGGAGAAAAAATTCTTGAAAAAGATATTATTGTGAGAAGACCAATGAATAAAAATAATCCTGCAGATTATAAAAAAATTATAAATAAAATTTCTAAAAAAAACTTTTTAGAAGGCGATGAAATAAAAAAAGGTTTTTTGAGTTAAATATTTATTTGAGAACAGTAAATAGAGAAATTGTAATATTATAGATATTTTCAATAAATTATGTTTACAAGTGAATAATCTTTTTATTTTTTTTATCTTTATAAACGCCCCGAGTATCGAATATTAGCTTTGCATCTCTATTAATTTTTTCATAATCAAACTTTGTATGATCAGTCAATATAATAACGCAATCGTATTTTTTATAATCTTTAACTTTAATAGTTTTAAATAATCTTTTTTTAATGATAAATTTATCTATATATGGATCACATGCTTCAACAATAAATCCTTTTTTATTTCTAAGTTTTTCAAAAATTTTTAAACTTGGAGATTCTCTATAATCATTTATATTTTTTTTATATGCTATTCCCATAATCAAACAACTAGTATTTTTTTTAAAAGTTAAATTTCTCAAAATATTTCTGATAATCCAGTCTGTAACATTATTATTAACAATTGTACTAAGATTTATAAATTTTGTCTTTTGTCCCTTTTTTTTTGCAAGCCAAGTCATAAATATTGGATCTATAGGAATACAATGACCTCCAACACCTGGGCCCGGGGAGAACTTTCTAAAACCAAATGGTTTTGATGCTGCTGCATCTACCACATCATGAATATTAAGTTTTAATTTATGAGTAACCATCTTCATCTCATTAACTAGCGCGATATTTACGGAGCGAAAAATATTTTCAAATATTTTTGCAGTTTCTGCTACTTCAACAGATTTACATACATAAATTTTTTCAAATATTTTTTGATATAAACTGGAGACTTTTTTGTTACATCTTTTAGTAAATCCTGACACGAGTTTAGTAATTTTTTTATATTCCAATTTTTGTTCATATTTATCTTTCCCAGGGTCTATTCTTTCAGGAGAGTAACCTACGAAAAAATTCTGTCCAATATTAAACTTTTTAATTAATTTTTTCTCAAAAATTTCTTTTGTAGCTCCTGGAAAAACACTGCTTTCCAATATTAGTGTTTGATTCTTTTTTAAAAATTTGAAAATTTTGTTAAAAGCAGAAATTATATAAGTCATATCTGGGCGATTTTTTTTCAAAGGTGTGGGTAAACACAAAATAATATAATCACATTTTGAAATATTTTTTATTTGTTTCATCGAAAAAATATTTTTCTTATTAACTTTTTTAAGTTCACTATTTGGTATGTCTGAGATATAAGATAAGTTTTTTTTTATCGAATTTACCTTATCAAGACTCAAGTCAAACCCAAGGACATCATATCTTTTATTAACTAGCAATAACAAAGGGAGGCCAACGTAACCCAATCCAATAATACCTATTTTTTTTTTTAACTTCATAATTACTAATTAAGTCTCTCAAACTTAGTATGACAGACTGGCCCATCTAAATTATTGTCTATCTGTTTAACTTTATTCTCAAAATCTGATAAATCTTTAAATATCTTATCTAGAATATCAAAATATCTATCTAAAATTTTTTTATCATGTTTTACTGATACAAAAATTGCATTAGTAGCCAAAAAATTTTTCTTTAACATTTCTTGTGTTATATATGTTTTGTATTTTAACCAATCTTTTGAAATTATATTAAAGCTAGATAAAGCTGGTATGCCGGTAACACTTATATTTAATTTATTTCTAGTTGCTAAAATTTTCCATTTTTTTTGAATATTTTCGCCGATTTTTGTAATTAAATCCCAAGATTTTGTTTTTTCCATAATCTCTAATGTTTTATTTGCTGCAACTGGTCCCGACCTTTCTGTCCAAAAAGTACTACTGATAAAACTATTTTGTGCACAATCCATGATCTCTCTTTTTCCTATTATGGCCGTAATACCATAACCATTGCCAAGCGCTTTACCAAACCATGCCATGTCAGGATTTACCCCATAAACTTTGTGAAGACCTCCAAAAGTTTGCCTAAAACCTGAAGAACATTCATCAAACATAAGAATTATTTTTTTTTTATTACATAAACTTCTTATTTTTTGTAAAAAATTATTCTTTGGCTTTTGATTCCTAGAAACCTCCATTTTTATGGCTCCAATGTCATTATTTTCAACAATTCTTTTAAGTTGCTCAAAATTATTGTAAGCAAAAGGAATCGCAGTTCCTTTTAGTTCTCTCGGAACACCATTGGGCTCTAAGCCTGGTAACAAATATGATTTTAAGTTCTCCGAATTTTTAATATTTGCTGAAAGATACCAATCGTGCCAACCATGATAACCGCAGAACGCTATCTTGCTCTTTCCTGTTGCAGCTCTAGCTATTCTTATAGAAATAGCGCTTGCTTCACCGCCAGTTCTCGCTAGTCGAGCCATATCTGCCCAAGGATGCATTTCAATTAGTTTTTCACATAATTCAACTTCTTCAGGACAATTTAAGGTACTTATATTACTTTTATTGATTGCCCTTTTGACTGCACTATCTACTTCAAGATTAGCATAACCCAAAATATTTGAACCAACTCCCATTAGCGAAATATCATTATATTTCTTTCCATCTAAATCCCAAACTTGACAACCTCTTGCTTTATCAAAATATGCCGGCCATAATTTAGGATGAAATAATTCAGGCCTTTTTGAAAGTAACATGTTACCTCCAGGAATAATTTGTTTAGCTCTTTTCCACATTTTTTTTGTTTTTGACATTTTTGCACCTTCATTTCTTTTTATAAAACTATTTGAGGTAAATTTTTTTTTATTCTTTTTTATTACTTTTAAAACATCTAGCCAACTGAAATAGATATTAGGTTTAAAATAATCATAAATTCGTTTTATCTCTTTTAAATCAATTTCCTCATCAAGAGACCATCTTAATTTAGATAAATTTTCTTTAAATTCTACATTATATTTTTTAAATTTTTTTGAATCTTTAATAAAAGTTGTAACATGTTCTTTGTCATAAAGGTTTTTTGCCTCATTATTTGTTTTTTTTAAAGTTTTAAAATCAAAAATTTCAATATCCAAACCATCTGGAAAAGTAGCGGGATGAGTATTACTTAAATAATCAATTTTTTTTTTTTTAAAAATTTTAATAAAATTATCTATTAAACTCGGATCTATGATAATGCTATCGCCAGTAATTCTTACAATTATATCAGCTTTATATTTTGTTGCAGTTTCAAAATATCTCAGCAATACATTATTCTCACTTCCGGCATAATATTCTATTTTTTTTTTCTCTAAAAAATTACGAAATTTCAGATTTTTTTTTTGATTTGATGTGGCTATAATAATTTGATCTAAAAATTTGGCTTTTTTCAATCTTTTAAGTAATAACTCAATCGCTGCAACTCCATTAATACTTTTTAAAATTTTGCCGGGTAGTCTAATAGAATTAGATCTGGCTTGAACTATTGCAACAATTTTTTTTTTTACCATCTTGATGGATTTATTAGATCAATTTCTTTACTTGCATCAAATTTTTTTAAATTTAATTTAATAAAATTACATTTTGAAATCAAATATTTAAATTGCTTTGAAGAATCTACTCCTAAAATGACCTTATCAACGTAAGGATTTGATAAAGCATATTGCAAACATATTTCAATTTTTGATTTTTTTATTTTTTTTGAAGTTTTATCAAGATTTAAAAAATACTTATTATATTTATGAAATTTATTTGGAATTTCATTTAATGGCATTGTTAATAGGCCTTGAAGAAAAACTGACCTTGCATGTATTTCTATATTAAGTTTTTTTAATTTTTCAAAGATTTTAAGTTTTATTGTCCTTTGATCAAAAATATTAAATGGTAATAATACAAGATCAATTTTAAATTTTTTGAGAATATCATTCAATTCTTTGACAGTATAAATAGAAACTCCAATTTTTTTTATAAGTCCTTTTTTCTTTGCTCTTTCTAATCTTTTGAAAATTTTAGTACCATTTTGCCCCAGTAAATATTGTGTATTGTGCACATGCATGCAGTAAAGTGACTCAACTTTAAGTTTCTTTAAAGAGTTTGTAATTGATTTATCAACCCACTTTTGAGTATTTGTGCCGGGTTTAGTTGCTGGTAACTTTGTTATCAAATTAAAATTTTTGAAATCAATATTTCCTATTCTCTCCTCACAGTTTCCATAGGCATGAGCTGTATCAATAAAATTTATATTATTTTTCTCTGCGATATTCTTTATTTTAATAATTTCTTTATTTGAAAGTTTCCCTTTTTTGTTTGCTATACCATATTTAAAACCCCATTGAAGGGTTCCAATTCCAATCTTATTTTTTAGTTTGTCTAATTTATTTACTTTATTTTCTCTAAGTATTTCTTTTATACCATTTTCTAAAGTGATTTTAGGCTCATAACCTGTGTCATTTTTTATCTTTGATAGATTTGGGATTCTTTTTAGAATTTCTCTCTCTTTGGTTCTATCACTATTTCGATAAGTTATTTTCTTTATTTTAATATTTTTTTTTTCTGCAAGTTTAGATATTTTTTTTGCTAGATTTAGTATTGAGATAGGTTCATTGTTGTTTCCTATGTTATATATAGAATTGGGTTTTCCCCTTTTTATTACACCTATTAAACCTTTCGTAGCATCAACAATATTACAAAAGCTTCTTATCTGATTACCATCTCCATAAATTTGTAAATCTTTTCCTTTATTTATTCTTTCTATGAATTTTGGTATCACAAAATTACTTTTTTGCCCTGGTCCAAAAACATTAAAAAATCTTACAATATTATATTTAATTTTTTTATTTTTTGCGAACCCTTCAATATATTTTTCAGCAACGATCTTGCTAGTGGCATATATAGATTTATTTTTTAATTCAGCATCCTCATCAATAGGGAAGCTTCTTTGATCACCATAAACTTCTGAGGACGATGAAAAAATAAATTTTTGGACTTTATTCTTAATTGAATGAATTAATATTTTTTTTACTCCTAAAATATTATTATCTAAACAATCAACTATATTTTGATCTGTATGTTTTACTCCAAGTGAAGCTGCTAAATGAATAACAATCTTACATCCTTTTATGGCTTTTCTTACAACTTTATCTTCAAAAATATTTCCTTTAAAAAACTTAAATTTTTTTTCAAAATCAACTTTTGGCTTGCTTATATCCAAACAATTAACATCATAACCCTCTAATAATAAACTTTTTATTACAGAAGTACCGATGAAACCAGACCCTCCCGTAACTAAAATTTTTATCATCTAATTAAATAAATAATTGTTAAAAAGTTTAATAAATTTTAATTGATCATTTTTTGAAAGTCCTGGGAAAATTGGAATTGAAACTTCTTGTTGAAAAAAATTCTCAGCATTTGGAAACAATTTTTTTTTATAATTAAAGTTTTTTTTATAAAAGTCATAGTGATATAAAGGGGTATAATTAACTTGGAGCCTTATACCTTTTTTTAAAAAAAAATTTAACATTTTATCTTTCTTGATTTTTAACTTATTAAAATCAATTAGTAGTGGATATAAATGATAAGCATGTTCATTTCTTAAATTAGTTTTGGGTATTGATAAATTTTTATTTTCTGAAAAACACGTATCATAAATTGAAGCAATTTCTGTTCTTCTTCGCATAAATATATTAATTTTCTTAAGTTGACTTATCCCTAATGCAGATTGAAAATCAGTTAATCTGTAATTGTATCCAAGATCAATTTGATTATTTTTCCAGTGAAATCCCTTTCTAGATTTAGATACTACTCCATGACTTCTTAAGATCTTAACTTTATTGTGAATTTTTTTATCATTAGTTATTATTGCGCCACCCTCACCAGTAGTAATGTTTTTTAATGATTGAAAACTTTGTGATACAACGTCTGCATATCTTACGGCATAACCTTTGTCTCCAAAATATTTTGCCCCTAACGCGTGGCAATTGTCATTCACAAGTTTTACATTATATTTGTTACCTAAAAATCTAAGATTTTTCCAGTCACATGGATTTCCAGCATAGTCTATAGCAATAATTCCTTTAATTTTTTTTTTGAATTTATTTTTTTTTTTTAATTTATTTTCTACTTGATCGAGATCGATATTGTATGTGTTAGGATCAATATCTATAAATAATGGATATGCACCTGAATAACAAATTGAATTAGCAGTTGCAGCAAAAGTCAGTGGAGAAGTTATTATTTCGTCTCCTTTTTTCCAACCTAAAGCTTTTCCAATTAAATGTAAGGCTGCTGTTCCACTTGAGACCACTGTAGTATATCTTGACTCAAAAAATTTATTTAATAATTTCTCAAATTTAAAAGTTGCAGGACCCTGTGAAAGAAAGTCACTTTTAAGCACTTCCTCAACAGATTTTAAATCATGGTTGTCTATATAATGTCTCGCATAATTGATCATTGGTTTCATTAAATAAAAAAATTTATAATTTTACTTTGTAATTTTAACAAGCTTCTTAACAATTTTACTAACTCTTTGATCTTCTCTGTATATGCTTAACATGATTTTAGAGGCATTTTTTGGGTCATGTTTGAAAGCAAGTCTTAACATATCCATCCAGTTTATATTGTTTTTTTTTCTGATATTTTGAATTTGATTTATTAGTTTAAGTGCTTGAAGCTTTTTCATAATATAGTAGGTCTTATAGTTTAATTTGTTTGAATGTAAAAGGAGTTTTTGTTTAATTCACTTTGTAGTTTCTTGGGTAAATTATAATACATACCATTTAATTTTGACTTTTTGCCATCAACATGCAGTTTGTTTTTTTTGATATTTTTCCAGTTATTATTTATGTAAAATTTAGCAATTTCTTTTTTGCATAACAAGAAACCAATATAATTTTTTTTTTTAATAAAATTATTGTTAAACTCCATTAGTAAATTTCCAAAATTATTCTTTCTAAATTCTTTTGAAATCGTAACAGTATCAATTAAAAAATATTTTTTTTTATTATCATTTATCAACATTTTTCTATTTCTCAATAACGTATATCCAATTAGTTTATTGTTCAAAAATAGACAATTGTGAACATCTTGAGGGTGAATATTTTTTTTAAACCAATTTAATTGTGAAGAGGTGCTAAACTTCCAATATGTTTTTTTTAGGTTTATAATATCTCTTTTGATTGAGTATGATAATTTGGGATTTTTGTAAGACTTTATTTCTAAACAAGATCCATTTAAAAGAATATTTTTTTTCAAAAGTATCATGCAAAGATAAACATCCAATATTAATATGCTATATAAATTTAAATTTTTTTCAGTGCATAAATCAAGCCAATTGAGCTATTAGTACTGGTCAGCTGCACGCATTACTGCGCTTCCACATCCAGCCTATCAACGTGGTGGTCTACCACGGCTCTATAGGAAGAACTTGTTTTGAGGTGAGTTTCCCGCTTAGATGCTTTCAGCAGTTATCTCGTCCATACTTAGCTACCCGGCACTGCAGCTGGCGCTACAACCGGTCCACCAGTGGTATGTTCAACCCGGTCCTCTCGTACTAGGGTCAACTCCTCTCAATTCTTCTACACGCATAGCAGATAGGGACCGAACTGTCTCACGACGTTCTGAACCCAGCTCACGTACCACTTTAATTGGCGAACAGCCAAACCCTTGGGACCTGCTCCAGCCCCAGGATGTGATGAGCCGACATCGAGGTGCCAAACACTGCCGTCGATATGAGCTCTTGGGCAGTATCAGCCTGTTATCCCCGGCGTACCTTTTATCCGTTGAGCGATGGCCCTTCCACTCAGAACCACCGGATCACTATGACCGACTTTCGTCTCTGCTCGACTTGTCAGTCTCACAGTCAGGCAGGCTTATGCCATTGCACTCTACGAACGATTTCTGACCGTTCTGAGCCTACCTTCGCACGCCTCCGTTACTATTTGGGAGGCGACCGCCCCAGTCAAACTACCCACCATACAATGTCTTGATGCCGGATAACGGCTATCAGTTAGATATCAAGAAAAACAAAAGAGGTATTTCACTGTTGACTCCACAAAAGCTAACACCTTTGCTTCAATGTCTCCCTCCTATGCTAAATATGTTTTTCCTAATACCAATGTAAAGTTGCAGTAAAGGTGCACGGGGTCTTTCCGTCTAACTACGCGAACTCCGCATCTTCACGGAGAATTCAATTTCACTGAGTTGATGTTGGAGACAGCGGAGAAATCGTTACGCCATTCATGCAGGTCGGAACTTACCCGACAAGGAATTTCGCTACCTTAGGACCGTTATAGTTACGGCCGCCGTTTACTGGGGCTTCAGAAATGAGCTTGCACCCATCGCATTAACCTTCCAGCACCGGGCAGGCGTCAGACCCTATACATCCACTTACGTGTTAGCAGAGCCCTGTGTTTTTGATAAACAGTCGCTTCTCCCTGACTTGTGCCACCTTCTAATAGTTGCCTAATAAAAGGTCTTCCTTATTCCGAAGTTACGGAAGCATTTTGCCGAGTTCCTTCAACATCATTCTCTCAAGCGCCTAAATATACTCTATTAATCCACCTGTGTCGGTTTAGGGTACGGTCTTAATGATGGAGCTATTTCTTGGAACCTTTTCGCGGCAAATTCAATCCATTAAGAATTTACAACTTATAAGATCCGTCACTTCCATCTGGTTAAGGAATGTTAACCTTATTTCCATCGACTACGGCTTTCGCCCTCGCCTTAGGTGCCGACTAACTCTGCGCGGATTAACCTTGCGCAGAAACCCTTGGATTTTCGGCGAAGAAGTTTTTCACTTCTTTTATCGTTACTTATGTCAGCATTCGCACTTCTGATATCTCCAGGACTCCTCACGGATATCCCTTCACAGACTTACAGAACGTTCCGCTACCAGTTATAATTTTATAAATAAAATTATAAATCCACAGATTCGGTATATGATTTTAGCCCCGTTACATCTTCGGCGCAGAAACTCTATTAGACCGGTGAGCTGTTACGCTATCTTTAAAGGATGGCTGCTTCTAAGCCAACCTCCCGGCTGTTAAGGAATTTCCACATCCTTTCACACTTAATCATAATTTGGGGACCTTATCTGGTGGTCTGGGCTCTTTCCCTCTCGACCATGGACCTTAGCACCCACAGTCTGTCTGTTGAAGAACAATGTTTAGCATTCGGAGTTTTATTAGGTTTGGTAAGAATCTCTTCCCCCTAGCCCATTTAGTGCTCTACCTCTAAACATCTATTTATTCAACGCACTACCTAAATAGTTTTCGCGGAAAACCAGCTATCTACGAATTTGGTTGGCCTTTCACCCCTTACCACAAGTCATCCAAAGACTTTTCAACGTCAACTGGTTCGGTCCTCCGGTAAGTGTTACCTTACTTTCAACCTGCTCATGGTAAGCTCATTCGTTTTCGGGTCTAATTCATTAAACTTATCGCCCTATTAAGACTTGCTTTCGCTGCGCCTACACCTAGATGGCTTAAGCTTGCTTAATAAATTAAGTCACTGACCCATTATACAAAAGGTACGCCGTCACTCTAAAAAGAGCTTCGACTGATTGTAGGCATGCGGTTTCAGGTTCTATTTCACTCCCCTAATAGGGGTTCTTTTCACCTTTCCCTCACGGTACTAGTTCACTATCGGTCACTGAAGAGTATTTAGGCTTAGAGGGTGGTCCCCCTATATTCGAGCAGGATTTCACGTGTCCCGCTTTACTCTTGAATTTAGTTAAACATTACTCATACGGGACTATCACCCTCTATGGTTAGCTTTTCCAAACTATTCAAATTTTTTTAATTAAACTACTGGCCTAATCCATTTTCGCTCGCCACTACTAACGGAATCTCAATTGATTTTTTTTCCTCTGGTTACTTAGATGTTTCAGTTCTCCAGGTTATCTCTTTAAATCTATGAATTTAATTTAAAGTACCACAAAAAGTGGTGGGTTTCCCCATTCGGAAATTTTCGGATCAAAACTTACATACAGCTCCCCGAAACTTATCGCAGTATATCACGTCCTTCATAGTCTTTCAGTGCCAAGGCATCCGCCACACGCCCTTAAACGCTTGATTTATGCACAGAAAAAAATTCTGTGTTGAATCAAATTTTTTACAAGAATATTAGATAAAAACATTTCTAATATTCGGATATAGATATTGATATTAATTATTAATTATTCACAAATTTAATAGCTAAGTGTCTCTGGTGGAGGATAGCGGGATCGAACCGCTGACCTCCTGAATGCAAATCAGGCGCTCTCCCAGCTGAGCTAATCCCCCAAGATCTAAATTGGTGGGCCGAGAAAGACTCGAACTTTCGACCCCACCCTTATCAAGGGTGTGCTCTAACCAACTGAGCTACCGGCCCCTATGCAAGAGAAACACTAATTTAAGAAGAGAAATGAGGACGGTCAACATTAACCTGTATATTATTTAGAATGAAAGTAAATTTCATTCATCCTTAGAAAGGAGGTAATCCAGCCGCAGGTTCCCCTACGGCTACCTTGTTACGACTTCACCCCAGTCGCTGACTATACCGTGGTCAAGGGTTTTAAACCTTGCCTTAAGGTAGAACCAACTCCCATGGTGTGACGGGCGGTGTGTACAAGACCCGGGAACGCATTCACCGTGGCACGCTGATCCACGATTACTAGTAATTCCAGCTTCATGCACTCGAGTTGCAGAGTGCAATCCGAACTGAGGTATTTTTTAAGGATTTGCTAAACGTCGCCGTTTTGCTTCCTTTTGTAAATACCATTGTAGCACGTGTGTAGCCCAACACGTAAGGGCCATGAGGACTTGACGTCATCCCCACCTTCCTCCAGCTTATCACTGGCAGTTCTTTCAGAGTGCCCAACTTAATGATGGCAACTAAAAGTGAGGGTTGCGCTCGTTGCGGGACTTAACCCAACATCTCACGACACGAGCTGACGACAGCCATGCAGCACCTGTGTTTCGTCCGGCCGAACCGAAAACTTTAATCTCTTAAAGTCGCGACGAACATGTCAAGTGTTGGTAAGGTTCTGCGCGTATCTTCGAATTAAACCACATGCTCCACTACTTGTGCGGGTCCCCGTCAATTCATTTGAGTTTTAACCTTGCGGTCGTACTCCCCAGGCGGTGTGTTTATCGCTTTCGCTGCGACACTGAAAATAAATTTCCAACGTCTAACACACATCGTTTACGGCATGGACTACGAGGGTATCTAATCCTCTTCGCTACCCATGCTTTCGTTCCTCAGTGTCAGTAATGATCCAGAAAGCTGCCTTCGCAATTGGTATTCTTTCTAATATCTACGAATTTCACCTCTACACTAGAAATTCTGCTTTCCTCTATCAAACTCTAGCTGAAAAGTTTTGATGGCAGTTCCAGAGTTAAGCTCTGGGATTTCACCACCAACTTTTTCAACCACCTACGAACTCTTTAAGCCCAGTAATTCCGAACTACGCTAGGTCCCTTCGTATTACCGCGGCTGCTGGCACGAAGTTAGCCGGACCTTCTTATTCGGGTACAGTCATTTTCTTCCCCGACGAAAGAGCTTTACAACCCAAGGGCCTTCTTCACTCACGCGGCATCGCTGCATCAGAGTTTCCTCCATTGTGCAAGATTCCCCACTGCTGCCTCCCGTAGGAGTTTGGGCCGTGTCTCAGTCCCAATGTGGCTGATCATCCTCTCAAATCAGCTATTGATCAAAGTCTTGGTAGGCCATTACCCCACCAACTAACTAATCAAGTGCAGGCTCATCCAATGGTGCATAAAGCTTTCTCCGTAAAGACTTATCCGGTATTAGCACAAGTTTCCTCGTGTTATTCCAGGCCAAAGGGTAGATACCTACATGTTACTCACCCGTCTGCCACTAAGTATTGCTACTTCGTTCGACTTGCATGTGTTAGGCGTGCCGCCAGCGTACGTTCTGAGCCATGATCAAACTCTCAAGTTTAAAAACGGCGCACACTAGCTTCTATATAAATTCTAAGAATAAAATTTATATAATGTTGAAGTGTGTACGACAAATTTTGGTAACCTTAACCGTCCACACTTCTCTTCTTAAATATTTACTTTTTAAATAACTAATTGAGCTTTAATCTCAATAAATCCAAAAAAATATAGCTAAATCTAATATAGTTTTGGAAAGAGGTTGCTTATAGGCTAAAATATAAGGAAATCAAGCATTTAACTATAAAAAAATCAAAAAAAAACCTTATTTTACGGGCTTTTTTTTGGTATTTTCGGATGCTTAAAACTGTTAATTGCAAAATCAAAAAATTGTTAAATGTTTAATAAAATCAAAAAAAAACTAAGAAACAACACAGAAATTTTAGCTTTGGGATTGTTATTATTAACCACTATACTTTCAACTAGTTATTACAATTTCAATAAACAAAAAATTTATAATAATTACAAAAATATAATTAACAACGTTTATTTTAAGAAAACGATTAGCAACGTTTTTGAAAATCTTGAACCAAAATTTAAAACTATAACCCATAAAATAAAGGAGGGAGAAACATTCGACAAAATTCTAAAAAATTATTCAATAAAAGAAGATGAAATAATCAGTGTTAAAAAAAAATTATCAAAAAAGATAAATCTTAACAAATTAAATACTAATCAAAAAATTCAGTTCACTCTAAATCAATCAGACAATCAATTAAAAGAATTTATTTTTCAAATTTCTAATTCAGAAAAAATATATTTGACTAAGAATAATCAGAAAAGTGATTTTAACCAAGAAATTATTTTAACAAAACTGAATAAGGAAATTGTATATAAAGAGGATATAATTTTAAATAGCTTGTATAAGTCAGCTTCAAAAAAAAAGGTTCCTATTAATACTATAATTGAATTTGCAAGAATTTATGGTTTCGAGGTTGATTTTCAAAGAGATATAAGAAAACGTGATAGTTTTCAAATAATGTATGAAGTCTTTAAAGATGATAATAAAAAAATAATTGAAACCGGTGAGATTCTTTTTGCTAATTTGAAATTAAGTGGACAAGACAAACCTTTATATTTTTTTGATTCTAAAAATTTTAAAGGACATTTTGATAAGAGTGGAAAAAGTAGTCAGAAAGCTTTAATGAAAACACCGATTAATGGAGCTAGATTATCTTCTCCCTTTGGAATGAGAAAACATCCAATAGATGGATTTAATAAAATGCATCGTGGAACTGATTTTGCAGCTCCTTTAGGCACTCCCATAATGGCATCTGGTAATGGGGTAATAAAAAAAGCTGGATGGTGTGGAGGGGGTGGCAATTGTGTAGTAATTAAACACAACTCAACCTATCAAACAGTCTATGCTCATATGTCTAAGTTTGCTAGTGGAATTAGAAGTGGAGTGAGGGTAAAGCAAGGACAAACAATTGGATTTGTAGGTTCGACTGGTAAATCAACTGGACCACATCTTCATTATGAGGTGATTGTAAATGGAAAAAAAATTAATTCCCAAACACTTAATTTGCCCTCTGGAAAAATATTGAAAGGTAAAGATAGAGAGCTTTTTGAAACTTCAAAAATAAAATTGGATGTTTTAAAATCAGAAAAAATTATTGGTTTAAACTAGTCTAGTTTTTGCTCAACTTTTGTGTTTTCTATTATTTTATTTTGTGAAGAATTCTCATCATGCTTATCAACTTTTTTTAAAAAATTTTTTTCATCTTCTTTAGATGATTTGTTATCAAACATTTTTTTTTGCATTTCTCTTTCACTTAATACTCTGGTAAAATGATCAGCATGTTGAAAATAATTTTCAGATAAAATCTTATCACCAGTAGATAATGCTTCCCTAGCTAAATTGTTATATTTCTCAATTAATTTCGATGCATTATGATTGTTTCTGCCGGATATTTTACGTTGAAAAGTATCATTGCTTGAAAAATTATTATTATATTTATTTCTATCACCATTAACCTTAAAGGTTCTTTCGTTTCTTCTAAAATTATTTCTTCTTGTATTATTGTTTCTGAATGTAACCATATTTTTATTTTTTAATACTCACTATACATCGATCATTCTTGGCTAAATCTTTAATAACATCTTTAATATAATACCCGTTTTTTCTTAAAATTTTCTTCACTTTATCTGTTTGATTAAAAGCAATCTCAAGAATTAAAATGCCATTTTTCTTTATAAGCTTTGACGAATTATAAATAACTTTTGTAATTTTAAATAACCCATCCAAACCGCCATCTAAAGCTGATTTTGGCTCGTAATCACAAACATCTTTTTCCAAATACTTCAAGTCAAATTTCTTGATGTATGGGGGATTAGATACAATTAAATCATATTTGCCATAATTGAAATTGTCAACATCTGATTTAAATAACCTTATTCTATCAATTAAATTAAGTTTTTTTGCGTTAACCATACAAATATCTAGAGTTTTCTTGCAAATATCAATTCCAGTACCGTAAAAACTTTTCCTCTCTTTCAAAATAGATAATAGAATACACCCTGAGCCTATCCCAATATCTAATATTCTTAGCTTAGATTTATTTTTTGTTAATTTTAGTGTCTGTTCAATAATAATCTCTGTATCCGGTCTCGGAATTAGGACATCTTTAGTCACGTCAAATTCATATTTCCAAAATTCTTTTTTACCAATCAAATATGCGATTGGTTTTTTTTTGGAACGCTGTTCAATTAAATTATTATAGAGTATGATTTCATCATCTGATAAATCCTTATTAGAATTTAGGATTATATCTATTCGATTTTTCTGGAAGACTTTCGACATTAAAATTTCACTATCAAGTTTATAAGATTTGATGCCTTTTTTTTTTAATATATTGTCTCCTTTTTTTAGAGCTTCGAAAATATTCATATGTACCTCTTAAAGATTACTTAAACTTTCTTCTTGAGCTCTTAACGAAAGTGACTCTATCATTTCGTCAAAAGCTTCCCCTTCTAAAAACTCTTCAAGTTTATGTAAAGTTAAATTAATTCTATGATCTGTAACCCTCCCTTGGGGAAAATTATATGTTCGTATTCTCTCAGACCTATCACCAGTCCCAATTTTACTTTTTCTATCTTTTGATCTTTCTTTATCGATTCTAGATCTCTCAAACTCGTATAACCTCGCTCTTAAAATTTTTAAACCCTTAGACTTATTTTTATGTTGTGATTTTTCATCTTGTTGAGACACAGAAATTCCACTAGGTATATGAGTGATTCTTACAGCACTATCTGTTGTATTTACAGATTGTCCACCAGGTCCACCAGCCCTAAAAACATCTAT
The DNA here is from genome assembly GCA_902615145.1 of uncultured Pelagibacteraceae bacterium. Lineage (GTDB taxonomy): Bacteria > Pseudomonadota > Alphaproteobacteria > Pelagibacterales > Pelagibacteraceae > Pelagibacter. The sequence goes on along the minus strand of CACMNK010000008.1, from coordinate 12,745 downwards.
ACGCAAATCAGAGTCGTTTATTTTTAAATCGACTTCCTCAGCCTCAGGTAATACAGCTACAGTTGCAGCAGAAGTGTGTACTCTTCCTTGGGTTTCAGTATCTGGAACTCTTTGAACCCTGTGGACGCCGCTCTCATATTTAAGAGTGGAATAAATATTAATCCCTTTAATAGACGCGATAACCTCTTTTAATCCCCCTGCCTCGCTTTTTGAAATTGATATTATTTCTAAAAACCATTTTTTTTTGTTGCTCACTTTCTCATACATTTTAAAAAGATCTGAGGCAAATAAACTAGCCTCAAGACCTCCAGTTCCAGCTCTTATTTCAATAATTGCATTTTTTTTATCTGCCTCATCTTTAGGTAATAGAAATAATTTTAATTTTTTTTCATTTTTTTTATACTGTATCTCTAAATCTTTTAACTCAGTTTCAGCCATTTTTAATAACTCGGTGTCAGAATTTTCATCAACTAAAATTTTCTTTAATTCATTTTTATCCTTTTCAAATGATAAATATTTTTTAGCATCCTCAATTATTTCATTTAAATCTGAGTATTCTTTTGATTTTTCAGCAAAAAATTTTTTATCAATATCTCCTGAGGATAATTCTCTTTCCAAATTTGCGTGTTTGTTTATCAAATCATTGATCGTTTTATTGGGAATCATCTTAACTATTTTCCAACTCAGAAGCCTTTTTTTCAACCTCAAGCACAACCTTATCAATCATGTCATTTGTTGAAACTTTTTCTGATTGTATTCCAGACAAATACAACATGTTGCTTCCTTTTCTTCCACCAGTGATACCAATATCTGTCATTGCAGCTTCTCCAGGACCATTAACTACACAACCAATTATTGAGAGTGTTATGGGTTTTGTAATATGTGCGAGTCTTTTTTCCAATATTTTTACAGTTTCAATTACTTGAAAACCTTGTCTAGCACATGAAGGACAAGAAATAATTCTTACTCCTCTTTCTCTTAAATTTAATGATTTAAGTATTTCGTTTCCAATCTTAACTTCTTTTACAGGATCATCAGACAGAGATATTCTAATAGTATCTCCGATACCTTCTAAAAGTAATGTTCCTAATCCAATAGAGGATTTTATACTTCCTGACACAAAACTTCCCGCCTCAGTTATTCCAAGATGCAAAGGATACTCAATTTTTTTTGATAATTGACGGTAGGCTTCAATTGATAAAAAAATATCTGAAGACTTAACACTTATCTTTAAATTTTCAAAATTTTCATCTTCTAAAATTTTTATATTTCTTAAAGCACTCTCAACTAGTGCTTCGGGACAGGGCTCTTTAAATTTTTCTAATATATCTTTTTCTAGAGAACCTGCATTAACACCTACTCTAATAGAGCAATTATTTGCGGTTGCTGCTCTCACAACTTCTTTGATTTTATTTATATTTCCTATGTTTCCTGGATTTATTCTTAGACAACTAGCGCCGTTCTCAGCTGCTTCTATTGCTCTTTTGAAGTGAAAATGAATATCTGCAACTATAGGCACATCAACATGTTTTACAATTTCTTTAAGTGCTTTTGTTGAAGCCTCATCTGGGCAAGAAACTCTAACTATATCAGCGCCTTCATTATGAATATCATTTATCTGTTTAATGGTAGCTTTTATGTCTGTAGTTAAAGTATTTGTCATAGACTGAACTGTGATGGGGTAATCACCACCAACCATTACTTTGCCAACACTAATTGCTTTTGTTTTTCTTCTTTTAATATTTCTAAATGGTCTTATACTCATGATTAATTATCTAATTTAAATTCTTTATGTAAAGCAATTAATGCTTTTTTGGTATTTCTTTTGTCAATCAAGACTGATATTTTAATTTCAGAAGTTGAAATAACTTGAATGTTTATTTTTTTTTTTGCAAGAGACTGGAACATTCTAAATGTTACTCCGGGTGTTGTTACCATTCCGACACCTATAATTGAAAGTTTAGATACATTTTTTTTTAATAATAACTTTCTAAATTTAATATTTTTATTGGATTCAATTATCTTTTTAGTTCTGTTTAAGTCATCCGTTTTAATGGTAAATGTTAAATCAGTTTCTTTCCCATTTGCTGAAATATTTTGAACAACCATATCAACATTAATTAAATTTTTTGATAAAGGTTTAAATATCATTGCTGCAACACCAGGTTTATCTTTAACACCAACTAAGGTAACCTTAGCATCATTTTGAGTCGAAGAAATACCTGCAATAATTTTATTATTAATAATATTCTTTCTTTTTGTGATTAATGTTCCTGGTTTTTTTTTAAATGAAGACTTTACCTCTATATTGATCCTATTTAAACGCGCATCCTGGATTGAAGTTGGTTGCATAACTTTTGCACCTAGAGACGCCATCTCCAACATTTCTTCATAAGATATTACTTTAATTTTTCTTGCTTTTTTTAATTTATTTGGATCTGTTGTATAAACACCTTCAACATCAGTGTAAATTATACATCTCTCTGCCTTAAAAAATTTAGCCAGCATAATTGCACTCGCATCTGACCCACCTCTTCCAATCGTTTTTATTCTCTCACCAGTATCTATGCCCTGAAAACCAGTTACAATTGGTATTCCACCTTTTTTTAGATAATCTAAAATTTTCTTTTTATAAATAGAGAAAATTTTTGCATTTTTATGACTGCCTTCAGTGATAATTGGTATTTGCCAAGATAACCAAGAACGGGATTTTAGGCCAATATGTGATAATCTTGCGGCGATTAAAGAGCATGCTACTTGTTCACCAGATGAAACAAGAACATCATACTCAGAAGGTAAAAAATTTTCACTTATCTCTTTTGATTTTTTTATCAAATCGTTTGTAACCCCACTCATAGCTGAGGATACTACAATAAGTTTATATCTTTTTTTGTAATATGAATTAATAATATTGGCTACATTTTTAATTCTTTTAATGCTACCAACAGATGTTCCTCCAAATTTTAAAACTACAATTTTCATGAATAAATATTTTAAATTAAAATATTGATTAAATTCATCTTGAATATAAAATTTACTTATAATGAAAACTAACACAATTAATAAAAAAGAAATAGAAAAATTTTCTAAAATTGCTGAAGAATGGTGGGATCCTAAAGGAAAATTTAAACCATTACATAATTTTAATCCTCTAAGGATTTCTTATCTAAAAGACAATATCATTAAAACTTTCAATATTCAAAAAAAAGATAAGATCCTCTCTGGAATAAAAATTTTAGATATAGGTTGTGGTGGAGGATTATTGTGTGAGCCTATGTCAAGACTTGGTGCCGAGGTTTTTGGAATGGACGCATCTGAAAAGAATATTGAGGTAGCAAAAATTCATGCAAAAAAGAATAACTTAAATATTAAATATTTTTGTTCATCACCTGAAAAATTTAGGTCAGATTTAGAATTTGATGTTATACTTAATATGGAAATTATTGAACATGTAGAAGATGTAGATTTGTTTTTAAAATCATGCTCAAAGTTTTTGAGAAGGAACGGTATTATGTTCGTTGCAACATTAAATAAAACATTAAAATCTTATCTTTTTGCAATAATAGGTGCTGAGTATATTCTTAAATGGCTTCCAATTGGAACACACGAATGGGAAAAATTCATAAAGCCTGAGGAATTAATTAGCATAACAAAAAAATATGATCTTACTTTAAACGATTTGAGAGGAGTAAAGCTTAATTTATTAACAAATAATTGGGAGTTGAGTACTGACAAATCAGTTAATTATATTGCAAAATTTATTAAGATATAATTGAAATTAATTATTTTTATCCTCTATCCAAGGAATAATTTCTGTATCAATTCCTTCCTCTTTCAAGTCTTTAATCTCTTGTCTTGATGCGGTTCCATAAATTCCTTTATCTTTTTTTTTATTTTTATAATGAATTGATCGAGCTTCATAAGCAAAATTTTCACCAACATACTCAAAGTTCTTTTTTATAAATTTTTGATATTCTTTAATTTTTTCATTAATTTTCTGATATTTATGATGTTTAATATTTATATCTTTTTTCCAAGACTTATTTAAAAATTTTGGTGCCATAAGAGTTTTTTCAACTTTTAGTGATCCACACCTATGGCAATTTAGATATTTCTTTTTTCTTAGTTTTTCATATTCCAGTGAGGATGCAAACCAACTGTCAAATAATAATCTACACTTTTTACATTTTAATTTGTACTTGATCATTATTAATAATTAATTATTCAATTAAATATTACAAGGTTTAACTTCTGTAATCTGAGTTAATTTCAATATATTTTTTTGTAAGATCCATAGTATAAGTAGTAAATTTTTTTGAACCTTTAAAAATATTTATGTTAATATCAATATTGTCATTTTTCATATAATTTACAATATCAGACTCATTATAGTTTAAATTTAATTTTCCATTATTAATAATAGAAAATTCTCCAAATTTTATAGACAACTTTTCTAAGTTTATCAGAACATTTGATTTTCCAATTGCCATTATTATCCTGCCCCAATTTGGATCCTCACCTGCTATGGCGGTTTTCACTAAAGGAGAATTGGCAATTGAAAAGCCAATCTTTTTTGCATCGTCCTCATTTTTACAATTCTCTACGTTAATAGTTATAAATTTAGACGCTCCTTCTCCATCTGAAACTACTCTTTTAGCCAAACTTAATAAAACTTTTTTTAATGCTTCCTCAAAATCTCTTATTCTTTTATCATTATAATTTTTAATTCTAGAATGCTTCACTTTACCAGTCGAAAAAATACTAACCATATCATTAGTGCTTGTGTCACTATCACAACTAATTGCATTAAAAGTTGTCGAAATATTTTTTTTTAGAAGTTTTTTTAGAATTTCATTAGACAAGTCCGCATCTGTAAAAATATAACCTAGTGTGGTAGCCATGTTGGGTTGGATCATTCCAGACCCTTTGGCAATACCAAAAATCTTTACAGAACTTCCAGCAATTTTACAATGCTCCATCGACATTTTAGGTTGTGTGTCTGTTGTCATAATACCTAAGGCTGCCTTCATCCATATATACTTATTCTGAGTATACTTTATATTTTTTACTAAAACTGGAATCTTGTTTTTAATTTTATCCTCTGGAAAAATCTCTCCAATTGTACCAGTACAACCAAATATTATCTCTTTGGGTTTAATTATTTTTGGATTATCTTCATCTTCCTTCTGTTTTGCGGTAAGTTCTTGAGAAATTATGTCTGCTATTTTTTCAAGACTTCTATACCCCTGTCTACCAGTAAAACAATTTGCGTTTCTCGCATTTACTAAAAGAGAAAATATTTTTTTTGATTTTTGATTTAAATTCCATTTAATATTTTCAGAGATAATTTTTGATTGAGTATATACAGAAGCATAGTTTACTCCATCTCTAAAATAAAACATTACTAAATCATCTCTAATATCTTTATAAAGATTTGCACTTGCACTGGAAATTGAAACACCATCAATATGATCCAAATCTTGATATTCTAACATTCTCTTGTTTTTTGATTTAGATAATAAAAAATTAGGTAAATTTAGACCCATGGTATTTAAAATATTTATTTATTAATTATATTAAAGGATATAAGTAAATAATAAATCAAAAACTAATGTTTAACCCTTTAAATCTTATCTCAAAATTCATTAGATCGGGTAATCAGAAAGAACTAGATAGGTTGAAAAAGATTACTCTACAAATAAATTCTTTAGAAGAAGATGTAAAAAAACTCAAAGATAATGAATTTCCAGATAAAACTAGAGAATTCAAAGAAAAATTAAAAAATGGCTTTAGTATAGATGAATTACTGCCAGAAGCTTTTGCGCTAGTGAGAGAGGCATCTAGAAGAATTAGGAATGAAAGGCATTTTGACGTTCAAATTATCGGGGGGATAGTATTACACGAAAGAAAAATTGCTGAGATGCGAACAGGAGAAGGTAAAACATTAACAATAACTCTTGCAGCTTATTTGAACGCCCTATTTGAAAAAGGAGTTCATATTGTTACCGTTAATGACTATTTGGCAAAAAGAGACTGCCTTGAAATGGGAAAAATTTATAATTTCTTAGGAATATCCTCTGGCTACATAAATAATATTCAAGACGATGGTGAAAGGAAAAAAAATTATAATTGTGATATCACCTATGCAACTAACAGCGAATTAGGCTTTGACTACCTTAGAGATAACATGAAGTATTCTAGGGATGAGATGGTTCAAAGAGAACATTTTTTTTCAATCGTTGATGAGATCGACTCTTGTTTAATTGATGAGGCTAGAACCCCGTTAATCATCTCTGGTGCTGCAGAGGATAAGACAGACAAATATCTTGCTGTAGATAAATTGGTGAAAAGGTTAAAAAAAACTGACTATGAAATTGACGAAAAAGATAGAAATATTTTATTAACAAATGACGGAATAAATAATGTAGAAAAAATTTTTTCTGATACAGGTATATTAAAAAATAATAACTTTTATGACCCAGAAAATATAAATTTAGTACATCATGTAAATCAAGCTTTAAGAGCTAACCATTTGTTTGAAAAAGGTAAGGACTATATTGTTAAAGATAACTCTCTAAAGATAATTGACGAACTCACTGGAAGAATTCTTGAAGGAAGACGATTTGGTGATGGTCTCCATCAAGCTTTAGAGGCCAAAGAAAAAATTGAAATTCAAGCCGAAAACCAAACGTTGGCATCTATAACTTATCAAAATTATTTTAAACTATATAAAAAGATTGCTGGTTGCACCGGAACAGCAGCTACAGAGTCTGAAGAATTTTTTGAAATTTATAATTTACCAGTTGTTGTGATTCCAACAAATAAAAAGATGATAAGAAAAGATTTTAATGATCAAATTTTTAGAACAGAAAAAGAAAAAAATAATGCTATAATTAAGAAAATTAAAGAACATAATAAAGTTGGACAGCCATTGTTGGTTTTTACGTCCAGTATTAACAAGTCTGAAATTTATTCAAAATTACTGGATAAGGAACAGATTAATCATGTAGTTTTAAATGCAAAAAATCATGAAAACGAGGCTGAAATTATTTCCAATGCAGGTAAAGAGAGATCTGTGATAATAACAACAAGTATTTCGGGAAGAGGTGTCGATATTCAATTGGGAGGAAAAAAAGATACCACGAACAGTGAAAAATTAATTGAGGACAAAAATAAAATAAAATCCTTAGGAGGCTTATTTGTAATTGGTACTGAAAGAATGGAGTCTCGAAGAGTTGACAATCAAGCGAGAGGTAGATCGGGACGTCAAGGTGATGAAGGAAGCTCGATTTTTTATGTAAGTTTAGAGGATGATTTAATGAGAATTTTTGGATCAGACTCAATGAACAGTATGCTTGAAAAATTAGGCCTAAAAGATGGTGAGAGTATTGACCATCCTTGGATAAATAAAGCCTTAGAGAGAGCACAACAAAAAGTAGAGGCAAGAAACTTTGATATTAGGAAAACTCTTATTAAATTTGATAATGTATTAAATGATCAAAGACATGTAATTTTTTCGCAAAGAAAAGAGGCAATTGATAGCGAAAAGATTTTTGACTATTCTGCAAATTTTTTAGACGAAATAAAGAGAGATTTAATAGAGTTAAAAATCCAAAAGATTGCTAATCCAAAAAGCTCCCTTTTCGAAAGTCAAATCAAAACTCTTATGGGAAAAAACTTTAATGAAGAAGAACTAAAGTTTTTATTAGAAAAAAAAGATAATGAATTAATGAAATTAATTTCAGATAAGTTCTATGAAACTCGAGAAGAGAGAATTAAACTTTTAGGAGAAGATCAAGCAAAACAAATAGAAAAAAGAATCTTTTTACAATCTATAGATATTAATTGGAAATCACACATACAATATTTAGAGCAATTGCGCCAAGTAATTGGGTTAAGATCTTATGGACAAAGAGATCCTCTTATCGAGTACAAAAAAGAAGCTTTCACTTTATTTGAGGATTTATTAAAAAAACTTAAGCAAGATTATATAGTTGTTCTCATGAATCTTAAATTTGTAGAAACATCAAGTGATAAATCGGAAGAGAAAACTAGCGAGGAAAAAAATTCTAAAAAAATAAATCTATCTGATAATCCAAAATGTTTATTATTAATAAAAAAAAATCAAAAAATTTCTAGAAACGATAGATGTGAGGCTACAGGAAAAAAATTTAAAAACTGTTGTGGAGCATTATAGAATTTAAATTAATAAAAAGATTGAAGAAACTAAAATTAATCCACCAATAATCGCTAGTAATATTTTTTTTGATTTAAAAATTTGATCTAAATCATTTTTCTTAATTGTTAATGTACTTAAATCTTCAGTACTAGTCATAAAACCATCGTTTCTTCCAATTTTTAGAAATTTATTTTTTCTTTCAGTCATTATTTCTTCTGAGGATAATTCGTTAAAATAATTTAAATTTTTTGTTAAAGTTTGTCTTACATTGTTTAATATTATATCTCTATCTCTGTGTGCACCGCCAATAGGCTCCTTAATAATTTCGTCAATTACATTTAACTCTAGTAAATCTTTTGCAGAAAGTTTCATTGCTTTAGCTGCATCAAGCATTTTTTTTGGATCTCTCCATAAAATAGTTGCACATCCCTCAGGGGAAATAACTGAATAGATAGCATTTTCCAACATTAAGACTTTACTTGAAGATGCTAAAGCTATAGCACCACCAGAACCACCCTCCCCAATAATAATTGCTATTGTTGGCACTTTTAAATTCATGCAACATTCTATTGACTTTGCAATCGCCTCAGCTTGACCTCGTTCCTCAGCACCTACACCTGGATAGGCTCCTGGTGTGTCTACAAATAAAATAATTGGTATCTTAAATCTATCAGCTAACTTCATAAGACGAATTGTTTTTCTATAACCTTCAGGCCTCATCATGCCAAAATTTCTTTCAATTCTACTGTCTAAATCATCTCCCTTTTCTTGACCAATAACTAAAATTGACTGATTTTTAAATTTTGCAAAACCTGTGATAACTGACTTATCTTCACCATAAAACCTATCGCCTGATAGAGAAATAAAGTCATCAAACAAATTATCAATGAAAAATTTTGATTTAGGCCTATCCTCATGTCTTGCGACCATAGTGGTTTGCCAAGGATCAAGGTTTGAATAAATTGAATTCAATTTATCATTTATCTCTTTCTGAGTTTTTGAAATTTTTTGAGTATCAACTTCAGAAATGCCACCCTGATTATATGGATCTTTAAGTTTCTCTAACTCTTCATCTAATTCTTTTATTTCTTTTTCAAAATTAAGGTAGTTTTTCATTGTTTTTTAAAGCGATTATTTAATTAACAAAAAAGGCAATAAAATGATATTGAATTAAACAAATATTTGTTATTTAATGACATATTCTTTTATAGAATAAAGTCTTACTATCGGGAGAGACTATTTTTTAGCGCCGAAGGAGCAACCACCCCGGAAACTCTCAGGCAAAAGGACCGATCGAAGCATAACACTCTGGAAAGAGATTTATTTCCGCCGAAGGAGCAAAACTCTCAGGCAAAAATACAGATGGGGTGTGAGTTAAAGTGCTATGCAAGAAAAATACATAAAAATTAATAATTTAAAAGTATCTGAAAAACTATCAAAATTTGTAAATGGTGAATTACTGAAAAACACAAATGTATCTCCTGAAAATTTTTGGTTAGGTCTTGAAAAAACTCTTGATGAGCTTGCACCAAAAAACAGAGAATTAATTAAGTTTAGAGAAGATTTACAAAAAAAAATAGATAATTGGCATATCAAAAATAAAGGTAAAGAATTCAATTTAGCGGAGTATAAAAAATTTTTGTTAGAAATTGGTTATTTAAAAAACGAAGGGCCTGATTTTAAAATAGAAACTAAAAATGTTGATGAAGAAATTGCAAATATAGCTGGACCTCAATTAGTAGTACCTATCATGAATGCAAGGTATGCGTTAAATGCTGCGAATGCAAGATGGATGAGTTTATATGATAGTCTATATGGCACGGATGTAATTGAAGAGTCTGAAGACAGCGTATCTGAAAGGTATGACCCTTTAAGGGGTGAAATGGTTATTAAATATGGTAGAGATTTTTTAGATAAGCACTTCCCATTAGCTGGATTGAGTTGGGCTAAAATAACAAGCCTTGCCGTAAAAGATGGCAAATTAAAAATTTTAAAAGGTGCTGATGTTTTTGATTTAGGAGATGAAGATAAATTTATCGGACACAGAGGTGAAAGTGACAACCCATCTGCAATTATTTTAAAGAATAATAATTTACATATTGAAATTCTAAAAGATTCAAGAGCGTTTGCTGCTCAACAAGATCATGCAGGAATTAGTGACATAATAATAGAATCTGCAGTTTCAACAATTTGTGATAATGAGGATAGTGTCGCTGCAGTTGACTCGGAAGATAAAATTATTTGTTATCGAAATTGGCTAGGTCTTATGAAAGGTGATCTTAAATCAAAATTTGAAAAAGAAGGTAAATTATTTGAGAGAAAGCTAAATCCAAATAGAAGTTATATCTCAAAAGACGGTAAAGGTTTAAAGTTGCATGGTAGAAGCCTTTTACTTATAAGAAATGTTGGTCATTTAATGACAAACCCGTCGATTTTATTAAGTGACGGAAATGAGATACCTGAGGGAATCATGGATGCATTTATAACAACAGCGGCTGCGTTACATGATATTAAAAACAAAACTAACTCAAGAACTGGATCTGTGTATATAGTAAAGCCTAAAATGCATGGTCCAGATGAGACAGCGTTTACAGATTTAATTTTTTCTAAAGTTGAGGAAGTTCTTAATTTACCTAAGTATACTTGTAAAATTGGTATTATGGATGAAGAAAGAAGAACCTCTGCAAATTTAAAAGAGTGTATTAGAAGTCTCAAAAATAGAGTTTTTTTCATAAATACTGGTTTCTTAGATAGAACTGGCGATGAAATGCACACATCTATGGAAGCTGGCCCAATGATTAAAAAGGGTGATATGAAATTATCTAAATGGATAAACGCTTACGAAAATAATAATGTCGATATTGGTTTAAAATGTGGATTTTCAGGAAAAGCTCAAATTGGAAAAGGAATGTGGGCAATGCCAGATAAAATGAAAGATATGATGGATCAAAAAAAAGGACACCTAAAAGCAGGAGCAAACTGTGCGTGGGTTCCATCTCCAACAGCAGCTGCCTTACATGCTTTACATTATCATGAAATAAATATTTTTAATGAACAAAAAAAATTAATTGATAGAGAGCCAGCAAAAATTGATGATCTCTTAACAATACCAACAGCAGACCGACCTAATTGGTCTGTGGAAGATATAAATAAAGAAATTTCTAACTCCGCACAAACTTTATTGGGTTATGTTGTAAGGTGGGTAGATCAAGGTGTGGGTTGTTCTAAAGTGCCTGATATTAACAATATAGGTTTGATGGAAGATAGGGCGACACTCAGAATTTCGTCCCAGCATATAGCCAACTGGATACATCATGGAATTACAACAAAGATACAAGTAACTGAAATAATGAAAGAAATGGCGAAGATAGTTGATGAACAAAATAAAAATGATCCATTATATGTTAAAATGAGTGGTAATTATGATAAATCTATAGCATTTCAAACTGCTTGTGATCTGGTGTTTAAGGGTAAAGAACAGCCATCAGGTTACACTGAGCCGTTACTTCATTTAAACAGATTAAAAAAAAAATCTAATCTGAGTTCGAAATCAAATTAGATCGATTTTTAAAAGCAGAAATTAAGGTCCCATCATCTAGATTTTCTATCTCACCACCTACCGGCAAACCTTGGGCAAGCCTTGTAATTTTTACTTTGGAATTTTTTAAACTTTCTTGAATATAGTAAGCAGTTGTTTGACCTTCAATCGTGGCGCTCGTAGCTAAAATTACCTCTTCAATTTTGTCTTTTTTAACCCTCTCTACTAAAGAGTCGATTAATAAATCTTCTTTTCTATTTCCTGAAGATGAGATTGTACCACCAAGAATATGAAAATATCCCTGATATATATTAGAGCTCTCGATAGACCATTGGTCAGCTATATCTTCAACAACACAAATTTTATCATATTTTTTTTCTAAAATTTTACAATTATCATAATCACACTTTATTAAAACAGATTTTAAAGCTCCACAAATTGTACATCTAGAAATATTTTTATAAACATCTGTTAACGATTTTGCTAGAGGCTTTACTAATTCGTCTTTGTTATTAATTAATTTTAAAAGAATTCGCTTTGCTGATTTTGGTCCCAAACCAGGTAATTTTGATATTAGTTTAATTAGCTGATCTATCTCATCACAATTTTGCATATTCTATAAAGGCCATTTAAATCCGGGAATACCAAACCCACCCGTTGCTTTTGAAATTTCCTCACTTGTTTTTAATTTGAGTTGAGATTTAGCACTATTATGAGCTGCAACAATCAAATCCTCAATTATGGTTTTGTCCTCTCTCATAATTTCATCAGATAACTCTATTGTTTGCATTTCTCCATCTCCATCCAAAGTTATCTTTACAGAATTTGATCCTGAAACTCCTACAACTCTAATTTCTTTAATCTTTTGTTGGCTTTCCTTCATCTTTGCTTCAAGCTCTTTCGCTTTATCTAATATTTTACTAAAATCAGTCATTATCAACTCCGTTTTTGTTTGAATTTACATCTATTAATTCGGCATCAGGGAATCTTTCCTGAACACTTTTAAATATTTTTGAATTTTTCATTTC
>CACMNK010000007.1 GCA_902615145.1 uncultured Pelagibacteraceae bacterium | reverse complement strand
TGCTTTTAATTGTTTTATGGGAACAGAATTAGATTATTTAGTCATAGGAAATTGTATTTTGGAAAAATCAAAACAAGATCCAAATCTCAAAAAAGATTATACTAAGGAATTTGAATTAGATTGATTAGTAGGGGGCGTTCTGTTGACAGGTGCATTCATTAATGCATATCTGGCCAATTTTTATCATTATATCTATCAAGCTCTTTTTTGCTAAAAGGTCTGAACAAAACCCAAGCAATAACAATTACCAAGCTTAATAGGATTAATGTTTGCATAATTTAATTTATTACAGACATGGGATCGAGTCTAGTCTGGAACCAATTAACTCTAAAATCTAAATGTGGACCTGTGGATCTTCCAGTTGATCCAACCGTTCCAATAATATCTCCTTGATTTATTTTATCACCTACTGAAACCATTACACTTTCAAGATGAGAATATATTGTGGAAATACCATGTCCATGATCCATAATTATAGTCCCACCAGTATAATACAAATCATCCTCTGCCATTGTTACTGTCCCAGAGCCTGATGATTTAATCATAGTTCCTTTTTTAGCAGCAATATCAATTCCATAATGTGGCCATTTAGGTTTGCCATTTAAAATTCTTTGACTTCCATAAACTCCACTTATAATTCCTTTAACTGGCATAATGAATTGATTTTTAAAAAAAGGTAAATCGGAATTAATTGCTCTTGCTTTTCCTATCTTATTATTTTCTTCTTTAATTCTTTTGTAAACTGACTCTGGTGGTGTAACCTTGCTTTCTTCTAGTCCATCTATTCTTTGGATATTATATTTTCTTTTTAAAACTTTCTTTACTATTTTCTCTTTTTTACCATCTTGAATTTTTGTTATAGTTAGATCAAATTTTCTATCTCTATCTATACCAAAAGCAAAAAAACCATCCTTAGATACTTTAACTTCTTTTTTATCAATAATAATTTTTGCTGAAGGGTTAGTAATACCAACAATAAAATGACCCTGTAAAAATTTTCCTTTAAATTCAATAGCGTGTGAGTGAGTAGGGATGAGAAAGATTATAAAGAAAAATAATCTAAATATTATTTTGCTGTCCATCCACCATCAACCAATAATGAAGTTCCTGTAATCATTGAAGCTGCATCAGAAGCTAAAAATACTACAGCTGAAGCTACTTCAGATAGTTCTGCAAATCTTCCTAAGGGAATATTATTCAGCATATCTCTTTTAAATTTTTTATCTTTCAAAAACTTTTTAGTCATGGGAGTTACAACAAAGGTTGGGCAAACAGTATTAACTCTAATGTTATATTTTGCTAAATCTATGGACATTCCTTTGGTTAAACCCTCTAAACCAAATTTATTCATGTTATATACACTCCTTATAGGTCCACCTACATGCCCCATTTGCGATGACATGTTTACAATAGATCCTCCTAATTTTTTTCGATTTTTTGACTTTATCATTTTTAGCGCACAAAGATGAGCCAAGTTAAAACTCGCTATTGTATTAATCTTAACCATATATTCCATATCTTCCTTTTTAACTTTGGTAAAATGGGCTGGTCTATTGTTTCCTGCATTATTAATTAAGATATCTATTCTTGGCTGTTTATTGATAATTTTTTTAACTTCATCGTAATTTGTAATATCACAAACATAAGATTTACATTTTGATTTAAATTTTTTTATTTTCTTAGAAACTTCATTTAAATCTTTATTAGTTCTACTTATAATGATTAAATTTGCTCCAGCTTCAGCCAAAGCAATTGCACAGGCTCTCCCAATTCCTTTACCTGCACCAGTTACAACTGCAGTTTTGTTTTTAAAATTATAATTTTTAAGGAACATTATAAAAATAATATTTTAATATCAGTGTAAATCAACTCAATAGCAACAATAAGTATCGCAATTAAGCCAGCCCAAGCTATCCATTTATACTTTTTTATCCAATTAGATATTAATGTTGCAGCTGTTGCCATTAAAACAATTGATAAAACTAGTCCAAAAACTAATAGATAGTAATGATCTCCAGCTGCTCCAGCAACCCCTAAAACATTATCTAAACTCATGGTAAAATCAGCTAACAAAATTGTCCAAATTGCTTTTAAGAAACTTGAATTATCTACTTTAATGTCACTATCATGATTTGAACCTTTCACCACGTCAACGTAAAGCTTGTAAACAATATAAAGTAAAAGTACTCCACCAATTAATCTTAAGCCAGTTATCTGCAACAAATAAGCTGTCAATAATGTTAAAATTATTCTTAGAACAACTGCGCCACCAATACCCCAAAAAATAATTTTCTTTCTTTGCTCTAAAGGAAATTTTGAGGCAACCATTCCAATAATAATTGCATTATCTCCTGCAAGCACAAGATCAATTAAGATTATTTGCGTTAAGATAGTAATTTGTTCTGGTGTAACAAAATCAGCGAACATTAACTCCTAAGTATCATATCAGCACCTTTTTCTGCAATCATTATTGTCGGTGCATTAGTATTACCAGAAGTTATATTAGGCATTATAGATGCATCAATAACTCTTAAATTATTTAAACCTTTAACTTTAAGTGTTTCATCAACCACAGCCATATCATCTTGTCCCATTTTGCATGTACCAACAGGATGAAAAATAGTTTGAGCATAATCTGCACCAGCTTTTACCAGCTCTTCATCATCATTAATATTTATTCCTGGTCTATATTCTTCAGGGTTATATTTTTTAAAAGTTTCAGACTCCATTACAATTTTCCTTGTAAGTTTTAATCCTTTTGCAGCAATCATTCGATCATGTTCTGTTGATAGATAATTAAGTTTTACTTTTGCATAAATTCTAGAATCTTTATTGGTTATATTTACGTGACCTCTACTAGTCGGTCTAATGTTTGATACAGTTGGAGTAAACGCATGAAAATCATGATTCTTTGTTGCACCTAAAGTATCCATACTCATTGGTTGAACATGCCATTGAAGATCTGGTAATTCTAAAGAAGGATCACTTTTAGCAAACATGCACATTTGACTTGCACCCATTGTCATTGGTCCACTTCTATTGAAAACATATTCTAGTCCAATCATTAATTTACCGAACAAACTATTAATTTTTTTATTCAACGACTTGAGCCCGTGAATTTTATAAATTGGTCTAAACATTAGGTGATCTTGAAGATTTTCTCCTACTCCTTTTAGATCATGAACCATCTCTATACCTAAATTTTTTAGCTTATCAGAATTACCTATTCCGGAGGTTTGTAAAATTTGTGGAGAACCAATAGATCCAGAAGATAAGATAACCTCTTTATTTACTATAACTTTTTTAAGCTCGTTCTCTTGCCAATATTCAACACTTTTTGTTGTTTTATTTTCAAAGTTAATTTTTTTCACATGAGCTTTGGTAACGATTTTTAAATTTCTTCTATGCTTTATTGGATTTAAATATCCAACTGCAGTACTACATCTAAAACCATCTTTTTCAGTAACTTGGAAATATCCGCAACCATGATTATTACCAGTATTAAAATCTTTAGTTTTAGGTATACCAAATTCTTCTGCAGCATTTTGAAACTCATTTAGTAATGGTAGTTGTATTCTTTGGTCAGACACAGATAAAGGACCTCCAACTCCATGAAAATCATCTTTTCCACGCTCTTGATTTTCTGCTTTAATAAAATATGGAAGAACATCGTCCCAACCCCAACCAGTATTACCTAATTGTCTCCAAATATCATAATCTCTACTTTGGCCTCTAATATATAACAAACCATTAATTGCTGAACTTCCGCCTAAAGTTTTTCCTCTTGGATACCTAATAGAGCGGTTATTCATTGTTTCATCTGGTTCAGTTTTGTAACACCAATCAACAGAGGGGTTGTGCATAGTCTTAAAATATCCAACAGGAATGTGTATCCAGGGATAATTATCT
Source organism: uncultured Pelagibacteraceae bacterium (assembly GCA_902615145.1). Taxonomy (GTDB): domain Bacteria; phylum Pseudomonadota; class Alphaproteobacteria; order Pelagibacterales; family Pelagibacteraceae; genus Pelagibacter. The sequence goes on along the minus strand of CACMNK010000007.1, from coordinate 29,316 downwards.
TTTCCTCCTGCTTCAATTAATAAGACTTTATTTTGTGAATTTTCTGACAGTCTATTTGCGAGAACGCATCCAGCAGACCCTGCACCAATAATTATAAAATCAAAATTTTCCATTTCTAGTTGAATTAATTTTTTACTTAATTTAATTAATCATCTTTACACTCATATCAAACGATTGTCACTTGTATCAGGTTTGTTTTTCTGATTGAATTGATTAAGTTAAATTTAACTAACAAGAGGAAATATAATGAAAAAAATCATTTCAATGTTATTTGCATCTGTTTTAGTGCTTGGATTTGTATCTAATGCTAACGCTGCAAAAACACTAAAATGTCAGACAGTTCTTAACACTAAAGCTGATGAAGTGAAAATGTTGAAGGACTTTACTGATACAGTAACTGAATTAACAGCTGGTTCGTTAAAATTCGAAATTTTACCTGCGGGCGCTGTTGTTGGAGTTAAGGAAACTCTTGATGCTGTTGATAAAGGACTGATTGATTGTGGTTTCGCATGGACTCACTATTGGTCAGGAGATCATCCTGCTGCTATGTTATTTGGTTCGCCAGTAGCTGGTGGTGGAGTTGGTATCGACAATATTGCATTCCTATCATGGTTCCAATACGGTGGTGGTAAAGAATTATACGACCAACTTTGGAAAGAAATGGGAAGAGACATAAAAGGATTTATGATTCAACCAGTTGGTCCAGAAGCTTTAGGTTGGTTTCCAAAACCAATTAAAGATATGGCTGACTTTAGAAAATATAAGTTCAGAACTCCTCCAGGAATTCCAGGACAAACATATAAAGACATTGGTATAGCTTCTGTTGCAATGGGTGGTGGAGATATTTTACCAGCTCTTGAAGCAGGAACAATCGATGCTGCTGAATGGTGTTGTCCAAAACCAGACTTAACATTTGGTTTCCAAAAAGTATTAAAGCATTATTATTTACAAGGTTTACACCAAGTAGTCGTAAATGCTGACTTTTATATTACTGGAAAAACTTATAATGCTATGAGCGCTCATGAGAAAAAGTCTCTTGAAGTTGCTGCTAATGCTTCATTAGCAAAATCTTTAAGTTACAGAATCTATGAGAATGGTAAAGCTCTTAGAGAGTTAACTACTAAACATGGAGTAATCTTAGAGGACACTCCTTCTGATTATTTCACAGAATATATGGCTGCTGCAAAAGCATCTTTAAATAAGAATGCTAAAGATAACAAATTCTTTAATGAAGTTTATACTTCAATGAAGAATTTTGCTGATGTAGCTGTTCCTTTCTGGAGTGGTGCTCAAATGTCAAATGCGAAGCTAGGAATGGCTCACGCAGCAACATTAAAGTAATCAGTAATTAATCTTAATTTAATTAGAGCGGACTTTTAAGTCCGCTCTAGTTTTTTAATTCAAACTTATGGCAGACGAACCAGGTAAACTAGATATATCAGATGAAATGATTGCCGAAAGGCGAGGTGGTTCGGGAAAAATGCCTGATGACATGCCATTATGGATGGCAAAATCTATAACAGGAATTGATAAATTTAGTAAGTGGATAGGCAATATTGTTTGCTGGATATTGATGCCATTAATTTTTGCAATGACTTATGAAGTTCTTGCAAGAAAATTATTTTTAGCACCGACTATTTGGGCTTATGACATAAGTCGTTTTTTATATGGAGCACTTTTTATGTTGGGTGCTGGTTATGCTCTTTCTAGAGGAGTTCATATAAGAGCAGATTTTTTATATAGAAATTTTAAAACTAAAAACCAAGGTCTAATAGATTTTTGGTTATATTTATTATTTTATTTTCCGGGCCTAATTGTTTTTCTATATATGACCGTTGGGTTTGTTGGAGAGTCAATTCAAAGAGGAGAAAGAGGTATGGATACCACATGGATGCCTTATATGTGGCCTATTAAAACATGTTTACTAATTGGTATAATATTTTTGTTAATTCAAGGCGTTTCAGAGTTACTCAAAAGTTATTGGGCAGCTAAAAAAGGTGAGTGGCCTGGAGAAACTAAATGATTGCTGAGTTTATAGATCCAGCAATCTTAGGTTTTATTCTCGTTGGTGTAATGTTATTTGCCATATTTGTTGGTTTTCCTATTTCATTTACACTAATTTTTTTAGGTTTTGTTTTCGGTTATCTAGGATTTGGAAAATTAGTTTTTTATTTAATGACTCTCCAATTTTCTATGGTTATGACGGAGCAAACACTCGCCGCCGTCCCACTCTTTGTCTTTATGGGAATTATGATGGAACAAGCAGGCTTAATGGAAAGATTATTTTCAGCATTCCAAATGATGTTAGCTAAAGTTAAGGGATCTTTATATTATGCAGTTTTATTTGTCTCTGTGATTTTTGCAGCTGCAACGGGGATTGTTGGAGCATCAGTGACAATTCTCGGAATTATGGCTGCAAAATCGATGAACAGATCTGGTTATGATGTGAGACTTGCAGCTGGTACTATCACAGCGGGGGGAACTTTAGGAATATTAATCCCACCAAGTATTATGTTAGTTGTAATGGGTCCTATAATGGAAATTCCAGTAATAGATTTATTTGCCGCTGCAATTTTACCAGGAATTCTTCTTGCAAGTTTATACGCAGGTTACACAACGATTAGATGCATGATTAATCCTAAATTAGGACCAGTCATACCTGATGACATGAGAGCTGCGAGTATGAAAGAAGTTTGGATTGAATTTTTTTTAGGGTTAGTGCCACCAGCAGCTTTGGTATTTGCAGCATTAGGAAGTATTTTATTTGGTTTTGCCACTCCAACAGAAGCTGCAGGATGTGGAGCTATGGGAGCTTTACTTCTTTCATTAGCTTATAAAAAATTGACTCTTTCAAAATTACAAGAAGCATTGGTTAAAACATTGGAGATAACTGCATTAATTATGGTTTTAGTTGCAGCTTCAAATTTTTTTGGTGCTGTTTTTGCAAGATTAGGAACACCGACTTTATTAACTGAGTTTTTGTTAGGTCTTGAAATGAATAAATATCTTATTTTAGCGATGGTTATGGTAATGATTTTTTTATTAGGATGGCCTTTAGAGTGGGTACCTATAGTAATGATTATTGTTCCAATTATATTGCCATTGATTGAAGCATTAGGATTTAATCTAACTTGGTTTGCAATATTAGTAGCTGTTAATTTGCAAACCGCTTGGTTATCACCGCCTGTTGCACTTTCGGCTTATTTTTTAAAAGGCGTCGTACCTGAGTGGGATTTAAAAGATATCTATTATGGAATGATGCAGTTTATGGTACTGCAAGTATTTGGTTTAATTTTAATTATTATATTTCCAAAAATTGCACTATGGTTACCAACTCTCCTATATGGACAGTAGACTGTTAAAGTTTTATATTGTCTGAGTGAATCAGCAAGAATCAAATAAAACACTAATTAATTGGGATTTAGTAACAGTCAATCCGAGTAATAAAAATTGGAACTGGAAAGATTTATTTTGTTTTTGGGGGGTTGGCATTCAAAGTGTTATTGGATTTTCTTTGATCGCATCTCTTTATGTTGTGTATGACTTAAATACTTTTGTCGTATTGTTTGGAACAATTTTTGCCTCTTTATTGGTTTATTTTTTTTCTAATTTAATTGGTAAGCCATCTCAAAAATTTGGATTACCATTTGTAGTTTTATTAAGATCCTCAATGGGAGTAAGAGGAGCACAGTATATCGGATTTTTAAGAAGTATAGTTGGTATATTTATGTTTGGAATTCAAACATACTTTTTATCAAAAGCATTGGGATATTTATTAAGAATTTTAATTTTTTCTATTGATAAAACTCTTTTACAACAAGAAATTTTTCTTATTTTTTTTATTGGATTAAACATCATAGATTGGATTTCAATTATAGTCTCAATGGCTCTACAGGTTATTTTATTTAGTATAGGGATGAATTATAATAAAAAAATTATTAATATCTCTGCAATTTTTGTCTATTCCGGGATGGCGTTATTCTTTTTTATAGTTTTATTGAGTGATGTTAAATTTACAGTTAATGCATTTTTAGGTGCTTTAAGTTTAGAAAATTTTGTAGATAAAAATAATATTATACCATTGATAACTGTATCAGGAACGCTTTTTGCTTACTTTTCAATTGTTATTTTAAGTTTTGGTGACTTTTCAAGGTATGTTGAAAATGAAAATCAACTCAAAAAAGGGAATTTAACTTTAATATTGAATTTAATAATTTTTTCTTTTTTTTCACTTTTTATTGTCATAGGTGCAGATGCTTTTTTAAAACAAAGTCCTGAAAATATTGAAAAAATACTTACAAATCCCACAGATATAATTGGTAAGTTAAATAATTTATTATTAACTAATTTAGTTTTGATTTTTATAATTATTGCGTCAGCTTCTACAAATTTAATTGCTAATTTTATTCCATCACAATACTCACTTATTAATTTATTTCCCACTTCATTATCATTCAAAAGCTCAGGATTAGTGATAGGTTTAATTGGACTTTTAATAGGAGTTTTTTGGCTTACTTTTTTGAGTCAAATAGGAATTTTATCAATAATAGATACAATCGGAGCTTTTTTTGGACCAATTTTTGGAATAATGATTTCTGATTATTATTTTATTAGAAAGGGTAATTTGATTAATAAAGATATTTATTCTCTAGAAAAAAATGGGTCGTATTATTTTTCAGGTGGTTGGCATATAAGAGGTACATATTCTTTATTTTTGGGATTTGTATTCTCGGCCTCAACAATTTGGAACTCTAATTTAATGTTTTTACAATCTTATGCATGGATTATTGGCGCATTAATTTCCTCAATAACTTATTACTTTTTGGCAAAAAAATAATTTAATGGACAAGATTACATTTAGTTTTGAGAATAGGACTGCAGTTATAACAGGTGGAGCTCAAGGATTTGGATTTGATATAGCTAGGAGATTTTTAAATTCAGGCGCTAAAGTAATAATTTGGGACAACGATCCAGACACACTCAAAAAGTCTGTTAAAGAACTTAATAATACAAATTTAACCTCAAATGTTGTTGACGTATCAAAATTTAAAGAAGTTGAAAACTGTACCAATGAAATCGTGAAAAAATCCAACATTGATATATTAATCAATAACGCAGGGATAACTGGTCCTACTGCCCCATTATGGGAATATGACCTAGAGAAGTGGAAAAAAGTGATAGATATAAATTTGATGGGAACTTTTAATTGTTGCAGAGCGATAGTACCTAATATGATTAAGAATGACTATGGTAGGATAGTTAATGTAGCATCTGTCGCCGGAAAAGATGGCAATGCAAATGCAAGTGCATATAGCGCAGGTAAAGCTGGAGCCATTGGACTAACAAAATCTTTAGGTAAAGAGCTTGCTGATAAAAATATAGCTGTAAATGCTGTCACTCCTGCAGGAGCCAAAACACGTATTTTAGATCAAATGACTAAAGAACATGTTCAAAGGATGCTTTCCAAGGTGCCTAGGGGTCGATTTCTTGAAGTCGAGGAATTTACATCTTTAGTTTGCTGGCTCTCATCGGAGGAAAATACATTTTCTACAGCGGCAGTTTTTGACATAAGTGGTGGTCGTTCGACTTATTAACTTTTTGGTTTTTCTTCAACTATTTTAGTTTGAATTGTCTTAGCTCGGCTCATTTTGACATCATTTGACATCACTGGTGCAAAAATCATAATTGACCAGTAAATTAACAGTATAAAAATTGAAATTGTCTTCATAATTTATACATATTAACTAAAGATGATTTTTGAATGTTTAAATTTTGTCAAAATCATGTATTAACAATTTCTTTAAAAAATTTTTAATGAATATTTTAATTAAAATCTTAATTTTTATTTTTGTAACTATTGGAACAGGATTTGCGAATGAAATTAAAGTTTTTAATTTTACCACAGATGAACTGTCAAACTTACAGGTTCGAAAGGTTAGAGGGGCCGAAAATAAGACAATTTATACAATTGGGTCAAATGAAAATGGAAATTTCTTAAAAGCTGTGGCTAATAATGCAGCTTCTGGATTAGGAAAAGAGGTCAAAATTGATCTAAACAAAACTCCATTCATAAATATAACTTGGAAAATAGAAAAAGATCTACCCGGAATAAAAGAAAATACCAAAAAAGGACATGATTTTGCTGCTAGAGTTTTTGCAGTTAAAAAAACTGGTGCAACACCTTTATCTAATAGGGCTATAAACTATGTTTTCTCAAGCAATAGTGATATTGGTTTTAGCTCACCAAGCCCCTATACTAAAAAATCTATTGATAATGTTTTGGCAAGTACAAAAAAAAATTTAAATGAATGGGTTACCGTTAAAACAAATGTGAAGGAAGATTTTAAAAGATTTCACGATTTAGATGTTGATGAGTTAGATGGATTAGCGATTATGTCTGATACAGATAACTCTAAAATGAAAGCTATAGCTTATTACCAAAACATATATTTCTCAGAAAATTAATTATAATTTCAAATATTTTTTTAAAAAGATATTGAAAAAAGCTAAAATCACAGCTACCAAAACATCTTCATGAGGACTAGCACCAGGATAACCAAAGTTCCATGCAATAACCAATACTAACCAAATAACAAAGATATTCATTTTATTTCTTAGATTCTATAAAATTAATTAATTATTTGATATAGTTTTTTTAATGCACGAAAACTTCTTTCATAAATTAAAAGTATATTACGAGGATACAGATTCTGGTGGTGTAGTTTACTATGCAAATTATTTAAAATTCTTAGAAAGAGCTAGAACAGAAGCATTATTTTCAATTGGTTACAGTAATAATAAAATCCAAGAAGAATTTAAATCTTTAATAATAGTTAAATCCTGTAATATAGAATATAAAAAATCTGCTTATTTAGAGGATGAATTGACTATAAGATCTTTTGTTAAATCAATCACTAAAACTTCTTTTTTTATGAATCAAATAATTACTAAAAATAATGAACTAATTGTTGAGGCACAAATTCACTTAGTCTTTGTTAATAAAGATGGTAAACCTATAAAGATACCTGATCAGATATACTCAAAATTTAAACCATACTTTTGCGATAGTATTAAGAAGTAGCCAATCTCTTTGCTTTTTTAAATAATTTTACCATCATTTTTTCAGAAATTAACTTTGTATTTACGTTTCTTGGACTTGGATGATAGCTTGATAAAATTATTAAACCATTAGGTAACTCATGTGTTTTATTGTGTTTAAAAATAAATTTATGTTCTATATTAAATCTTTGTTTGTACAATTTCACACAATTATCAAAAGCAACTTTTCCTAATGTAACTATAACTTTCAAATTCTTTAAAAATAATATTTCCTTATCAAAAAAATTAGAGCAGTTAGAAATTTCAATGCTTAGTGGTTTATCTTCAGGAGGCACACACTTAAGAATATTGGTAATATAAGTAGATTTTAGCTTTAAATTATCTTCTAGATTTTTTGATAACGGAGAATTTGAAATTCCTACCTTGTGCAAACATTTAAATAAAAAATCTCCTGATTTATCTCCAGTAAATGCTCTACCGGTTCTAGTACCACCATGAGCAGCAGGCGCTAGTCCGATGATAGCCATTTTAGAGCTTAAGTCTCCAAATCCAGGCACCGGTTTTCCCCAATACAGCTCATCTCTATTTTGTTTTCTCTTTATTGAACTTACTTTGCGGATAAACTTAACTAATCTTGGACACTTTTTACAATTAACTATTGTTTTATTTAAATCGTTTAATCTAATATCCATAAATGAAATTTTTTAACTTCTTAATAATAATATTTATAACTTTAACATCATCTATTAAAGCAGATTTAAATGAAAATTTAATAAATCAATTAGAAGAGGGTGGAAAATTAATATTTATAAGACATGCATATGCACCTGGAAGTGGAGATCCAAATAATTTCAATTTAAACGATTGTTCGACACAAAGAAATCTAAGTGAGAAGGGAAAAAAACAGGCTAAATCTATCGGTAAATTTTTTATTAAAAATGAAATTGAAATTGATGAAGTTTTATCAAGTGAATGGTGTAGATGCAAAGAAACAGCAAAAATTGCCTTTAAAGATTATACAACAAAGAGTTTTTTAAATTCTTTCTACAGCTCTAAATTTGCAAAAAATAAGGATAAACAGGTGAAAGCATTGAAAGAATATATTAAAAATTATAAAAACAATAATAATAAGAATTTAGTTTTAGTTACTCATTATGTTTTAATATCGGAAATTTTAAACTATGGATCATCATCGGGTGAAATAGTTGTATCTGATAAAAATTTTAATATTATAGATACTCAAGAAATATCTTATTGAATTATGTCATCAAAAAGAGCAATGAAACAAGCACAAAAACAGGCATATGCTAGACACAGGAGCAACATAACAAATAGTAGGTTTGGATCAAGAAAGAAAAATTTTAGTAAAAAAAATAAAAAGAACTAACTTTCTTTTTCAAATTTTTCTATTTTTTTACATGTTGATATTTTTGAAAGACCTTCCTCATCGTTAAGGACCGTTCTCATGAAAATTTCTTTTTTATCTTTTTCAAATAAAATTTGAGTATAAAATTGTGGATATCCATGCTTGTGAGTTAGAATTTTTCCATCCTCTTCGTAGATATTTTGGACGTAAGAATTAGATTTTTTTACACTTAAATCTGTTAATCTGTATTTTTGGAATGTTTTTTCTTTATAAACATAATTTCTAGTCATTATTCGTTCATTTAAATTGAGAATATACTCATTTTTTAGAAACTCATCTTGTTTATCATCACATTTACTCATTACAATAATTTCTGATTTTAAAATGTTAATTGGCAAAATTACAAAAAAGAAGATAATAAAAGTCTTAATTATTTTCATTTTTTTCAGCGAAAAATAAACCTATCAGTGCTAAAGCTGTCCATCCTAGACCAAGAAGGCCTTTGTAAACACTTGTTTCTGCGCTCCAAATTCCTAGAACTAACGCCCCAAAAATTAAACCCAAAATATATATAATTAGAACTATTGATGTTTTGCTCATTTTTTTAAGTTTTTTTTAAAAAAATACCATTTTCATTTTTATATGTATAGGTATCTTTCAAAACTTTATAATTCATTGTAATTGTCGTTGGACAAATAGATCCAATAATATATAAAACCTTGAAATTGTGGGGCGATGGCGGAATTGGTAGACGCGTCGGTCTTAGGAACCGATAGAGCAATCTGTGAAGGTTCGAGTCCTTTTCGCCCTACCACATTTAAATTATGAAAGTTACTGTTGAAAATAAAAAAGGTTTAAACAAGGATGTAAAAGTTTTTGTCGATAAAAAGACAATGAATGTATACATGGATGAGAAATATGAGGAGATTAAAGGAACTGTTAGTCTAAAGGGATTTAGACCTGGTAAGGTACCAAGAGAAATTTTAAAGAGACAGTTCGGTAAAGCTGTTTTTAGTGAGGTATTAGACAAAGTCTTGAAGGAAACATCAACCAAAGCCTTGCAAGAAAATAAAATTAAACCAGCAGGTCAACCAAAACTAGATCTTAAAACTTATGGTGAAGACAAAGATTTAGAATATATTTTATCTGTTACAGAGCTTCCAAAAGTTGAACTGAAATCAATAGAAAATATCAAGTTCGATGAGTATACGGTTAAAATTGATCAAAAGGAGACTGACAAAAGAATAAATGATATTGCTAAAAATCAACCAAACTTTAAAGAGGCCACAGAAACAACAAAAGCAAAAAAAGGTGACTTAGTTGTTTTTGACTATAATGCAACAGTTGATGAAAAAACTTTTAAAGGGGGAGAGGGTAAAAATACTCAATTAACTTTAGGAAAAGATCTTTTCCTAAAAGGATTTGATCAACAGTTAATTGGAGTTAAAAAGGGTGATGAAAAAATAGTAGATGCAACGCTTCCTGAAAATTTTCCAGAAAAAGAATTTATTAACAAAAAAGCAAAGTTTAAATGTACAATTACAGCTGTTAAAACTCCTGAAGATGTAAAAATTGATGATCAGTTTGCAAAAAATTTAGGAGCAAAAGATCTTAATGATCTTAAATCATTAATAACAAAACAAATAAATGATGAATACAAAAACTCGCTAGATCGCTTGACCAAAAATCAGATATTAAAAGAAATTGAAAAATTTAAAGTAAGTGAAATTCCGGAAAACTTACTTGAGGATGAAATAAAGATACTTTCTCAAGGCATGTCTGAGGACGATGCAAAAAAAAGTAGAAAAAATTTTGAAGATGTTGCTAAAAAAAGAATTAAGGTTGGATTAATTTTGAATGAATTTGGTGAACAAAATCAAATAAAAGTTACTGAACAAGAATTACAAACCGAGGTTCAAAAACAAATTAGAATGATGCCAGGTCAAGAAAAAATGGTCATGGAATTTTATAAAAAAAATCCTAATGCATTAGCGAGTTTAAGAGGGACTGTGTATGAGGAAAAAATTTTAAATATGATTAAAGAAAAGGCTAAGCCCAATAAAAAAGAAATTTCTAAGTATGAAGCTGAAAAAATTTTAAAAGAATCTCAAAAACAACAACTCGATCAAGAACTTAAAGATCAAAGAAAACCTGAAAAAAAAGCTGATGTCAAAAAAACAGCAGACAATAAATTGAAGCCAAAAGTTAAAAAAACTAAATCAGTAGCTAAAAAAACAAAAAAAGTTAGCAAAAAGTAATCTCAAGTTGTATAAGTAAAACGAATCAACTTATGACAAATAAAATATTTGAACACATGAGCAACTTAGTGCCTATGGTTGTCGAACAGTCCAATAGAGGTGAGCGTGCTTACGACATTTACTCAAGACTATTAAAAGAGAGAATAATTTTCCTGACAGGTCAAATAAATGACACGGTTGCATCACTAGTAACTGCACAATTATTATTTTTAGAAGCTGAGGATCCAAAGAAGGAAATATACTTGTATATAAATAGTCCAGGTGGTCTAGTTACAGCTGGCTTAGGTATTTATGATACCATGCAATATGTTAAACCAGATATTTCAACTTTATGTATTGGTCAAGCAGCATCAATGGGTTCTTTTTTATTATCTGCTGGAAAAAAAGGCAAAAGATTTTCATTACCAAACTCAAGAATAATGGTTCATCAACCTTCCGCAGGTTTTCAAGGTCAAGCTACAGATATAGAAATTCATGCTAATGAAGTTTTGGCCTTAAAAAAAAGATTAAATGAAATTTATTCTAAACACACTGGAAAAACTGTTGATGAAATAAAAACTGCTTTGGAAAGAGACAATTTTATGACTGCAGATTCAGCCAAGGCTTTTGGGTTAATAGACGAAGTTGTGGAAAAAAGATCATAAAACACAACATATTGAAAAAATAATATTACAAACTTGATTACTAAGAGTCATTTATAATAAAGTATTCATATTGATTCGTTTTAAAATTTATGAGCACTAATAATAAAAATATCCTCTATTGTTCTTTTTGTGGCAAGAGCCAACACGAAGTTAGAAAACTGATTGCTGGTCCCACTGTTTTTATATGTGATGAATGTGTTGAATTATGCATGGATATCATTAAAGAAGAGAGCAAAGATACTTTCGTCAAACATCAAGATGGATTACCTTCTCCTAAAGAAATTTGTTCAGTTTTAGATGATTATGTTATTGGTCAAGCGCACGCAAAAAAAGTTTTATCAGTAGCTGTCCATAATCATTATAAAAGATTAAATTACGAGAGCAAAACAAGTAAAAATGTTGAGTTGGCAAAATCAAATATACTTTTAGTTGGACCTACTGGTTGTGGAAAAACTTTATTAGCTCAAACTCTTGCAAGGATACTCGATGTCCCTTTTACAATGGCAGATGCAACTACATTAACTGAAGCAGGTTATGTCGGTGAAGATGTAGAAAATATAATTTTAAAATTACTACAAGCTGCGGATTATAATGTAGAGAAAGCTCAAAGAGGAATTGTTTATATTGATGAAGTTGATAAAATCAGCAGAAAATCTGAGAACCCTTCAATAACAAGAGATGTATCTGGTGAAGGTGTTCAGCAGGCTCTATTAAAAATTATGGAAGGAACGATTGCAAGTGTTCCACCGCAAGGAGGAAGAAAACACCCCCAACAAGAATTTTTGCAGGTTGATACGACAAATATTTTATTTATTTGTGGTGGAGCTTTTGCAGGCTTAGATAAAATTATATCTCAAAGAGATAAAGGTACATCAATTGGTTTTGGTGCGGATGTAAAAAATACACAGGATAAAAAAACAGGTGAGTGGATGAAAGGTTTAGAACCAGAGGATCTTCTTAAATATGGTTTAATCCCTGAATTTATTGGAAGGTTACCAATGATAGCAACATTAGAAGATTTAGATGAAAAATCATTAATTAAAATATTACAGGAACCAAAAAATTCTTTAGTGAAACAATATCAAGAACTTTTTAAACTTGATGGTGCTAAATTAACATTTAAAGATAATGCTTTAAAAGAGATTGCTCTTAAAGCAATCAGAAAAAAAACTGGAGCCAGAGGTTTGAGGTCAATATTAGAAAATGTATTATTGAAAACGATGTATGACCTACCAAGTCAAGAAAATATTGAAGAGGTAATAATTGATTCTACTACTGTTAAAGGACAGTCTCAACCAATTATAGTTCACTCAAAAACAGACAATAAATCCAAAACAAATAAGACAACAGCGGCGTAATAACCTTAATAAATAAGAAAAAGGTATTGCAAAATAAATTATAATATCCATATTTGCATTATGGATATTAAAATTTCACTACCACTTTTACCATTAAGAGATATCGTAGTTTTTCCATCAATGGTAATCCCTTTATTTGTTGGAAGAGATAAATCTATATCTGCTTTAAACGAGGTAATGAAAAAAGAAAAAAGAATTATTTTAGTAACTCAAAAAAATTCAGAAATTGATGATCCAAAAAAAACTGACATATTTATGTATGGCTGCGAGGGGAGCATTCTTCAACTTTTAAAATTACCAGACGGGACTGTTAAAGTATTAGTTGAAGGTGTAAAAAGGGTAAAAATTCTCGATTTCAAAGACAATGAAAAATTTATTACATGCGATTATACACCATACAACGATGTTTTGAATGAAGGAGAAGATTTATACCCACTAGCTGCAACGGCTGTAAGAAGATTGGAAAAATTAACTTCAATTAATAAAAAAATTTCTGGTGAAACTATAAGCAATATTAAACAATTAAAAGACCCTTCTCACATTGCGGATAACATTGCTTCACATCTAACAGCAACAATTTCGGAAAAACAACAAATCTTTGAAACAATTGATGTTAAAAAAAGATTAAATGCAATTATCAAATTGATGGAAAATGAGACCAGCATTATTGGAGTTGAAAAAAGGATTAGAGGGCGAGTTAAAACCCAAATGGAAAAAACTCAAAGAGAATATTACTTAAATGAACAATTAAAGGCTATTCAAAAAGAACTTGGTGAAATTGAGGATGGTAAAGACGAGAGTACAAATTTAAATAAGGCTATTCTAAAATCTAAAATGCCAAAAGATGTTGAAAAGAAATGCATGCAGGAATTAAAAAAATTAAAGAATATGAGCCCAATGTCAGCCGAAGCTACTGTTGTAAGAAATTATTTAGATTGGATGATAGATCTACCATGGCATAAAAAAAGCGAAGTAGATATAGATTTAAAAAAGGCTTTAAATATTCTTGATAAGGATCATTTTGGATTAGAAAAAGTAAAAGAAAGAATAATAGAATTTTTAGCAGTTCAAAAAAGAATGGAAAAAATTAAAGGTCCAATTTTATGCTTAGTTGGTCCCCCAGGTGTTGGTAAAACCTCACTAGGTAAATCAATTGCAAAAGCTACTAATCGAGAGTTTGTGAGAATGTCCGTTGGCGGAATGAGAGATGAAGCTGAAATAAGGGGACATAGAAGAACTTATATAGGGTCATTACCAGGGAAAATTATCCAAATGATGAAAAAAGCTGGAACTAAAAATCCTTTAATTTTATTAGATGAAATAGATAAGATTGGAAATGATTATAGAGGGGATCCATCCTCAGCTTTATTAGAAGCTTTAGATCCAGAGCAAAATACAACATTTAATGATCATTACCTTGAAGTTGATTATGATTTGTCAGATGTAATGTTTGTAACAACGGCTAATACATTAAATATTTTACCACCTTTGCTAGATAGAATGGAAGTAATAAGACTAGCTGGGTATACAGAGGATGAAAAAATTAATATTGCTAATAAATTTCTTCTACCTAAACAAATCAAAGATAATGGTGTTAAGGAAAATGAAATGAAAATGGATGATGATATTATAAAAGAAATCATAAGAAGATATACGCGAGAGTCAGGGGTAAGAAACCTCGAAAGAGAAATTTCTAAAGTTGCAAGAAAAGTTGTTAAAAAAGTTGTCTCAGGAGAAGAAAAAGAAGTCAATATTAATAATAAGAATTTATCTGATTTTCTTGGAGTTCCAAAACATAAATTTGGTGAATTAGAAAATGACAATAAAGTTGGAATTGTTACTGGTTTAGCTTGGACCGAATATGGTGGTGAAATATTAAAGATTGAAACCGTAACTATGCCCGGAAAAGGTAGAATGCAAATTACTGGTAAGTTGGGTGATGTAATGCAAGAGTCAGTTAAAGCAGCAAAATCTTTTGTAAGATCAAAATGCTTAGAGTATGGAATTATCCCACCACTGTTCGAAAAGAAAGATTTTCATATTCATGTTCCTGAGGGAGCAACACCTAAAGATGGACCATCTGCAGGAATTGCAATGGTAACATCGATCGTTTCATCAATAACAACTATCCCAGTAAGAAAAGATGTTGCAATGACTGGTGAGGTAACTTTGACAGGTCAAGTTTTACAAATTGGGGGTTTAAAAGAAAAATTATTGGCTGCACATAGAGCTGGAATTAAACAAGTTTTAATTCCAAAAGAAAATGAGAAAGATTTAGTTGATATGCCAAAAAAAATAATTGATGATATAAAAATTACCCCAGTTGAAAATGCCGACGAAGTCCTAAAAATTGCTCTAACAAAAGAACTTAAAAAAACTGAATGGGTTGAGGTAGATATGTCTAAAAAAGATGACAAATCTCAAGCAAGTATTCAATAATTTTTTGTATAAATATGGAATTGATATTATTTCTATTAATTTTTATATTTGTAATTTATTATCTACTTAGACCAACCTCTAAAGAAGAGGAGGATAATTTTAACTCCAAAAATAATTGGAGGGGCGGTTTTTAAATTTGTTATAGGTTTTTTAAGTCTAAAGAAACTTTATCAATAACACTTTTCCAATCATTAAATCTGTCTTGATTAATATACTTTGCTGTAGGATACCTTAATGACTTTTTTTTATTAAAAGGAAATAAAAATGCAGGATTTTTTCTTAATAATATCCAAGTTTCTATACCAGCAGCACACGATATATGGGCAATACTTGTATCGATAGTAATCGTTAAATCTAAATTAGTACATAATGCACTAGTATTGGAAAAATTCATTTCATTACCAAGATAATAAAATACGTTATTGTATTTGTTTAATTTTTTTTTTTCTTGTTCGTCATATTCATTGTGCAAGCAATAAAAATCTAAGTTTTTATTTTGATCAAATATCTTAGAAATTTTTTCAAGGCTTATTGATCTTGTTCTTTTCGTATTATCAAATCCACCTTTCCATGAAATTCCAATATTCTTTTTTTTTTTAGATACAATTTTTCTCCAATGGGTTACTAGTTTTTTTTCAGGAGTTAATTTATATCTTATTTTTAAAATACTTTTTTCATCAATATTTAAATAATATGGTAAACTTAGAAGAGAAATAGAGTAATCAAATTTTGGTAAATTATCTTCATCAGAAATTATTGTTATCTTTTTATTAATATTTTTAAAAAGATCTTTCAATGACTTTTGTATAAGAAAAATTACTTTAATTTTTTTTTCAATTAATCTGTTTAAACAACCAAAAAAATAAACAGTGTCACCTAATCCCTGTTCATTAAAAACTAAAAGTGTTTTACCAGATATATCTTGATTTTTTTTCCAAGTTTCTACACCAAAATTTCTTTTTCGATTTTTAAATTCTGGAGTTAACCATCTATACTCATAATCTTTTAAACCTTCTTTATAATTTCCTGATTTGAGTAGTAGTAAGGATCTATTTAATAAGGTTTTTGGGAAATCATTTAATATATTTCTTTTTTTAGCTTCTTTGATAAGCAGATTATAAGTTTTCAATGAAAATCTAAATTTCCCAAATTCTTCAAGTATGTTTCCAATGTTATGTAACGAAAGTAAAAAATCTTTGTTTAACCTATAAGATTTAATATATAATTTTAAAGATTTTTTATAATTTAGTAATTTAGAATATAAATTTCCCAATTGATAATAAGTTATATATTGTAAATTAGTTTTAATTTTAAGTGCATCATTTAAACATTGAATTGCCAGTGTTATATTTCCTTTTTTTTCTATTAATTTACTTTTATTTATAAATGATGGAAAATAATTTGGATCGATTTTAATAGAGGAGTCATAAAATTTTATAGCTAAATCTATTTTATTCATTTTTTCTAAAAAGATTGCAGCGTTAAAATATGATTTGGGATCTTTTATTTTAGATAATATTGTCTCAGCTTCATCAATTTTATTTTCTCTAATTTTGACTATTGCTAAATTTTTTTTTTCTAAATTAGTGTTGTTCATTTATTTATATATAAAGATAATCTTAAGCTTATTTTAATTATACTTGATAACTATAAATTATTTTATAGGCATTTTTTAGGACTAATAGAACTTGACGTTATTGTACTAAAAGATATAAAACACAATGTTTTTGGTTAAGGGCGGTTAGCTCAGCTGGTAGAGCATCTCGTTTACACCGAGGGGGTCAAAGGTTCGAGTCCTTTACTGCCCACCAAAATGAATCATAAGTGGGGGTGTAGCTCAGTTGGTTAGAGCGATCGCCTGTCACGCGATAGGTCGAGGGTTCGAGTCCCTTCACTCCCGCCACTTAAACAACTAACACTGATAATTATTATCATTTAGGCCATATATTTCTAAATAATGTGACCTAACACCACTTCATCTACCCATAAAAAATGATATATATTCCATCATGACTGCGGAATTTTTAAAAGATTATTTACCAATAATTTTATTTCTAATAATTGCACTTGGTTTAAGTTGTGCTTTTATAGTGGTAAATTTTATATTATCTCCAAAAAACCCAGATCCTGAAAAACTATCTGCTTATGAGTGTGGATTTGAACCTTTTCAAGACTCAAGAATGGAATTTGACGTAAGGTTTTATTTAGTTGCTATACTCTTTATAATTTTTGATTTAGAGATTGCATTTCTTTTTCCATGGGCAATATCGCTGGGTAAAATTGGATTATTAGGTTTCACATCAATGATGATTTTTTTATTCATATTAACAATTGGTTTTATTTATGAATGGAAAAAAGGTGCATTAGACTGGGAATAATATTTTTATCAAATGAATAATAAGTTAGATCAAGTACCTGAGGAATTTAAACAGCTTGCTAAAGACTTTAGCAATAATGGATTTATAACTACTTCATTAGAAAATTTAGTAAACTGGTCAAGATCTGGATCATTACATTGGATGACATTTGGTTTAGCTTGTTGTGCTGTTGAGATGATGCAAACCGCAATGCCAAGATATGATCTTGAAAGATTTGGAGCTGCTCCAAGGGGATCACCAAGACAGTCTGATGTCATGATTGTAGCAGGAACATTAACAAATAAAATGGCTCCTGCTTTAAGAAAAGTATATGATCAAATGCCTGAACCAAGGTATGTAATATCAATGGGTAGCTGTGCAAATGGTGGTGGTTATTATCATTACTCATATTCTGTTGTTAGAGGTTGTGATCGTATTGTACCAGTCGATGTTTATGTACCAGGTTGCCCACCTTCTGCTGAGGCATTGTTATATGGAATAATGCAACTACAAAAAAAAATTAGAAATAAGGGTTCCTTTAATAGATAATATGAAAAATTTAACTGATTTAGAAAAAAAAATTAATTCTGAACTGACTACAAAGATAAATAAAACTAAGATTAAACATAATCAAATTTATATTGAAATTGATAAAGAGGATTTAATTGATGTTTTACTATTTGTTAAAACTAATAAAGATGCAAAATTTAGGCAACTGATAGATATTACAGTTGTAGATTATCCAGAGGAATTACAACGATTTAAAATTGTATATTTACTTTTAAGTCATGAGTTTAATCAAAGAATGATCTTAAGTTATTATATAAGTGAAAAAGAAGTTATATCTTCTATAACGTCTATTTTTCCATCAGCAAATTGGATGGAAAGAGAGGTTTTTGATATGTATGGTGTGAATTTTAAAGACCACCCTGATCTAAGAAGGATACTTACAGACTATGGCTTTGAAGGTCACCCTTTAAGAAAAGATTTTCCTTTAACTGGTCATATAGAGTCAAGGTATAGTGAAGAACAAAAAAAAGTAATTAACGAGCCAGTAAAATTAGAGCAGAACTACAGAAATTTTGATTATGAAAGTCCATGGGAAGGAACAAAATATATTAAAGAGCAAGTAAACACAGATGACAAAAAAAATTAAAAATTTAAATTTAAATTTTGGACCTCAACATCCAGCCGCTCATGGAGTATTAAGACTTATACTTGAATTAGATGGTGAGGTAGTAGAAAAAGCTGATCCACATATAGGATTATTACATAGGGGAACTGAAAAACTTATCGAAAATAAAACTTATATGCAAGCTGTACCCTATTTTGATCGTCTTGATTATGTAGCACCAATGAATCAAGAACATGCCTTTGCTTTAGCAATTGAAAAAATCTTAGGAATTGATGTTCCAATAAGAGCTCAATATATAAGGGTGATGTTTTGCGAGATTGGTAGAATTTTAAGTCATATTTTAAATGTAACAACTCAGGCACTGGATGTTGGTGCTTTAACACCATCTCTATGGGGCTTTGAAGAAAGAGAAACTTTAATGACATTTTATGAGCGAGCTTCTGGATCAAGATTACATGCAAACTATTTTAGAGCCGGTGGTGTACATCAAGATTTACCAGTAGGATTAGAACGAGATATTGCAAAATTTTGTGAAACCTTCCCAAAAGTCATTGATGATTTGGAAAATCTATTAACTGATAATAGAATATTTAAACAAAGAAATGTAGATATTGGAGTCGTAACAAAAGAGGATGCACTTGATTACTCGTTTAGTGGTGTAATGATAAGAGGTTCAGGCGTTCCATGGGATTTAAGAAAATCGCAACCTTATGATTGTTATGACCAGTTAGAATTTAAAATACCCGTTGGTAAAAATGGAGATTGTTACGATCGATATTTGTGTAGAATAGAAGAAATGAAAGAGAGTGTTTTTATAATTAAACAATGTTTAGCAAAAATGGAAAAAGGTCCAATTAAAACTTTTGATGGTAAAATTTCACCACCATCGAAAAAAGAAATTAAACAATCAATGGAAGCTTTAATACACCATTTTAAATTATTTACAGAGGGATATAGAGTTCCTGAAGATGAAATATATACAGCAGTAGAAGCTCCTAAAGGTGAGTTTGGAGTATATTTAATTTCTGATGGATCGAGCAAACCTTACAAATGTAAAATTAGAGCGCCAGGATTTTCGCACCTTCAATCTATGGATTATTTAATAAAAGGTCATATGTTGGCAGATGTACCAGCCGTTCTTGGATCATTGGATATAGTTTTTGGTGAGGTAGATAGATGAGTTTAAAAAGACCAGCAAAAGAGCAACCTGAAAACTTTGAATTTAGTTCTTCATCTCTGGATATTGCAAATAAGGTTATTGCAAAATATCCAAAGGGCAAACAACAAAGTGCTGTAATGGATTTACTTTATATTGCTCAAAGACAAAATGATAATTGGATACCCCTTGCTGCTATGAAATATATAGCGAAAATTTTAGACATGCCGTACATAAAAGTTTATGAAGTTGCAACATTTTACAGTATGTACAATTTATCACCAGTCGGTAAATATTTTGTTCAGGTATGTACAACAACTCCTTGTATGATAAGGGGAGCAAATAAATTAGTAGAGGCATGTAAAGAAAAGATATCTGAAAATGAGTCTGAGCTTTCACCAGATAAAAACTGTTCTTGGATGGAAGTTGAGTGTTTGGGCGCTTGTGTTAATGCACCAATGATGCAAATTAACGATGAGTATTATGAGGATTTAAATAAAGAAAAAACACTAGAGATTTTAGATACGATTTTAAAAGGTGACACACCAAAGGCTGGATCATACAGAGGAAGAGTGAACAATGAGCCAGAAAATAATAGAAAAACACTAATGGAATTTAAAAATGCTTAAAGATAAAGATAGAATTTTTCAAAACTTATATAACGATTTAGGTTCTGATATAATTTCAGCTCAAAAAAGGGGCGATTGGATTAATACTAAAGAAATTATAAGTAAAGGAAGAGATTGGATCATTAATGAGGTTAAAGAGTCTCAACTTAGAGGAAGAGGAGGTGCGGGATTTCCAACAGGTTTAAAATGGTCCTTTGCACCCAAGGAAGTTGGATCACGGCCACATTATTTAGTGATTAATGGAGATGAGTCAGAACCAGGAACTTGTAAGGATAGAGATATTTTAAGATTTGAACCGCATAAATTAATTGAAGGTTGTTTGATTGCATCTTATGCAGTTCAAGCACATGTTTGCTATATTTATATTAGAGGTGAATATTTCGTTGATGGACAAAAACTTCAAGCTGCTATTGATGATGCTTATGAAAAGAAATTGATTGGAAAAAATGCTTCTGGAACTGGATGGGATCTTGACATTTATATTCATTATGGTGCTGGAGCTTATATTTGTGGTGAAGAAACAGCATTATTAGAGAGTATTGAAGGAAATAAAGGTCAGCCAAGATTGAAGCCACCTTTCCCTGCATTAGTAGGACTTTATGGTTGCCCCACAATAATTAACAATGTTGAAACAATAGCTGTAGTTCCTACGATACTTAGAAGAGGTGGAAAATGGTTTGCATCATTGGGGAGAGAAAAAAACACAGGTACAAAAATATTCTGTATTTCTGGAAATGTTAATTCCCCATGTAATGTTGAAGAAGAAATGAATATTCCTCTAAAAGAATTAATTGAAGTACATGCCGGAGGTGTAGTCGGTGGGTGGGATAATCTACAGGCAGTAATACCAGGCGGATCATCAATGCCACTTATACCAAAAGAAAAATGTGAGACTTTAACGATGGATTTTGACTCATTAGTAGCTGAGAAAAGTGGATTAGGGACAGCAGGAGTTGTCGTAATTAATAAAGATCAAGATATTATTAAATGTATGGCCAGAATAGCAAGATTTTATAAACATGAAAGCTGTGGCCAGTGTACACCATGTAGGGAGGGATCAGGCTGGATGTGGAGAATGCTAGAGAGAATGGCAAAGGGTGAGGCATCAAAAGATGAAATAGAAATGTTAGGAGATGTTACAAAACAAATAGAAGGACATACTATATGTGCTTTTGGAGAAGGATCTTCGTGGCCAGTTCAAGGATTACTGAGACACTTTAAAGATGAGATTAAGAAGAGAAATAAATTTGATCCAATTATTAAAGAAAATAAAAATATTCCTTATTTGGTCGATCAACATTTACTGGACAAAAATGCTTAAATTAAAAGTGAACGATATAGAAGTTGAAGTTGAGGAGGGCTTGACAGTTCTACAGGCTTGTGAAAAAGCTGGGGCTGAAATTCCAAGATTTTGTTATCATGAAAAATTATCAATAGCAGGAAATTGTAGAATGTGTTTAGTTGAAATGGAAAAATCTCCAAAACCAATAGCTTCTTGTGCAATGCCAGCAGTTGATGGGATGGTAATAAAAACAAATACACCAAAAATTGAAAAATCTAGAAAAGGTGTTATGGAATTTTTGTTAGCAAATCATCCATTAGATTGTCCTGTTTGTGATCAAGGTGGAGAATGTGACCTTCAAGATCAATCAATGTTTTATGGTATTGATAAGTCGAGATTTAAAGAAAATAAAAGAGCAGTTCCAGATAAAAATATGGGTCCATTAATTAAGACTCAAATGACGAGATGTATTCATTGTACAAGATGTGTGAGATTTGCAACAGAAATTGCAGGTGTTCCTGAATTAGGTGCTATAGGAAGAGGAGAAGATATGCAGATAACAACCTACTTAGAGCATTCTGTACAATCAGAATTATCGGGAAATGTTATAGATCTTTGTCCGGTTGGAGCGCTTACATCCAAACCTTACGTTTTTGAAGCAAGACCATGGGAACTAAAAAAAACTGAAACCATAGATGTAATGGATGCAGTTGGTTCTAATATAAGAGTGGATACATATGATTGGGAAGTGAAAAGAATATTACCAATAATAAATGAGGATATAAATGAGGAATGGATCTCAGATAAAACAAGATATGCGTGTGATGGGTTATCAAACCAACGGTTAGATACTCCGTACATAAAATATAATAATAAGTTTGAAAAAGCTTCTTGGGATGAAGTTTATAAAATTATTAAATCAAAAATTGAAAATACAGATAACAAAAAAATATGTGGTTTTGTTGGAGACCTTTCCAATATGGAGGCAAGTTTTATTTTTAAAGAATTTTTAGAAAGAACAATAAATACAAAAAATTATGAGTCTCGATCCATCAAAACTTTTATTAATAGTTCAAAAAGAGAAAATTACATATTTAACTCAAAAATAAATGGAATTGAGGAAGCAGATTTAATCTTAATGATTGGGACTAATCCGAGATATGAAGCAACAATGATAAATGCAAGAATTAGAAAAGCTTTTTTAAATAATAAAACAAAAATTATCTCTTTAAATAACATTGGAGACCTTACTTATCCATATGAAAGTTTAGATGGAAATACACAAACTTTAAAAGATATTTTTGATAACAATAATGAAATTTCGAAAAAGATAATTAATTCAAAAAAACCATTAATTATAATTGGTGAGTCTTTTTTAAGAATTAGATCTGCTGAATACTTATTTAATTCACTTAAAGATTTTTTAAAAAAGAATGAAAAAATTTCAAGTGAATGGAATCCACTTAATGTATTATCAGTAGATGCAGGAACAGTTGGTAATTTGGATTTAGATATAATTGATAAAAATAATGAATTACTTAATGAAGTGAAAGAAAACAAATTTGAAATCATTTATCTGCTTGGACAGGACAACCTAGATTTTAAGAAGAAAGATGAATTTATTATTTATCAAGGTAGCCATGGTGACAGAGGTGCAGAGATTGCAGATATTATTTTACCTGGAGCTGCTTACACAGAGCAATCGGGTCATTACACAAACTTAGAGGGAAAAATTCAAAAAGCCTATAAGGCATCATATCCGCCTGGTGATGCAAAAGAAGATTGGCAAATAATAAATGATCTTGCAGAAATAATGAATCATAGAAAACTTTTTAATGATAAAGAGGAGCTTGAAAGTAGTATGTTTAATTATTTAAAAATAAAACAAGAGCAAAAAAATTCTGAATTTATTGAAAAGATTGAACAAAAAACTTTTGAAAACGAAAAAATAAAAGTTGAATTTAAAGATTACTATTTTTCTAATGTAGTTGCCCGAGCATCAAAAACAATGTTTGAATGTAATAATTCAAAGTTAGTTTTAAAAAAAACAGGAACAGAGGGATAATAAATGGAATATTTAGATTTAATTTTTCAGGAAACATATAAGATTTTATTTTTACTGGTGCCAGTTTTAGTATCTGTCGCTATGATTGTTTGGTTAGATAGAAGGGTTTGGGCTTTTGTTCAAAAAAGACAAGGTCCAAATGTAGTCGGTCCGTTTGGCTTACTGCAATCTTTAGCTGATGCGCTTAAATATATTTTTAAAGAAATAATTATACCCGCTAGC
Source organism: uncultured Pelagibacteraceae bacterium (assembly GCA_902615145.1). Lineage (GTDB taxonomy): Bacteria > Pseudomonadota > Alphaproteobacteria > Pelagibacterales > Pelagibacteraceae > Pelagibacter. Next base: position 5,346 of record CACMNK010000007.1, on the reverse strand, counting down.
TCAAATAAAATAATTTTCATTTTAGCACCAATTATTACAATGACACTTGCTTTGATAGCTTGGGCTGTGATTCCTTTTGGTGTTGATCAAGTTCTAGCTGATATTAACGTAGGAATTTTGTATATATTCGCTGTTTCATCATTAGGTGTCTATGGAATAATAATGGGTGGATGGGCGTCAAATTCTAAATACCCATTTTTAGGTTCAATAAGATCAGCGGCACAAATGGTTTCTTACGAGGTATCAATAGGTATAATAATTATAAATGTCTTATTGTGTGTAGGCTCATTAAATTTAAGTGACATAGTACTTGCTCAGAAGGACATGTGGTTTGTTATTCCATTGTTTCCAATGTTTGTAATTTTTTTTATTTCAGCATTAGCTGAAACAAACAGGCCACCTTTTGATTTACCTGAAGCAGAGGCAGAATTAGTTGCAGGATATCAAACGGAGTATTCTGGAATGATGTACGCAATGTTTTGGTTAGGAGAGTACGCAAATATTCTATTAATGTGTGCTTTAGGATCAATCTTATTTTTAGGAGGGTGGCTGTCTCCGATTGAGCTCTATCCATTTAACTTAATTCCAGGAGCTCTTTGGCTAATTTTTAAGATATTATTTTTATTTATACTTTTTGCGTTGGTAAAAGCTATTGTACCAAGATATAGATATGATCAGCTCATGAGACTAGGTTGGAAAATATTTTTACCATTATCTTTAACTTACGTTGTTCTAACTGCTAGTTATCTTTTTTATTTTAACCTTTTACCTACTAATTAAATGAAAATTTCTAGATTTTTAAAAACGATATTTATGACAGATTTTATTGGAGGGCTTTTTATTGCGATAAAAGAATTATTTAAATCAAAAAAAACAATAAATTATCCATTTGAAAAAGGCAAAATAAGTCCAAGGTTTAGAGGTGAACATGCTTTAAGAAGATATCCCAATGGAGAAGAAAGATGTATTGCATGTAAATTATGTGAAGCTGTTTGCCCTGCTCAAGCTATTACTATTGAGTCTTCTCAAAGAGAAGATGGAAGCAGAAAAACGACTCGTTATGACATCGATATGATGAAATGTATTTATTGTGGTTTATGTGAAGAGTCTTGTCCTGTAGATGCAATAGTTCAAGGACCTAATTTTGAATTTTCTACAGAAACTCGTGAAGAGCTTTATTATACTAAAGAAAAACTTCTTGATAATGGAGATAGATGGGAAAATATTTTGGCAGCTAATATTAAGTCAGATAATCCTTACAGATAATTTATGATTGCGCATGCAATATTTTTTTACTCATTCTCTATAATTGCAGTGGTCTCAGCGGTCATGGTCACAGTATCAAAAAATACTGTACATTCTGTTTTTTTTTTAATTTTAGATTTTATAAGTATATCTTGTCTTTTTATCATGATTGGTGCTGAATTTTTAGGAATGATAATGCTAATTGTTTATGTGGGGGCTGTGGCAGTATTGTTTTTATTTGTTGTAATGATGCTAAATGTTGCTCAACAAAAAAATCAATGGTTTATATCTAAAGAAAACTCCAATCACATACCAATTGGATTATTAATAAGTGTTATAATCTTTTTTGAACTTATAATTGTTATAGGTGGATGGAAATACAAACCCGACTTATTTGACCAAGGTAATCTATCAATAGTAAACGATGTTAGTAATACTCATTCATTAGGAATGGTTTTATATACAGACTATATTCACATCTTTCAAATTAGTGGAATGATACTTCTAATAGCAATGATAGGGGCTATTGTTCTTACTTTCAGACAAAGAGAGGGCGTTAAAAAACAAAGTTATTTGAAACAAATTTCTAGAGAAAGAGCTGAGGGTGTAGAGGTTGTAGAGGTTGCTTCTAATAGAGGAGTTAAAATAGATGATTGAAATAGGCTTAGGACATTACTTAACATTGGGTGCAGTTATTTTTAGTATTGGAATAATTGGAATTTTTTTAAATAGAAAAAATATTATTGTAATACTTATGAGTATAGAACTCATATTATTGGCTGTTAATATAAACCTAGTTTCGTTCTCAATGTATTTGGGTGATTTGACTGGACAAGTATTTACTTTATTTATATTAACTGTTGCTGCTGCTGAAGCAGCAATCGGCCTTGCAATCATAGTTGTTTATTACAGAAACTCAGGAACAATTCGTGTTGAGGAAATAGATAAATTAAAAGGGTAAAATGGAAATTTCAATAATAGCTTTACCTTTGATAGCCTCAATAATATCTGGATTTTTTGGAAAATTTATCGGTGATCGAAATTCTGAAATAATTACAAGTTTATTGGTATCGATATCGGCTATTTTATCAGCTCTAGTTTTATACGAGGTAATAGTCAATCAATATCAAGATAGCATCACAATAGCTACATGGATAAGCTCAGGATCATTAAATGTTAATTGGTCTATGAAGATTGATGCGTTATCAGCTGTAATGTTGGTTGTAGTAACATCTGTTTCTGCACTTGTTCATATTTATTCAATTGGTTATATGTCTCATGATCCTCATAAGCCAAGGTTCATGGCTTATTTATCATTATTTACTTTTGCGATGTTAATGTTGGTAACTTCAGATAATTTCATTCAATTATTTTTTGGTTGGGAGGGAGTTGGTCTATGTTCGTATTTCTTAATAGGTTTTTGGTTTAAAAAAGAGTCTGCAAATAAAGCAGCAATTAAGGCATTTGTTGTTAATAGAGTTGGAGATTTTGGATTTGCTCTAGGTATTTTTTTAATATTTTATTTATTCGGAACAGTAAATTATTCTGAGGTTTTCCAACAAATTCCAAACATTACAGAAAAAAATCTAGTTTTTTTAGGTATCGAAATTAATGCGATAGATTTGATTTGCTTACTTTTGTTTATCGGCGCCATGGGTAAATCAGCTCAAATTCTACTTCATACTTGGTTGCCAGATGCTATGGAAGGTCCAACACCTGTGTCCGCTTTAATTCATGCAGCAACTATGGTTACAGCAGGTATTTTCCTTGTTGTTAGATGTTCACCAATTTACGAATATTCTGAATTTGTATTAAATATTATTACTGTAATTGGTATGAGCACAGCTTTTTTTGCTGCAACTGTTGCTTTGGTTCAAAATGATATAAAAAAGATAATAGCTTATTCAACATGTAGTCAATTAGGTTATATGTTTTTTGCTACTGGAGTGGGTGCTTATAACGTAGCAATGTTTCATTTATTCACTCATGCTTTCTTTAAAGCTTTACTATTTTTGGGATCTGGTTCGGTCATTCATGCATTTAAAGATGAGCAAGATATAAACAATATGGGAGGAGTATGGAAAAAATTACCTTACACTTATTCATTAATGATTATTGGAACGTTAGCATTAACTGGCTTTCCTTTGCTATCAGGTTTTTATTCTAAGGATGCGATAATTGAATTTGCCTACTTAAGAGGTAATACGACAGGTTATTATGCTGCTGGAATTGGGATCTTTACAGCATTTTTAACATCCATTTATTCTTGGAGATTAATATTCAAAACTTTTCACGGCGATTATAATAATAAAGAGATAAAAATTGGGGATACTCATGAGTCTCCTATAGTTATGTTGATACCTCTAGCCCTACTTTCTTTGGGTGCAATATTTGCTGGATTTATTTTTAAAGATTTGTTTATTGGTAATTATGGTTTGAACAATTTTTGGAAAGACTCAATATTTTTTTTAAAACCATTAAGCAATGAACATCCTCCATTATGGTTTTTGTTATTAACTCCAATACTAGTAATTTTATCTATACCAACGGCATATTATTTATTTGTTAAAAATAAAAATTTACCAGAACAAATTGTAAAAATTAACAAACCTTTATACCAATTTTTATTAAACAAGTGGTATTTTGATGAGTTATATGATGCACTATTTGTGAAACCATCAAAAAAATTTGGATTATTTTTGTGGAAGTTTTTTGATTTAAAGATAATCGATGGTTTTGGGCCCGATGGTATCTCTGCTATTATCAAAAGATTTTCGGTTAAAGCAAACAAATTTCAAAGTGGATTTATTTATCAATATGCTTTTGTTATGCTTCTTGGATTTTCTGCTTTATTAACCTTTCTAATTGTAAAATAATGAACTTTCCTATTTTATCTTCACTAATTTTATTACCAACAGTAGGGGCGTTTTTTTTATTTTTTACAAGAGGTAATAAGAAAAATAATTTTACTGTAAAATATGTTGCATTGTTCACTTCTTTTGTAAATTTTCTTCTATCTATCTATTTATGGATACTTTTCGATCATACTACTTCAGAGTTTCAATTTGTAGAACAAAGAATTTGGATTAAGGATTTTATAAATTATAAAGTGGGTGTTGATGGGATTTCAATTTTATTTATTTTACTGACAACATTTATTACCCCACTTTGTATCTTGTCAGTTAATAATTCTATCAAAGAAAGATTAAGTGAATTTTTAATAGCAGTATTAATTATGGAGTCTTTCATGATAGGAGTATTTTGTTCTTTAGATCTTGTAATTTTTTACTTATTTTTTGAGGCTGGTCTGATACCAATGTTTTTAATTATTGGAATATGGGGAGGGGCTAGAAGAGTTTATTCTGCATTTAAATTTTTTCTTTACACTTTACTTGGGTCAGTATTAATGTTGGTTGCTATAATTACTATATATTGGTTAAACGGGACAACAGATGTAATTGAACTTTATAGTTTAGGCATCGAGGCTAAATATCAAAATTTGTTATGGCTTGCTTTTTTTAGTTCTTTTGCAGTCAAAACTCCAATGTGGCCAGTCCACACTTGGTTGCCAGATGCTCATGTTGAAGCTCCCACAGCAGGATCAGTTTTATTAGCTGCAATTTTATTAAAAATGGCAGGTTATGGATTTATAAGATTTTCATTAGGACTATTTCCTGTTGCATCAGAAGTTTTTACCCCACTAATTTATACATTGAGCGTTATCGCAATTATTTTCACATCTTTTATCGCTTTAATGCAAGAAGATATGAAAAAACTTATTGCATACTCATCTGTTGCTCACATGGGATATGTTACTTTAGGTATTTTTACCATCCAACAACAGGGTATTGAGGGAAGTATAATACAAATGATAAGTCATGGATTAGTTTCTGCTGCACTATTTTTGTGTGTTGGTGTTGTTTACGATCGGATGCATTCAAGACTTATTGATACTTATGGTGGAATTGTAAGTATCATTCCAAAGTATTCTGTCTTATTCATGTTATTTACTTTGGCAGCTTTAGGTCTTCCTGGCACTAGTGGGTTTGTAGGTGAATTTTTAATATTGATGGGAGCTTTTAAAGATAACTTTTTAGTTGC
>CACMNK010000006.1 GCA_902615145.1 uncultured Pelagibacteraceae bacterium | reverse complement strand
ATAAAAAAATTGAGTTAAATATATATTCTACTAAAAAAGTGTCTTTTAAAACTTGATAATAATTTGAAGTATCCTCAAAAAAACTCGAAAAGACGGTAAGTATTGGGATTATTACAAAAAGTGAAATTAAAAAAGAAGATAGATGCCAAAAACTAATTCTCATAATTCATAATCCGCCTTATAAACATGAAAGTATTTGTGCCCGTACTGAGCATCTTCTCAGTCAAAGTACGAGCACTCCAGAAAATTTAAAGATCAAATACTTTTAGGATATGCGGAACCTCCTTAGCACTTAATTCTGAAAGTTTTCTATTATTCAATCTATTATCGATTTTTTTACACTCTAAATTACATGGTAAACATGCCTTAGAAGATTTATTGTAATCAATATTAGATATAAATTTCTTTCTTTCTTTCATTTTTACTTCCAACCAGCAGCCGTCATTACTTCCACTGCAGCAGCTTGATTTTTTCCATAAGAAGCGAGATTAGTTTTCATATCTTGTTTGAAATCTAACCCTAAGTTATTAATTACTAATGGACTTGGTGAAACACCATCAATCATTGGAAACTCAAAAGTATTATTTGTAAAATGCTCTTGAGACTCTGGAGTTAATAAAAACTCGACGAGTTTAACAGCGTTGCCTTTGTTAGGAGCACCTTTTACTAAAGCTGCGCAACTTACGTTCATGTGTGTTCCTCTATCATTTTGATTAGGAAAGAACGCTTTAACTTTTTTTGCAGCCTCTTGTTGTTCTGCACCTTTTTTACCTGATAACATCAAAGCTAAGTAATATGTATTAGCTACAGCAATATCAGCCTCACCAGCTGCTACTGCCATTATTTGTGCTCTATCATTGCCTGTCGGTGTTCTTGCCATATTGGCAACAACTCCTTTCGCCCATGCGGCTGTTGCAGCCTTTCCATTATTTTTAATCAATGAAGCTACAAGAGATTTATTATAAATATTACTTGATTTTCTTATTACCAGTCTACCTTTCCACTTGGGATCAGCTAAACCCTCATAGGTCATTCCAGATAATTCTGCACCAGTAACTCTTTCAGGTGAGTAATAAATTATCCTAGCTCTTTTTGCGATTCCAACCCACTTATTTGTTCTAAAACTTTTTGGAACGGCATCTTTAATAACTTTAGACGTTAGACCACCTTGAAGTGTACCTTTTGCATCCATGGCACCACATCTACCTGCATCTGCCGTAATGTATAGATCAGCAGAAGAGTCTGCCCCCTCGCTTATTATTCTTTTTTCTAAAGCACCCGATTTTCCGTTTATCAAATTGACTTTAATTCCGGTCTTATTTGTAAATTTTGAATAAAGTTCAGAGTCTGCTTTATAGTGTCTTGCGTTAAAAACATTGACCTCGTCTGCAATTGCAAACGGTGATGTAATTATCGAGAGAACTAACGTAAATGTTGATATTATATTCCTCATATATTCTCCGTTTTTTATGTTTTTCCGCATGATTCTAAATGAGAATGAGAACTATTCTCATTGATAATGATTATCAATCGCAATAGTGTCGCAGGCTAAGAAGATTTCCAGTCGCCTATTTTGCTGAATAAAAAATTTCTAAAAGCTTGAACTCTTGCAGTATTTTTTAGTGATTGGGGATATACGAAATGAGCTTCTGTTATTGGGCCCTCAGATTTAGGTAAAACTTTAATTACCTTATTCGAGTCACTTACTAAATATTCTGGTAAAGCAGCTAATCCAACACCCGTTTCAACCGCAAGCAACAAACCCATTACACTGTTGACCTTCATAATTGGTTTTCTTTTCTTGCCTTCTGGCATTCCTAATTTTAATGCCCAATCTGGATTATAAACTGGAGATGGAGCTCCTCTTCCAAAAGAGATAAATTTATGTTTGTTTAAGTCATTTATTGACTTAGGCATGCCGTTTTTCTCTAAATACCTATTAGAACCATAAATATAATACTTCAAATCTACTAATTTTTTTTGAATATAGTTTAATTGTTTTGGTCTTCGCATAAAGATGCCAATATCGGCTTGTCTGGTGCTCAAATCTAGCTCTTTATCCTCAAAAATAAGCTCAATCTCTATATCAGGATTTAGTCTCATGAATTCTTGAATTCTTGGTGTCAACCAATGAGTACCAAAACTTCTTACTGTCGTAATAGTTAATTTTCCAGTTGGCTTATTTTTTTGATCTCCTAAAGTGGTTTCTACCTCTTTTAATTTACTTATGACTTCATGAGCTGTTTTAAAAACATACTCACCATTTTCTGTAAGGGTAAGACCTCTCGCATGTCTTTCGAATAATTGAACTTGTAAATCTTGCTCTAATGATTGAATTTGCCGACTAATAGCCGATTGACTCAAATTTAAATTGACTGTTGCATTTGTAAAACTTCCAGCCTCAGCGACTGCATGAAATATTTTTAATTTGTCCCAATCCATTATTTATTTAAATCTACTAAAACTCTTCCTGAAATTTCACCTTTTAATATCTTCGGATAAATTTCAATTAACTCCTCCAAGCTTACAGTTTGAATAGAATTTTCTAATAAATCAAAATTAATCAATTTTGAAGCCTCTCCCCAAATAAATTCTCTTCTTCGAATGCTACAATTGGCCGAGTCCATACCCCAAAGTTTTATTCCTCTTAACATAAATGGTATGACATTAGTGTTTAATTCATTGGTGCTTGCATTACCACAAACAGCAATAATTCCGTTAGAATTTGTTTGAACAATCGCATTAGCTAAAATTTTTCCACCAACTGTGTCAACAACTCCATCCCATAAACCTTTATCAATCAGTTTTGGATCTTTATCAAATTCAGCCCTATTTATTACGTTTTTAGCACCTAATGATTTTAAATAATCAGCTTTAGATTCTTTTCCAGATACGGCAGTAACCTCATACCCCATCTTATTTAATATCATTACAGCAGTGCTGCCCACTCCTCCAGATGCTCCTGTTACCAAAACATTTTTTACTTTCTCACCTAGCAGTATTTCTTCTCTTGCCTTGATTGCAAATGCTGCCATTAAAGATGTAAAACCTGCTGTTCCTAGTATCATTGCTTGCTTCGACGTTAAATCATTTGGTTTTTTTACCAAAAAATCTCCATTAACTTTTGCAATTTGAGAATAACCACCGTAGAAAATTTCCCCAACTCTAAAACCAGTCAAAATTACTTCGTCACCTGATTTAAATTTTGAATTTTCGCTTTCTAAAACAGTACCTGAAAAATCAATTCCAGGAATGTGAGGAAATTCTTTAACTAGCCTTCCACCATTTTTAAGGATCATTCCATCTTTAAAGTTTAGGTCTGAGTAATCTACTTTGATAGTTACATCACCATGTTTTAAAAAACTTTTATCAATTGATTTTACTTCCCTTGTGATCTTGTCACCTTCTTGATTTAATATTAATGCTTTAAATTGATCAGACACTTTACTCTTTTTGGGTGCTTATAAATCTTAAGTACCTATTTTGATAGCTTAGATCCTCTTTGAACTGACCTAAATAATAATTCGTCACCGTTGAAGCTTGTTCTTTTTTAATTCCTCTCATTGTCATACACTGATGAGTTGAATCGATAGTCACAGCTACACCTTTTGCATCTAAAGATTTCATAAGTGTATTCGCGATCTGCATAGTTAATCTTTCTTGTGTTTGCAATCTTTTAGAAAAAACTTCTACCACTCTTGCTAATTTACTTAGTCCTACCACCCTGTCTCTTGGAATATAAGCTACATGAGCTTTTCCAATAATTGGTGCCATATGATGCTCGCAATGACTTTGAACTGATATATTTTTTTGAACAACCATATCATCATAGCCTTCGACATCTCCAAAAGTTTTGTCTAATACTAAATTTGGATCCTCTTTGTATCCTTTGAAATATTCCTTAAAAGCTTTAACTACTCTTTTAGGTGTTTCCAATAAACCCTCTCTATGGGGATCTTCACCTATCCATTGTAAAATTGTTTTGAAAGCTTCTTCAGCGTCCTTATCAGATACAATTTTAGTTTTTTGTTCTTCGTTATTATTTTTAACAAGTTTCATTGCCAGTTTTATACCTATAAATCTATATTTTTAAAATATTTAATATATCGAGATATATGCTACATAATTACCTTATATGTTCAAAAAAAGAGAAAATGTCCTTGAAATTGAAGAAGGTAATCTTCTTTCTCCAAAATTTGATAATGATGGTTTAATTCCTGTAATTACAATGTGCGATAAAACTAAGGATATTCTTATGCATGGCTATATGAATGTTGAAGCCTTAAAAAAAACTATTGAAACTAAAGAGGCACATTATTTTAGCAGATCAAGAAAAGCTATTTGGCACAAAGGTAAAACTAGTGGATTTGTTCAAAAAGTAAAAGAAATTAGAATTGATGATGATCAAGACTCTATTTGGTTGACTGTTGATATTGGTGAGGGAGCAAGCTGTCATGTTGGATATAGATCTTGTTTTTATAGATCAATACCTCTGGGAATAATTCACAATGGTAGAGAAGTAAAAATGAAATTTTTAGAAAAAGAAAAAAAATTTGATCCAGAAAAAGTATACAAAGGTCAACCTAACCCCACAAAAATTTAAACTATGGAAAATAATTATGGTTTAATTAAAGCTTTTGGTCCCTCTATATTTAAAGCTAAAATTCCAGAAGAACTGTTAAATAAACTAAATAAATTTATTGACGATACGATTAATGATGAAGAGCAATCAAAAAAACTAGACGTTGGTAAAGGTCTTGTAGGAGATGTAAAGCAAGAATTTAAATTAGATAAAAAAACTGCACAAGAAAGTGGATGGTTAAAATTTTTAGGTGATTCTGTTGCACAATGGATCTATAAAGATACTGGAAATAAAATTTCAGAATTTAAATTAATTGAGTCGTGGGTAGTAAGACAATTTGAGAATGAATATAACCCAATACATTGGCATTCAGGTCATATATCTGGTGCGGGATTTTTAAAATTACCTGAAACTTTTGGAAAGCCCTATCAAGATAATAAGCAAGACTATAGAGGTGGAAACTTGGAATTAATTCATGGTAATAGAATGTTTTTATCTCAATGCAGATATCCTATAAAACCAAAAGTAGGGGATTTTTATTTTTTTCCTCATTACCTAATGCACACGGTTTATCCTTTTAAAGGAACAAAAGAGGAAAGGCGCTCCATTTCATTTAACGGACTTATAGACAATAAAATTTTTAATATATTTGGATAAATCAATGCAAAAAAATGTTTTGGGTGAAAATTTAGAAAGTTGTTCATTGGATCCACTTACTGGATGGTATAGAGATGGCTGTTGTAATACTGATGAGAATGATAGAGGTTTACACACTGTTTGTGCAAAAGTAACAACCGAGTTTTTAGAATGGTGTAAAGAAGCCGGCAACGATTTAATTACGCCACATCCCGAATACGGTTTTCCTGGTCTAAAGGATGGTGATGGATGGTGTGTATGTGCTACCTGGTATGCAAGAGCGGTTGAAGCTGGTAAAGGCTGTCCAATTTATCTAAAAAGTACACATGAAAATACTCTAAAAATTTTACCTATCGAAACTTTAAAAAAATTTGCAATAGATTTGTCTTAAATTACATATTCCCGTATTTAGGACCACCCCCACCCTCAGGTGTTACCCAGGTGATATTTTGTGAAGGTTCTTTTATGTCACAAGTTTTACAATGAATACAATTTTGAGAATTAATAACAAATCTGTTGGATCCATTCTCTTTTTGAACTTCATAAACGCCTGCTGGACAATACCTTTGTGCGGGTTCATCATATTCATTTAATGTATAGTCAATTGGTAATGATGGATCTTTAAGTTTTAGATGAACGGGTTGATTGTCTACATGGTTTGTGCCGGTTAGATAAACTGAACTCGTTTTATCAAAAGTAATAACGTTATCTGGCTTAGGATATTCAATCTTTGGCATTTTACTTGCTGGTTTTAATGTTTGATGGTCAGCATGTTTGTGTTTTAGTGTAAATGGTAATTTACCTCGAAACAAAATTTGATCAATTCCAGTGAAAATAATTCCCAAAATTAAGCCCCAACTAAAACTAGGCTTAACATTTCTTGCCTCATAAAGCTCTTTATATAACCAACTTTTTTTTAATTTTTCCTCAAAAATTGATAAATCTTTATTATCTTTAATATGGTCATTAATTGCTTCTGCAGCAATTATTCCGCTTTTCATTGCGGTATGCGAACCTTTTATTTTAGGCATATTTAAAGTGCCTGCATCACACCCAATCAATAATGCGCCAGGCATAAACATTTTTGGCAAACTTTGGAAGCCACCTTCAATTAAAGCTCTAGCACCATACGAAATTCTTTTTCCACCCTCAATTATTTTTCTTATTGAAGGATGTGTCTTGAATCTTTGAAATTCATCAAATGGTGACAAATGTGGATTTTGATAATCTAAACCGATTACATAACCTAAAAATATTTGTTTATTTTCTGCATGATAGATAAAACTTCCTCCATAGGTACTATTATCTAACGGCCAGCCAGCAGTATGCATAACTAAACCTTCTTGGTGATTTTTTTCATCCACTTCCCATATCTCTTTAAATCCTATTCCATATTGTTGTGGGTCTTTATCTTTATCAAGTTCAAATCTTTTAATTAATTGTTTTCCTAAATGACCTCTGCAACCCTCTGCAAAAACAGTCACCTTTCCCAATAAATCGATACCTGGCTCAAAACTATCTTTTTTGTTTCCCTCTTTATCAATACCCATATCTTGAGTTGCTACACCTTTTACAGAACCATCATCATTAAATAAAATTTCACTTGCTGGAAATCCTGGGAAAATTTCAACACCAAGTGCTTCTGCTTGTTCTGCAAGCCATCTGCATAAGTTGGCAAGACTTATAATATAATTCTTATGATTTTTTTGAACTGCTGGTAACAACCATGTTGGCCAGCTTAATGATTTATTTTTTCCTAAAAATAAAAATTTTTCTTTGGTAACTTTAGTTTTAATAGGTGAATTCAGTTCTTTCCAACCTGGAATTAACTCATCTAAAGCTCTTGTTTCAAATACATTTCCACTTAAAATATGGGCACCAATTTCTGATGCTTTTTCTAACAAGCAAATATTTAATTCTGAGTTTAATTGTTTTAACTTTATAGCTGTAGCTAATCCTGATGGACCGCCACCTACAATTACAACATCATATTCCATTGTCTCTCTGGACATAAGTTAATTTTTTACAGATTATATTATTTTTGTATAGTGTTTAATTTGTTCAATTCCTCTAGGAATTGAGGAACTGCTTCAAAAAGATCGGCTTCAAGACCATAGTCTGCAACACTAAAAATTGGTGCTTCTCCATCTTTATTTATTGCCACAATTACTTTACTTTCTTTCATTCCTGCTAAGTGCTGAATAGCACCTGAAATACCTACAGCAATATATAAATCTGGGACAACAACTTTACCTGTTTGACCAACTTGGTGATCGTTACTTATATATCCAGCATCAACTGCTGCTCTAGATGCTCCTATTGCTGCATTTAATTTATCAGCTAAAGAGGTAATAAGTTTAAAATTATCTCCACTCTGCATCCCTCTCCCACCTGATACAACAACTCTAGCAGTACCAAGTTCTGGTCTATCCGATTTTACCTCTTCTCTTTTGACAAACTTTGTTTTTGAAAATTCCTCACTTGCTTCAGCTTTCTCAATTGCTGCAGATCCACCAGAACTTTCACAAGCGTCAAAAGATGTTGGTCTTATAGTTACACATTTTTTTGTATCTTTACTTTTTACTGTTGCAAAAGCATTTCCAGCATAAATTGGTCGCAAAAAAGTATCGGGAGCAATAACTTTAGTTATATCACTGATTTGGGATGTATCTAGAGCAGCAGCAATTCTTGGCATTAAATTTTTACCAAAAGTGTTTGCTGAACTTATTATGTGCGAATAGTTATCGGCTAATTTCACAATTACTGGTGCAAAATTTTCAGCAACAAAATTCTCGTAGTAATCTGCTTCGACTTGGATAACTTTCTTAACAAATTCTAATTTTGATAATGCTTTTGCTGCTTCGTCACATTTATTTCCAATAATTACAGCGTGAACATCATTGTCAATCTGTGATGCTGCGGTTGCTGCATTAAGTGTAAATGGCTTCAATTCTTGATTATTATGTTCTGCAATTAATAAAACTGACATTTAAATCACTTTAGCCTCATTTTTTAATTTTTGAACCAACTCAGATACACTTGATACTTTGATACCAGCTTTTCTTTTAGGCGGCTCTTCAACTTTAATTTGTTCGATTCTTGGACTTATATCTACTCCTAAATCTGACGCATTTAATTGCTCAATAGGTTTTTTTTTGGCTTTCATTATGTTTGGCAATGAAGCATACCTTGGTTCATTTAATCTTAGATCACATGTTACTATTGCTGGAACATTTATTTCTATTGTTTCTAAACCTTCATCTATTTCTCTTGTAACTTCTAACTTACCATCTTTAATCTCAATTTTAGATGCAAAGGTAGCTTGAGGCCAATTAAGAAGGGCGCTTAACATTTGACCTGTCTGATTACAATCGTCATCGATTGCCTGTTTACCCATAAAGACTAAATCTGGTTTTTCTTTTTCTACAATTTTTTGTAATAATTTTGAAACAGAAAGAGGTTCAACAATACCTTCTGTTTTAACGAGTATTCCTCTATCAGCTCCAACCGCCAATGCTTTACGAACTGTTTCTTGTGCTTTTTCTTCACCAATACTTACTGCTACTACTTCTGTGGCTTTACCAGCTTCTTTAATCTTTACCGCTTCTTCAATTGCATTGTCATCTGGTGGATTAGTCGACATTTTAACATTGTCAGTTACTACACCAGAGTTATCTTCTTTCACTCTGATTTGTACGTTATAATCAATCACTCTTTTTACTGCTACTAAAATTTTCATTAAGCTCTCAATAATTTATTTTCAGAGTCATATGGACACTCTTCAAGAATTGTAGCTTCATACATCTTACCAAGAATATCAACTTTTAGTTTCTCCCCAACATTAGCTAGATCTGGTTTAACCATGGCTAATGCGATTGATTTATCAATTCTAAATCCATATTCACCTCCAGTTGCCCTTCCAACAACTTTGTCATCTTTGTAAATTGGATTATTTCCTAATACATCAGAGTCTGTTGTATTGTGAACTTCAAGAGTAACTAATTTATTATCAAAACCTTTTTCTCTCCATTTGTTCAAAGCTTCTAAACCAATAAAATTTCCTTTATTTGGATGAACAAATCTATCTAAACCAGACTCATAAGGAGAATACTCAATAGACAATTCAGTTCCTACAAGCTTATAAGATTTTTCAATTCTTAAACTATTCATCGCTCTAATACCAAATGGTTTAATTCCTAAATCTTTACCTGCTTCCATTAGTTTATCGAAAATATGGTTTTGGTATTCAATTGAGTGATGTAATTCCCATCCCAATTCTCCTACAAAATTTACTCTCATGGCATTAACTGGTGCATATCCAACATTAACATTTTTTGCAGTTAACCATTTAAAATTTTCATTTGAAAAATCATCTGTTGAAACCTTGCTCATTAATTCTCTAGCTTTAGGACCTGCAACAACTAGAACTCCAGTGCTATTAGTTAGATCTTCAAATATTACAGAGCCATCTGTTGGCATCCATTTTTGTATCCAATCATGATCTAATCTTAAGTTTGCTCCAGCAGAAACGAGATAATAGCTATTTTCTGCCTCTTTCATAATCGTAAATTCTGAATGAACACCACCCTTAGTATTAAGTGCATGACATAAATTAATTCTTCCAATTTTTTTTGGAAGTTTATTAGCAACTAAGTAGTCAAGAAATTCCTCAGCTTTTGGTCCTTTAATTCTACATTTTGCAAATGCAGTCATATCTAAAAGTCCAACATTTTTTTTCACATTCTCACATTCTTTTTTTATTGCATCAAACCATTTTGATCTTCTAAAAGACCAGTCGTCTTTTTGTTCCATGCCATCAGTTGCAAAAAAGTTAGGACGTTCCCATCCAAATTTTTGTCCAAATACAGCTCCTAAAGCTTTCATTCTTTCATAACACGGTGCAGTTCTTAAAGGTCTTGCTGCTGGTCTTTCTTCGTCAGGATAATGAACTATAAAAACATGGCTATAAGCCTCCTCATTTTTAGCTTTCAAATAAGACTTAGTGGCATAATTTCCATATCGTCTTGGTTCTACACCTAGCATGTCTATAGTTGGCTCTCCATCTACAATCCATTCTGCCAGTTGCCACCCTGCACCGCCTGCAGCGGTTATTCCAAAGCTATGTCCTTCATTAATCCAAAAATTTTTTAGTCCCCAGGCAGGGCCAACTATTGGATTACCATCTGGAGTATAACAGATTGCTCCATTATAAACTTTTTTAACTCCTACTTCTCCAAATGCAGGCACACGATGTATAGCACCTTCAATATGTGGAGCAAGTCTATCTAAATCTTCCTGAAATAATTCATACTCTGAATTTTTTGAAGGTCCTTCGACATAACAAGCAGGAGCACCATCCTCATATGGGCCAAGTATTAATCCGCCAGCTTCTTCTCTCATATACCATCTGCTGTCACTATCTCTTAAAACTCCCATCTCTGGAAGGCCTTCTTTTTTTCTTTTTTGAATCTCTGGATGTGGCTCCGTTACAATGTATTGATGTTCAACAGGTATAACTGGAATATCTAATCCAACCATTTCTCCAGTTTGTCGTGCAAAATTACCTGAGCAAGAAATCACATGTTCACATTCAATTGAACCTTTATCGGTTTCAACTATCCATCCATCTTTAGTCTGTTTCATAGATAAAACAGTTGTGTTTCGATAAATTTCAGCTCCTCTGTTTCTTGCACCTGTTGCAAGGGCTTGTGTTAAATCTGCTGGCTGAATATATCCATCTTCAGGGTGTTGTATTGCTCCAACTAAATCGTCTGTATGACATAAAGGCCAAATTTCTTTTACCTGTTGAGGTGTTAAAAATTTTACATCAACTCCTATAGTTTTTGCTACTCCTGCGTATTGATGATATTCATCCATTCTATCTTTTGTGCTAGCTAAACGAATGTTAGAAACTACACTAAAGCCAACATTTTTTCCTGTTTCTTCCTCTAATGTTTTGTATAAATTCACAGCATATTTATGAAGTTGGCCCACCGAATAACTCATGTTAAATAATGGCAGCAACCCAGCGGCATGCCAAGTTGAACCTGAAGTGAGCTCTTTTCTCTCTACTAAAACAACATCTGACCAACCTTTTTTTGCTAGGTGGTATAGTGCACTTACACCTACGACACCTCCGCCAACTACAACTACTTTCGTTTTGCTTTTCATAATCTGATTCCTACTAAATTTTCATTCATTCCGAAACAAAATTGTATCAAGAGCTTTATATTGAGCTACCCAATGACACAGGGCTTGAAACCATGGTTGTCAACCAGCAGTTTTTTAAAGGTCCATCTTCAGTATATTTTTCTACTTGCCAATTAAATTTATGATAAATTTTTTTTTTATCCAATATTATGACCTCAAATTGAGCCCAGCTAGCCCCACTTCTTACCTGAGTAATTGTATGGCTTAAGTGATCAATCATCATTTGATAATTATCACTTTTTATCATTCTTTTAAATCGATCTAGAGGACCGGTGACCTCTTTGTTATTAGGATGAGCAAAATTCCAGGTCTGTTCTATCCCGCTATCCTTAAATCCGTCATTATTTTTTTGTAAACCAAGTAATTGTATTTTCACAACTTCTGAGGGACTAATTTTACTATTTGGTTTTATTAATTCTGCGTTAGAAACAGAAATAGAGATAAAAAAAATTGTTATAAATTTTAATAATAAAAATTTTTTTCTTAACATAATTTATAATTTTAATTAATTCAGGTATTTTTCTATTTCAAGCTTAGTACATTTATTTTCAATATAAATTATGTTATTTGCCTCAGCAATTTTCTTGGCTTCAGAATTCTTTATATTTAATTGAAGCCATAAAACTTTTGCATTGATCTTTATGGCATCATTAACAATTTCAATTGCCTCATCTGATGGTCTAAAGACATCAACTATATCCACAGGCCCATCAATTTCTGAAACTTTTCCATATACTCTCTCACCTAATATTACCTGACCTGTAATAGTTGGATTAACAGGATAAACTTTATATCCATAATTTTGCAGGTGTTTCATTACTATTGTTGAAGTCTTATTCAAATCTTTACTAGCTCCAACTAAAGCAATATTTTTATAATTTGAGAGAATATCTTTGATATTGATCATATTATTTATTTTTCCAAACAGGTTTTCTTTTTTCAAGAAATGCTGCAATCCCCTCTTTGGCGTCCATCGCCATCATGTTTTGTGTCATCATTCTACTAGTATATGCGTAAGCTTTTCTTAATGGCATTTCTAATTGCTTGTAAAATGTTTGTTTACCTATTTTAATTGTTAGATTTGATTTTGATGCAATTTTTTTTGCAATCTTTAAAACTTCATTATCAAGTTTTGATTTTGTATAAAAGTCATTAATTAATCCAATTTCCTTTGCATATTTTGCCGAAATCGGTTCGCCAGTTAATAACATTTTCATCATTGATTTTCTTTTTATTTTTCTGCTTACTGCAACCATTGGAGTACTACAAAACAAACCAATGTTTACCCCTGGTGTTGAGAACAATGCATCTTTAGAACTAAAAGCTAAATCACAACTTGCAACTAACTGACATCCAGCAGCATATGCGGCTCCATGAACTTTAGCGATAACAGGCTTTCTACCCTCCACAATAAGTAACATAAGTTTTGAGCATAAATTGAATAGCTTTTGATAATTCTTTTTTTTTTTTAAACTTTTTACCTCTTTTAAATTATGTCCTGCACTAAAACCTTTACCTGCTCCCTCAATTATTATCACTTTAGTATTATTATCCTTATCTAACTTTTTTATTACTTTAATTAAATCTGTTAAATTTTTGAATGACAGTGAATTATAAGTTTTAGGCTCATCCATTATTATTCTTGAAATATCTTTTTGGTTAATAATCTTAATGCCCATATGATTTTATTTAAGTTTACCTTCTTTTCTCATTTGAGCTCGAATTTTTGTTGCAGAGATTTCCTGAATTTCTTTTGATAATTCAATTTCTTCAATTTTATAACCTACGCCTCTTCCGTAACAAATATTAGTTATATTTGGAACTAGCATAACCTTGAAACGTCCCTCAAATTCTGGATTAAGTCTATCCTCAATACTTTTTTTGACTGTCTCAAAATCAAAGGGGTTATCATCCACTCCTTGAACATCTCTTATTTGAATACAAACTTGACCAGTTTTTTTTATTATTTCCTTAAATAAACTATAGTGCCCATCATGAAATGGTTGCCATCTTCCTAACATTTGTGCAGTTGGTTTTTTATTATCCCATTGATAAGACATTATTTTAACTTTTCAAATATTTTAATATAATTTTCATTATTTTACTTTATACAAACCCAACCATGCATTGACATCTTTGCTAGCGATGTAATCAGATTTAAAAAACTCTATTTCACTCCAAAAATTAGATTTATTTAATTCATGTATTTTTTTATCAAATCCATAATCTTTGTATATACCCTCATTAATTGTGAAACAAATTAAACCACCTTTTTTAGTTATTCTTATAAATTCATCCAAAGCATTTGGCTTTACGTGGCCAAAAGTAAATGTGCCAACACAAAAAATTGCATCGTAAGTGTCATCTTTTAAATTAATTGGCTCATTTAAATCTGACTTGAGAAGTTTTTTATACAAATTTGACGGGATGGTGCTCAATAATTTTTGTGATAGATCTGCACCATGAAAGTTTTTGAAACCGTATTTTTTTAATTCTAAGCCAACTAAACCAGTTCCGCAGCCAGCGTCAAAGATCAAAGCATCTTTATTTTTCTCATATTTTAAGAAAATATTAACGGTTTCTTTTGGTCCTGTATAATTCCAATCAACCATATCTTTATTATATTTGTCATTTTCACCCCACTCATTGTAGTAATCCATTACCTCTTTTGTGGTTTTCAATTTATAAATTGGTACTTTGTTTCCTACGTCTTTTTGTGCCATAAGACGATTATATTATAGGATGAATTTCTTTGACAGTATTTTCAAAAGATATAATTATCTAAAAATGAAATTTTCTCTTGAAATAAGTCCGAAAACTGACCTGAATACAGTTCCAAAAGTTAGTGATGTTTATGTCACAATGTTGCCTGGTGGTGATTACAAAGAAACAGCACAACAAGCAGTTGATTTGGTTAAAAAAGGCTTTAACCCAGTTCCTCATTTCCCTGCTCGATCAATGCAAGATGAAAAACAGCTAAAAGATTATGTTTCAAGATGTAAAGATGGGGGGGTTAAACAAGTGCTAGTAATCGGAGGTGGTAGAGAGCCGATGGGAAAATTCGATAGCTCCTTCCAACTTTTGGAGACTGGTTATTTTGAGAAGATGACAATAGGAATTGCTGGACACCCGGAGGGGAGTCCTGATATATCCGACTCAGATTTAAAAAAAGCTATGATAGATAAAAAACCTTATGCTGATTATATAGTAACACAATGGTTGCTAGATCCTCAGCCTATTATAGATTTTATTTCAAAACAAAGTGTACCAGTTCATGTGGGAATTACTGGGCCTCTAAAGATATCAAGCCTAATAAAATTTGCAAATATCGTTGGAGCAAAAAATTCCTTAAATTTTCTTAAATCTAATTTCAGTAAGGCATTAGATTTATTAAAACCTAAAGACCCAAATGATTTAATTGGGAAAATTAAATCTCATACTAATTTTTTCCACATTTATACATTCGGCGGCTTGACGGAAACTAACAAGTGGTTGAAGGAGAACAAATATGTCTAAAGAATTTGATTATACAAAATTAAAACATGCAACATCAGTAGATCAGTCTGATCGACAGGTTCCTTATAATTTAAGACAAAGTGGACCTACTAAAGTTGAAATGCTTATATCAACAAGAGTTAGAAAATCACCTTATTGGCATTTATCTATGCAAGCAGGATGTTGGAGGGCTACAGTATACAATCGAATTTATCATCCAAGAGGATATGTAAAACCTGAGGATGGTGGTGCAATGGTTGAATACGATGCGATCGTAAACCATGTAACGATGTGGAATGTTGCTGTCGAAAGACAAATAAGAGTAAAGGGTCCAGATGCAGAAAAATTTGTAGATTATGTAATAACTAGAGACGCAACAAAAATTTCTCCAATGAGAGCAAGATATGTAATTTTATGTAATGCCTATGGTGGAGTGTTAAATGATCCAATTCTTTTAAGAATTTCAGAGGATGAGTTTTGGTTTTCTCTATCTGACTCCGATATCGGAATGTATTTACAAGGTGTAAATGCTGATGGAAGATTTAATTGTAAAATTGAAGAAACTGACCATTGTCCAGTTCAAATACAAGGTCCTAAATCTAAAGCTTTAATGAAAGATCTTTGTGGTGATCAATTTGATTTAGATAATATGCCATTTTACGGATTAGCTGAAGCAAAAATTGGAGGTAGAAGTTGTGTAATTTCACAATCTGGTTTCTCGGGTGAAGCTGGATATGAAATCTATCTAAGGAATGCAACATTGTATGCTGATGATATGTGGAACGCTGTTCTAAAAGCTGGTGAGAAGCATAATTTGATGGTTATTGCTCCAGCTCATCATAGAAGAATCCAAGCAGGCATACTTTCTTGGGGACAAGATATGGATCAACAACATAATCCTTTTCAATGTAACCTTGGTTATCAGGTTTCTTTGTCTGGCAAAGGAGAATGGAATAAAAAAACTGACTATGTTGGAAAAGAAGTTTTAGAAAAAATGAAGTCAGAAATAAAAGCAGGAAAGATACCTTACAAACTGCAGTTAGTTGGTTTAGAATTAGGTGGAAAACCAATAGAAGATTATGCACCTGATTTTTGGTTAATCTCAAATGCAAATGGTGGTGAACCAATTGGATTTATTACCTCTCCTTGGTGGCATCCTGAAAAAAAGACTAATATTGCAATGGGTTATGTTCCTTTTGATGGAACTTTAAATGCTAATGGATTTCCTAAAGGAAAGGTTGGAACTAAATATAAAGTTCATTTACCAGAAAAGTATTCGAATAGTCCAGGGAAACCGGTAGATGCTGTGATAGTTGATATACCATTTAAAGAATCTTTTAATGCAAATACTAGAGAGGTCGTTTCAGGTTAATAGTTTCTTAAAAGAGATATTCTGCTTTTAAAATTAAATGTCTAAATTTTTTTTAATTGCAATTTGCATTATCATTATTATTGCTTTAATAATCTTTCCATTGATTGTTTCATATAAAGAGCAAAAAAATAAAAAAAATTAAATGTTTGGAGAGTTTTTAAATATTATCTTTAAGTCCATTAAACTAGACAAGTCTCTTTACACTGATAGTAGAAATTTTGGCGAAGCCTCAATTTATTTTGCTGGATTGATAATGATCTTAGATGGAGTAGCGGGTGCTGTGGCTGCAAATACAGTCATCAAAACAGCTATCGGAATGTCAGGGTTAACGGCAATTTTAACTTGGTTTATTTGGGCAATTTTAATTTATGTTTTAGGAGTAAAGATATTCCCTGATAAGCAAACCAAGGTTTCATTCAAAAAAGTTTTAACTGCTGTTGGTTTTGCTCATGCTCCAGGTTTGTTGAGGTTCTTTGCAGTCACACCTGAGTTAATGATACCAATAATTTTTATAACTCAATTTTGGATTTTTGCAGCATTAATTATTTCTATAAGACAAATCTTAAATTTTAAATCTAATTTAAAATCTTTTGGAATTGTTTTCTTATCATTTTTAATTATAGTTTTTATGTCAATTTCTTTTGTAATGAGTAGAATGAATGCTTTACCTATAAATAGTATTTAAATTGGGAATATTGTTTTTGAGACTCTGCACGATTTACAAATTTTAAATCCTGTTAAAATTAAATTTTGAGTAACACTCTCATCTTTTTTTTTGCACTCATCACATACATCGTCTAATTCTTTTAAATTATCAAAATCTTTATCTTTGCTCATTTTATAAAAACATTGTTAACAATATTAACACTTTTTTTTAGTTTTATTTATTATATTGAAATTTTTATTTAATTTTGAAATAAAGTTGTATTCAAACTTTCAATGAAAAAAAATAAAAATCAAAAAGTTGCATTAGTAATGGGTAGTCAATCGGACTACAAAACAATGAAATTAGCTGCAAAAGTGCTTAAAATTCTTGGAGTTAAATTTGAAACTAAAATAATTTCAGCTCATAGAACACCCAAAAGAATGTATGAATTTTCAAGTAAAGCAAAACAAAATAATTTTGCTGTTATAATTGCGGGCGCTGGAGGATCTGCTCATTTACCTGGAATGATTGCAGCTTTAACTTCAATTCCAGTTTTGGGTGTTCCCATTGAGAGTAAAAAACTTAAAGGCTTAGACAGTCTTTTATCAATCGCTCAAATGCCTAAGGGTATCCCAGTTGGAGCATTGGCTATAGGAAAAGATGGAGCCATAAACGCAGCATTACTTGCTGCATCTATAATTGCAAATAATAATTCTATTGTTAGTAAGAAATTAGAAAAATGGCGTACATCACAAACAAAATCTGTAAAAAAAAGACCTAAGTAAAATTAATGTCAGAAATAAAATTAGGTATTATCGGTGGCGGTCAGCTTGGAAGTATGCTTTCAGATGCTGCAAAAAAATTAAATATAAAAACAGTTATCTATTGCGATGATGTAGATGCACCAGCAAAAAATTTTTGTGATGAGTTCATTATTGGTAAATATGATGAAAAAGAAAAAATTGATGAGTTTATTGAAAAGATAGATATTGCTACATATGAATTTGAAAATATTCCATTTGAAACTCTCAATGAAATCAATAAGACAAAGCCTGTATTACCAAAACCATCTATCAATAGACTGATACAACACAGGTTAGCTGAAAAAGATTTTGTAAATAAACTTAATATTAGAACCACACAATATGCATCTGTTGATAAAAAGTCTGACTTAGATTCTTTAAACGATTTGCTTCCAGGTATTTTAAAAACAACAACTATGGGTTACGATGGTAAAGGCCAATACCCTATTAAAGAAATTAAAGAAGTGGATGCGTTAAATATAGATTTTTCCAAAGGCTACATACTAGAAAAATTAGTAAAACTTAAAAAAGAAATTTCAGTGATTATTACAAGATTTGGAAATAACGAATATGAAATTTATGAACCCATAGAAAATATTCATGAAGATCAAATACTTAAGTACTCCAGTATACCTGCTGATATAAGTGAAAATATTTTTAAACAATCGAAAAATTGGGCTATGGATATTGCTGAAGAGTTAAAGTTTATAGGAACTCTTTGTGTAGAATTTTTTATAGATAGAAATGAAAATTTGTTTGTTAACGAAATTGCTCCTAGAGTACATAATTCTGGTCATCTCACTATCAACGCTTACAATGTAAGCCAATTTGAAAATCATGTAAGAGCAGTTTGTTCTCTAAAAAAAGTCTCATTAAAAAAACTATCTAATGCAAAGATGGTTAATTTAATTGGAAGTCAGATTGAGCAATATAGAAAAAGTAATAATTTAGGTGAAAACGAATTTTTTTTTGATTATTTAAAAAAAGAAATTAAAGCTAAAAGGAAGATGGGACACATCACTACTTTGATAAAATGATAGAGTCAATAGAAGGAAATTTTGATCATCCGGAAGTAAATGAACTTCTTACAAAACATTTTAAAGAACTAAGAGCTGCATCCCCAGAGGGAAGTGCCCATGTTCTGGATATCCCTGGTCTTAAGGTTTCATCTATAAAATTTTGGAGTTTATGGGAAAATAATAACTTAATGGGATGTGGTGCACTTAAATTTTTAAGTAAAGACCATGGTGAATTTAAGTCAATAAGAGTTCATGATAACTTTAGAAATAAAGGAAACGGAATTAAGATAATAAAACATTTAATCAATGAAGCAAAAAATCTAAATATTCTTAGAATTAGTATTGAAACAGGTTCTGGAGAATTTTTTGAGCCTGCAAGAAAGTTATTTATAAGTTGTAACTTTCAGCCTTGTGCGCCTTTTGCGCATTATAAAGAGGACGTAAATTCTCTTTATTTTACAAAACTAATTAGCAACGATTAATATTTAAAACTAGTAAGTAGATCAATTTAGTTGACAAAAGACTTAAAATTTTAAAGAAAGGCACAATTACTTAATTATAAGTGATAAATTAACATAACAATAAGTAAAAATATGAGTCTACAAGGTAAAGTAAAATGGTTCAATCCGACCAAAGGTTATGGTTTTATTGAACGAGAAGACAAAGAAAAAGATGTATTTGTTCACGTTTCAGCAGTGAGAGATGCTGGCATGAATGGTTTAGATGAGGGTCAAGCTTTGACTTTCGATGTTGAAGATGGTCCTAAAGGTCCTTCAGCAGTTAACTTAAAAACTGCATAATTTTCAAAAATTTTATTGGCTGTATCAATCAAATAACTTAGGTATTTCATTTTTATGGCCAATAAACTTTTATCAAAAAGAAGCTATAAGTTATGATTGGTATTCTTGGTGGAATGGGAACACAAGCAGGTCTTGATTTCTGTAATAAACTTGCAGTGTTAAATAGAGGAAAAATTGATCAAGATTATCCTTTATTTTTACTTTACAATAAATCTAACATACCCGGACGACCTGAATCGATTGGAATTCAGACAAGTAGATTAACAAATAGATTTTCAAATTCAAAAAATAAAAAAAAATACAAATTAGTCTTAGAGAGTTTGCTTAAAGGTTGCAGATTGCTTAAAAAAGATAAATGTAAGTTCATTGTTATTCCGTGTAACACAGCACATTATTGGTATGATGATTTAAAAAAAAAAATAAAATTACCAATAATAAATATGCCCAAAGAAGTTTATATTCATGCAAAAAGAACATGTAAAAAAAACTCACCTATAGGCTTACTAGCTACGGAAGGAACTATAATGACAGGTGTATACAATAAATTTTTCGATACAAATTATAAATTGATACACCCAAATAAATTAATTCAAAAAAATTCTGTAAACCAAGCAATTAAACTTGTTAAAATGGGAAACGTAAAGACAGCAGCTAAGAAAATTAAACCAGCTATAAACTTCTTGATTAAAAAGAAGTGTAAAAAAATTATTCTTGGTTGTACAGAATTACCCATAGCAATATTTGCTTTTAAATCATTTAATAAAATCAAAAAATCGAAAATTTTTTTAGATCCAAATTTAATTTTAGCAAACGCTGCAATGAAAAAATATCGAAAATAGTCAATGCAATCTAAAGACAAGCCGTATGTTTTATATGTTGCAGAGGTAATCTATTTAGAAATTTCAGAAATTAAAAAAAAGAACTCAAATTTTTCAAATAAAGAGGCTATAGATGCTTTTATTGGTAATGGGACTTATAAAAATATTAGTAGTGGAAAATTCCATGATGATTGGCTGAAAGAATTGGAAAAAAATAAATTTATCGATTTAAAAACAAATAAAAAAATTCCAGAGGAAACAATAAGACTATTAAAAATTCAAAAAGATGTAATGGTAAAGCAACTCATCCAGTTTCCAGATCTTTATGATGCTAAAAATAATTTACCACTTGAAATATCTAAAAGAGCATTTGATCATATTTGGAGAATGTGTGAAAGTTATGAGTTATGGTGCAAAGAGACTAAACAAAATGAATTTATTCAATTAAATATTACTGATTAGTAAACTGTATAAATGACAATTAACCTATCAAGCTAAAAGTGATTAGAATATATCCTCTTATTTTTATTCTGCTATGGTCTTCAGCATTTATAACCACTAAGCCAATTGTAGATAATAGCGACCCTTTTGCAGCATTGGCTTTTAGGTTTTTTTTTGTAGCTCTTGGTTTCTATTTTTTCTCTTTTTATTTAAATCAATCATTAATTACAAATAAGAGAAAAATAGCCGAGGCTGTTTTAAGTGGTGTGCTTTTTCATGGATTTTATTTAGGTGGAGTTTTTTATTCAATCTCAATTGGAATGCCAGTAGGAATAGCAGCTTTAATAGTCACTCTTCAACCAGTTTTAACAAACATCTTAAGTGGACCCATCCTTGATGAGAAAATAACTACCCAACAATGGATTGGGGTTTTACTTGGTTTCACGGGTGCCTCTTTAGTTTTGGGTTTAGATATAGGTTCTGGTATTCCTTTATTAGGACTTATCGCAACAATCATAGCTTTATTATCAATTACAATATCTACAATTTGGCAAAAAAAGATAAGTAAAAACTTACCTTTATCAGTAAGTAATTTTTACCAAGCATTTGGGGGATGTTTGTTTCATGTTCTAATAGTAATTTTCTTTGCTGAACCATATATAAATTTTAACAAGGTTTTTATCATTGCAATGAGCCATCAAGTATTACTTGTCTCTTTTGGTGCTTTTACAATCTTAATGCTTTTAATTAAAAAAAATTCAGCAAGCAAAACTGTTTCGATATTTTTTTTAATTCCATCTACCTCAGCTTTAATGGCCTGGTTTTTTTTAAATGAAAAACTAACTTATTTGGATATTGTTGGTTTTATTGTAACATCTGTTGGAGTTTATATTGCTACAAGAGACTGAAACCACTATATTTTATATGAACTAAAAACATGTATTAAACAAATATTTTATTTGAATAAATGGCTAAAGTAAAATCAGATATAGAAATAGCAAGAAAAGCTAAAATGAAACCGATAGGTAAAATTTTAGCAAAAATTAAAGTTCCAGATAAGAGCAGTGCTTTCAGTCCAATGGGTAGACATATCGCAAAAATTAATTTTGAATTTTTAGATAAACTGAAGAAAAAAAAGGATGGTAAATTAATTTTAGTCACTGCAATAACGCCAACACCAGCAGGTGAAGGAAAAACAACAACTTCGGTTGGTTTAAGTGATGGCTTAAATAAAATTGGTAAAAAATCTATCGTTTGTCTTAGGGAACCTAGTTTAGGTCCATCATTTGGAATGAAAGGTGGTGCTGCTGGGGGGGGTTACGCCCAAGTTGTTCCTATGGAGCAAATAAATTTACATTTTACAGGTGATTTTCATGCCATTACTTCAGCACATAATTTACTTTCAGCAATGATAGATAACCATATTTATTGGGGTAACAAATTAAATATAGATGAAAACAAAATAGTTTGGAAACGTGTAATGGATATGAATGACCGCGCTCTTAGATTTATTGATATTAATACTAGTGGGGTTGCTAAAGATTTCAAAAGAGTTGATGGTTTCGACATAACAGTTGCATCAGAAGTAATGGCTATTTTTTGTCTTTCTAACGATTTAAAAGATTTAGAAAAAAGAATTGGTAATATTACTTTTGCATACGATAAAAAAGGAAGCCCGCTTTATGCAAGAGATATCAATGCTCATGGACCCATGACTGTTTTACTTAAGGAAGCAATAAGACCAAATGTAACTCAAACTTTAGAAAATAATCCTGCAATTATTCATGGCGGTCCATTTGCGAACATTGCTCATGGTTGCAATTCAGTTATTGCAACAAAAACTGCTTTAAAACTATCTGATTATGTAGTTACTGAAGCAGGATTTGGTGCAGATCTTGGTGCAGAAAAGTTTTTAAATATTAAATGCAGGAAAGCAGGATTAACCCCCAGCTGTGTAGTAATTGTTGCAACAATAAGAGCATTAAAAATGCATGGAGGAGTTGAAAAAGAGGACTTAAAAAAAGAGGATATATCGGCGTTAGAAAGAGGATTGGTTAACTTGGAAAGACATATTACAAACATAAAAAAATTTGGTTTAGAACCGATAGTAGCCATAAATCATTTTGCGCTAGACACAAAAAAAGAAGTTAAAACTGTTTTAAATTTTTGTAAAAAAAAGAAAGTTGAAGTCAGTGAATGTAAGCATTGGGCTAAGGGTGGG
This sequence comes from uncultured Pelagibacteraceae bacterium, assembly GCA_902615145.1. Classification (GTDB taxonomy): domain Bacteria; phylum Pseudomonadota; class Alphaproteobacteria; order Pelagibacterales; family Pelagibacteraceae; genus Pelagibacter. The sequence goes on along the minus strand of CACMNK010000006.1, from coordinate 12,332 downwards.
AATGGGACCAAAGATCTTGCCAAAAAAGTTGTTAAAGTCTGCAAAAATAACAAAAATAAATTTAATTTTTTATATAATAACAATCTTAAACTCTGGGATAAGATAGAGTTAATTGCTAAACAAATCTATAAAGCTGATAAAATAACAGCTGATGACAAAGTTAAAGAACAATTAAAAGTTTTTGAGGATAATGGTCATGGAAATTTACCGGTTTGTATTGCAAAAACTCAATTTAGTTTTTCAACAGACCCCAAACTCAAAGGTGCCCCCTCAAATCATGAAATACCAATAAGAGAAGTAAGATTATCTTCAGGAGCAGAATTTGTGGTAGTCATTTGTGGATCAATAATGACGATGCCAGGATTACCAAGAAAGCCAGCTGCTGATACTATTAAATTAAATCAAAAAGGACAAATTGAGGGTTTATTTTAATTTAATTCTTTAAGCCAATTTTTAAGTTCTAACATTTTTTTTTCTTTAACCGTGACCTGAATTTCTTTTTCAATAAAAGATATGTGATTTTCAAGATCATTTTCATTTTTGAATACTTTTCTATATTCAATTAATCTTTTTCTTCTAAATTAATCAAACTTATCATTTTTTCATAAGTTATTTCAGGATGATATTGCAAGCCCCAAACTCTAGTTTTATTTATTTGAAAATACAAACTTTGGACTTTATTAATTTTATTAGATGCAAGACAAATACCGTTTTCTGGTATTTTCACAACTTCGTCATAATTAAAAGCAGGAGAATTAAATTTTTTTTCTTTATCTTTGTATAACGGATGCTTTAAACCGTATTCATTTATTTCAATTTCTTTTGCGATACCTACATGAGATGTATTGGCTTTTTTTACCTGACCTCCTGCAGCAGTTACAGCCACTTGCATACCCCAACAAATTCCTAAAATATTTTTAACTTTATTTTGACAATTTTTCATAAATTCAATTTGTTTTTTTATTTCTGGAGTATCGTTATAAATATTCAAACTGCTTCCTCCCCAGATTAAACCATCAAAGGTGTGCAACTTATCGTTGAAACTATTAATATTATTATCTGATGATGGGTTAACAACATCTATTATTAAATCTCTCGATATATATTTTAAACTTTCCCTTAAACTTTCAGTATGAGTTTTAATACCTGCCTCTGTAAAACTCCCGTTTTCTTCGGCTGTATTACCCTCAACTATTAAAATTTTTTTCATTTAATTTATGTAATTTATTAGACTTTTATAGATTTCTTAAAAAACAATTCCTATTTAAAATTTTTTTAACAATCTATAGTTGTAATTGTTTATCCTTATGTGACGATTTTGTTTTATTTGTTAATAATGATTATTAATTGCAGAAACTCAAGCTATGTGGTTAGATTATAGCTTATTAGAATGTTTAACATAACTAAACATAAGGGAGGAATAATGTTAGCAAAAATAATTAAAAGGCTAACTTCTACTCTAACAGTAGTTATCGCTTTATTTTCTTCACTTACTTTACCTCAAAGTGTATCTGCTGCTGAGACACAATATTTTCCAGTAGCAAGTAGTCGTGTTGGACCTTACTCAGCAATGGGTACTGGTTACTACGGGGCTCAAATTGATTACATGAACTATGTAAACATGACGGGTGGAGTAAACGGAGTAATGCTTACATGGCAAGAGTGTGAGACGGAATATAACGCTGTTAAAACGGTAGAATGTTACCAAAGACTTTTAGAAAAAGATGGTCAAAGAATAGTAGTGTTTGATACTTTAGGAACACCAGGAGCATACGCTGTGATTAACCGTATGGCTAAAGATAATGTTGTTTTAGCTCAATATGGTTATGGAAGAACTGACGGTGCTGATGGAAGAGTATGGCCTTGGGTATTTAATGCTGCAAGTCACTACTGGTCACAAATAGCGGTTAAACTGAAGTTTATGGCTCAAGTAGAGGGCGGTATAGATAAAATGAAAGGTAAAAAAATCGTTCACTTACACATCGACTCTGCTTACGGAAGAGAACCACTTCCAGCAATGAGAAAAATAACTTCTGATTGGGGAATGAAATTAATTGAAATCTCAATTCCACCTCCAGGATTAGAGCAACAATCTCAATGGCTGCAAATCAGAAAAGAAAAACCTGATTGGGTTACTTTCTGGGGAGCGGGTTCTGGAATGAATTCAACAGCAATGACTAACGCTGCTAGAATTAATTTCCCAAGAGATAGAATGATGTATGTAACATTCGGTGCTGCCGAAGAGGATATGTATCCAGCAGGTGATGCAGCTAAGGGAACTTATGCTGTTGCAAATGCTTTACCAGGTGAATATCCATTAGTTAAAGACATTAAAGATAAAGTATATGGTGCCGGAAAAGGTAACTTAGCTGATCCAAATAGGATTGGTTCCGTTTACTGGAATAGAGGACTAGGTGCTGCCGTTATGTGGATTGAGGCGTTAAGAATTGCTCAAAAAATGCATAACAAAGTTGGTAAAGCAGTAACTGGTGCTGAGTTTAGAGATGGTTATGAAAATTTAAACATGACTGAAGCTAGACTTACTGAACTTGGAGTTGGAGGAATGTTAGCTCCATTTGCTATTTCATGCGCAAACCATGAAGGTGCCGGTAAATTTGCTGTAATGCAGTGGGACGGAACTAAATTCAATCAGGTAACTGGTTGGGAAGCTCCAGGTGATCCTGCATTTATTAGAGGTCTTGTAGAGGCATCTGCAGCGAAATTTGCTAAAGAAAACAACATTACACCGAAAAAATGTGGATAATTAATTTAGAAATAAATTAATATCTACTAAAGGGGGAGTTTAGATAATCAAGTTATTCTAACTCCCCTTTAAATAAAATTTAATATAAATATAATTGAAAAAAAATTAATGAGCACTTCAACCAACATACTTGATATTAAAAATATCGAAGTAACATATGATAATGTTATTTTAGCTCTACATGATGTTTCATTAAAAGTGCCAAAGGGAAAAGTAGTAGCACTACTTGGAGCAAATGGAGCGGGTAAGAGTACAACATTAAAAGCGGTTTCAACTATGCTAGCCTCAGAAAGAGGTAAAGTAACAAAAGGCACTATAGAATATGATGGTACCTCAATTGAAAAACAAAATCCCTCACAAATGGTTGGGCTTGGCATGGTTCAAGTATTAGAGGGCAGAAGATGTTTTGGCCACCTCACTGTTGAAGAAAATATTATTGCTGGGGCATACTCAAGAAAATTATCAAAAGGTGATATCAATCAAGAATTAGAAAAAATATATACTTATTTCATAAGATTAAAGGAAAGAAGAAAAAGCCAAGCTGCATTTACATCAGGTGGAGAGCAACAAATGATAGCGGTCGCAAGAGCGATGATGGCTAAACCTAAAATGCTATTATTGGATGAGCCAACAATGGGCCTTGCACCTCAATTAGTTGCTGAGATTTTTAATATTGTGAAAGAATTAAATACCAAAGAAGGAGTTAGTATTTTACTTGCTGAACAGAATACTAACGTTGCACTAAAAAATTCCGATTATGGTTATATTATTGAAACAGGAAGAGTGATGTTAGATGGGACAGCTAAGAGTTTATTGAGTAATGACCAAGTAAAAGAATTATATTTAGGTATTTCAAAGAAAGGCAGAAAAAATTTCAGAGACGTACTTAAGGAAGAAAGTTTAACAAAGAAAAAAATTAACTAAAGATGGCACAAGAAAGAAAATTTAAAATAGGTAAACCAATATTAGAAGTAAAAAATATTTCTCTTTCTTTTGGTGGTGTTAAAGCAATAACTGACACCTCGTTTGATGTTCTTGAGCATGAAGTTAGAGCTATAATCGGACCTAATGGAGCAGGTAAAAGCTCAATGCTGAATTGTATAAACGGGATTTATAAGCCTCAACAAGGAACTGTCTCGTTTAAGGGACAACAAATAACAAATATAACACCAAATATCATGGCTCAAATGGGTTTATCTAGAACTTTTCAAAACTTAGCTCTATTTAAAAGAATGTCAGTCCTAGATAATATTTTAGTAGGCCGAAAGCTTCACACAAAAACAAATTTTCTTGAAGTCGCATTTCAACTACCTAAGGTAAAAAAAGAAGAGAAAGAAAACAGAGATAGATCTGAAGAAATAATTAGCTTTTTAGAAATTGAGGATATTAAAGACACACCAGTTGGAAAACTTCCATATGGATTACAAAAGAAAGTGGAATTAGGTCGTGCTCTTGCAACAGACTCATCTGTAATTTTATTAGATGAGCCTATGGCTGGAATGAATGTTGAAGAAAAAAGGGACATGTGTAGGTTCATTTTAAAAGTAAACGATGAACTCGGCACAACTATGGTTCTTATTGAGCATGATATGGGAGTAGTTATGGATATATCAGACAGAGTTGTAGTGCTTGATTATGGTAAAGTTATTGGCGATGGTACGCCTGATGAAGTAAGATCAAATCAAAAAGTAATAGATGCTTATTTAGGGGTAGAACACTAGGATAAAAATATGGTTGAAGAATTATTATTTTTTATGGAAGTTTTAGTTGGCGGTTTGCTTGCTGGAACTATGTACTCATTGGTAGCTTTAGGATTTGTTCTAATTTTTAAAGCTTCAGCAACCTTTAACTTTTCACAAGGAGCTATGGTTTTTTTCTCAGTGCTTGCTTTTTGTGGTTTCATGCAAGATTTTAACATACCTTTTGTACTTGCCTTTATTTTAGCTGCTCTTCTAATGGTAGTAGTTGGTTTGTGTACCGAAAGATTTGTTTTAAGACCTCTCATGAATGCCAGTGAGGACACGGTGCTAATGGCCACAATTGGTCTAGGATATGTTTTAGAAGGCTTGGCTCAAGCAGCATGGGGAGTAGAAGTAAGAAGATTAGATTTAGGTATAGGAGATTTTCCAGTGCCGTGGATTGCTGATAACTTAAAATTATTTATTAGTGCTCTTGATATTACTGCAGGACTTGTTGCAGCTATAATGATTATCGGTTTATTCCTTCTATTTAAATATACAAAAATTGGTCTGGGTCTGAGAGCTGTTGCAGATGATGCAGGTGCCGCTAGTTCAATAGGAATTCCTTTAAAACACATTATGTTACTAGTTTGGTCTGCTGCTGGAGTTGTGGCATTAGTTGCAGGATGTATGTGGGGTGCAAGAGCTGGTGTTCAATTTGCTCTTGTTGATTTAGCGTTAAAAGCTTTACCAGTTTTAATTATAGGTGGCTTTTCATCTATTCCAGGCGCAATTATTGGTGGCTTAATCATTGGTGCAGTAGAGAAAGTTTTAGAAGTATACATTGGACCGTTTTTTGGTGGCGCAATTGAAGGTTGGGCTCCTTACGTCTTAGCAATATTCTTTTTATTATATAGACCGGAAGGTTTATTTGGAGAAAAAATTATTAGGAGAGTTTAATTTATGATGAAACCAGTATTTATGACTTATACAAAAAAAGACCTGATTAACTTAGCTGTTTGTATGGTTCTGAGTGTATTAGTAATACCTACATTTATTACAACAGAATATTGGTACACTTCTATATTGATACCTTGGCTTTGCTTAGCTTTAGCTACAATTGGACAGCAAATTGTTATGGGTTACACAGGACAATTAGCTTTAGGTGCTGCTGGCTTCATGGCGGCAGGTGCTTTTGCAATGTTTAACCTTATTTTAAGAGTGCCTGATTTAGGTTTCGTAGGCTCACTAATAGTGTCAGGTTTAATTGCTGCAGCTTTTGGAATTTTGTTTGGTCTGCCAAGTTTAAAAGTAAGAGGAATTTATCTGATGGTTGCTACATTAGCCTCACAGTTCTTTATTATATGGATGATAGATAAATTTGGTTGGTTTAAAAACTACGACTCATCAGGAATTATAACTGCACAAGACATAGTTATCTTAGGAAAACCATTTACAACACCATTAGCAATGTATTTTGTATGTCTGGCTGTTACAACAGTTTTAACTTTACTAGCGATGAATATGGCTAGAGGTAGTACAGGTAGGAATTGGATGGCAGTTAGAGACATGGATATCGCTGCGGAGTCGATGGGAGTGTCATTATTACGAACAAAAGTACAAGCCTTTGCAATCAGTGCATTTTATTGTGGAGTTGCAGGTGCACTCTTTGCATTTTGTTATTTAAAATCTTTAGAACCAGTTGCATTTGATATTAAATTATCTTTTAAAATATTATTTATGTGTATTTTGGGTGGACTTGGTACAATAAATGGTGCTTTTATAGGAGCAGCATTTATTTTACTTTTCCCAGTTCTTCTTAATGCTATTGGTAATAATGTTTTTCATGGTGCCATTGATGCTACAATTATATCCTCAATTGAACAGGTAATATTTGGTGGATTGATGATTATTTTCATGATCTATGAACCTTTGGGAATGGCAAAATTATGGGAAAACATAAAACAAAAATGGAAGACAAAATTCCCAACTATGAACATTAAAAATTTAACGTCTTCAATCGGTAAAAAATCTTAAGAAGTGGATAAAAAAAAACTAATTTTTGCATTATTAGTTGGTATCATTATAGGATTACTTGTAGAAAATAATTTTCTAATTGGTTAAATTTTTTTATTATACAATATCGTCTTTAGCAAATTGATCATCAAAGGTATCTTTTTTTTATTAATTTTTCTTAAAATATAAGGAGCAATTTCTCTAGCCAATTGCTCACCTTCAACTGTATCTTTTGGCATAAACTTTTTTTTAGCTGCAGCAAATGTAAAACCTTTACCTAAAAAATCTCCCATTTTACTATTTCTTCCTCCCACAGCACTCACATAGAGATCACCAATTCCAGCAAGACCTAATATAGTTGACTGATCGCCTTTAAAATATTTGATCAAAAATTTCATCTCATTTATACTTTTTTGAAATAAATCTGATGCAGTATTTAAATTTTGACCTGAGCCTATAACCATTGCATAAATATTCTTAATTGCTGAGCAAATTTCTACTCCAATCACATCTCTTGAAAATTCAGTCAGATAATATTTTGTTGATATCTGTTTTCCAATCCATTTAGCTATTTTGATATTCTTATTTGCTATTACTATGCTTGTCTTATTTTTTCTTGCTAATTCTTTAGCCAGACAAGGTCCTTTTAAAACTGATACATTTGCAACATTATAATTATTTTTGAGTAACCCTGAAATAGTTAAGAGTTTTTTTCTTTTTTTGTCATATTTTAGTCCTTTAGTAAGAACTAGTAATGGTGTTTTTATTTTTAAATCTTTCAACTCTTTTCCAATAAAATCAATTCCAGCAAGACTTAAGGCAATAACAATTAAATCAAATTTTTCCTTTAAAATATCTTTTGAATATTTTCTATACTGTAACTTTTTTGGAAGATTAAGTTTTAGTGAGGGGTGAAATTTTTGCTTTGACGATAAGTTGTTAATAAAAATTTTATTATATGGTTCTGTAATAGTAACTTTATTATTATTTTCTAAACACGGAACTGAAAAAGCAGAACCCATTGCACCACCACCAATGATTAATATTTTTTTCATATAGTTTTTCTTTGTATAAATATTAATATAGGTTTATTTATAGTTTGAATATAAAAAAAATTTATAATGCAAAATCTTAAATGGAAATACTCCAAATTCTTAATAAATAAAAACTTTCAATTTAGTAGAAACTTTGTCTTAAAATATTTGCCATCAAATTTATTGGTCAATTCTCACAAAAGTATATCTAAATGGAAAGGATATAGTCCAACTCCATTATTAAAATTGAATAAATTAAATAAAAAACTCCAACTTAAGAATATATTTTATAAAGATGAGTCAAAACGATTTCACTTAAAATCCTTTAAAGCTTTAGGAGGAGCTTATGCAGTGGAAAAAATTTCAAAAAAAACTAACAGAATAATTGTTTCATCAGCAACCGCCGGTAATCATGGGAGATCAGTTGCATGGGGGGCAAAAAGAATGAAATTGAAATGTAAAATTTTTGTTAGTCAATACGTAAGTGAAACAAGGGTAAAAGAAATAAAAAAATTTGGTGCTGAAGTAATAAGAGTAAGAGGAAATTATGAGGCATCATTAAAAGAATGCCAACTACTCTCAAAAAAAAATAACTGGAAAATTGTTCAAGATGTATCTACAAAAAATTATAAGTATATTCCTCAATTAACAATGGCAGGATACTCTATTTTAATTAAAGAAATTTCTAATCAAACTAATCAGTATATTACTCATATTTTTCTTCAAGCGGGTGTTGGTGGTTTGGCTGCAGGTTTGGTTGCTGGAGTAGCAAAATATTTTAAAAAAATTCCAAAAATAATTATCGTTGAACCAGATAGAGCCGATTGTATTCTTCAAAGTATAAAAAGTAATAAGTTAAAAAAAATAAGAATTAAAAAAGAGAGCATTATGGGTGGTATGTCTTGCAATGAAATGTCTCTTGTGCCTTGGCAAATATTAAAAAAAGCTAGTAATTGTTGTGTCTCAATTTCAGATAAAAATGTAGCTAAAACAGTAGCTGGTTTAAAAGATAAAAAGTTCGGCAAAACTTCAATTGTAGGTGGTGAATGCGCTACTCCAGGAATTATTGCTTTGATTGGAGTATGCAATAACAAAAAGGCAAGAAAATTGATTAACCTTAATCAAAATTCTAATGTTTTAGTTATTGGATGCGAAGGTAATGCAGATGTTAAACTCTACAAACAACTGCTATCTAAAGGTAGAAAATAATTTTTATGACAAAAAACGCGATCACTTGGATACGAGAGGATTTTAGAATTCAAAATAACCCTGCCCTTTCTTACGCAACCCAAAATCATGAGAGCGTGCTTGCCCTATATATTTACAACAAAAGTGACTTTGATGCCAAAAGAGAAGCACAAAAATGGTGGCTTTCAAAATCATTAGAAATCTTTAAGTCTGAATTATCTAAGTTTAAAATTAATCTTCAAATATTAGCGGGTGATGAGCTAGATATATTTTCAAAGATTAAAAAAAAAGACAATATTTCTATATATTGGAATAAAATTTACGAACCAGACGTAATTGCAAAAGGAAAAAAAATTAGAGATATTTTTGTTAAAAATCAGATTAATTACAAATATTTTAAAGGAAATATCTTAAATGAGTTTCAAGAAGTAACTAAAAATGATGGAACGCCTTTTAAAGTTTTCACCCCTTTTTGGAGAAATGCTGAACAAAGATTTTTAGGATCACTACCAAGTAAAAATTACAGTATTAAAAAAAAAACAAAGTCATTAACGTTCTTTAAAGATTGTATAGACCCAAAAGATATTCTTCCAAGAAAAAATTGGTATAAAAAGTTTGAAAAATATTGGAAGGTATCTGAGGAAGAGTCTAAAAAAATTCTAAAAAATCTAATTGATAGCAAAATTAAAGATTACGGAACTGCAAGAGATTATCCTTCTATCGAAGGTACATCGAAATTATCACCTTATATCAAACATGGGCAAATTCATGTAAATACTATTTGGAAAAAGTGTAGTGAGATTAAATCGAAAGGAATTGGTTACAGAAAATATATTAATGAACTAGGTTGGCGTGAATTTTCACATAGTTTAATCAATTATTTCCCAGAATTTTTAAAAGGAAATTATAGAAAAGAATTTGATAAATTTCCTTGGGTCAAAAATGAAAAAATTTTAAAAGCTTGGAAATCAGGTATGACGGGTTATCCAATTGTTGATGCTGGGATGAGAGAACTTTATGAAACTGGCTGGATGCATAACCGGATAAGAATGGTTGTGGGTTCGTTTCTGGTAAAACATCTAAGAATAAATTGGACTGAAGGTGAAAAACATTTTAGAAATTGTTTATTAGATTTCAATAAAGCTAATAATGTTGCTCAATGGCAATGGGTTGCTGGTTGTGGAGCGGATGCGGCTCCTTACTTCAGAATCTTCAATCCTATCCTACAGGGAGAAAAATTTGATAAAGAAGGTGCATATGTTAAAAAATGGGTTCCTGAACTAATTAAAGTTCCAAAAAAATTTATACATAAGCCCTGGGAGATGGAAATAAAATATCAGGAGGCGATTAAAACAGTTATAGGAAAAAATTATCCAAAGCCAATAGTTATTCATGAAGAAGCACGTAAAGCTGCACTTGAGGCTTTCCAAACTTTAAAAAAAAATTAAGTCTCACCTAAAAAATGATGAATGATAGATCTTTTTTGAGGATTTATTCTATGTTCAAACAAATAAATTCCTTGCCAAGTTCCAAGTAATAATTTTCCGTCTTTGATACTTAAAGATATTTGATTATTTGTTATTGATGATTTTATATGTGCAGGCATATCATCTTTACCCTCTGTGGTATGGATATACAATTTATTGTCCATGGGAACCAAATTATTAAAATAATTAATTAAATCCTTTTGAACATCTGGATCCGCATTTTCTTGTACAATTAATGATGCACTAGTATGCTGAATACTTAAATTTATCATACCATTTTTAAAATCGTTTTTTTTAATCCATTCAATAGTTAGATCAGTAAATTCATATAATTTCTGACCATTAGTATTTATTTTTAAATCATAAAATTTTTGTATCATAAATTATATTTCATGGAGGTTAATTGATATAATCTACTAACTGTACGTTTAAATGGTTCCTGTAATGATCTTGAAGAGGTAAACTTGCTTACATCTTGACTTGCAGTCACAGCTATAGGTAAATTTTTATCATATATAATATCTATTAAAGTTATAAACCTTTGCTGTTGGTTAGAATTAATATCGTTAAATTGTGGGATTTTTTCAATAATCATAAATTTTAAATTTTTTACGATTTCTAAATAATCCTCTGCTCCCAAATTTCTATTACAAAGTTCATCAAAGTTAAATCTGCAAATCCCCTCATAAAAGTTTTGTATTGTAAAATCTCTCCCCTTAATATTTAAAATCTTAGGTGAGTTTTTTTTTTCTTTTGTAATAATTCTAAAAAATTTGTTTATTTTAAAATTGGTTTCCTGATTTAACGGAAAAAAAAATCTTTGTTTTTGATTTTCTTTTGATTTTCGATAATCATCTTCAATTCTTAATTCATGATTGATAGCATTTTTTTTCATTATTTCTATAAATGGTAAAAATTGGTCTCTCTGTAATCCATCTTTATACAGTTCAGATAATTCAATATTTGAGGTTAGTATGATCTTAATATTCTCCTTAAAGATTTCCTCAAATAGCTTTCCTAAAATCATAGCATCTACGATATTAGTAACTTGAAATTCATCAAAATAAATAAGTGATACTTTTGATTTTAAATCTTTGACAAAGGTGCTTACTACATTCTCTTGATTTTTGTCTTTTATAGTGTGGACAAAATTATGAAACTCTAACATAAATTCATTAAAGTGAAGTCTTTTCTTATCTTGATTAACTAAATCAAAAAAAAAATTTAAGATCATTGTTTTACCAACACCGACACCACCATGAAGATAAAAAGCTTTTTTTAAACCTTTTTTTTTAAAGATTTTAAACAAAGTAGATGTAAAGTTTTGATTAAAATAGTCTTGTAATTTTTTAATTACATTAACCTGATTATGATTAACTTCTAAATTTTCAGAAACACAATACAGTTTAAATTTTTCCTCAAGGTTTTTTGACATCAATCTTTTTTAGTCTTAAAGTCAATGCCATATTCTGACCTCGGTCCCTTTCTTAAGCCAAAAGGTCCAGATATGAATATTGTTAAAGGTCGTGTCCCTGGTTTTATATCAACTCTGTGAAGATTGTTTGCTGATCTAAATCCAATATATCCAGGTGGTCTCCAAAATTTTCCTGTACTTAGTGTCTCCCAGTAACCATCTCTTAATATTATTGTTATATAAGGAAAAGTATGATTATGAACTCCTTCCCCATGGTCATCTGCTAACATTTCATGAATTAGAATATTGAATGGAAACCATTTTGGTCTGTGCCTCATCAAAACATAATATCTATTCATCCAAGGTTTTGCTTTATGGAATTCTGGATGAGAAGGTCCCCTATCTAGGACAATTTTCTTTCTACCTATTTTTTCTAAAAATTTTAAAAACATTCTATTCGTATTGTATAATGGCACCATTCTTAATCATAAATAAATGATTATTATATAAAAACGGTTTTGACATTATTTTTCTGGCAATTTTTTCAACTTTTTGAATATTACCAGTTTTAAGTTCTAGAATAATTAATTTACCATCACTATTAGATAAATATATTTTATCCTGACTTATTGAAAATCCTAATGGTTTAATTTTTTTCCTATTTTTTTCTTTGTAAATTTTATAGATATCTTTAATCTTAATTATGTTTCCTTTTTCTTTATCTATCATGAATAAATAACCATTATCTGA
>CACMNK010000005.1 GCA_902615145.1 uncultured Pelagibacteraceae bacterium | reverse complement strand
AACAGTTTATGGTTTAGCAGGTAATGCCTACTCAGACCAAGCCTGTCAAAAAATATATAAGCTTAAGAAAAGACCAAAAAATAACCCTCTGATAGTTCATTATCTGAATATTCAAAGGTTAAAAAAAGATTGTCATTTTAACAATGACTTTATTAAATTATATAAAAAATTTTGTCCTGGTCCTTTAACATTCATTCTAAATCTTAAAAAATCATCAAAAATTTCAAAAATAATTACTAATAAAAAAAATACATTGGCAGTAAGATTTCCAAGGCACTCCATCACGAGAAGATTGCTAAAAATTTTAAAATTTCCTTTAGCGGCTCCAAGTGCTAATCCCTCATCAAGGGTTAGTGCTGTTACATCCACTGATGTGAAAGATGATTTTGGGAAAAAAATAAAGTACGTACTTGAAGGTGGAAAATCATCTATTGGAGTAGAATCAACAATAATTGACCTCAGAAAAAATCCTCAAATCTTAAGATTAGGAGGTTTAAATGTTTCAACTATACAAAAAATACTAAGAAAAAAAATATCAATAAATAACAAACTCTCAAAAATCGTTTCGCCAGGTCAATTTAAAGTTCATTATTCACCAGGTTTACCCATCAGATTGAATGCAAAAAATATTCATAAAGATGAAGCATACTTATTGATTAGAAAGAAAAAAGTAAGTAAATCAAATTATTATTTTTTGTCACAAAAAGGAAATTTAAAAGAAGCCGCAAAAAATTTATATTCTACTTTGAGAGAAATTAAAAAAAAGAAATATAGCTCGATTGCAGTATGTAAAATTCCCAATAGAGGATATGGCAAAACTATTAATGATAGGTTATTAAGAGCATCAAGATTCAATGAAAAAACCACTTGAAGTTATAGGATTATCAAAAACTTATAATACAAAAGAAGCAGTAAAAGACGTTTCTTTTAAAGTAAATCAAAATGAAATTATTGGGATACTTGGTCCTAATGGTTGTGGAAAAACTACTACAATCGGAATGATTTTAGGTTTATTAAAACCATCAAAAGGAAAAGTTTTAATAAATGGAGTCGAAATTGAAAATCAACGTGTAGATTTATTAAATCAATTAAATTTCATATCACCTTATATAGAGTTACCAAAAAAATTGACAGTTAGACAAAATTTAGAAGTTTATGGGAGGCTTTATGATGTGAACAAACATAAGGAAAGAATTGAATATCTGTGTGAAAAATTAAGACTCTACGAATTTATAGATAAATTGACTGGGGAGTTGTCATCTGGTCAAAAAAATAGGGTTAGTCTTGCAAAATCAATAATTAATAATCCAAAAGTTTTACTTCTTGATGAACCTACGGCATCACTTGATCCTGAAACAGGTGATTTTGTTAGAAGTTTTTTAGAGGAATATCAACAGGAAAATAAAACATCTATTCTATTGGCATCACACAATATGGCAGAGGTAGAGAGACTATGTTCTTCAGTATTAATGATGAATAAAGGATCGATTATTGATGAGGGAAGTCCAGAGGAATTAATTAAAAAACATGGCAGAAAAAATATGGAAGAAGTTTTTTTAAAACTTACAAGGGAAAAAGTATGAATTTAAATAAAATGTATGGTCTTTTCCTTAGACATTTTTATTTAATTAAAAGTTCTTTACCAAGAATTTTGGATTTAATTTATTGGCCAACAATTCAAATAATTTTGTGGGGCTTTATCTCAAAGTTCTTCTCAATACATAGTGACTACTATAGCAATACTTTGGGAGTAATTTTAACGTGTGCAATACTTTACGATATTCTTTTTAGATCAAGCATTAGTTTTAACATGCTTTTTTTAGAAGAAATCTGGAGTAGAAATTTCACAAATTTATTTATTGCTCCCCTTAAGCTTAAAGAAATTATTGTTTCGTTAATTTTTACTGCTTTAATAAGGACTTTAATAGGTTTGGTTCCTGCAATAATGCTAACCTCTCCTTTATTTGGTGTATCAATTTTAAAATTAGGATTACCACTTTTATTCCTATTCCTTAGTTTATATCTTTTTGGAATAACACTTGGGTTGTTTGTGAGTTCAGGACTAATTAGATTTGGTCCATCTTTTGAAAATATTGCATGGTCATCCCTATTTTTGCTAGCTCCTTTAGGATGCATATATTATCCAATAGAAATTCTACCAGAATTATTTCAATTGATAGCAAAAGGTTTGCCACTTGTTTATATTTTCGATGAGACCAGAAACATACTTTTAAATGGTTCAATTGATTATACAAATTTAAAACAAGCATATTTATTAAACCTGATCTATTTAATCATCGGAATAATTCTATTTTATCTATCTTTTTTGAGAGCTCGAATTAAAGGAACATTAATTAATATGGGTGAATAATTGGTGCGCCTGCTAGGAGTCGAACCCAGAACCTCCTGATCCGAAGTCAGGCGCTCTATCCAGTTGAGCTACAAGCGCATATAGTATTAATATTATATTTTATGGAAAAAAACATTAATTTTATAGTCAAAGAGGATGAGAAGAATTTAAGAGTTGATATTTTAATTAACAAAAGAGAGGAATTAATTAGTAGAACTAGGATTAAAAATTTAATTTTAAAAGAAAAGTTAACACTAAATAATGAAATAATTAAAAGTCCGTCAAAAAAAGTCTCTATTGGTGATACTATAAATCTTAAGATTCCAGAGCCTGAAATAGCATCCCTTAAACCTTACAAATTTAAATTAGAAATAATATACGAAGATGATGATCTATTAGTAATTAATAAACCTGCCGGAATAATCATGCATCCAGGAGCTGGAAATTACGATAAGACAATTGTTAATGCATTGATGCATTATGATAAGGATTCTTTATCAAATATAGGTGACGAGTTAAGGCCTGGTATTGTTCATAGAATTGATAAAAACACATCTGGTTTAGTTGTAATTGCAAAAAACAACGAAACACATGAAAATTTATCAAAACAATTTAGTGATCATGCAATTATAAGAGAGTACCAACTTTTGATATGGGGAAAATTAAGACCTTCCTCAGGAAGAATTGAAACATTTATTACTCGTAGTTCAAAAAATAGACAACTTATGGAAGTTAGTAGTTCTAAAGGTAAAAAAGCTATAACAAATTATAAAACACTTGAAATTTTTGAAAATCAGAAAACACCAACCTTAAGTTTAGTTGAGTGTAAATTAGAAACAGGAAGAACACATCAGATAAGAGTACATATGAATTATAAAGGTAATAGTCTAGTTGGAGATGATAAATATAAAAAAAAATATAAAAAGTTAAAAAATATTGATTTACATATCCAAAATGCAATTACTAAATTAAATAGACAATTTTTGCATGCAAAAACTTTAGGATTTATACATCCACAAACTAAGAAGGAGATGATTTTTTCCTCACTTTTGCCACAAGATCTAAATAATATTCTAAAAATGCTTAGAAACACTGAAGAATAAATTATTGAAAATTAGGTAAAATTAATTAAATAAACACTTCAATGAGCGCAACAGTAAGTAATAATCTACCAACCCTTTCTAATGAAGGTGGGCTATCTGCATATTTAGAACAGATTAAAAAATTTCCAATGTTAGCTGCAGAAGAGGAATATATGCTAGCAAAAAATTGGAAGACGACTGGGAATATTAAAGCTGCAGAAAAACTAGTCACTAGTCACTTAAGATTAGTTGCAAAGATTGCTATGGGCTACAAAGGATATGGTTTGCCTATCAATGAAATGATTTCTGAGGGAAATGTAGGTCTCATGCAAGCTGTAAAGAAATTTGAACCAGAAAAGGGTTTTAGATTGGCAACTTATGCAATGTGGTGGATTAAGGCTTCTATTCAAGAATATATTTTAAGATCTTGGAGTCTTGTAAAAATTGGAACTACTACTGCTCAAAAAAAATTATTTTTTAATTTAAAAAAAATTAAAAATCAAATTTCTCCAGAAACCGAAGGAGACTTAAGAGAAGAGCACGTTAATCATATCGCTAATAAGCTTGATGTAAGTAAAGAAGAAGTCGTTTCAATGAATAGAAGACTTTCTGGAAAGGAATTCTCTCTAAATGCCCAAGTTGGTGAAGATGGCGATGAATGGCAAGATTGGTTGGTTGATAAAGAGCTTGATCATGACCTGAAATTTGCTCACCACGAGGAAATGGAACAAAGAAAAGATTTATTAAAAGACTCTATTAAAATTCTTAACGATAGAGAAAGAGAAATTTTATACTCAAGAAGACTAAACGATGACCCGACTACACTAGAGGATTTAAGTAAAAAATATAAAATTAGCAGAGAAAGAGTTAGACAAATAGAAAACAAAGCATTTGAAAAACTCCAAAAGCATATGCTTCTTTTAGCTAAATCAAAAAATCTTTTACCCGCAAACTAAACCTCAAAAGGGTTTTCAATTAAAATAGTATCATCCCTTTCTGGACTAGTTGATATACTTGATACTTTTGCGCCAATGAAATCTTCTACTGCAAAAATATATTTTTTTGCATTTTCAGGTAACGAGTCAATATTTTTGACTCCACTTGTAGAAGCTTTCCATCCTGGAAAAGTTTCATAAATTGGTTTTATTTTTATCTGGTCCTCTACGGCAGCAGGTAAATAATCTAATCTTTTACCATCAAGCTCATAAGCAACGCACATTTTAATTTCATCTAATTCATCTAGTACATCTAATTTCGTTAAAGCAATACCATCAATACCTGAAACTTTAATAGTTTGCCTCACTAAAACACCATCAAACCATCCACATCTTCTTTTTCTACTTGTAACAGTTCCAAATTCTTTTCCGCGTGTTCCTAAAAGTTCACCGATATCATCTGTTAACTCTGTAGGAAAAGGGCCCTCTCCAACTCTTGTTGTATAAGCTTTTGTAATGCCAAGAACATAATTTATCGAATTAGGGCCACAACCAGTTCCTGTCGCTGCGCTTGAGGCAACTGTATTAGATGAAGTTACAAAAGGATAAGTTCCATGATCTACATCAAGTAAAATACCTTGAGCTCCTTCGAATAAAATTTTCTTTTTTTGTTTTTTAAATTGATCAATCTTTAGCCAAACTGGCTGAGAGAATTCTAATATTTTAGGTGCTATTTCAAGCAAATCAGATTTAAGCTGATCTTTTTCAAAAATTTTTTTTCCCAGACCTTTTCTAATTGCATTATGATGAAGTAATACTGAGTCTAATCTTTGATCTAAATTTTTTTCAGATCTTAGATCCATAACTCTTATAGATCTTCTTCCAACTTTATCTTCATATGCTGGTCCAATTCCACGTCTTGTGGTTCCTATTTTACTTTTTCCTGCTGCATCTTCTCTTATCTCATCCATTTCCCTATGAAAAGGCAAAATCAAATTTGCAGATTCTGAAATAATAAAATTATTTACATTTACTTCCACACCTTTAGATTTTATTTCTTCTATTTCCTCTAATAAAGCCCATGGATCTACGACAACTCCGTTACCAATAATTGATATTTTGCCATTTCTAACTATTCCAGATGGCAGTAATCTCAATTTATATGTAACACCATCAATCACTAAAGTATGGCCGGCATTGTGACCTCCTTGGAATCTTATTACCACATCAGCCTGTTCGGATAACCAATCAACAATTTTTCCTTTACCTTCGTCACCCCATTGAGATCCAACAACAACAATATTTTTCATTATTAAAATTTTCTATTTACTTTTAAGGAAGTGAGATGGTTAATTGGGCCATAACCTTTTCCATATTGCGGGTTTGATTTAATGGCTGAATTTACATACTTAATTCCAAGCTCACAAGATTTCTTTACTGTTTTTCCACATGAAAGAAAAGTTGTAACTGAGCTAGATAAAGTACAACCTGTACCATGAGTATTCTTTGTTTTGTGACGCTCGCTTTTAAAGATCTTAATATCTTTTGTGTTTATTAAAATATCTATTACATTTTTATGTTTTAAATGGCCTCCTTTTATCAGTACATTTTTTGCTCCTAACCCTAAAAGTTTATTAGCAGCAAAAATCATATCCTCTTTTGTTATAATTTTTGTTTTAGCCAAAATTTCTGCCTCAGGAATATTGGGCGTAATAAGCGATACTTTTTTAATTAGTTTTAATTTTAATAATTGAATAGCTTTACTATCTATCAATTTAGCTCCTCCTTTAGCAACCATTACTGGATCTAATACGATTTTTTTAACTTTAATTACATCCAAAGCTTTCAGTACCATTCTTATAACCTCTGAAGAATGAAGCATGCCAATTTTTATTGCATCAGGTCTAATATCTTTACAAGTATAAATTATTTGATTAAAAATTTCTTTTGGACTAATCGCAACAATTGATTTTACACCTATAGTATTTTGCGATGTAACTGCAGTTATTGCTGTCATTGCATAAGAGCCTAGAGCAGTAACAGTTTTTATATCAGCTTGGATGCCTGCACCACCAGAAGAATCTGATCCTGCAATAATTAAAATTTTTGTATTCGGTTTCAATTTATTTAATTTTTTTTGTGATAATGTTCATACATTTGTATAGAAGAGATTTATCTTCACTTTCACCCATCACTCTAATTTTAGACTCTGTTCCTGATTTTCTTACTAAAATTCTTCCTTTACCTTTAATTAATTTTTCTGCAATTTTTATGTTTTTTTTAATCTCTGGTTTGTTAATAATATTTTTATCTTTCACTAATATATTTTCTAAAAGCTGAGGTGTCTTCTTAAATTTTTTAAAAAATTCACTAGCTTTTTTTCCCTTTCTCAAAGCGAAAAGAGATTCCAGGGCTACCAACAGGCCGTCTCCTGTCGTTGCAAATTTACCCAAAATAATATGTCCTGATTGTTCACCCCCTAAATTGAACTTATATTTTTGCATTTTTTCTTTAACATATCTATCACCAACATTTGCCCTTATGAATTTAATTCCTTTTGATTTAAAATATTTTTCTAACCCATAATTTGACATTGATGTTCCAACAACTCCCCCTTTTAACATTTTTTTATTTTTCCATCTTGTTGCCAAAGCAGATATAATTTGATCTCCATCTATTATGTTGCTCTTCTCATCACACATAATGATTCTGTCAGCATCTCCATCTAAAGAAATTCCTATATGTGCTTTATATTTTTTTACAGCAGATCTAATTTTTCTTGGAAAAGTTGATCCACAATTTTTATTAATATTTAAACCATTTGGTTTAACACCTATTGCTATCACTTTAGCTCCTAATGATTTCAATAATTCAGGACCTGCCTTATAACCAGCGCCGTTTGCACAGTCGATTACTATTCTTAGTCCTCTTAAATTAAACTCTTTTGTGAAATTTTTCTTTAATATTTTAATATATTTTTTGGTGCCTGTTTCTAATCTTTTAACTCTTCCTAATTTTTCAGAATTTGAGAGATTTTTTGAGATTTTCTTATCAATGAGATTCTCAATTTTTTTTTCTATTTTATCTGATAATTTCATTCCATCAGGACCAAACAATTTTAAACCATTGTCAAAATGTGGATTATGAGAAGCGGTAATCATTATACCCATATTTGCCTTCATCTCTTTTGTTAACATAGCCAACGCATTAGTTGGTAAGGGTCCTAGAGTATAAACATGCATACCAGCAGAAGCCAAACCTGAGACAAGAGCTGGTTCAAGTGTATATCCAGACAATCTCGTATCTTTTGCAATTATTGCTGTTTGTTTTCTTTTTTTTTGAGATTTAAAGTATGTTCCACTTGCAAGTCCAAATTTAAAGAACATATCTCCATTTATATATTTACTATTAACTGCTCCTCTTATTCCATCAGTTCCAAAATATTTTTTTGCCATTAATTTTTAATTATCTGATTAAAAACTTTAATACCTTGCATAACTTCATTAACATCATGAATTCTTAAAATCTGAATTCCTTGCATCATCAAATAAATTGAAGAAGCCACAGTTCCACCAATCCTTGTTTTGCTATCATTTTTTTTTGATATATCTTTAATAAATCTTTTTCTTGAATTACCTACTAGTATAGGAAAACCTAGTGAATGAAAAATAGAAACACCTCTTATAAGATTCATATTATGTTTCAAATTTTTTCCAAATCCAATTCCAGGATCTAAAATTATATTATTGTGTTTAATACCTTTAGACCTTATTAACTTAATCTTATCTTCAAAATAATCATATATATCTAATAATTCATTTTTATATGTTGGATTCTTTTGCATATTTTCTGGTGTCCCAAGTGAATGCTGTATTACAAATGGAATTTTATACTTTTTTAACACATTTATTGTTTTAGGATCATGGCTTAATCCCGAAACATCATTAATAAGTTTAACCCCTACTCTAATACCATATTCCATAATTGCAGATTTTCTTGTGTCTAAAGATATTGGTATTTTTTTTACAATTAATTTTAATGTCTTGTTAATTCTATACCATTCTCGATTTTCATTTACTTCTCTCGATCCTGGTCTCGTAGACTCTCCACCAACATCTACTAACGAAGCACCAGTTTTATATAAATTGATAGCATGACTGACGCCTTTATTTTTTTTGTTAAATTTTCCTCCATCGGAAAAACTATCAGGAGTTAGATTTAAAACACCCAATATATTTGGAATTTTTTTAAAATTTAAATTTGAAAAATTTGATTTTTTTGACCTAATTTTTTTTAAATCTGAATTTATTTTTGTTTTTAGTTTTTTTGGTAAATTTCTAATTTTATTTATCGAAATTTTTCTAATTTTTTTTCTTGTAATTATCTCAACATGGTCAAAAGATATTTCTTTAATCTGATGTATAGGGATAGATTGTTTTTTATTTACTAAAATTTTTGATTGTTTGCCGAAGTAGAAATTACACGCTCTTGTGTAATATCTCATCATTATTTATTAATGTACAATTTTTGGTTTTAAACCCATTGCTCCTAAAGCAGAACTTTTATCATCCTTGTCTTCTGGTTTTTCAGACAATTTATCTTTTGGATAAATATTTTTATTGATAATATTTTCAATTTCTTCCCCAGTGAGAGTTTCATAAGTAATTAAAGCTTTAGCGATTTTGTGTAAATCATCTATTTTTTCAGTTAATATTTTTTTTGCTTGATTATAGCCCTCGTCCACAAGCTTTCTTATTTCTTTGTCAATTTTTTGTGCAACTGCCTCAGATACAGATTGGGTCTGTGTTACTGATCTACCTAGAAACACCTCTTCTTGGTTTTCACCATATTCAACAGGTCCCATTTCTTCACTCATACCATACTTGGTTACCATAGCTCTTGCGAGTTGAGTTGCTTGATTTATATCAGATCCTGTCCCACCACCAGCACCTGTAGTAATATCATCTTTACCAAAAATAAGTTCTTCTGCCACTCTGCCACCAAAGCAAACTGCTAACCTAGCTTTAAGATATTTTATAGAGTAACCATGTTTATCTCTCTCCGGCAAATTCATCACCATACCTAAAGCTCTTCCTCTAGGAATTATTGTTGCTTTGTGAATTGGATCGTAACTTGGCATATTAAATGAAACTAATGCATGTCCACCTTCATGGTACGCTGTAAGTTTTTTCTCATCCTCGGTCATAACCATAGACCTTCTTTCAGCTCCCATCATTACTTTATCTTTTGCTTCCTCAAACTCCATTAAAGTAACTATTCTCTTATTTTTCCTTGCAGCCAACAATGCTGCCTCATTAACAAGATTTGCTAAGTCTGCTCCCGAAAAACCTGGGGTACCCCTTGCAATAGTTCTCAAGTTAACATCTGGAGCCATCTTAATTTTTTTCACATGCACTTTTAAAATTTTTTCTCTACCTATAATATCAGGATTTGATACAACTACTTGTCTATCAAATCTTCCTGGTCTTAACAAAGCAGGGTCTAGAACATCTGGTCTATTAGTTGCAGCAATTATAATTACACCTTCGTTAGTATCAAACCCATCCATCTCAACTAAAAGCTGATTGAGCGTTTGTTCTCTTTCATCATTTCCCCCACCTAAACCAGCTCCACGACTTCTTCCAACAGCATCGATTTCATCAATAAAAATTATACATGGAGAATTTTTTTTCCCTTGTTCAAACATGTCTCTAACTCTTGATGCACCTACTCCTACAAACATTTCAACAAAATCTGAACCAGATATTGTGAAAAATGGTACACCTGCTTCTCCCGCAATTGCTCTTGCAAGTAAAGTTTTACCTGTCCCGGGAGGACCCACTAGCAAAGCTCCTCTAGGAATTTTTCCACCAAGTCTACTAAATTTTTTTGGATCTTTTAAAAATTCAACAATCTCCTCAACTTCCTCTTTAGCTTCTTCTACTCCTGCAACATCATTAAAGGTTACTTTCCCCTTGAGCTCGTTCATCATTTTTGCTTTTGATCTACCAAAACCCATAGCGCCACCTTTGCCACCTTGCATTTGTCTCATAAAGAAAATCCATACAGCAATTAATAACAACATTGGAAACCAAGAAAGTAACACTCCAAACAATGATGGCATTTTTTCCTCAATAGGTGCTGCAGAAATGCTTACACCTTTTTCTGAAAGTTTCTCTATCAAATTCGGGTCGTTTGGTGAATATGTGTTGAAATTGTTACCATTCGAATAAGTTCCTTTTATGTTGTTACCTTGAATTTCTACTTTAACAACTTCTCCATTATCAACAGCTGTTAAAAATTCTGAGAATATTACTTTATTGCTACCTCGAATGTTTGCTTGAGGATTTTTAAACATATTATATAGACCTATAGTCAAAAAAACTATAACAGCCCACATAGCTATATTTTTAAAATTCATAAGGTTAAAATAAGAATTATTTAAGATTAAACAAGTGGCAATTTTGGTTAATATTGATGAAAGTTATTGTTCTTTGGATATAATGACTGTTTGGTTGACCTTTTCGATCAAACAACTCCCCAATGTGCTCTTAGAAAACGAGCTTTTTTGAATATCTTTGATAATTTTATCAATTTTTTTTCCCCTAACAGAATAATATTTTTTATTCATAAGATTTAAAGAATCAGACAGAGATCTGAATACTATCTCATGAGGCTGTTTAAAAAATTTATCATTTAAAATTAGATGTTTTTTTTTGTGCGAAAAAAAGGAATTATTTTCTAAATTTTTTGCAACATAGTATTTAACAACATCGTTTGATTTTTTTAAATTTTCGATTGTTTTTGCAAATTTTTTTTGATCTAAACCGTCATTTCTGAGCCCATCTAAAAGTTTTCTTATTCTAACCCTTTGAAACTTTTCATCATTATTTGTCGGATCTTTAACATAAAAATCGAAAACCTTTTTGGAAATAAAAACTAAATCATCTTTTTTTTGATTTATTAAAGGTCTTAAAATTGTAAGATTTTGTAATTTAGTTTTTTTACTTAATGAAATTAAACCTTTTAAACCGCTACCTCTAAGAATTCTTATAAAAAAATTTTCAATTAAGTCCTCTTGATGATGTCCTAATAGTATATGCGCTATTCCTAACTTTTTACATTTAGAAATCAAAAGTTCAAATCTTTTTGCTCTTGCTACTGATTGAATGTTGCTAATAGGCTTTATTCCTTGCCAATATAAAATCTCAGTATTTATGTGAAATTTTTTAAGTATTTTTTTTACATATTTTGCCTCATTAGTAGACTCTTCTCTTAATTTATGATCGATAATATAAAACTTAACTTTGAGATTTTTTTGAATTGAGTAAATTTTAGATAGGAAAGCTAATGCTAGACTATCAGGGCCCCCGGAGACTGCGACTATAAAATTTTCATTGATATTTAAAGACTTTGCAAATTTTTTATAAATTTGTCCAATCTTTTTATTATTTAATTTATTCTTTAAAACTCTAGGAATTTTGGTTTTTACACTCAAATTTTTGAGACTCATATTTAGCTTTTTGGATCACAGACTGATTCGCATCTGGATATTGTTTTTCAACACCATTAATCATTTTACAACCTTGGTCTTTTTCTCCTATCTGCACCATTGATACACCTAACTTTAATAAATTTACAGGAGCTTTTTCACCTTTTGGGTATTTTTGATAACCTTCTAAATACGCAGATGCTGCATCAGTATAAAGTTGTCTTATTCTAAAAGTCTCTGCATACCAATATTGTGCATTGCCAGCAAGTTTGTGCTTTGGGTTTGTTTGTACAAATTCTCTAAAAGCTCTTTCTGCTGTAGAGTAATCACCAACTTTTAAAAAGCTTGTAGCAAATTCATATTGATTTTCTGGCGTCTCACTTGGAAGAATTTTATCTTCAGCTTGAAAAGTCTCTGTAATTACTGTTGCAGTTGTGTCTATTGATTGAGTTTGTTGAATTGTTTCATTGGTATTCGTATCTTTATAAGATATCGAACCAAGATCTTGAGGTTGTGAGCTGCCAGGTAAAGTTTTATCTTTGGAGTTTTGAGCCAAAGTCTTTTTATCACCATTGACAATTGAGGCATTCTCTAAATCCTGAAATCGTACTTGATTATCGGCTTGGACTTTGGATAATCTATTTGATAATTTATCAAGTTTAAAATTTATTTCTTCAAACCTGTTCGTTAAATTTTGAAATTGAGTTTCAATTTCTGTAAGTTTTAATAGGTGTCTTGTTAACACATCTTCTGAATTAGGATCTAAAGACTCATCTGTTTCATTTATTCTATTATTTAAGTTTGATGATCCTGAATAAACTGCTCTTTCAAGTGTTTTAATATCTTTTTGTAACTGTTCTATAGTTTCATAAATATTATGATTATCTGCTATTAAATGCGAAGAAAGAGAAAAGTAAATTATTAACAAAACACTGAGTCTTAATTTTTCAATAAACTTTCTCATTGATAAAGTTATTATTAAAATAATGGCAAAAAAAAGACCCTTAAACATCATATGTCCAAGGGTCTTAAATTAAAAAATTAGTTTGCTTTTACTGTTACAGATCTTCTATTTTTTGACCATGCTAAAGGATTAGAACCTGAATCAACTGGTCGTTCTTTTCCATAACTTAAAACTGAAATTCTGTTAGAAGAAATTCCATACGTCATCAGATAATCTTTGGCAGCATTTGCTCTTCTTTCACCAAGAGCCAAGTTGTACTCTCTTGTGCCTCTTTCGTCTGCATGACCCTCAAGCACAATTGTAATTTTTGAATTTTTTCTCAAGTACGCAGCTTGTTTTCTTAAAGTTTCTCTTGAGGCAGTTGTCAAAACTGACTCATTAGTTGCAAAAAATACTCTATCAGGAACTCCGGATGCTAAATACTCAACAGTATCTGTCCCAGTATAAACATCTCCTTGCATTTGACCTGAAGTTTTTTTTGATGTTGCACAAGCAGATAGTGCAAAACATGCAAAAACTATTAATAAAGTGTTTTTAAGAATTTTGTTTAATTTCATTATTGCTCCTTGATCAATATTTCTTATAAATGACTTTTTCACAACTAATTAGATCTTTCAAGTTAAAAAATCAAGATAAATCAGATTAATTGCTTAATAATGATGACCATGATGGGTCAGAGGCATCTGTAGGGGTTTTTACCATCCTCTCATTATAGCCCGTCAAATCGATGGACCATAATTTGGCAGAAAATCCCTCCCCTTTATCATCGGTTTTAGTCTCTCTATAAAATATTAAAACTCTTCCATTGGGCGACCAAGATGGTGCTTCTTGATAAAAATTTTCGGTCAAAAGCCTTTCTCCGCTACCATCTGTTCTCATAACACCTATATAAAATTTCCCTTTATGAAGTTTGGTGAATGCTATTAAATCACCTCTGGGTGACCAAACAGGAGTTCCGTATAGCCCTTTACCAAATGAAATTCTTTTAACTTTGCTTCCATCACTTCTCATTACATAAATTTGTTGATAACCGCTTCTATCAGAATTGAAACAGATAAATTTACCGTCTGGAGAAAAAGAAGGAGAAGTATCAATTGAAGGATGATTAGTAATTTTTTCTACGATACGATTTTCTAAATCCATAGTATAAATTTCTGAATTACCATCTTTAGCAAAACTCATGATAATTTTTTTTCCATCTGGAGAAAATCGTGGAGCAAAGGTCATCCCAGGAAAATCACCAACTACCTCCTGTGTACCTGTCTCGATATCTAAAAGATATACTCTTGGTAAATTTCTAAAATAAGAAAGATAAGTTACCATTTGACTTGTTGGATTAAATCTGGGGGTCAAAACAAGCTCGTTACCTAAAGTTAAAAATTTATTATTAGCTCCATCCTGATCCATTATTGCTAATTTTTTAATACGTTTAGTTTTTGGGCCCTCTTCTGCAACATAAATTATTCTTGTATCAAAATAGCCCTTTTCTCCAGTCAATCTCTGATAAACTTTATCAGTTATAATATGTCCAACTCGTCTCCAGTTTGTTGGTACAGTTGTAAAAGCCAATGCAACCATTTCTTTTCCAGCAAGCACATCCCAAAGTCTGAATTCAACTCGTAACTTTTCATCTACGTAGCTAACTTTTCCAGTAATTAATGCCTGAGCTTTAATCAAATTCCAATCTTCAAATCTTGGTTTTAGGTTCGCAATATCAGGTGCTTGCAAAAATGCGTCTTTATTTAATGGATTAAAAAGTCCAGAAGTTTTTAAATTTACCTCAATTATCTTTGAAATTTCATCACCAATATTTTCTTTTTTTAAAATTTTCTCGAAATTCTGCCTTGAATTTTGATCAATCGATAAAGGTGAAACTGCTATAGGGAGAGGATCTAGATTTCCTCTGGTAATATCAACTTCAATAAGACCAAAACTCTTCGAAGGTATTAAAATCAGAAAAATAATTATCTTTATCAAAATTCTCATAGGTTTATATTATCCTTCTAACATTTCTCTTGCATCAAAGTTAAGTTGTAATTCTTTCCATCTTTCATAACCTGTTGTTGGAACTCTAAGAGGTTGACATAATTTTACCGCTCTAAGTGCACTTTCTGCCAATACTTTGTAAAAACCCTGACCTGGCTTATTCATTCTTGCATGATCTATAATTTCTGATTTAGCTACCGTGCCATCTGGTTTTAATTGTAATTTAATTCTAACTAACAAATTCTCGTTGTAAGGTAGACCTAACGGTATGCTCCAGCATCCAAATATTTGTGCCTTTAGAGCATCCTCTTCGCTTAAAGATAGACCTGCATTCTCAACGTTCCTTTTTTGATCTTGAGTAACTTTATCATTTTTTTTTGTCGTTTCGGCTGTTTCCTCTTTTGACTTATCAATCAGTGCTGCAATGTTATTTGGATCAAAAAGCTCATCTTTTTCAAATTCTGAAACTTGCTTTACGTCATTATCTACTACCTCAGGATTTTGCTTATCCTCCTTTATTTCTTTTTCATTTTTTACAAGATCATCGGGCATCGGAACAGAGTCAGGTTTTATTTTTTTAACTTTTTTAGGAGGTGCCTGCTCAGACACCAATTTTTCCTCTTTCTTTTTTACCTCTTCTATAATTTTTTTTGCTTTTGGAGCAAAAGGGATATTTGTTTTATCGGTGATTTGTATTAACTCTATGGATACAATTGGGGGAAGATCAATGGGTTTTTTTGTTAAAAATGGTAAACTCATGGCGGTTAAAAATATAAATACTGCATGTAAAACAGAAGATATAATTACACTCCTATTCAATTTATCACCTCTCTTTATATGGCTCTGAAATCAAAGCTACTTTTGTAAAACCTGATCCAGATAAAAGACCCATAATTTCAAGTACCCTACCATAATTAATAGTTTTATCCCCCCTCACATAAATTCGAGTATCAGTTCTATTTTTTGAGACTGCTAGGACTTTTGCGATTATTTTATCATATTCCACTTTTGACTCTTGAATGAATATTTCTCCTTTAGAATTAATTGATAACGTCAATGGTTCAGCTTCCTCTGGTAGTGAGTCTGCAGAACTTTCGGGTAAATCAACTTGCACTCCAACCGTCAGTAATGGAGCCGTAACCATAAAAATTATTAAAAGAACCAGCATTACATCTACAAACGGTGTAACATTTATTTCACTCATAGGTTCTTTAGATGATCGATTAAACTTAAAAGCCATTAATTAAATTATTGTTAAAAATCTTTTAGAAAAATTTTCTAATCTTCGAGAATACTTAATTGAGTCATTATTAAATTTATTATAAGCGACAACTGCTGGTATAGCAGCCAATAAACCTAAAGCAGTTGCAAAAAGAGCTTCTGCTATTCCAGGTGCAACAATGGCTAAACTTGTGTTTCGAGAAATCGCAATTGACTGAAATGAATTCATAATTCCCCAAACAGTCCCAAAAAGACCTATGAACGGAGCTGTCGATCCAACTGTGGCTAAAAAAGTGAAACCTTTACTAATTTTGGTGACTTGTTTTTCAATACCAGTCTCGAGCAATGTTGCCATTCGATCATTTAAATCAGTTTTTGATCTTCTTTTAAGTAAGTTTTGCATCGCATCCCTAAAAAGTAAAGCCATTGGGTCTTCAGTGGTTGCAGGGAGATTATTATAAAAAGTTTCTGCAGACTTAGAGTTCCAAAATTTATTTTCAAATTCCTCGGTAGATTTATTAATCTTTTTGAAAAGCTTAAATTTTTCAAATATCACAGCCCATGAATAAATTGAGCAGGCGATAAGAATTAAAATAACAGACTTAACTACAATATCTGCTCTTATGAACAAATTCATTAATGAAAAATCAGCACTTGAGGCAAGACCAACTGCCTGAGATGATATATCAGCTTCCATACAAGCTTCTGTCACTTAAATGTGTCATGATTTTGACTTATTCAGTAAGATTTATTCTTCAATTTTATGAGTTTCATAATAAAAACTAGCAATTAATATAGCATCAGCCTTATTTGAATCTTTCTTTTTTGATAGCTGTGATGAGAAATCTGGAAATATTTCAATGGCTCTAGTTCGACTAGCATCTTTTTCAGAATTGATTAGATTATAATATCTTTTCCATTTTGCTGGTCTAACAAAAAACATCGGTAACCTCATTGCAAAACAAATACCCTTTAAGACTCCAAAAGACTGGCCGAAATTAAACATACTTGTTACTCCTTGCCCCGGCATAGCTGTAACATGCTCTATCACAACTCTTATGTTAGTTTCAGAATTTTTATTAATTTTTTTAGTAATTTCATTATAAATTTGAGCTCCATTAACCTGTTTTTTATTTTTTTTTCCTTCATTCATGACAGGCATTTCAATTACATCTAAAATTTTTCCATCTTTAAAAAAGCAAATTGAACCAGAGACACCCGGATCTATACCAATTATTAACATAACTTAGTTTAAAAACTCAGCATTTGAATATACATTTTGAACATCATCATCATCCTCCAATGAAACAAAAAAATTTATTAAAGTTTCATGATCTTCTTTTGGAATTTGTACATTGTTTAATGGTACCCATTCTATTCCAGTTGATATAAAATTACTAATTTTTTTCTCTAACTCTTTTTTAACATTATATATATTAATTACTGAACATTGAATTTCATGTAATTCTTTATTTGATTTACATTCATCAGCACCCGCATCTATAGCTAAATCTAAAATTTTTTCCTCTGAAATTTCATTTTTGTTAATCTTTATGACACCCAGTTGAGTAAAATTATGAGAAGCTGAGCCTTGTGTTCCAAGACTGCCTCCAGATTTTTGAAAAATAGTTCTTATATTTGATGCAGTTCTATTTTTGTTGTCTGTTAATGTTTCTATAATTACAGCAACTTTATTTGGTCCAAAACCCTCATATCTTAAATTTTCAAAATTCTCAATGTTGTTTAATGATGATTTATTAACAGCTCGTTCAATATTATCTTTAGGCATATTGGCTGATCTTGCTGCTTGTATAGCTGATCTTAATCTTGGATTCATATTTGGATCTTTGTCTCCTAATTTTGCAGCAACAGTAATTTCTTTTGATAACTTTGAGAATAATTTAGATCTTTCCTTATCTGCCTTCCCTTTTTTATGTTTAATACCTGCCCAATGTGAATGTCCAGCCATAAATCAACTATTTTTTAATTGTTCTCCGAAAATATAACTTTCAACTTTATTAGCTAAACCAGTTTCTGTATTACAATCAACAACCACCCCGCATAAAGTAGAGTCTCCATTTGCTGGAAAATGTTTCACAGAGTCTTTTTTCATAAATCTGTTTAATGAATTATTTTTGTTCATCCCAATTACTGAGTCATAATCACCACACATTCCTGCATCAGTTTGATATGCGGTACCATTTTGTAAAATTCTTGCATCATTAGTTGGTATATGAGTGTGTGTACCTACTACAAGCGAAGCTTTACCATCAAAAAAATGTCCAATTGCATTTTTTTCACTTGTAATTTCTCCATGAAAATCAACAACTAAAAAATCGAAATCCTCTTTCAATTTAAACTTATTAATAAATTGATTTGCTGCTTCAAAAACATCATTACTTTTTTTCATAAAAACATTTCCAATTAAATTTAGAACTCCAATTTTAAAATTATTAACAGTTGTAAAAATTTCAAACCCTTTTCCTGGAGAAGGTTCAACAAAATTTTTTGGTCTTAGAATTCTTTTTTCATTTTCAATAAATTGCATTATATCTTTCTGATCCCAAATATGATTCCCACTTGTAATTACATCAACTCCACTTGAGAAGAATTTTTCACAAATTTTTTGTGTCAAACCAACCCCACTTTCATCTGCATTTTCTCCATTTACAATTACGAAATCGATATCTCTTTGTTTTTTTTGAGAAGGAAGATTTTCAACTAATTTTGAACATCCTGAACTACCCACAACATCACCTAAAAATAATATTCTCATTCTATAATCTCTTTTTCTGTTACTACAAAATCAAGTTTTTTGTCATAACTGGTTATAGGAATGCTTTTAACTTTTTGAAAAGAGTACGCCAATCCAATAAGAAGTGGTTTTTTTTTTCTTTTTATTCCGTGAATATATCTATCGTAGAAACCGCCTCCATAACCTACTCTGTTCAATTTTTTATCAAAACTTAATAAGGGTATTAACAATATATTTGGAAATTTTATTTTGCCATTACTCGGCTCTGGTATACCATATTTATTTATAACCAGTGGTTCTTTGGGGCTCCATTGAATAAAATCCATTTGAAAGTTTTTTTTTATTTTTGGTAAAGAGATAATGTAATTTTTCTTTTCTAATTTTTTCAAAATTTGAATACAATCTAACTCGTTATTGTAAGGGTAATATCCTCCAACTATTTTTCCTTTTATTCCTTTTTTTTTTAAAAGTTTAATAATATCATTATGATTAATTGATTTAACTTTTTGTAACTTATTTTCTCTAAGCTTTAAAAATTTTTTTCTAATTTGAGATTTTTTCACAAAATTTAAGACAAATTTTCTAAGTTTGCTTTTTTTACAAAATTTGAAATTTCATTCGTGGCTTCATCAATTAATTTTTCATAACTTTGTTGGCTCAGCTCAATTTCATTTTTTAAATGAATATGTTTTGTATTCAACTTATTAATTTCATTCTCTTTTTTATCTCTATATTCATATATTAAGGATTTAAGTTCCTTAAACTTATTCGACAAATCACTAAGCTCCTTTTTTTTTTGCTCCACTTTTTTTTGTGTATCATAGTATTCATCCATAATTTTAACTGCGGTAATAAGTAAAAGTTTATTTTCACCTAAATTACCAAGTTCATTTTTAATTTTATTAAACTTTTGATTTATTTGAATTAACAACTCTTCCAATTGTTCTTCTTGTCCATCTTCACAAGAAAGTAAAAATTCTTTACCGTTAAATTTAATGCTTACGTTTGCCATTCATCTATTTCATTTAACAAAGTATCTGTTTCTTGATTTAATTCATCAATTTTTTCTGAAAAATTTAATTGCTTTTGTTTCTCAATTTTTTCTTGTCTCTCAAATTCATCTAATTTCCTCGACAATTCATCGTGCTCATTAACTAAAGAAGTGTATTTTTTCTCTAATTCTTTTTTTTCAATTTCTAATTGATTTTTTTGATCCTTAAGATTTTCAATATTTTTATTTATATTTGGATCATTGAGATTTAAATTTTTTAATTTTGTTAAGGCTTCATTTAACTTTTTTTCTTTTTCACTAAAAAAATTCATATATATATATTTATATTATTAAATAGAATCTTCTAAGTCTAGACAGGATAATTTTGAGTAAACAATACAGGGAATTAGCTAATTGCATTCGATTTTTATCAATTGATGCTGTACAAAAAGCCAACTCGGGTCATCCAGGAATGCCCATGGGTATGGCCGATGTGGTAACAGTTTTATTTAAAGATTTTTTAAATTTTAATCCAAATAACCCAAGTTGGATAAATAGAGACAGATTTGTTCTCTCTGCCGGTCATGGATCGATGTTGCTTTATTCGCTTCTTTATCTCACTGGTTATAAAAGTGTTTCTTTGAATGATATTAAAAATTTTCGTCAACTAGATTCAATTTGTGCAGGTCATCCTGAATATCACCCTAATACTGGCATTGAAACTACCACAGGTCCTTTAGGGCAAGGGATATCTAATGCAGTTGGATTTGCTATTTCAGAAGAAATTTTAAAAAAACAAATTGGAAAAAAATTTATTGATCATAAAACTTATGTGATTGCAGGTGATGGGTGTTTAATGGAAGGGATTAGCCATGAGGCTTTAAGTCTAGCTGGACACCTTAAGTTGAAAAATCTTATTATGCTTTTCGACAATAATTCTATTTCAATTGATGGTCCCACAAACTTAGCGGTTTCTGACAATCATGAAAAAAGATTTCGAAGTTATGGTTGGGATTATATTAAAATAAATGGGCATGATTATAAAGAAATATCGCAAGCTCTTAAAAAAGCTCAAAAATCAAAAAAACCTATCGCTATTTCATGCAAAACTACAATTGGTTATGGATCTCCTAACAAAGGTGGCAAAGCTTCTTCACATGGTAGCCCCTTGGGTGATGATGAAATAAAATTAGTAAGAAAAAAATTAAACTGGAGTTACAATCCCTTTGAAATTCCAAAAAAATTATTTAATGAATGGAAATTGATCGGTGAAAGAGCATTTAAAAAATCAAAAAAACATGAAAAAATTTTAAGAAAGGAGCTTAAAAAATTAGGTTGGTTAGGATGGTCAATATCCAATAAATTTAAAAAAGATTTTCCACCAGGATATAATCTTACAAGAAATGCTATCGTTGGATCTATAGAAAAAGCAAAAATAGAGTATTTAAAAAACCTAGGACCAATGGCAACAAGAAAATGCTCTGAAAAATTCTTAGAAATTGTATCAAATCTTCCAAGTTTAATAGGTGGTTCAGCTGACTTGGCTGGTTCAAACAACACAAAAACTAAAAATCATAAAATTATAAAGTCAGGTGATTTTTCTGGAAACTATATTCATTACGGAGTAAGAGAGCATGCAATGTGTGGAGTCATGAATGGTATTTCACTTCACAGTGGTCTAATACCATACGGTGGAACTTTTTTAATATTTAGCGATTATTGTAAGCCATCAATTAGACTTGCCGCTATGATGAAACAAAAAGTCATATATGTTTTTACCCATGATTCTATTGGCCTTGGTGAAGATGGTCCGACTCATCAGCCTGTTGAGCAATTAGCAAGTTTAAGGTCCATTCCAAATTTAAATGTTTTTAGACCATCTGACTTTATTGAAACTTTTGAGTGCTGGCAGTTAGCATTGGAGAGTAAAAATACACCAAGTGTGATTGCCTTAACAAGACAGGCAATCAAACCTGTAAGAATTAAAAGTTCAACAAAAAATATGTCCTCATTAGGTGCTTATGAAATTTTTAGGACTAACGATGATATAAAAGTTACAATTTTAGCAACCGGATCAGAAACTAGTTTGGCAAGTGAAGTTGGTCATAAATTAGCCACAGATGGTATCTATTCAAAAATAATATCAATGCCTTGTCACGAATTATTTGATCAACAAAGTGAAGGCTACAAAAATGAAATTTTATCAGAAACAGACCTTGTTGTATCAATAGAGGCTTCTGAAACAAGTTATTGGAAAAAATATACAAACTACAATGGTTTAAATTTCGGAATTGATGATTTTGGAAAAAGCGCTCCATACAAAGATATTTATAATCATTTCGGAATAAGCAATGAAAATATAATTAAAAGAATTAAAGAAAGGTTATGAGAATAAAAGTTGGAATAAATGGATTGGGTAGAATAGGAAGAATGATTATTCGATCTATTATCGAAAAAGGTAATAAGAATATTGAGATCAAACATATAAATAATAGAACAAGTTCAGAAACCAGCTCAACACTTTTAAAATACGATTCTATTCATGGAAAATTTAATGCGGAAATTAATTTCAATGAAAAACATCTAATAATCAACAAAAATAAAATTACTTTTAGTCAAGAAACAAATTTAAATAATATCAACTGGAAAAAATATGATGTGGATTATGTTTTTGAATGTACCGGCAAATTTAATTCTAAAGATAAGTTAGAGCCCCATTTAAAAAATGGAGCTAAAAAAGTTATTGTTTCAGCTCCATGTAAAAATGCAGATAAAACAATTGTGTTTGGAGTAAATGAATTGGAATTGAAAAAAAATGATCAAATAATTTCCGCTGCATCGTGTACAACTAATTGTCTCGCACCTGTAGCTTTTGTTTTAAATGAAAATTTTGAAATCGAAAAAGGTTTTATGACTACTATTCATGCATTTACGAGTGACCAAAGAATTTTAGATAATTCTCATAAAGATCCAAGAAGAGCACGATCCGCAAGTCAATCTATTGTGCCAACTTCAACTGGTGCGTCAAAAACAATTGGTGAAATAATTCCTTCTCTTAAAGGTAAATTAGAAGGTGTAGCAATGAGGGTGCCAACTCCAAATGTTTCTTTAATTGAATTTGTATTTTGTACAAAAAAAGATTTAAGTGTAGAAAAAATAAATTCAGCATTTCAAAGTTTTAGTAAAAAAAATAAAGTACTTGAGTTTACAAAAGAAAAACTTGTTTCTATAGATTTCAATCATAATCCTGCCTCGTCAATTGTTGATGGAAGTTTAACGAATGTAATAGGAAAAAACATGGGCAAAATTTCAGCTTGGTATGATAATGAGTGGGGTTTTTCAAACAGGATGTCTGATATCGCAGAACACCTTTATAAAATTTCTTAATGAAATATATAAAAGATCAAGAAAATCTCGAAGGCAAAGTTATATTATTAAGACTAGACCTAAATGTACCTCTGAAAAATCTTATGATTACCGATGAGACAAGGATTAATAAGATATTACCTATCATAAATTTTCTTATAAAAAAAAAATCCAAAATTTTAGTAATCTCACATGTTGGGCGACCAAAAGGAAAGATAAATAATGATCTATCTTTAAAACCAATTTGTGAAAATTTAGAGAGAAAAATTAATCAAAATATTAAATTAATTAAGGAAAATATTTATAAAATTAAAAAAGATGACTTATTTAAAAATTCAAAAGATCAGATAATTTTTTTAGAGAATATAAGATTTTATGAAGAGGAAGAAAAAAATGATACCAATTTTTCAAAAAACTTAGCAGAACTGGGAGATATTTTTGTCAATGATGCCTTTTCTTGCTCACATAGAGCTCACGCATCTATAAGCAAAATAACTAGATTTCTACCTTCATTTGCAGGCTTACAATTTGAAACGGAAATAAGTGCGCTAAAAAAAGTTACTACAGAAATAAAAAAACCAGTTACTTGTATTATTGGTGGAGCTAAAATATCTACAAAAATAGGTCTTATTAAAAACTTAATACCTAAGTTTGATAACATTATAATTGTTGGAGCGATGGCGAATAATATTTTAAATTATAAAGGTAATCCAATTGGAAAATCGTTCAAAGAAGAGAATTGTATATCAATAATTGATGATATTTTTGAAGCAGCAAAAAGAAATTCTTGTTTAATCAGTTATCCAGAAGATGTTGTGGTGGGAAAAAGTATGGATGACAAGGCCATAATCAAAGAACTTAGTGAAGTTTCTAATGACGACTTGATTTTAGATATTGGACCAAAAACCATAAAAAAAATTAGAGATATTATCGAGAAAAGCGAAACAATTTTGTGGAATGGACCAGCAGGATATTTTGAAAATCCAAACTTCGCGAATGGATGTTTTGAAATTACAAAAAAAATCGTTGAAAAAAATGAAAAAAATCAAATTTATTCTATTGCTGGAGGAGGAGATACAATAGCAGTTTTAAATCAAATGAACGCAGTAAATAATTTCGATTTTGTTTCAACTGCTGGTGGAGCTTTTTTAGAATATCTTGAAGGAAAAGACCTTCCTGGTATAAGAGCCTTAAATTAAAATGTCTGAATTAAATAATATTGCTTTAAAAATTATCGGAAATGGAAAAGGTATCTTAGCTGCTGACGAAAGCACAGGAACTATGACGAAAAGACTAGACAGTGTAAATGTGCAATCAACCCCAAAAAATAGGTTGTTGTTTAGAGAAACACTTTTTAGTTCATCTAGTATGGCTGATTGTATTGGAGGTGTTATTTTATATGATGAAACTATTAGACAATTATCATCTAAAAAAAATAAAATCACTGAATTAATTTCTGAAATGGGCTCTTTGCCAGGAATTAAAGTAGATACAGGTGCCAAAGTTTTAGCAGGTTCTCCTAATGAAAAAATTACAGAGGGACTAGATGGGCTAAGAGAAAGATTGAAAGAATATTATAAAATTGGTGCAAAATTTACAAAATGGAGAGGAGTTTATGTAATTTCTAAGGACTATCCGAGTAAACTTTCAATAAGTTCTAATGCACATGCTTTAGCAAGATATTCTGCATTGGTTCAAGAATGTAATATGCTACCAATAGTAGAGCCAGAAGTTTTGATGGATGGTGAGCATACAGCTGAAGATTGCTATGAAAAAACTTCTAATGTAATAGAAAAATGTTTTGAGGAATTAATTTTGCACAAAGTAGATTTAAAAGGAATTATTCTAAAGCCAAATATGATTTTAGCTGGAAATAAGTCAAAAAATAAAATTTCAAATGATGAGGTTGCAAAGTTAACTCTGAAGTGTTTAAAAAGCTGTGTTCCTTCAGAGGTGCCTGGAATAGCCTTTTTATCAGGTGGACAATCGGAGCTAGAGGCCACAGAAAATTTAAATTTAATAAATAAGTATAACGACACTCATTTTATAATGAGTTATTCTTATGGAAGAGCACTTCAGCAAAGTGCCTTAAAGTTTTGGTCAAAAGATATAAATAATACTGAAGGTACTCAAAAAATTTTTAACCATCGTGCAAAAATGAACACTTTAGCTGCTCAAGGAAATTGGTCTAAAGATCTTGAGATTTAATAAAAAAAAATTTATCTATTTAATATCTCCATTAAAAATTAATAAGATTTTTTATCAAAATCTTAGATATGTTTTAAAGCAGAAAAAAGTGAGTTTTTTTCAGCTAAGACTTAAAAATGAAAAGCTTAAAAAAAAGTTAATAATTGGAGAGAAAATAAGAAAAATCTGTAAAAAATTTAAAGTTAAATTCCTAATAAATGATGATGTTTACTTGGCCAAAAAGTTAAATGCTGATGGTTGTCACTTAGGTCAAAAAGATATGAATATTCATAAAGCAAGAAAATTAATCGGGAATAAAATAATTGGAGTTACTTGTCATAATTCGATCAAATTAGCAAAAGTAGCTTTAAAAAATAAAGCTGATTATTTAGCTTTTGGAGCTTTTTATTCTACAAGTACAAAAAAAACAAAATACAAGCCTTCATTAAATATATTAAAAAAAGCAAGAAAGATAACAAATACACCAATCGTCGCCATTGGTGGTATCAATTCCACTAATTATAAAAAACTTTTGTTGAATAAAGCTAACTTATTAGCTATCTCAGGCTACATTTGGAAAAATAAAAAACTTGAACCTAGTGAGGCGATTAAAAAATTAAAATGAAAATAAATGCTAGTGAAATAAGAGTAGGTATGTTGCTTGAGTATAAAGATGATTTGTGGCAAGTTTTAAAAACTCAACATGTAAAACCTGGAAAAGGCGGAGCTTTTGCACAAGTCGAAATGAAAAGTGTGAACAAAAATACAAAATTAAATGAAAGATTTAGATCAAGTGAGTCTGTGGAAAAAGCTTCCTTGGAAGAAATTAATTTTAATTACTCTTACGACGATGAGAATAATTTTTTTTTTATAGATCCTAAATCTTTTGAACAAATTCAAATAAAGAAAAATATAGTTGGACCAAAGGGTAAATTACTAACTGAAAATCTTGAGGTAACAATAAGTTTTTATAATAACGAGCCAATCTCATTAGATTTACCTAATCAAGTTAAATGTAAAATTCACTCAACAGACGCCGCTCTAAAAGGTCAGACGGTCTCTTCATCTTACAAGCCTGCTACTTTAGATAATGGGTTAAATATACAAGTTCCACCATTTGTTGAGACTGGTGATCATATAATTATTGACACAAGAAATTTAGAATACGTTAAAAAAGTTTAAAAAATGAATTCTATTTCGGCAAATTTAAATTTAATGATTAAAGCTTGTGAAAAGGCCTCTAAAACACTTATTAGAGATTTTGGAGAAATTGAAAAATTACAAGTATCTAAAAAAGGACCATCGGATTTTGTAACCAACTCTGATCTCAAGACTGAAAAAATAATAATAGAGGAATTGACAAAAGGTAGACCAGATTATTCAATTATAAGTGAGGAGAATGGTGAAAAAAAAAATAAGGACAGCAAAAATACATGGGTTATTGATCCGATAGATGGAACAGTAAATTTCTTACACGGAATTCCTCATTTTGCAACTTCAATTGCTCTAAAACATGAAAATGAAATAATATCTGGTTTAATTTTTGATCCGATAAAAGATGAAATGTTTTATGCTGAGAAAAATAATGGAGCCTACCTTAATAATAAAAGAATTAGAGTATCAAAAAAAAATAACATGCAAGAATGCTTGTTTGCTACTAGTGGAATAGTTGAAAAAAAAATCGAATTTTCTTATCGAAAATCAGGCTCAGCAGCATTGGATATGGCATACATAGCTTGCGGAAGATATGATGGATACTTTCAAAAAAATTTAAACTTATGGGATATTGCTGCAGGTTTAATTCTTGTAACAGAGGCTGGTGGTGTTATTAATAAAATTGACCTTAATGAACATAAAGATCTTAAAATAATTGCTTCAAGCCCTGATATTAATGAAAAATTAATGGAGAAAATAAGTAACTTTTAATTGTTTTAAAATAATCTTTTGCTATAAGTCACCGAATGAAAAAAAATATACACCCTAAATACCATAAAATTAAAGTTGAAATGACCGATGGAACTCAATTTGAAACTAAATCAACTTGGGGAAATGATGGTGACATATTAAAATTAGAAATTGATCCAAAGTCTCACTCTGCCTGGACAGGAGGAAAACAAAAATTAATGGATAAAGGAAGAATTAGTAAATTTAATAAAAAATTTCAAAACTTTAAATCAGAAAAAAAAAACTAAATGTCAGAAGCACCATTAATGCCTA
Organism: uncultured Pelagibacteraceae bacterium; assembly: GCA_902615145.1. Taxonomy (GTDB): domain Bacteria; phylum Pseudomonadota; class Alphaproteobacteria; order Pelagibacterales; family Pelagibacteraceae; genus Pelagibacter. Next base: position 13,178 of record CACMNK010000005.1, on the reverse strand, counting down.
TGGCCACAGCCCTATGGCTTGTTGAAAATACGACACTCACGTTTAAACAAATAGCTGAGTTTTGTCATCTACATGAAGTTGAAGTTCAAGGTATTGCTGATGGTGAAGTTGCAAAAGGTATAAAAGCATATAATCCTATTATAACTGGACAACTCTCAAGAGAAGAGATTGAATTATCTTCCAAAGACCAAAATAGACCTCTAAACATTAAAAATATAGATGTTGAGATATCAAATGATGAAAAAAGAATAAAAAAATACATCCCTCTGTCAAAAAGACAAGACAAACCAGACTCAGCGCTATGGCTAATTAAACAACATAATATCTTAAAAGACTCACAAATTTCGAGATTAATTGGAATAACAAAAAATTCAGTTACTTCAATAAGAAATAAAAGTTATTGGAATTATAATAATTTAAGCCCAAAAGATCCGGTGGCGCTTAATCTTTTTTCTCAAAAAGATTTGATTGAAGCATTAGAAAAAGCAGAAAGAAGAGTAAAAAGAGAAAAAAAGGAAAAAGAAAAAGCGAAATTAAAATAAATATCAAAAATTATGAATAAAATTCATAGACATAAAATTATAAAAGTGCTACTCAATCAGTTTTCTGGAGGAATTTATTAAAATAGAAGTAAAAGATAACAATGTTGAACAAGCTTTGAGAGTTTTAAAAAGAAAACTTCAGAGAGATGGATTTTTTAAAGTAATTAAACTAAAAAATACTTATGAAAAACCTTCTGAGAAAAAAAAGAGAATTCTTCAAGAGAATATTAAAAGAGTTAAGAAGTTAAATAAACTTAAAAACAGAATTTAATAATATCGCGGGGTGGAGCAGTCTGGTAGCTCGTCAGGCTCATAACCTGAAGGTCGGCGGTTCAAATCCGTCCCCCGCAACCAAACCTGTTAAAAAGTTTATGTTTAAAATTCATAAAATTCTTTCATCACTTAAAATTTCTTATATAAATTAATACCCTTAAAATTTACTTATTTTTTTAATCTAAGCTTATAATATGAGATCAAAACAATAAAAAGCATACGTAAAGTATTTGAAAAAAGCGATTTCATTTTTGTCTCGTTTTCTTTTCTTTCAAAATAAGTTACTGGAACTTCAATTATTTTTAAATTATTTTTGTAAGCGCCAATTAGCAGATCAAAATCACCCCAAAGATCTTTAGCACCCCACTTTGAAGTATCTTTTTTAATATTCTTCCAATCTTTCTTATAAAATATTTTTGTACCACATAAAGTATCAGTTATTTTTCTTTTAAAAAGAATACCAAATAAGCTGGCAAAAAAGCTATTCCCAATAAAGTTTAGTAATTTCATTGCTCCATCTTTTTGAGGATAGATCATTCTTGTACAATTTACAAAGTCAGCATTTGTTTTCCTTAAAATTTTTAAGGCAAATTTAATATCCTCAAAACTAACAGTCAAATCAGCATCATAAATAACAATTATCTCTCCAGATGCAATTTCAATTCCTCTATAAACATTTTCAGATTTGCATATTCCGGGTCCATCATATTTGATTATTATATTTTTACTCAAATTTTTTTTTAATTTTTCAATTTCTTGGGAAGTGTCATCCGTAGACTTGTCATCACCAAATAGATACTCATAACTTCTATCTGATGAATTTATTTCTTTTTCAAATAATTTGATATTATCTCCCTCATTTTTACAAGGTATAATGAATGAAATACCCAAATTATCTTTTTTTGTGTGATCTTGATTTATTTTTTTTAAAATTGTTACATTTTTTAAACAAAGTAAATTTAATAAAGGTAATCTAAATAATTTATTAATAAAATTTGTTAAAAAAGGCACATTGATAGGTAGTGCAATAATTCGTTCATTTCTTACAACTTCTAAATTACAGGTTGTAAATAAATTATTAAGGTATGAGGATGGCAAAAAGTTATTTTTTAATGGAGAAAAATCAAAAAAAAATTTTAAAATTTTAATTAATATCATCCATACCATATTTTTTGATAAAACTATAATTTTTGTATTGTCACTAGCTATTTGAGATAATCTTAGCAAATTTGATGTTGGGTTAGCCTGATGTTCAATGTCTGCAATTATTATTGTATCACAGTTAGCGATTTCTTCATTGGAGACTTCATCTTTATATGAAATATTAGGATTATAATTTATCTTATATTTTTCATCTATTTCTTTTACATAAATTTTTTTTGACGAAATATTTTTAGATAGTATTGAATTACCAGCACAAAAAATATACACGTTTTTTGAAGTGTCTATACAATTGTTCAAAAAATTTGAAATTTCGGTAAATAAGAATTTTTTTTTATTTATAAAATTGAATCTTTTTTCAGACTTTGTTTTAAAAAAGTTAATACTTGACTTAAGATAGTAGTTATTTTCTGAAAGTTCTAAAATTTTCATAGTCTAGCATTTGAAGAAATATATCGTCTATACTATATTTAATTTTCCACTTAGGGTATCTTTTTTTAAATTTTTTCATATTTGTTATCCAAAATTTATGATCACCGGATCTTTCGGTATTAACATATTTAAAATCGAATTTTTTTTTTGTTATTGCTTCACATTTTTTAATTGCCTCTAAAATAGAAATATTAGATTCCCTTCCCCCGCCAATATTAAAGATCTCACCAGGTATTGGGGGTTTATTGTATAATTCCCAGATAATTGTTGATACATCGTAAGAGCTCAAATTATCCCTTACTTGTTTACCTTTATAACCGTATATATAATATTTTTTTTTGTAATATGCTGACTTAAAAAGATAGGAAAGAAAACCATGTAACTCTACTCCCGCATGTGTTTCGCCTGTAAGACATCCCGCTCTTAAACAACAGGTTTTTAATCCAAAATATTTACCATATTCTTGAACTAGCAAATCACCAGACAATTTAGATACCCCAAATGGACTATGTTTAGAGTTATCGATATTTATATTTTCATCAAATCCATCTTTATGTTTATCTTTTACCTCATATCTTGTCTTTAATTCTTTATATTTAAAACTATTCACTACATCCCCATACACTTTATTTGTACTGAGGTATATTATTGTAGAGTTTGGGTTATATTTTCTAACACATTCAAGAATATTTAATGTACCTACTGCATTAGTATGAAAGTCTAAATTTGGATTAGTAGCTGACCAGTCATGTGAGGGTTGAGCTGCAGCATGAACGATTAAGCTAAATCTATTTTTTTTGAATATATTTTCTAATTTTTTTTTATCTAAAATATCAATAAACTTATGCTGAAATTTCTTATTTTTCTTAAGCTGTATTATATTCTGTTCTATGCTACCGTTTTTACCAAAGAACTTTTTTCGTTGATTATTATCAACACCAATTACATCAAATTTTCTTTTTAAAAAAAAATCAGAAACTGAATTTCCAATTAATCCACCTGTGCCAGTTACCAATATCATAATCTTTTGTATTTTATTACATTTTTAAGCTTAACTATACTTATTAATTTATATTTATATCTTTTTTAAATTTATGATATAAGAATTTTTTAAAAATAATTTCTCAATCTTTTTAAATGTTAAATAATTTCTAAATCATCAAATGATAAAGATTATTCAAACTGAAAAATCAATATTCATTTTACTAATATTATTTTTGCTGCTCACAAATAGCTATTATGGTGAACATGAAATAAATGCTTCTGCAAGGTCCAGTTTTTATTATTTGGATATTGCTAATTCTTTTCCTGGAGGCATGAGTTTAGAAAATTCTAGACAAGCCTATATTCATGGTGAAAGATTTTTGATTCCTTACTTTGTTGGTTTTGTAGCTAATTTATTAGACATAAGTAGTTTTTATATTTTTCAGGCATTTACTTATTTTGCAATTTCCATTCTCATTATTATTAACTATAAAATTATAAACAAAGTAATTCCTGACAAAAATTATAATCTTTTATTTTTTTCTTTATTTTTATTAAATCCCTACATTTGTAGGTATTCATTATCTAATCCTGTAATGCTTAATGATATTATATTTATAATTTCTATAAGTCTCTTGTTTTGGAGTTTTTTAGACAAAAAAAATATTTTATTCTATCTATCTTTATTATTAGCAATTATTTCTAGACAAACCTCAATACTTATAATTTTAGCTCTAATTTTCAGTTTAGTCTTACCTTATAAAAATGAGTTTATTAATTTTTTTTTCTTTCTTATTATTTATAATTAATTACTTTATCTCTCAACAATATTTAGAAATCTCTAATATTAATATATTCTACAATTTTCAATTTTTTGGTCTAATAGATTTTTTTCAAAATGATTTCAAAATTTTGATGTTTTTAAAGTTTTTATTTTTACCCTTTTTAAGCTTTGGTCCTTTATTTGCTATCATAATTTTTCTACTTTTAAAAAAAAAAATATTATTATCGATAAATGAAAAAAATGTTTTTTTTATTGTTGTATTAATTCTATTTGTGGCTCAACCTTTTTTTGCAGGACCGGTAGTGGCGGGTAAAAATATAATAAGACTAGCAACGCATGGTTATACTTCCATAATTTTTTTACTTTGCCTAAATCTAAAAAATTTAGGCAATCTGTCAAAAAAAAGTTCTATTATTTTTTTTATAATATTGTCTTTTTGGTCCTTTCACCCGACTTTTTCTAATGTCAAAATATTTGAATTTCTCAAAATATAATCTAGATTTTAAATTTAGATTTTTTACTATCAATTAAAAAAGCTTTGACTGTTTCTTTTGTCAATTGATCAAATGTTTTTCCAAACTTTTCTATCTTTTCAATTATTTTAGGTGGAACTGTAATAATATGACAGCCCAATTGCTTTGCTTGTATATAATTATATGGCTCTCTTACACTAGCCCATAGTATTTCTACATTCTTAAATCTTTTTGCTAAAGAAATACTTTTTTTAAATTCTGGAACTGGATCTCTTCCAGTATCTCCTGCTCTTCCTGCAAATATTGAAATAATTACTTTAGTTTTTTTATTAATTAATTTTAGAATTTTCTCTGTTTGTTTAGAGCTGTAAACAGCAGTAATATTAATTTTAATTTTTTTATCATTTAACTCTTTAATGATCCTTCCCATAAATTTTCCCTGGGAATTTGTTATTGGTATTTTTACATAAACATTTTTTGCCCATTTATTTATTTGGGTCGCTTGTTTTTTCATTTCAGTGTATTGATCTGCAAAAACTTCCAGAGAAACGGGCTTATCCTTACAAATATTTAAAATTTTTTTTGAGTAAGATTTGTAATTTTTTGCCCCAGCTTTTCTCATCAAACTTGGGTTCGTAGTAAATCCTCTTACAATTTTTTTTTTATTGAATATTCTTATTAAATTTAATTCTGCGATGTCACAAAAAATTTTAGTTTTCAATTTAATTTCCTACAAATTTTTGGTAATATCTTCTGTCATTTTTTTTGCATCTGCAAATAACATGAGTGTATTTTCTTTATAAAATAGATCATTATCTATTCCTGCGTAACCAGGTGATAGACTTCTTTTTACAAAAAGAACTGATTTACATTTTTCAACATCCAGTACAGGCATGCCATAAATTGGGCTTTGTGGATCAGTTTTAGCAACTGGATTTGTAACATCGTTAGCGCCTATTACAAATGCTACATCCGCGTTAGCAAAATCATTATTTATTTCCTCTAATTCAAATACTTCATCATATGGAACATTAGCTTCAGCAAGTAAAACGTTCATATGTCCAGGCATTCTTCCTGCAACTGGATGTATAGCGTAAGAAACTTTAATATCATTTTTTTTAAGTGTATCCACCATTTCTCTTAATGCGTGTTGTGCTTGAGCAACAGCCATACCATAACCAGGCACAATTATAACTGATGAGGCATTTTTCATTAAAAAAGCAGCATCATCAGCATTACCACTTTTTACGGGTCTTTGCTCTTTATTTTGAGAAGATGAAGATTCTTCAGTTGCTCCAAATCCTCCTAATATTACGCTAAAAAAAGAACGGTTCATACCTTTACACATAATGTAAGATAAAATTGCACCCGATGATCCAACTAACGCACCCGTGATGATTAAAGCTGTATTTTCTAAGGTGAAACCAATTCCAGCAGCGGCCCAACCAGAATAGGAGTTCAGCATGGAAATTACAACTGGCATATCTGCACCACCGATTGGAATTATTAATAAAAAACCAATTAAAAATGATACAGCCAATAGTATCCAAAATAAGTTTGATGATTGGGTTGAGCATAATAGATAGATTATAATAAAAATTGAAATTAAAATTATCGCATTAAGAGGGTGTTGACCTTTAAATATAATTGGAGAACCAGACATAATCCCTTGTAATTTCAAAAAGGCAATAATCGATCCAGAAAATGTTATTGCTCCTACTGCGGCCCCTATTGACATTTCAATCAGACTTCCAAGTTTGATACTTCCTGGTGAACCAAGATTGAATGCAGTAGGATTTAAAAATGCTGATATGGCAACAAAAACTGCAGCTAAACCTACGAGACTGTGAAAACCTGCCACTAATTCGGGCATGGCTGTCATTGGAATTTTGTAAGCTATAAAAGCTCCAATTGATCCTCCAATTAATATAAATATTATAACAAAAATAAACCCACTAGAAAAATTTCCAATAGAAAAAAAAGTCACTGTAACAGCAATAATCATTCCTAAAATTCCAAATAAATTTCCCTGTCTAGATGTTTCAGGTGAAGATAGTCCTCTCAACGCAAGAATAAATAATACACCTGATACTAAATAAAAAATTGCAGATAAATTAGGTGATATCATTATTTTTCTTTTTTCTTTTTCTTATACATTGCTAACATTCTTTGAGTCACTAGGAACCCACCAAAAATGTTAATCGCAGCTAAAGCAATAGCTAGAAACCCAAATATACTTGATGTGTTGAACACACTTTGTGTGCCACCAGACAATCCTGCAATAATTGCTCCAACAATAATTACTGAGGAAATGGCATTCGTAACGGACATTAATGGAGTATGTAAGGAGGGTGTAACACTCCAAACAACATAATATCCAACAAAAATTGAAAGGATAAATATACTCAATCTAAATATTAAAGGATCTATTTCCATATCTTTATCTAATTAAAGTTTTACTTATTATCTCATCCTCTAAATTTATGTTAAGTTTTTTTTGTTCTTTGTCATATAAATTTTCGATAAAGTTAAAAACATTTTTTGCGTACAAATTAGAGGCTGAAACTGGTAATTTATTTAAAATATTGCTTTCTCCCATAATTTTTACTCCATCTTTTTCAACAGTTTTATCTGCCTCAGTAAATGCCGTATTTCCTCCTTGCACTGATGCTAAATCATAAATAACAGATCCAGGTTGCATATTGCTTATCATATAATCTTTAATTATTAATGGAGCTTTTTTTCCAGGTATTAAAGCAGTACATATAACAATATCAATTTTTTTTAATGTTTCAGTTAATAATTCCTCTTGTTTTTTCTTAAAATCTTCTGAAGCTTCTTTTGCATAACCACCTTCTGTTTCAAGATTTTCCGAGCCCTCTACAGTTAAAAATTTACCACCCAAGCTTTCAACCTGCTCTTTGGATGCCATTCTTACATCTGTACCAAAAACTATTGCTCCCATTCTTTTTGCTGTTGCAACTGCTTGAAGCCCTGCAACACCTGCTCCAACAACTAAAACTTTAGCGGCGGGAATAGTTCCTGCAGCTGTCATCATCATTGGTATTGCTTTTTCAAAGTTTGCAAAAGACTCTATGACTGCTTTATAACCTGCAAGATTTGCTTGTGAGGATAAAATATCCATAGATTGAGCTCTTGTTATTCTGGGTAAAAGTTCTAATGAAAAGATGTCTACTTTTTTTTTTACTAATGTTTGAAGTTTATCTTTATTGTCATAAGGATTTAAAACTCCGATAAGCACTTGTTTTTCACTCATCATTGAAAGTTTTTCATCTGACAAAACTCCCAACTGTGTAATGATATTTGAATTTTTTACAATTTCCTTCTCATCTTTAAATTTGACACCAACATCATGAAATTCATTGTCACTGAAACCCAAATGTGAACCGTAGTTTTTTACTAAAGATATCTCAAAACCTAAAGAAATATATTTCTTCACAATCTCTGGTGTTATAGCAATTCTCTTATCTTTTTTGTTTTCTAAAATTGACCCAATAATCATTAGGTGACTTTATAATAAGAATATTGCCATTAAAACTAAAACAAATATAACAGCGACAGTTCCCCACAGTACAAACCTGGTAAAATTATTCCAGGTATTCTTGTGATCTTCATTGTCCATATCAATTATTTCTGTCTCGCTTTGAATTTTGGATTTGTTTTATTGATTATGTATACTCTTCCTCTTCTTCTTACTAATTTAGAGTTTAAATCTCTTTTTTTTATCGACTTGAGTGAACTTTTTATTTTCATATAATTTATCTTTTAATAAACGAAGATATATAATCTTTCAAATTTATTTTTCCATATCTTCTAAATACCTTATTATTTAATGAGATTTTTGTTAAAGCAGAACTATATCTCTCTCCAGGTCTTTTTTTTAGCAATACAAATCTAGTTTTGAACATATTGGCAACTTGGAATATTGAGTATGATTTTTTGTGAGAAATGCTATAATGACCACATCTATTTTTTTTCCAAGCTTCAAAACATGTATTCACTGTATCGTTAATGTGTGTAAATCGTCTTGTCTGCGTCCCAGGTTTTACAACTGGTAAAGGTTTATTATTCTCGAATTTATCCTCAAATATTCCTATGACAGTAGCCATTGGTCCCTTTTTTATTTGACGAGACCCATATACATTGTAGAAATAAATTACTTCATATTTAAAATTAAACCACTTTTTAAGATTTTCTAATAACTCTAAATTTTTAGACTTTGTAAAAGCATATGGTGATAAATTTTTATCATTACCACGATTACCAAGAGTTGCTGAGGTAGCTGAATAAATAAGCTTAATCTTATTTTTTAAACAAAAATTGAATACTGCATTTGTTCCTATGGTGTTAGCTTTATAACATTCATCAAATTTTCTAAAACTTTGATATATTCTTGCGAATTCTCCAAAATGAAATATAGAATGGATATTTCCTTTAGTTTTGTTTAGTATTTTTTCAATATCTGAAGTCTCAGCTTTTAAATACTTTATTCTTTTATGATTGCCTTTGATGTGGTTTTTTTTATTTCCAGATGAATAATTATCAATACTTATAATATTTTTTTTTGTTTTTATTAATAAATGCTCTATTAAATTTGAACCAACAAATCCTGCTCCACCGGTTACAACAATGATATTTTTCATTTAGAATTTAGCCTGGCAAAGTCCTACTCTTCCAAGTCTTAAGACTAAGTACCATCGGCGCAGAAAGGCTTGACTTCCGAGTTCGGAATGGGATCGGGTATTGCCCTTTCGCAATAATTACCAGGCACAACATATATGCACATTAACTTTTAATTGTCAATTTGATTATCTTTTTAAAATATTCTGTTCTAAATAATCAGAAATTGTAATTGACAATCCTTTGCTTAGACTAATTTTAGAAACCCATCCGTATTTCTTTGCTAAGTTAGTATCTAGTTTTTTTCGAAATGTCCCCTTAAGATTCTTATTTTCAAATCTAATTTTTAAGTTAACTTTTAAAAAATTCATCACATATTTTGTAAATTCATATATTGATTTTTCGTCTTTTGTTCCAATATTAATAACATTTTCCTTAGTTCTTTTATTCAAAAAAAAAATTATTGCATCAGCCAAGTCATAACTAAAGATTAATTCTCTTTTAGGTGTACCATCACCCCAAATTGTAATGTGTTTCTTATTTTTTTTTACAGCATCTATGATCTTTTTTATTATCGCCGGAAAAAAATGAGAATTTTTTTCATCATAATTATCATTGGGTCCGTATGCATTACAGGGTAGTAAGCATTTATAATTTAGTTTATATTGTTGATTATAACTTTCACAAAGTTTAATCCCTGCTATTTTTGCAATTGCATATGCATCATTTGTTTCTTCAAGTGAACCAGAAAGAAGATAATTTTCTTTAATTGGTTGTTTGCAGTTTTTTGGATATATGCAACTTGAACCCAAAAAAATTAAATTTTTTACACCTGCCTTATATGATCCATTAATCAAATTGTTTTGTATTTGTAAATTGTCGTATATAAAATCTGCCTTATATTCATTATTTGCATAAATTCCACCCACTTTAGCTGCTGCAACTATAACTGCGTGAGGTCGTTTTTTTTCAAGAAATTTTTTAACTTTGTTTTGATTTCTTAAATCTAATTTTTTTTTTTCAATTGTAATAATATTACTGTAATTTCTTGATTTTAAAGTATCTAAAACGGCTGAACCAACCATTCCTTTGTGGCCTGCAAGAAATATCTTTGATTTTTTACTTATCATTCTTTAATAAATTAATTTCATGATTGATCATATCATCAATTAAACTACTAAGATTATGCTTGGGTTTCCAATTTAATATTTTTTTTGCTTTTGTATAATCTCCAACTAATTTATCCACTTCTGAAGGTCGGAAATATTTTTTTTTAATTTCAACTATTGGCTTGTTATCTAAGTTGTAAGCTTTTTCATTCAAACCTTTACCTCTCCACTTTAAAATTATACCTAGTTTCTTTGCTGTAATATCTAAAAAATTTTTAATGGTATATTGTTTTCCAGTACATATTACAAAATCATCTGGTTTTCTTACTTGTAATATTTTCCAAATCGCCTCAACATAATCTTCTGCATGTCCCCAATCTCTCTTTGAATATAAATTTCCCAGATAAAGTTTTTTTTGTTTTCCGAATTTAATTCTACATAAACCTTGAACAATTTTTTTAGTAACAAACGTCTCACCTCTTAGAGGACTTTCATGATTAAATAAAATTCCATTAGATGCAAATAAATTATAAGATTCTCTATAATTAATTGTTATCCAGTGCGAATATAATTTAGCTACACCATAAGGACTTCTCGGGTAAAATGGTGTTTTTTCAGTTTGTGGTATCTGCATAACTTTACCAAACATTTCAGAACTGCCTGCTTGATAAAATTTAATCTTTTTATTTATTTTTAGTATTGCCTCTAATATTCTTAAAGTACCCATAGCGTCTGTATTAGTAGTGTATTCTGGAATTTCAAAAGAAACTGCAACATGTGATTGAGCAGCAAAATTATATATTTCATCTGGTTTGGTATTTTTAATTATTGAAAAAACTGAATTAGAGTCAGATACGTCTCCATAATGCAATATCAATTTTTTTTTTTTCACAAAAGGTTCTTGATAAATGCTATCAATTCTAGCAGTATTTAATGAAGAGGATCTTCTTTTAACACCGTGAACTACGTAATTTTTTTTAAGTAAAAATTTTGATAAGTATGATCCATCCTGACCTGTAATTCCAAATATTAATGCGATTTTGCTCATTATTATTAAAATAGTTACTATTAAATATACTAATAATTATAAATGTATAGTAATTAAAATTATGAAAATTTGAAAATTATAGGCATCAATATTTACTCGTAAATTTATTATTCTTAGTGTTTTTTTTTATGTCTCTATATATCCAATCGTAAGTTTTAGATAACCCATCTTTAAGAGAAATTGTGGTATCCCAATTTATTTTTTTTCTAGCTAAGTCATTGTTGCTAGATCTTCCTCTTACACCAAGTGGTTTATCAAGTAGATAATTTTTTTCAATTTTAGAACCAGATATATTCTCAATTATTTCTATCATTTCATTAATTGATACCTGTTCCTCACTACCGATGTTAAGAGGTTCGGAATAGTCACTAAAAAATAATTTTTTTGTTCCTTCTATACAATCGTCTATGTACATGAAACTTCTAGTTTGTAGACCGTCACCCCAAACTTCAATTATATTTTCTGAGTTTAATTTGGCTTTAATAATTTTTCTACATAAAGCTGCTGGAGCTTTTTCTCTACCGCCATCATAAGTACCCATTGGTCCATATACATTGTGATATCTTGCGACTCTTGTTTCAATATTAAAATCTTCTTCAAAATGTCTACACATTCTCTCACTAAATAACTTTTCCCATCCATATCCATCCTCTGGTGCAGCAGGATAGGCATCTGACTCTTTCAATCCCTGAACGTAAGAATTACTCTGTTTTAGATCATTATAAACGCAAGCGCTTGATGAAAAAAAATATCTCTCAACAGAATTTTGAGCTGATGATCTAAGTAAGTTTGTATTTATTAAAACTGATAACATACACTCAGTTTTATTGTTTTCGATAAAACCCATTCCACCCATATTACAAGCCATATTGAAAATATAATCAATACCTTTAGTAATTTTTAAACAATTATCGTAATCTTTTAAATCAACAGAGTAATTTTTACATTCTTTAAAATATTGAAACCAATATTCAAAAGGCTTGTTATCTACACAGGTTACCTCATATCCATCTTTTAATAAGTCCTTCACTAAATGGCCTCCAATGAATCCTCCTGCACCACAAACTAAAAATTTTTTTTTATTTAAACTCATCCTTTAAAACCATAAAATAAAATACAATAAATCGCTCTAAAAGCATCTTTAATTCCAATTTTTTTACCTTCAGAATATGATCTGCCAGCATAAGAAATTGGTACTTCATAAAATATAAATTTTTTTTTAGCTAATTTTATAGTTATCTCAGGCTCAACACCAAATGAATTTTCTTCTATACTTATGGATTTTATTGCATCTTTTTTAAACGCCTTGTAACCAGTTTCCATATCAGTCATATTTAAATTTGTAATTAAGTTGCAAAAAAAAGTTAAAAATTTGTTAGCTACTGAGTGCCAAAAAAAATGTAATCTTGTATACTTATTTGATCCTAAAAAACGGGAACCATATACTACCTCAGCATTAGTTTTAAAAAATGGCTCTAAAAGAAGGTCATAATCTTCGGGGTTGTATTCCAAATCTGCATCTTGAATAATAACAATTTCTTTTAAATTCTCTTTAAAAGCTGTACTTAAGGCTTTACCTTTTCCATAATTTTTATCATGATAAATTACTTTTATAGATTTATCTTTCAGATTTTCTAAAATTTCTCTAGTTCCATCAGTTGAATAATCATCAACAACAATAATTTCATCTTTTTCTTCTAACTTATTTTTAACTTTATTTATTATTTCTAT
>CACMNK010000004.1 GCA_902615145.1 uncultured Pelagibacteraceae bacterium | reverse complement strand
TTTGTTAATATTAAATCTCATGAACTATTTAAAAGATCTGATGTTAATTTATTTTTTGAATTTCCAATTTCTATTGCTGATGCAGCTCTTGGTACGACTATTGAGATACCAACAATTGATGGAAAAAAAGCTAAAATAAAAATACCAGATGGAACACAAAGTGGTAAACAATTTAGGTTAAAAGGTAAAGGAATGCCTTTCATGCGGAGAGGAGATTTTGGTGATCTTTATGTGCAAGTTAAAACAGAAGTTCCTGTTTCTCTCAATAAAGAACAAAAAGAATTATTAGAAAAATTTAGAAAAATTGAAAATGAAAGGTCAAATCCAAGTATCAAAAAATTTTTTCAAAAGGCTAAGGATTTTTGGAAAAATTAAAGAATGGGTCTAGAAGAAATTATTCCAGCAATTGCTTTAATCGCCATATTAATATTAGTCTTACCAGAATTTATAAGCACTAATATAAAAAAAAATCTATTTTTTAAAAACCTATTTATTTGGGGTATTATTGTTTTATTACTTATGGTAGTTCTATATTTTATTTTTAAATGAAAAAAATTAACTTAGCTGTCACCGGATGTTTAGGAAGAATGGGCCAACAGATAATCAGATCTGTTAAGCTCGATAAAAATTTTAAATTAGTAACCATAACAGAAAGCAAGAAAACAAATAAAAAAATCCAAGGCTTAAAAATTTCTAAAAATAATTTAGATGTATTTAAGAAAACCAATCTTATTATAGATTTTACAATTCCAAAATGTACTATAGATATATTAAAAATTGCAGTAAAGTTAAAAAAAAGAGTAGTTATAGGAACTACAGGGTTTACTAAAAAAGAAGAAAATTTAATAAAAAAATACTCAAAAAAAATACCAATTTTAAAAGCAGGAAATATGAGCTTAGGTATTAATTTACTAATGTATTTAACAGAAATAGCCTCAAAATCTTTAAATAATTCATTCTTAAGCAAAATATTTGAGGTACACCATAAACATAAAAAAGATTATCCATCTGGAACTGCTTTGATGCTTGGAAAAGGTATAGCAACTGGAAGGAATAAAAACTTATATGATTTAATTGGAAAAAAATATTTGAATAGAAAAACCTTTCCCTACGGTAAAAAAATTAATTTTAACTCAATAAGAAAGGGTGAAATTATTGGTGAACATGAAGTAAAATTTTCAAGTGGAAAAGAGATAATAACACTTAATCACGAGGCTTTTGACAGAGCATTATATTCTGAGGGTGCATTATCTGCAGGTAAATGGTTAATGACAAAAAAACCAGGTCTTTACTCAATGCGAGATCTTATGAATTTCAGATAATGACTGAAGTTCAAAGGACGAAAATTATATTAAAGCATCTTAACAAAACTTATCCAAAAATAAAGGTCCCTCTAAAAAGTCGAAATGTTTTTACTTTATTAATCTCTGTTTTGCTATCCGCTCAATGTACTGACGTAAATGTAAATAATGTTACAAAAAATATTTACCCAAAATATTACAAACCTCGTCATTTTTTAAAATTAGGAAGAAAAAAAATAGAGAGACTTATTAAAAAAATTGGAATTTTCAGAGTAAAAGCAAAAAGTATTTACAATCTTTGTGGCATATTAGAAAAGGACTACAATGGAAAAGTACCAAAAACATTTGAGGAATTGGAACGGTTGCCTGGCGTAGGTCATAAAACTGCTAGTGTGGTTATGTCTCAAGGGTTTGGTTATCCCGCATTTCCAGTTGATACTCACATTCATAGATTGGCGCAAAGATGGGGATTAACTGATGGTAAAAATGTTATTCAAACTGAGAAAGATTTAAAAAGGTTATTTCCAAAAAAATATTGGAACAAGCTTCACCTGCAAATTATTTATTATGGGAGAGAGTATTGTAAAGCGAGAGATTGCTATGGAATAACTTGTAAAATATGTACCAGTTGTTATCCTAACAGAAAAAAACCAATCAAAACTAAAAAACCATAAATGAAAATCTTAGGTATTGGGAATGCAATAGTTGATGTGATCTGCAAAGTTGAGGATGAGTTTATAACAAAAAATAATCTTACAAAAGGTTTAATGAAACTTATATTTGATCAAAGTGAATTCTCAAACCTATTATCGAATTTAAAAATTGAAAAAACAATTTCAGGAGGTTCAGTTGCAAATTCAATAGTTGGTTTGTCACAATTGGGAGATAAGGTTGGGTTTATTGGTAAAATATCTAATGATAATTTTGGTGTCAAATATGAAGAGGGTTTAAAAAAAGAAAAAGTAATTTTTTTTTATAGGAAGAAAAAAGAACTTATACCCACTGGAACTTGTTTAATCTTAATCACACCTGACTCTGAGAGAACAATGTGTACTTTTTTAGGAACTGCGGGAAAAATAAACAAAAATGATCTGGATGAAAAAGCCATTAAAAAAAGTGATTTGGTTTTTTTAGAGGGATACTTGTGGGATGAAGGAGATCCAAAAGAAGCTTTTGAAAAAGCTATTAATTTGGCAAATAAAACAGCGATGTCTCTATCGGATAAATTCTGTGTAGATAGGCATAAATCAAATTTTTTAAATCTTGTGAAAAATAAGTTAGATTTAGTTTTTGCAAATGAAGGAGAAATAATGTCACTGATTGGTGCAAAAAACTTTGATGAGGTTATCTCTTTTGGTAAAGAGCTAAAAAAACATTTAGTAATAACCAGAGGTGAAAAAGGTGCTATCTCAATTCATAAAAATGAAATAGAGGAAATTGATGCAAAAAAAGACCTTAAGGTTGTAGATTTGACAGGAGCAGGCGATTTGTTTGCTTCAGGATATTTACATGGATTTATAAATAATTTTTCTCAAAAAGAATGTCTAATTAAAGCAACAGAGATGTCCTCTAAAATAATTCAGCAGATAGGAGCGAGATTTTAAACTTTTTTAATTCTTTTAAAGCTTCCTTTACCTTTTTTTGGTTTAACTACCCTGGTCTTAAATTTTTTAGTAAAAAGTTCTTTAGCAAATTTATTTTTTTTCTGAAATTTCGTAACCATTTTTTTTACTAACAATTAAATTTTCATCAAAAAACTTTTCTTTAATCTTTTTTCTCAACCTATGAATATGTGTTTCAACTGTATGGGTTTCTAACTTTGATTGATATCCCCAAACTTTTTCTTGCAGTTCATTAATTTTTATTGGTTTTTTACTTTTTGATAAATACATAATCATATCTATTTCTTTTTCTGTAAGCTTTAATTTTTGACTATGTAGAATCATTTCTCTAGAATTTGTATTAATAGTATATTTACTGACAGTTATATTAGATTGTTCATAAA
Organism: uncultured Pelagibacteraceae bacterium; assembly: GCA_902615145.1. Taxonomy (GTDB): domain Bacteria; phylum Pseudomonadota; class Alphaproteobacteria; order Pelagibacterales; family Pelagibacteraceae; genus Pelagibacter. The sequence goes on along the minus strand of CACMNK010000004.1, from coordinate 41,236 downwards.
AATTTTTTTTCAAAAACTCAATATTAATTTTTTCCAAAAGTTTTGAAAATTTTATTGGGAAATTCTCTATCAGCAACATATTTGATAAATCAAGATCTTTGATAGATAAAATAAGATAATCTCTATAATTTTTAAAATTAATCTTAGATATTTCCTTTTTGTTTAAATATAGAACTTTAAAATTTAAATTATCTTCAATTTCTGAAAATATATCAAAAAGAGACCTTGATTCATAAATAAACAAAATTTGATTATTCATATATAAACACAATATGACAATTATTTTAAAAAACAAATATTCTCTTAAAATTAATGAATTTGAATTTAAATGTTGTGTTGGAAAAAATGGGGTTAGTAAAGAAAAAATTGAGGGAGACTATAAAACTCCCAAAGGTACTTTTGAATTAGAGAAATTATATTACAGAGGTGATAGATTAAATAAACCCTTTACAAAATTAAAGTGTGTAAAAATTAATAAAAGTATGGGTTGGTGTAATGATATAAAAGATAACACCAATTATAACAAATTAGTGGATACTAAAAAAAAAACCAAATTCGAAAAACTTTATAGAAAAGATTTTAAATATGATTTGATAATTCCAATAAAGTATAATTGGCAAGGAAAAAATCTTGGAAAAGGAAGCTGTATCTTTTTACATTTAACTAAAAATTATAAACCAACGGCAGGTTGCATAGCATTAAGCAAAAAAGACTTTTTAATTATGTTAAAGCTTATAAGTACAAAAACAAAAATTAAAATCTTTTAGGCTCTCTCACCAAAAATTGCTGAACCTATTCTTAAATACGTTGAATTATATTCAAGAGCTTTTAAGTAATCTGATGACATGCCCATGCTTAATTCTTTTAAATTTAAATTTTTATTTAAATCGTATAATTCTTGAAAAAAAGGATTTGGATCAGAATTATATGGCGGAATACACATCAAGCCCACAATATCTAATTTTAGATCCTTACAATAATGATAAAGATCGTCTAAATCATTTTTTAATATGCCAGATTTTTGTTCTTCATTTCCTATGTTGACTTGTATAAATAATTTAACTTTTTTATTTTGACTCGATTGTTCATCATAAATTTTTTTAGCGAGCTTTTTACTATCTACAGAATGGATAAAATCAAAAAGTTTTATTGCAAACTTTACTTTGTTTGTTTGAAGTTTACCTAGTAGATGAAGTTTTAATTCAGGTTTTTCTGCTTTAATTTGTGTCCATTTATCCATTGCCTCTTGAACTTTATTTTCACCATAATCATAATGACCATGATTGATTAGTGGCATAATTTTATCTAATGAAAATGTTTTAGATACAGCGATAATTTTTGAAGCTTCTGATTTTTTTAGATTTGCTTCTTTAGATTTTACAAGTTTTTCTATATGTATTAATTTTTGAATAGAGTCATGCATAAGATAAATTATCAAAAATATTACTTTATAAGTGAATACGATACAAATCTAATAAAACAACAAGAAAATAAAACCAATATAATTTTTAGAAATTATAAGAGCAAATTGGATATCACAAAAATAAAGATTTTGCGGGATTTATGTAAAAAAAAAAGATGTAATTTCTTTTTGTCAAATAACGTTAAATTAGCAATGAAATTGAAATTAGATGGTGTTTATTTGCCATCATTTAATAAAAGTTTTAACCATTTAGCTTATAATTTTAAAAAAAAGTTTATTATTTTAGGATCTGCACATTCACTTCAAGAATTAAATATCAAAAAACTCCAGGCAGTAAAAATTTTTTTTGTTTCATCATTATTTAAAAAAAATAAAAATTATCTAGGAATTTATAAATTTAAATTTTTTGAAAATTTTACAAAAAAAAGACTTGTTGCCTTGGGCGGTATTAATGAAAAAAATATAAAAAAACTGAATTTATTAGATATTTGTGGTTATGCTGGAATATCTTTTTTCAAAAAAAAAGGCCCCTTTAAAAAAGGGGCCTTTTAATATCTTAGATTCTAAATAAATTAGAATGCGAATGTAAGAGCGAACTCGTACGACTCTTTATCGTTTGTAGCAGCCGTGCTTCCACCAACGTTGTCGTTTTGGTTCATGTGACCAGCAATAGTCATACCACCCATTGTGTATGATGCTGAAATACCTGAGTCATTTTGCTCAACAGTGTTAGCAGTATTTGTTGTGTCTTCCTCGTAGTCTCTTTCACCGTAAGCAATAGTAAAGTTTTCGTTTACAGCGTAAGAAATTGCATAACCCGTAGACTCATCGTCTTGCGTAGCGTTAGTACCATCTGCTTCACTTTTTTGGTATCCTAAAGTGAACCCTCCAACAGCATATTTAACGAACATTGTTTCGTTATCAATTGTCGTTGTAGTGCTCGGCTCCATCTCACCAAAACCATAACCAATAGTCAAACCTTCAACCATTTCTGGAGAAATTTGAATACCGAAGTCTGCATAGTGACCTAAGTCTTGATTTTGGCTAGCAGCTGTTGAGTGATCATGTTGGTATGCTGCTTTAAACTGCACACCACTGAATGAAGGTGAATCATAAGTTAACAAGTTGTCACCTGATCTACCATCGATTCTTCTGTCAGCACTCGCTGTAGTATCCCAAACTTCTTCATAAGCGTTTGGAGTTACGTCGTCCCATTGACCAAGAACTGATGAACCACCATGTCCGTGGAATGTTACTGTTCCCATTGCATCTGTTCCAAATGAAACACTTCTATCATCCATACCGTTTGATGATGAATCAGTACCTGGGTTATCGTTATCAAGTTCCATTTTAGCTGAAACTGTGATACCGCCCTCTGTTTCACCAGATGTTGAGAAAACAACACTATCAAACTGATAAGGACCAGTTGCTCCGTTTTCATCCGTTGTCGACATGAAAGCAAATCCAGTAGAAACTGAAAAGCTTGCTTCAGCGTTTGCAACTGATGTCATTGCTAGTGAACCAGCTAATGCTGATACACCAATTTTTGTTAATTTGTTCATATTAATTACTCCTTTTATTGTTTAATATTAAACGCTAAACTTTTATCAAAATGAGCTTAATTTTGCGAAATTTACTATTTATTCTATAACAAAATCACTAACTGTGATAATTTTACAACACAATTTTCGTTTATTTTAATATGTTTTTTGTGTTATCTGAGTATGTTAGAAATTATTGCCAGTTGAGAGCATATTTATGAAAAATTACATATTTTTAAAGAAATTTAGTCTAATACCCATTTTTTTGATCATCTTAGTTTTATTGAATAGTTGTGGAAAAAGTTTTTTTAGGGGAGCTGATGCAAGAAAAGTTTCTCCCGATCCTCGCGAAAGAGTACAAAAAAATTTGGAAGAGGGAAAAGGTTTTAGGCTTAATGATGCAGTTAAAAACAGGGTCGGCAGAGGCGGAAATTTTGAATTTGCAAGCTCTAACGAGTTATGGAAAGCATCATTAGATATAATAGAATTTATGCCTTTAACGTCTGCAAATTATAGCGGTGGAATAATCATCACAGACTGGTATTCAAATAGTACAAATCCGAATGAAACTATTAAAATCACAATTAGATTTTTGACTAATGAAATAAGATCTGATGCGATAGACATAAATGTCTTCTATAAAAAATGTGATGCAGAATTTAAATGTGTTGTACAAAAAAATAATGAAAATATAGAGTCAGAATTGAGAAGAGAAATTTTAAAAAAAGCAACAATATATCAAAAACAAACTAAAGCAAAAAATAAAACTTTTTATCCAGATGTTAAAATGGGTAAAGATTAATTTTAGATTTCTTTCTAGTGGACAGATATAATTTTAAAGAAATAGAAAAAAAGTGGCAGAATCATTGGGAAAAAAACAATCTTCATAAATCACAAGTAAAAAAAAATAAAAAAAAATTCTACTGCTTAGAAATGTTTCCATATCCATCTGGTAAAATACATATGGGGCATGTCAGAAATTATACAATAGGAGATGTTCTAGCAAGATACAAAACTTTAAAAGGATTTAATGTACTTCATCCAATGGGTTGGGATTCATTTGGGATGCCAGCAGAAAATGCAGCGCGTGAGAATAATTTAGATCCTAAAGAATGGACTAATAGAAATATAGAAACAATGAAAAACCAACTTAAAAAGTTGGGTTTATCTTTAGATTGGGATAGAGAGATATCGACATGTAATAAAGATTACTACAAACACCAACAAATTTTCTTTTTGGAACTATTGGAAAAGGGACTTGTTTATAGAAAAGAAAATTATGTTAATTGGGATCCTGTTGACGAGACTGTTTTAGCAAATGAACAAGTTATTGACGGAAAAGGATGGAGATCCGGTGCAGTAGTTGAAAGAAAAAAATTAAGTCAATGGTTTTTTAATATATCAAAATTTTCACAAGATTTGTTAGATGGTTTAGAAAAATTAGAGACATGGCCCCATAAGGTAAAAACAATGCAAAAAAATTGGATTGGTAAATCTTTTGGATGTGAAATTGAATTTGAAATTGAGGGTAATTTACCTGTTAAAAATATAAAATGCTTTACAACTAGACCAGACACTTTGTTTGGCTTTTCTTTCTTAGCATTGTCGATTGATCATGAAATCTCAAACTTTTATAAAGAAGATAAAGAATTTCTAAAATTTAAAGAGGAATGTTCTAAAACAGGAACAACTGAAGAAGCTATTGCGGTGGGTGATAAAATTGGCTTTAAAACCAGTCTTTTAGCTAAAAATCCACTAAACCCTAATCAAAAGGTTCCTGTCTATTTTGCAAATTTTGTTCTTATGGATTATGGTTTTGGCGCAGTATTTGGATGTCCGGCACACGATCAAAGAGATTTCGATTTTGCAAAGAAATATAAACTAGAAATCAATACTGTAGTTAAACCATATGAAGAAGACGATAATTTCAAGGTATCTGAAGAGGCATATCCTGGACCTGGAAAAATAATAAATTCAAACTTTTTAAATGGCCTTGATGCACCAAAGAATTCAGTGCTTGAAACAATAAAGATTTTAGAAAAAAAAAAATTGGGAAAAAAAAAAATTAATTACAGATTAAAGGACTGGGGTGTATCTCGTCAAAGATATTGGGGATGTCCAATTCCAATTATGTATGATGAAAAAGGTAAAGTAGTGCCAGTGCCTAAAGAAAAATTACCTGTTGAGTTACCTGAAAATATTGATTTAAAAGTTAAAGGAAACCCTCTTGATAGTCAAAAAAACTGGAAAGAAGTTGTTATAGATGGGCAAAAATTCATTAGAGAAACCGATACATTGGATACATTTGTATGCTCATCATGGTACTACTTGAGATTTTGTTCTCCTAAAGAAAAAAATTACGGATTTAATAACGACGAAATAGATTACTGGATGCCAGTTGACCAGTATATTGGGGGAGTTGAGCATGCAATTTTACATTTATTATATTCAAGATTTTTTATGAGAGCGATCAACTTTAAAAATCAAAATTTTAAAATAACTGAGCCTTTTCAAAGTTTATTTACACAAGGCATGGTTTGTCATGAAACTTACAAAGACCAAGATAACAACTGGCTTAGTCCTGATGAAATAGAAAAAGTTAATAATAAAATTATAAAAAAAGGTAATCCTAATGTAGTCGTTAAAGTTGGTCCTTCAGAATCAATGTCAAAATCCAAAAAAAACGTTATTGATCCTGAAGATATCATTAATACATACGGTGCAGACTCTGTTAGGTTATTTATTCTATCTGATAGTCCTCCCGAAAAAGATGTGCAATGGTCAGAACAGGGGATGGCATCATCTTATAAATTCATTCAAAAACTGTGGATTTTAAATACACTTGTTTTAGATGAAATCAAAAAAAATCACTCAAAAGATGATGACGGCGAATTTAAAAAAAAAACAAATTTATTTATAAATAATGTGACAAATAATTTATCTAATTTTACTTATAATAAAATTGTTGCTAATATCCATGAAGTTCATTCATCTATATCTAAATTAATCAAAAAAAAGTATTCTCCTGAGACAATAGTTGATAACTATAAAAAAATATTAGTTTGTATGTTGCCAGTTATTCCACATTTTTCAAATGAGTGTATAGAATTACTTGAAGACACATCCGCGTTAGAGTGGCCAAATGTTGATAAGCAACTTTTAATTGAGGAAAATATTAATTTTGTTGTTCAGGTTAATGGTAAAAAAAGAGGTTTGATTAAAGCAAATAGAGACATTTCTGAGGGAGAGTTAATAAATTTAATTAGAAAAAACGTTGAAATAAACAAATACATAAAAAATCAAGAATTTAAGAAAAAAGTATTTGTTCCAAATAAATTAATAAATATCATAATATAACATTAATGAGAAAATACTTTTACATATTTATATTTATTCCATTTCTAATGTTAAGTTGTGATTACTCACCAATTTATTCTAGCAAAAATAATTACAATTTTTTTATTGAAAAAATTGATTTCAGTGGAGATCCAGAAATCAATAATTTAATAGATAAAAAATTAAAAAAATATCAAACAACAAAAAATGAAAAAAAAATTTCTATTTCATCTACATCATCATATAATAAAGTCTCTAAATCAAAAAATCTCTCGGGAAAAACAACAAATTATTTAGTAATTATTGAAATAGCTTTTCAAGTTAAAAAAGGGGACAAATTAAATACTCTTAAATTCAAAGAAGATTTTTTAATTAAAAATTTTAGTAACAAGTTTGAAGAAAGTAATTTAGAAAAGATAAAAAAAGAAAACGCTACAAATCTAATAATAAATAGTTTAATAAGCCAAATTTCACAAATGTGATGATCTTAAAATATTTTGAGTTAAATAAATTGAATTTTGAGATTACAAATTTCTTGTTATTTCATGGTAAAAACGAAGGATATAAGATCGAGGAAATCAAAAAAATTACAAATAAATTTAACATAAAAGGTAAACATTACGATGAAAAACAAGTAATTGATAACACCGAAGAATTTTTTGCGGACAATCTAAATAAATCATTTTTCGATAATGATAAAATTATAATAATAAATAGGTGTACAGATAAAATAATCATGGTTGTTGAACAGTTAATTGATAGGAATATAAATGATATAATATTTATACTTAACTCAGAAGCTTTAGAGAAAAAATCTAAGTTAAGAAACTTTTTTGAAAAATCAAAAAAAAAATTAGTATCAATTGCATTCTATCCAGATAATTTTGATACTCTTCTGAGGATTGCTCGACAGGCATTAAGAGAAAGAAAAATATTGTTATCAAATGAATGTGTTAGTATTTTGGTAGGAAAATGTGCTAGTGACAGAAAAAATCTATTAAATGAAATAGAAAAAATTGAACTTTATTTAAAAGACAAAAAAAAGATAAATAATGAGGAAGTTTTTAAAATCATTAATCTCTCAGAAAATCATAGCGTAAATGAGTTAATTAATAGTTGTTTAGTTAAAAATCAAAAAAAATTATTTAATATCCTTAACGATAATATTTTTTCAAATGAAGATTGTATTGTTATTATTCGAACTTTGCTCAAGAAAGCAAAAGATCTTTTAAATCTTGTAACCCAATTTCAATTAAATAAAAATATTAATGCAACAATAGATAATGCAAAGCCACCAATTTTTTGGAAAGACAAAAGTATTGTAAAAGATCAAATAAATATGTGGTCAATCATTAGATTAAAAAATTTGATTATAGAAATAAATGACATTGAGTATCAAATAAAGAAAAATTCGGTCAATTCAATAAATCTAACAACAAACTTTTTACTAGAGAAATCAGCTTAATTTTTTTAATAATTATTTTTTATAATATCAATTAGTTTATTTAATTGATCACTGTCATGAAATGAAATTGTAATTGAGCCTTTATTTCTTTTATTACTTTTTATTGATACGTTAAGTCCAATTTTATTCGAAATAGTTTCTTCTAGATTTTTTATGTTTGGATCTTTATGTAAATTTATTTTTTTAGATTTTTTAAATAATTTTACAAAATTTTCTGATTGTCTTACGGATAACTTCTTGTCTATAATCTTACTAGCAATAAAACTCGCATTATCTAGACCGACAAGAATCTTAGCATGACCAGGCGTGATTTTTCTTAGTTCAAGATAGCTAAGAACATCTGCTGGTAGATTCAGTAATCTTAAGGAATTAGTAATATAACTTCTGCTTTTACCGATAAATTTGGAAACTTTTTCTTGATCATAGGAAAATTCGTCAATTAATCTTTTATATCCCTGAGCCTCTTCCAGAGGATTTAAATCATGTCTTTGTACATTTTCAACTATGGCAAACTCAAGTGATTTCAAATCATCCGCCTCAGTGACAACCACAGGGATATCATGCAAACCTGCCTTTCTTGCTGCAAGCCATCGTCTCTCTCCTGCAATAATCTCGTACTTAGAGTTATCAGAATTTGACTTTCTTACAATGATTGGCTGAATCACACCTCGTTCTTTTATTGAATTAGTCAGATCTTGTAAGTTTTCTCCCTCAAAAACTTTTCTTGGTTGAAATTTATTTGGAATGATATCACTCAGTGAAAGTTTATTAGTTTTTACCTCTACTCTAGTTTCACCGATTAAAGATGATAAACCTCGACCTAAACCTTTTTTTATTTGTGAATTCATTATGCTACACTCCCCATTTTATTTTCTTGTTCAATGAATTCATCGGTAAAATTGTAATAAGATTTACTACCTGGACAACTTTTATCATATATAAGCACAGGTACACCATGTGAAGGTGCTTCAGATAATCTTACATTTCTTGGTATCACTGTTTGATAAACTTTATCTTTAAAATAATCACGTGCCTCATGTTCTACCTGAGAAGACAACTTATTTCTTCTATCATACATCGTTAAAAGTATTCCTTGAATTTCTAAAGACGGATTAAGATTTACTTTTATTCTGTCAATCGTCTTCATAAGTTGTGTCAGACCCTCTAATGCAAAAAATTCTGTTTGAAGGGGAACTAAAAGAGAGTTTGATGATACTAAAGCCATCACTGTTAGTAAACTTAAGGAAGGAGGACAATCAATAAGCACATAATCATATAGTCCTCTAGAATCGTTTAAATAAGCGGTTAATTTGCTCTTTAAAATGAAAGCTCTATCGCTATCACCAGCTGTTTCGACTTCTAAACCTGATAAATCTACATTGGATGTTATCAAATCGAGATTTTCAAATTTTGTCTTTTTAATAACATTCGAGATTGACATAGTTCCATTTAAGATTCCATAAATTGTTTGATCTGATTGATTAGTATTAGATAATCCTAATCCAGTGGTAGCATTTCCTTGAGGATCTAAATCAATAACTAAAATTTTTTTATTTTGTTGAGTTAGAGCTGATGCCAAATTGATTACTGTAGTTGTTTTGCCAACTCCACCCTTTTGATTTATTATTGAAATTATTTTCACAAATTTTTTTTTTTTATCTTTTTAATGTTGATTATAAATGAGTCGGCGTTAGTTATGCTTTTTTTTTCTTTATAATCCAGATCCCAAATTTTTAAGGTTTCACCTAAAATTTTTCTGCCACTTTTTCCCATAAATAAGATTAGATTATTGAATTGCCAAAAATTTTTATTTACTAGATCCAAAATTATGGGCATAGGTTTAAATGCTCTTGATATTATGGTTCCTGTTTCAATGTTCTTAAGTGTAAATATATCTTTTTGAATAATTTCTGTATTTAGGTTTAATTTTTTTGAGACATCTTTCAAAAAAACACATTTATGATGACTTTTTTCATAGAGATTTATTTTTAATGAATTTTTAATCGTTTTCATGACAATTGCTATAACAAGTCCTGGCATCCCACCTCCCGTACCTAAATCAGAGGTTGTATTACTATTTAAATCAATAAAATCAATAATTTGTGCCGAATCTAGTATATGTCTTTGTCGTATTTGTTTTATTTCTGCGGTTTTTTTACTAATTATATTAATTTGATCGTTTTTTTGCTTTATCATTGAAATTAAACTTTCAAGATCAGAACAGGTTTCACGTGAAACTTTAGGGATTGGGATTTTTGAGTAAAAATTTAAAATTGATTTATCCATCAAGCTATATGCTTAATAGACTTTCTTTTGACGTGTGACAACAAAATATATACTGCTGCCGGTGTAATTCCATCAATTCTAAGGGCCTGACCCATAGTTTTAGGCTTGATTTCTTTGAATTTCGATTTCACCTCGTTAGATAAACCAGAAAATTGGTCGTAATCAATATTATCCGGTATAGTTAAATTCTCATCTCTTTTAAATGCAAGAATATCTGCTTTTTGCTTTTTTAGATATCCTCTATAATGGGAATTAATCTCTATTTGCTCGTCTATATCTGCACCATGATCTAAAATTTCAGGCCATATATCTCTAATTTTACTCATATTAACCGTTCTTTGGGTTAAAATCTGTTCAGCTGATCGAAATACACCGTCTTTAGCTATTTTAATACCAAATTTTGCAGCTCTTGAGGGAGAAATATTAAAATTAGACATCTGCATTGATATTTTACTCAATTTTTGGAATTTATCCTCAAATATCTCTTTTCTAATATCAGAAATTAATCCAATATTAATTCCCTTGTGAGTAAGTCTTAGATCAGCATTATCAGATCTGAGACTTAATCTGTATTCAGCTCTTGATGTAAACATTCTATAAGGCTCAGCAACACCCTTGGTAACTAAATCATCTATCATTACTCCGATATAAGCATCGGATCTATCAAGGATAAAAGGCTCCATTTTTTTTAGCGAGAGAGCGGCATTAATCCCAGCTATAAGCCCTTGAGCTGCAGCCTCTTCGTAGCCTGTAGTGCCATTAATTTGACCTGCAAGGAATAGATTCTTTATTTTCTTTGTTTCTAATGTCAAAAAAAGTTCTCTAGGATCAATATAATCGTATTCTATTGCATATCCAGGACGTATAACTTTAACAGATTCTAAACCACTGATATTATTAAGTATTTCATGTTGAACAACCTCTGGTAGAGATGTTGATATACCATTTGGATAAATCGTATGATCATTAAGGCCCTCTGGCTCTAAAAATATCTGATGTCTGGTCTTATCAGCAAATTTTACAATCTTATCCTCTATTGAAGGACAATATCTTGGACCTACACCCTGTATGTTGCCAGAGTACATTGCACTTTTAGATAAATTCTTTTCAATAATCTTATGAACTTTTTCATTAGTATAAGTCATAGAGCAAGATACTTGTTTGTTTAGATTTTTTTTTGTTAAGAAAGAAAAAAAGTAAGGATCATCATCCGCAGATTGTTTTTCCAATTTTTGAAAATTAATAGTTCTAGAATCTAACCTTGGCGGTGTTCCAGTTTTTAATCTGCCTATCTTAAAATTATATTTCTTTAACTGTTCACTTAAACCAGTACTTGGCTTTTCATTAAATCGACCAGCAGGAGTTCTCTCATCACCAATATGTATCAAACCATTTAAAAATGTGCCGGTTGTAAGTATTAACCTGTTACAACTTACTTTGTTACCTTTTAAGGTTAAAAATCCATTTATTTCATTATTATTAAAAATAAACTTAATTACAGGATCAGAAAAAATCGTTAAATTACAGTAGTTTACAAGTTTTTCTTGCATAAATTTTCGATATAATGATCTGTCAGATTGAGTTCTTGGTCCTCTTACTGCTGGACCCCGACTTCTATTTAACAGTCTAAACTGTATTCCAGACTTATCAGCTACCTCGCCCATGACCCCATCTAAAGCATCAATTTCTCTAACCAGATGACCTTTTCCTAAACCACCTATTGCAGGATTACATGACATTTCTCCTATAGTATTTTTATTGTGAGTGAACAAGGCAGTGTTAACACCAAGTCGAGCAGATGCTGCAGCTGCTTCACAGCCTGCATGGCCTCCTCCAATTACTACTACATCAAAAGATAAATTTTTTTTCATGATGTAAATCTATATTCGAATAAAATATTTACAAGTTTTGTATTTTTTCTATTAAATGCTATTTATCAGGGTAAATTGACAATAATGTTTGAAGAGTAGTAATATTTTTTTATTTTCCTATGCAAAAATCATTAAAAATATTACCTAAAATCTCTTCGACATCAACCTTTCCGACTATCATGCCAAGATGTCGTGCTGCTAGTCTTAAATCTTCAGCTGCAATGTCAAAATCTTCAACTTGCTTTTTTTCATTAAATTTTTTTAAATGAGATGCACATTGCTCAAGATGTTGTCTATGTCGCTCTCTAGTAATAAGAATATCATCACTTGTTATAAATTTATTTTTTAATGTGTTTTTTATTTTTTGAATTAGTTTATCGATATTTAAATTATTTTTTATTGATATTAAAACGTGATTTATACTCTTTATTTCTGGATCAATATCTTTTTCTAAAAGATCGGATTTATTTAAAACTAAAATTGCTTTATCGTCTAATAAACCCTTTAAAGAATCAGTAAAATCAGTGTTTTTGGCATCTACGACTACTAATTTCAGGTCTGCCTCTTCGGCTCTGTTTAGAGATAATTTGATCCCTTTTTTTTCAATGTCGTCTACAGATTCTCTTATACCTGCAGTATCTGAAACTATTACTGGATAACCATCTATATTAAGATGAGTTTCTATAACATCTCTTGTTGTTCCAGCGATTTCAGAAACTATTGCAACATCTTTATTTGATAAATGATTTATTAAGCTAGACTTACCAGCATTAGTTGGTCCTAGAATTGCAATTTTAAATCCCTCCCTAATTCTCTCTCCTGTTTTTTGGTCATTCAAAATCTTTTCTATATCTTTTAAAACTTCATCTGTATTTTTTTTAATTTTATTTAGAATATCTTTTGGCAAATCTTCATCTGGAAAATCTATTTTAGCTTCAACGTGAGATAAAATTTGTAAAAGCTTTTCTCTTAATGAATTAAATCTATCCGCTGAACGTCCACTCATAATTTTAACTGCTTGCTTTCTTTGAATTTCAGTTTCAGAAGAAATTAAGTCGGCTACACTTTCCGCTTTTAATAAATCAATTTTTCCATTTTGGAACGCAAGCTTTGTGAATTCACCAGGTTCTGCAAATCGACAATTTTCAATATTTGAGATGTTCTTATGAATTGCATCAATTACTGCCTTGCTTCCATGTACCTGTATCTCTGCCATATCCTCGCCTGTGTAGCTCTCAGGGCCAGGAAACCACAAAACTATTCCCTCATCTATAAGTTCAGAAGTCTCGATATTGTTTATTTTCCTCAGAGTTGCTTCTCTGGGTCTTGGAACATCTTTATTTGTTAATAATTTAATTACCTTCAAAGTATCGGGTCCAGAAATTCTTATAATTGCAACTCCAGAGACACCTGGACCAGTCGACAAAGCATAAATCGTCATAAAAATTTAGTTAATTATATATTTTTTCTAAAGATTTGAAAAATTGGTTTGAAAATTTCTTTTGATCAAATAAGGGAGAACTTAAAGCATTATCGAAAACAACATTACGTATCTTTTTAAGATTTTTAACATTTTTTTCTAAACTCACAGCAATATTTATATAATCATTCTCATTTTCAGCAATTAATTCCCTCAAGTTAAGATTTTTATTAATAGACTCACCACTTCTCGAATTATAATTAAATCCTTTCATCGTAAGCACAGGAACGCCCATCCAAATTGCCTCAAAGGATGTTGTAACACCATTATAAGGAAAGGTATCTAATGCAATATCTATTTTTTCATACTGATTTAAGTGATCCTCAAAATTTCCCTTAAAAGACAAAAATTCAATAGAATTTAAAACACCATATTTCCTAAATTTTTCAACCATTGCAGATCTAAAAGTGGCATTCGAAGATTTTAAAATTAATTTTGAATTCTTCACTTTTTTTAATATTTTTGACCAAACTTTTATAACTCTATCATTTATTTTATTATAATTATTAAAAGATCCAAAAGTTATAAATTTATTTTCAAATATTGGTGCTGTTATTTGTAACCTTGGTATGTCAAAACCGGAATGACAATTCCAAATATCTTCCATGTATAAAATTTTTTCAGAGTATAGCTTTTTTTCATCTTCAAAAATCAAATTTTTATCTGCAATTATATAGTCCATTTCTTTAATTCCAGTTGTATTCTGAAAACCACACCAAGTTATTTGTGTTGGGGCTAATCGATTTTTATAAAGAGACAATCGGTGATTAGATGTAAGACCCATCAGATCAATAAGTATATCAATTTTATCGTTTCTAACTAAATTGATCACCCCAATGTCGTCTATGTTTCTAATATTAGTCATATTGTCTACATATTGCTTAAAATCTCGCGTTGTCGAATCTTCCTTGTCAGGTTTATTTCCATCATAAATACTTATGTTAAATTTATTTCTGTCATAATTAACTAGAACAGTTTTTAAAAAATGAGTAACAGAATGCCTAGATCTTATATCTGCAGAGTGAAAACCAATATTAATTTTTTTTCTATCAGAACCACTTATTTTAACTATTTTATTTTGAGGGTAAGTAATCAATTTTTGATCAAGGATTCTTGAATATTTTAAAAAAATTTTTTGATCCCAATTATAAGTAAAACTTTGATAATAAATATATGATGCCAAAGCATCAATACTAGAGGTTTCTTTTTCTGCGATTTTATTTAGGTAATAGATAACTTTTTCTATATCTACATTACGAACTAATGCTCTCACTAAAGCTCTTGTAAGTTCATCATTTTTTTCAAAATAATCTTTATTGTCATCATAATATGAAAAAATTTCTTTAAGAATATTATCTGTTAAATTTATTTCATTCGATTTGAATTCGATATCAAAAAGATCAATAGATGCATTTATAAAATTTTTTAAGGCGTTTAGGGAGTTTTCAGTTTTTTTTTCACTTGAATAAGCTTTCCTAAAATCTTGAATAGCACTTTTCAAAGTTTCTGCTGAGTTATTATACTGCATTTTACAAACTCCCAACAAATTAAGTAACCCAGAGTTTAAATTAATATCATCAAATTCACTAATAATGTTTATGATTTCTTTATACTTTTTTTCTTCATAAAGTTTTTTTAATTTCAAACTCAGTTGGCTCATAATTTAAATAATATATTACAAAATGAAGAAAAAATAATTTTAATTGGATTAAAATTATGCGGGCTTATTCATTGAATTAAAAAACTCAGCGTTATTTTTGGTATCTTTTAATTTAGAGCTGATAAATTCAATGGCATCCATAGTACCCATTGGTGCAATTATTCTTCTCAGGACATTCATTTTCTGAAGGTCATTCTTTTCAAAAAGCAGTTCTTCTCTTCTTGTTCCCGACTTGGTAATATCAATTGCAGGATATATTCTTTTATCTGCGATTTTTCTATCTAACACTGTTTCACTATTACCTGTACCTTTAAATTCTTCAAAAATTACCTCATCCATTCTGCTACCCGTATCAATTAAAGCGGTAGATATTATTGTTAAAGATCCTCCTTCTTCAATATTTCTAGCTGCACCAAAAAATCTTTTTGGTCTCTGAAGAGCATTAGCGTCTACTCCACCTGTTAAGACTTTTCCAGAACTTGGTATTACTGCATTGTATGCTCTACCCAATCTTGTAATTGAGTCTAATAATATAACTACATCTTTTTTATGTTCTGTTAATCTCTTTGCTTTTTCAATAACCATTTCTGCAACAGCAACGTGACGCTGTGCCGGTTCATCAAAAGTTGAACTTATGACTTCTCCTTTAACAGTTCTTTGCATATCAGTAACTTCTTCAGGTCTTTCATCAATTAATAAAACAATCAAATAACACTCAGGGTAATTTTTAGCAATTGAATTAGCTATACTTTGTAAGATCATTGTTTTTCCAGCTTTAGGCGGTGAAATTATTATAGATCTTTGACCTTTACCAATAGGACTGACTAAATCTATTAATCTAGGAGTTAAATCTTGTTTTTTATCAGGTTTTGTAATTTCAACTTCCATAATTAATTGCTTGTCAGGATAGAGTGGGGTCAAGTTGTCAAATGCTATTTTGTGTCTAGATTTATCGGGTTCTTCAAAATTAATTTTGCTAACTTGAAGTAAAGCAAAATATCTCTCACCTTCTTTTGGTGCTCTAACCGGTCCCTCTACAGTATCACCAGTTCTTAATCCAAATTTTCTGATCTGACTTGGACTTACGTATATATCGTCAGGTCCTGGGAGATAATTCGACTCCATTGCTCTTAGAAAACCAAACCCATCTTGCAATAACTGTAAAACTCCAGCTCCAGTAATTTCCTCTTTTTCTGCAACTTTTTTTAAAATTGCAAATAGTATTTCCTGCTTTCTCAGCGTACTAGCATTTTCTATACCCAATTCTTCAGCTTGAGTTATTAGCTGTTCTGAAGATTTAAGTTTGAGTTCTTGTATGTTCATGAGTTAAATTATTAAGGACTTAATAATAGTGAGAATATATATGCAAATTTAAATTTTTCAACCCTAGATAGGTTTGAAAATAACAAAAAATATGATCAAAATAAGTAATAATGTGGGAATTTCATTAATGTATCGGTAATATTTAGAAGAGTGTTTATTCATATCTAGTTTAAATTGTCCTAAAACTTTTCCTAAATAAAAATGATACAAAGTTAGGGAGATCACAAATATAAGTTTTAAAATCATCCACTTTTGGCCTAATTGCTGAAAGCCTATTTCATGTATCAATATTAAACCAAATATCCAAGAGAGCGTCATTGCTGGTGTCATAATGTAAAAAAAAAGTTTTTTTTCCATAACTTTAAATATTTCTGACACTTGTGCTTTATCATTATTTTCCGAATGATAAACAAAAATTCTCGGAAGATATAAAAGTCCAGCCATCCAAGAAATAACTGCTATTAAATGTAAAGATTTGAAGAGCAAATAAGTATTCATAAATTACAGGCTTTTTTGAACTAACGATTTTAACAAGGCTATATGATCATCACTATCATTTAAACACGGCACCATATCAAAATTTTCACCACCAGAATCCAAGAAAGTTTCTTTACCTTGAATTAAAATTTCCTCCAAAGTTTCAACGCAATCTGAGGAAAAACCCGGGCATATTGCAAGAACATTCTTTTTACCTTCTCTGGGTAATTTTTCTAATGTTTTGTCTGTGTAGGGCTCAAGCCATTTTTGAGGACCAAATCTTGATTGAAAAGTTGTTTTAAGTTCAATGGATTTAAACTTTTCCGAGATCAATCTAGTAGTTTTTTGGCAATAACAATGATAGGGGTCTCCTTTATCAAAATATTTTTGTGGTATGCCATGATAAGAAACCAAAATTAGATCTGGTTTCCAATTTATTTCTTTTATTTTTTTATTCAGTGAATTTACCAAAGCATCGATGTATTGAGGGTGGGATTCATAGTGTGGTATAATCTTAATGGATGGTTGCCATCTCATTTTCATTAGTGATCTATATACTTCATCACAAACAGTAGCTGTGGTTGCTGCAGCATATTGAGGATATAATGGTAGTATAACCAAGCTTTCACACCCCTTATCGTGCAAATTTTTTATCTTACTTTTAATACTTGGATTTCCGTACCTCATAGCAAAATCTACAATCACATTTTTTTCAGATATTAAATTTGATAATTTATTTGCTTGTTGTCGAGTATAATAAAGCAACGGAGAAATATTCTCTTTTTGCATCCAAATTTCTTTATATGCCTTAGCAGTTTTAGAGGGCCTCAAATTTAATATAAAAATATTTAGTATAATTTGCCAAAGGATAGGATTAACCTCTATTACCCTTCTGTCGGATAGAAACTCCTTTAAATATTTTCTTATATCTAGCCAGCTCGTTGAGTCAGGTGTTCCCAAATTAATTATTAAAACACCAGTTTTACCAAAATTAATTTGAGGGTGATTTTTGATAGTTTCCATTTAATAATCTTTTACCGTTTTCACTAAATAGTTCATCATTTCTGGATCTGTTTCAGGTAAAATTCCATGCCCTAAATTGAATATATAAGGATGATCTTTAAAGATATCTAAATATCTTTTTGCTTCTCTCTTTAAATTTTCTTGGTCAGTCAATAAAATTTTTGGATCCATTCCCCCTTGAACAGGAATTTGAATATCTTTTAAAATTTCTTTAGGTTCAACTTTATAATCGATACAGACAGCATCAGGCTTAACAATTTCACAATAATCTTTATATTTTTTTATACCTTTGGGAAAACATATGACTGGGATATTTAAAGATTTTGTGTACTCAACTAAATTAAAACTCGGTTCATAGACATAGTTTGGTAAATCTTTTTCACTTAATAGCCCAGCCCAACTGTCGAAAATTTGAATGATTTGAGCTCCATTTTCAACTTGAAACTTGATGTGCACTTTTAAAAACTTTTCAATAATCTCCAAAGTTTTGTTTATTAAGTTTTTATCTTTAAAAAAATCATTCTTTAAACCCGACTTAGGTGATTTTTGATTTATCATGTATACCAAAAGAGTCCATGGAGCACCAACAAAACCTATTGTACTTTTATTTTTTGTAAGGGCATTATTGTTAATTAAATTAACGAGCTTATAAACTGGATTAAGTTTCTCAACAAAATTAGTTTCATCAAATTTTAAAATACTGTCTAAATCTAAATTTCCTAATATAGGTCCAATACCTTTCTTAAACTCAACTTTTTGATTTAATCCATATGGAAGCATTAGAATATCTGAAAAAATTATTGCAGCATCTAAATCAAATCTTTTCAATGGTTGTAGGGTAATTTCTGCTGATAATTTTTCATTTAAGCACAGTTTTATAAAATCGGGATTTTTATTTCTAATTTCTCTGAATTCTGGCAAATATCTTCCAGCTTGTCTCATAATCCATATTGGCTTTATTGTAGTATCATTGTTTTTTAAAACTTTATAAATTGGAGTCATATACAAGAAAGATTATATAAGGTTGTTGTATTATTAGGGAATGTGAATAATGGTAACTATTTTTTATTAACATTTTATTAACCATTTATTCTTAAATTTATAATTAATTATTAGGTAATTTATGAATTACCTAACCTTTTGTATATTTGTTTTTCACTAAACAAATTATGTTGATAAAACCCTTATTTTACAAGCTATTTTAAATAAAAATAAATTTGTTTAATTTTATTAAGATATTACAAAGATATTAACAAAATATACATGAGTAATACTTATCAAATATTCTTAATTTCTGACTCTACAGGAGAGACTTTAGAAAGGATCTTTTTATCTTTAAAAGCTCAGTTCAAAAATATTGATTATAAAGTTAATTCCTATTCATTCACACGAACTGAGAATCAAATATCTAAAATATTGGAGATAGCAGATAAAGAGGAAAATTCTGTTATTTTGTATACAATTGTAGACAATAATTTAGCTAAAAGCTTAACCAATTCATGTAACAAAAAAAAAATACCTTGTTTTGGAGTTCTTGGTAGTTTGATACTAAATTTTTCAAAATTATTTAATCAAAAAGCATCCCATGAGCCTAGCGGTCAACATGTTCTAAATGAAGAGTATTATGATAGAATAGAGGCAATTCAATACACCATGAACCATGACGATGGTAATTTAATCACTGATATTGAAAAATCTGATATAATTTTATTAGGAGTTAGCAGGACCAGCAAAACCCCAACATCAATATATTTGGCAAACAAAGGATACAAAACAGCAAATATTCCTTTAATAAATCATAATTCAATACCAAAAAATTTAAAAAAAAATCCACAAAATTTTTGCATTATAGGATTAACAACTGAGGCAGAAAGACTAGTTGAAATAAGAAAAAATCGAATAAATTCTTTAAAAGATACAAATAGTCAAGATTATACCAACTTAGATAAAATTAAAAAAGAAGTTGAAGATGCAAAAAACACTTTTAGAAAATATAAATGGCCAACAATAGATGTAACAAGAAAATCAGTTGAAGAGACCGCTGCATCAATAATAAAAATTTACGAGATTTTTTCAAATAAGAAGAATGGATAAAAAAATTATTTTAGCATCAAAAAGTAAAGTAAGAAAAAAAATTTTAGACAAAAATAATATTACTAATACCGTTGAACCTTCAAATGTAGACGAGGATATTATTAAGCTAAGTTTGTTGGGTGAAAATGCTAATCCAGAGATTATCTCAAAAAATCTTGCAGAAGTGAAAGCAAACAAAATAAGTATAAAGTATCCTGATAAATTAGTATTAGGCGCAGACAGTGTTATAGATTTAGAAGGAAAACTAATATCGAAACCTGAAAATAGAGAAACTGCCTTAAGAATTTTAAAAAAACTTAATGGCAAATCTCATTATTTAATAAGTTCAGTTTGCATATCTAAAAATGGGATGATGATTTGGAACTATACTGATAAAGCTAAATTAACAATGAAAAATTTTACCGAAAAAGAATTAAAACAGTATTTATCTAAAATATCTGATGAAGCCCTTTATGCTTATAATGTTTACCAAATTGAAAGTGAGGGAAGATATCTATTTACAAGCATTGAAGGTGATGAAGACACAATTATGGGTTTACCAATAAAGAAAATTAAGGAATATCTAAAAACACACGGATACTAATATGAAAAAATTTTTTGTCATTGGAAATCCAATTGATCATTCTTTATCTCCCAAACTTCAAAATCATTGGTTAAAAGAAAATAATATTAATGCGACATATGATAAAATTAAACTTGAGTATCCTCAAATTAAAAATTTTATTCAAGATATAAAGAAACAAAAAGTAGCTGGTTGCAATGTAACTGTACCTTTTAAAAAAACAGTTATACCTTTTTTAGATAAATTAAGCTTAGATGCAGAAAAGACTCAATCGGTCAACACAATTACTATTAACAATGGTGTTTTAGTTGGACACAATACGGATATAGCTGGTTTCAATAATGCAATAAAAAAATTAAACTTTAATATAAAGGGCAAAAAAGTTTTAATTTTAGGGGCTGGCGGTGTAGTACCATCAATAATATTTGCTTTAAAAAATATGCACGTTCAAGAGATAACAATTAGTAACAGAACTAGAGAGAAGGGAGAGAATTTAAGGGTTTTATTTAATGATCTTAAAATCTTAGAGTGGGGAGATTTAACCGATTTTGATATGGTAATAAATGCCACAAGTCTTGGTTTAAATAATGAAAAAATAAATTTAGATTTTTCAGGTTTAGGGTCCGATAAATTATTTTATGATGTAATTTATAACCCTCATGAAACTCATTTTCTAAAAATGGGTAAAGAATTAGGATACAAGACTGAAAATGGAAAGACCATGTTTGTTTACCAGGCTCTAGAAGCATTTAAATTATGGCATAAGATTGAACCAGAAGTTAATTCAGACACATTTAAGCTTTTAGATAATGATTAGAATTGGAATTTTAGGAGATATAGGGTCTGGAAAAAGCTTTGTAGCCAAATCATTTGGTTACCCAATATTTAATGCCGATAATGAAGTAGCAAAAATATATAAAGAAAGCAGAATTTGTTTTTTAAAATTAAAAAAAATATTACCAAAATATATCAAGACGTTTCCAACGAACAAAACTGAGCTAACGAATGCGATTTTAAACAATAAAAATAATATAAAAAAAATTACCAAAATAGTTCATCCGCTTATAAGAAAAAAAATGAATTTGTTTCTTTTAAAAAACAAAAAAAGCAAGTTAGTGATTTTAGATATTCCTTTACTGTTGGAGAACAAAATTAATAATAAAAATATGATTTTAGTTTTTGTTGATGCAAAAAAAGCAGATATTTCAAGGAGACTAAGTAAGAGAAAAGGATTTAATAGTAAAATTTCAAAAATATTGAAGGAAATTCAACTCCCGCTTGATTACAAAAAAAAAAAATCACAATATATTATCAAGAATTTTTATACAAAAAAGATTGTAAGAAAAAGTGTTAAAACTATTTTAAGAAAGATTTTAAAATGAAAGAGATTGTTTTAGATACTGAAACTACCGGTATATCCATTAGTGAAGGCCATAGAATCGTTGAAATAGGTTGTGTTGAACTTGATAATTTAATTCCGACTAAAAATATATTTCATTGTTATCTAAATCCAGAGAGAAAAGTCTCTGAAAAAGCTTTTGAAGTTCATGGCTACACAGATGAATTTCTTTTAAAACAAAAAAAATTTTCAGAAATTATATATGAATTTTTAGAATTTATAAAAAACAAAAGACTAATAATTCATAATGCTGAGTTTGATTTATCTCATTTAAATAATGAATTAAAAATTTTGGGAAAAAAAAGTATTACTAATGAAGTAGTAGATACATTAATTTTAGCTAGAGACAAATTTCCAGGGTCTCCCTCAAATTTAGATGCCTTGTGTAAAAGATATAGAATTGATAACTCGAGAAGAACAAAGCATACTGCTTTAGTAGACTGTGATCTTTTAGCAAAAGTTTATATAAATTTAATAGATCAAAAGGAACCCACTTTAGACTTCGGTGTTCAAGAGAAGGATAACAATGAAGAGAGAAATAAAAAAATAAATTATTTCAAAAAGATTATAAAACCGACTGAAGAAGAACTAAATAATCATAGTCATTATTTGAAAACTCAAATCAAAAAAAATTTTTTTAATTGAAATTTTTCTTATATAATTCTTCAAAATCCACTTTTTTTTCAACTTTAATCGCTGGGTAACCTGAATTATGAAGCAAGTTAACTAATGTTTTTTCTATATCAGGAAAAATTTCCTTTTGAACTTCAACCAAAACGATCTTTTCTAAAATTTTTTTGTCTTTGAGGTTTTCATCAATTTGTACGACAGATGTGTATACAAATTCAAAAATTGATTTTTTTACATTTTCTTCTTTATCATGAAACTTTATTGAAGTGTCAATCTCTATTAATCTACTTTTTATTGCTTTTGAATCTATATTAATTCCTAACTGGTAACGAGAAATGTTATCTTTTACATACATATATGTTTCAGCATCTGGTGTTTCACTTGACATATCCTTAATATATTTAGCTAAAATTTTATAATTTTTTGTCATCTTCCTTTTCTATTTCTTCGTATTCGCCATCAATAAATTTTTCATTTGTTCTTTTTTTCACTGAAAATTTAGATGATAGTATTTTTAAAATTAATATTCTGCTAAATGGAAATATTAACAAAAAACCAATTAAATCTGTAGCAAAGCCAGGAATAATTAGTAATATGGCAGCAAAAGTTATTACCGCACCTGATATTATCTCATAAGCAGGTATTTCATTTTTAATCAACTGTACAAAAGCGGACTTAAGAGTATTTAGACCTTCGTATCTGGCATATATTATCCCAAGTATAGCAGTTACAAATATCAATGTTATTGTAGTTAAAGCTCCAATTAGAGAGCCAATTTTTATGAATAAGTATATTTCGATAATTGGGACCAGTATTATGGCTATTAGAACTGAGTTCATTTGTCTTTAATTTAATTGCTAGTTGAAATTTTTCAACATAGTAATTACTATTAGCTAATGAATTATAGTTTTGAATATATAGATATCATTCTATTAGCAATGATAGCTGGTTTTATCTTTTTAAGATTAAGAGGTATTTTGGGTAAGAGGACAGGCTTTGAGGGTAAAATAAACCCACAATTTGAGAATATCCTAAAAGAAGCTCAGACAGAAAATAAAACTAGGATTAAAGAAAATTTTGATGAAGAGGCTCAAAAAGAATTTTTAAAAGGTGCTAAAATTGCCTATGAAACTATAATAACTGATTTTAGTGATCAAGATAATAAAATTACTAATAGCAAACCATTATTAAGTGAAAAAATTTATTCTCAATTCAAAACCGCATTAGTTGATAGAAGTAAAAGAGGACATTTTGCTGAGATTACATTTATTGGGATCAATTCAGCAAAAATAAAAGAACATAACAAAATTGGTTCAATTTTAAAGGTTACGGTAGATTTTGTTGCCGAAGTAATAACATGTATTAAAGATAAAGAGAAAAAAATAGTTTCGGGCGATCCAGAGACAATTAAAAAAATTTACGATACCTGGGTATTTTCAAGAGATACAAAATCAAACAATCCAAACTGGCAACTTGTTGATACCTTAACATAATTGATTACAAAAATTTCAAAGAAAGATCAAAAGGATTGGGAAGATTTTTTAACTAAGAAAGATTCTCTACCAAACAAAGACTTACCAAGTTATAAAAAAAAAATTAAAAATACAAAATATTTTGATTTCCACGGTTTTTCATTAGATGAAGCAAATAAAACAATAAATAAATTAATTAAGGATTCTTATAAAAATGAGGTAAGGAAATTAGTCATTGTAACAGGAAAAGGTATACACTCGGATAACGAAAAAAATCCTTATGCATCTAAAGATTTTGGAATTTTGAAGTATTCTATTCCAGAATATATCAAAAATACTCCAGAGTTGATGAAACTAATTAATGAAATAAAAGGGGCAGATATAGAGGACGGAGGTGGTGGAGCATTTTATATTTTTCTTAAAAAAAATTAAATCATCTTCAATTTTTTTAAAGTATAAATTTTGATAGATCAGTATCTTTAACCAAATTATCGAGATTTTTGTTTATATAGTTTTTATCAATAGTAATTTTTTCACCAGATCTATCTGTTGCCGTAAAGCTGATTTCATCTAAAATTTTTTCAATAATTGTGTGTAATCTTCTTGCTCCAATATTTTCAACTGTTGCATTAACCTCTGAAGCAATGTTAGCTATTGCATCTATACCATCCTCAGAAAACTCTAATTCAACATTTTCGGTTTTTAATAGAGCAACATACTGTTTTATCAAACTGTAATCTGGCTCTTTTAAAATTCTTTTAAAATCTTCACTTGTTAAAGCTTCCAGTTCAACTCTTATAGGTAATCGTCCTTGTAATTCAGGTAATAAATCTGACGGTTTAGCAAGCTGAAATGCACCAGAGGCAATAAATAAAATATGATCTGTTTTGATTGGACCATATTTAGTATTCACTGTTGTCCCCTCTATTAAGGGTAACAAATCTCTTTGTACACCTTCCCTTGAAACATCACCACCAACCCTGTCTGTTCTTCCAGAAATTTTGTCAATTTCATCTAAAAAAACTATCCCATTATTTTCAGTTGAAATTTTAGCAGCTTTAATAATTTTATCCTGCTCAATTAATTTATCAGACTCATCATTGATTAAAATTTCATGAGACTCTTTTACAGTCATTTTTTTCTTTTTTTCCTTAGCGCCCATTGATTTTCCAAGCATTTCACCGATATTAATCATTCCAACATTAGCACCAGGCATTCCTGGTATTTCAAAAGAGGTAGAATTAGATCCTGAGTCACTAACAGCGATTTCAATTTCATTATCATCTAGATCACCATTTCTTAATCTTTGCCTAAAACTCTCTCTCGTTGCTGCGCTAGCTTTTTTCCCAACCAAAGCATCTAAAACTTTCTCTTCAGCAAGTTTTTGTGCCTTAGTCTTTACTTCTTTCCTTTTTTTTATTTTTTCCATTGAAATTGCTATTTCAACAAGATCTCTTACTATTTGTTCAACATCTCTTCCAACATATCCTACTTCAGTAAATCTTGTCGCTTCGACTTTGACAAATGGAGCTTCAGCTAGTTTGGATAATCTTCTTGATATTTCAGTTTTTCCTACTCCAGTTGGACCAATCATTAAAATATTTTTAGGCAGAACCTCATTTTTCATTTCACCTTTGAGAGCTTGCCTTCTCCATCTATTTCTTAATGCAACTGCAACTGCTTTTTTTGCTTTATTTTGTCCGACAACAAATCTGTCTAATTCTGATACAATTTCTCTTGGCGAAAGAGAACTACCTAAAAACTCTTCCTTCGAGTCTTTTTTATCTTTTGGATGTAGCTGTGTAACGTTTGATTTATCCATTATATTTTTTCAATTTTAACATTATTGTTAGTAAAAACACAAATTTCTGCTGCAACCTCAATTGCCTTTTTGGCAACTTGCTCAGCGCTCATCTCTGTTCCAATTAATACTTTCCCTGCTGCAAGAGCATAATTTCCACCTGAACCAATTCCAATAACGTCTCCTTCAGGTTCTAAAACATCTCCTGTACCGGAAATTATATAACTATTTTCTTTATCACCGATTGCCATTAGTGCTTCAAGTCTTCTCAAATATTTATCAGTTCGCCAATCTTTAGCCAACTCGACTGCTGCTCTTGATAAATTTCCAGCGTGCTTTTCTAGTTTTGCTTCTAGTCTTTCAAATAAGGTTAAAGCATCTGCTGTAGATCCTGCAAATCCTGCTACGACACCTCTTTTATCAATTTTTCTTACTTTTGATGCAGTGCTTTTCACGACTGTATTTCCCATGCTTACCTGTCCATCTCCTGCAACTACGACTTCTTTGTTTTTTCTAACTAATACAATTGTTGTCATAGCTTATAAATGGATACTAATTTTGATACTTCAAGCCCAGGGTTAGTATTATTGCCATAATTGAATAATATATGTATACCTCTTTTTAATTATGAAGCGTAAAGGTAAAATTAGTCGAAAAACCAAAGAGACCAGCATAAGTGTTGATTTGAATATTGATGGAAAAGGTAAATATAAAATTGATACGGGCATAGGTTTTTTAAATCATATGCTAGAACAGTTATCTAAACATTCGTCTATTGACATGACTATTAAAGCCAAAGGCGATACTCATATAGATCTTCACCACACTACTGAAGATACTGGTATTGCGATAGGTGAGGCTCTAAAGAAAGCTTTGAAAAAATCTGTTGGTATCAGAAGATATGCTCATGCAATGATACCTATGGATGAAACTTTATCACGTGTGGCTTTGGATATTTCGAATAGACCTTATTTAATTTGGAATGTTAATCTTAAAATAGAAAAACTAGGGGAAATGGATACTGAACTTTTTAAAGAATGGTTTCAAGCATTTTCACAAGCTGCTGGAATTACTTTACACGTTGAAAACATTTATGGTGATAACAGTCACCACATTATAGAGTCTTGTTTTAAGGGTTTAGCAAGATCATTACGAACTGCGTTAGAGATAGATCCAAGGAATAAAAAAACAATTCCTTCTACAAAAGGTTCTTTATAAGTTTAATGAACGTTACAATTGTTAACTATAATTCGGGCAATATTAGCTCGGTGATTAACTCTTTTAAAGAGGTTGCTCAAGATAAAGTTAATATCGAAGTTACTTCAGATTTAAATAAAATTAAATCAAGTGATAAAGTAGTTTTGCCTGGTCAGGGCTCATTTAAAAGTTGTGTAGATGCCTTAAATAAAATCAATGGTCTTATCGATACTCTCAATGAATTTGCAATAACTAATAAAAAACCTCTTCTCGGAATTTGCGTTGGCTTACAAATGTTTGCTGATATTGGTTACGAAGAAACCGAAACTAAAGGGTTAGGGTGGATTTCAGGTAAAGTTTCAAAAATAGATAATCAAAACGGAAAATATAAGCTTCCTCATATTGGGTGGAATCAAATAAATATTGTCAAAGACAGTAAGATTTTTAAAAGTATAGAAAATAATTCTCATATGTACTTTGTTCATAGTTATGAATTTATACCTAATAATAAAAGTGTGATTGTAGCGACAACAGATTATTGCAAGAACATAGTTTGTTCAATTGAAAAAGAAAATATTTTCGGAACCCAGTTTCACCCGGAGAAAAGTGAAAAAGATGGTCTACAGCTTATCAAAAACTTTATAAATTTATAAAATGAAAAATATTGACCTATCAATTTTTGATGGAAAAAAAGTTCCATTTTTGATTAAAAAAGCTGAGGAATTATTTAAAGAGAATCTTGAGGGCAAAATACATGCGCATAAAATTTATACCACAATCCTAGATCAAGTTCCTATAAAATATGATGATGAAGAGGGTTTACACTTTTTACGAGGAAACTTAAGACAAAAAATTTGGGAATGTGAAAGATCATTCTTTTGGAATGAAAGATATTATTCTCAAGCTGGACAGGATAAAATAATAAATAAAACATTTTTTGATGGAAAAAAAAACAGATTTTTTATTGAGATAGGTGCTCATGATGGAATTAGTGGAAGTAATTGTTATTATTTTGAAAGATTTTTAAATTGGAATGGAATTGCAATCGAGCCTTCAAATATTCAATTTGAAAAGCTAAAAAAAAATAGAAAATGTAAAATTCTTAACAATGCTATAAGTGATGAGGTAAAAGAAGTAGAATTTGTTGAAGTCATTGAGGGACTCACTCAATTGAGCGGGATTAAAAATAGTTTATCTAAGAAGAATTTTGATATTATTTCAAATAATAAATCTATCAAAACTAAATCCTTCAATATTAAAACAATTACTTTTGACGATATAGTTCCTAAAGATACAGAAATAGATTATTTATCTATAGATATAGAGGGTGGAGAGATGAATCTATTAAAATCGATAAATTTTGATATTGTTAAAATAAAAGTAATTTCTGTAGAAAACAACATACCAAAGGAACAAAATTTTAAAAATTTTTTAGAGACAAGAAACTTCAATTATTTTGATAGAATTGGGCAAGATGAAATATTCTATAACAATCAATATTTTAAATTTTAATAAATGAAAATATTTCCAGCAATCGATATTAAAGATAAAAAGTGTGTAAGATTAATCAAAGGAGATTTTGATAACAAAACCGAATATGAAATATCTCCCACCGAACAGGCTAAAAAATACAAAGAACATGGTTTTAAGAATTTACACATTGTTGACCTTGATGGGGCTTTAACTGGTGAGGTAATTAATCTGAATATTATACAAGATATAATTAACAAATTTGATTTAAAGGTCGAGATAGGTGGTGGTATTAGAAATCTTAATAATATAAAAAAATATATCGAAGTGGGTGCAGAGAAAGTTATTCTAGGAAGTGCCGCAATAAAAGATAAAAATTTTTTAAAAGAAGCATGTGTAAAATTTCCAAACAAAATTGCCCTAGGTTTAGATGATAAAGATGGTTATTTGTCAGTATCTGGATGGAAAGAAAATTCTAATCAATTAACTTTAGATTATTTAAAGGAAGTTAACGATTATGGTTTTAGCAGATTGATTTATACCGATATCAATCGAGATGGCATGAAACAAAGCCCAAATTTCGAAGAAACATCTAAAGTTTCAGATATCTCAAACTGTCCTGTCATTATTTCTGGTGGAGTTTCATCAATAAATGATATCAAAAAAGCCAAAACTTTAAAAAATATTGAGGGCATTATAGTTGGAAAAGCAATTTACGATGGTGATATCAAATTAACAGATTTAGCAAAGGAGTTAAATTAAATGAAGTCATTTGATTATTTAAGTCTTTATCTTATTGTAATAATATTGTGTTCTGTAAGTGTAAATTACCTTTACAGAATATATTTTTAAAAATGCTAAAAAATAGAATAATTCCTTGTTTGGACGTTAAGAATGGACGTGTTGTTAAAGGAATAAATTTTGTAGATTTAAAAGATGCAGGAGACCCTGTTGAACAAGCAAAAATTTACAGTGACGGTGGGGCAGATGAAATTTGTTTTCTAGACATAACAGCATCTAATGAAAATAGAGATACAATTTATGATGTTGTAGAAAGAACTTCAAAGAAATGCTTTGTACCTTTAACTGTAGGTGGAGGAGTAAGAAGTGTGGAGGATATAAATAAATTACTCAATTGTGGTGCAGATAAAGTCTCAATAAATACAGCAGCTGTAAATAATTCAAAAGTAGTTCTTGAAAGTTCAAAAAAGTTTGGATCCCAATGTATTGTTGTAGCAATTGATG
Source organism: uncultured Pelagibacteraceae bacterium (assembly GCA_902615145.1). Lineage (GTDB taxonomy): Bacteria > Pseudomonadota > Alphaproteobacteria > Pelagibacterales > Pelagibacteraceae > Pelagibacter. The sequence continues at coordinate 11,481 of CACMNK010000004.1, read as the reverse complement.
CTAAAAAAAATAGAGACAAATGGGAAGTTTTTACACACGGGGGAAGAAATAATAGTGGAATAGATGCATTAGAATATGCAAAAAAAATGGAAGAAAATGGTGCGGGCGAGTTATTAGTAACCTCGATGGATAAAGATGGAACTCAAGAAGGCTACGATATTGATTTAATGACTAAAATTGCATCAAGAGTTAATATTCCCTTAATAGCATCCGGTGGAGTTGGCAATTTAGATCATTTGGTTGATGGAATAAAACTTGGAAACGCAAGTGCAGTGTTGGCAGCATCAATTTTTCACTACGGAAAATACTCTGTTAAAGAGGCTAAGGAATATTTGGACACAAAAGGAATTCCTGTTAGAATTTAGAATGTTGAGCACATTAGAAAATTTATTTAAACTTGCTCGTGAGAGAAAAGAAAAACCAGTTGAGGGCTCTTACACAAATGAATTATTATCCAACAAATCGTTAAGCAAATCAAAAGTTTTAGAGGAAATAAATGAGTTGATTGAAGCTGTAGAAAAAGACACTAATAAAATTCACGAGGCTGCCGATGTATTTTATCATTTGATAATTTATCTTGAGGCGCATAATATTAAGATTGAGGATATAGAAAAAGAGCTAGAAAAAAGAAAAAAATAAAATGAGTAAGATCAAAATTGTTTTAGTCTTTTTATTGTGTTTCGGCCTTTATAAAGGCTATGTTGCTTTTACTGAATTTGAGATAGGAGTTTCTGACAGAGTTGCTCAAATAGAGGCAAATGCTGCCATAGAGAGACAAGGAGAAGTTATTGCTCTTATGATGTATTTAGGAGATCCTCCAGAATTAAATGAACATTTATTAGTAAAAAATAAGTCTAAATGTTTAGAAATGAAGCAGATAGCTGAGGAAACTTCTTTTGCATATTATGAATGTGCTGTTGTTGATGCTAATTTAAAAGGTGGAAAAATTATTAACATAAATGAAGAGTTAGAGGTTTTATAATGACTTATGATAATAATAATATTTTTGCAAAAATTTTAAGAAATGAAATCCCTTGTAAAAAAATTTATGAGGATGAATTTGTCCTATCTTTTTATGATATAAATCCACAAAAGAAGATACATGCACTTGTTGTACCAAAAGGAAAATATATAGATTTAGATGATTTTGCAAATAATGCCACTAATGATGAAATCGTGGGTCTTATAAAAGGCATCAATATAGTTGCCAAAAAACTAAATATTTCTGTTGATACTGGAAAAGGTTACAGAGCGCTTGCTAATGTAAGTGAGCATGGCGGACAAGAGGTGCCGCATTTACATTTTCATTTATTTGGAGGCGAAAGTGTAGGAAAAATGGTTCAATGAGCTTGAAAGTTAAAAGAAATTATCTGGAAATTTATTCGATTGATGACTTAATTGATGTAAAAATCATACCAAAAGAATTTAAGATTGAACTTATTGATCCACCAAACTTTCAACTAAATAAGTTTTTTTATAAAAACATAGGTAAAAATCATCGTTGGACTGATAGATTATCATGGAATGACAATCAGTGGATCAACTATACAACAAATAAAAATCTTAAAACCTATATCTTAAAAAATAAAAATGATCTTGCAGGTTACTTTGAGTTATTATTCCATCATAATAAAAATGAGGTCGAAATAGCCTATCTTGGTTTGTTAGAGGAATATCACTATAAAAAACTAGGATCTTATTTATTATCTATTGCAATTAAAGAGTCTTTTTTACAAAATCCAAAAAGAGTATGGGTACACACTTGTTCTTTAGATCATAAAAATGCACTAAACAATTATTTATCTAGGGGAATGAAGGTTTTTATGACAGAAACAGTACAAATTTAAGTATGATTAATTTTTTAATCAGAACTTGGTAACTCAAATTTTTTATTTTCAATTTTTTGATTAATCAAAATAGATGACAAATAAACAATATTAAGATTTTGATACAAATCTATAGTTTGCCAACCTTTTAAATTTAGTGTTTTTTTATCGAAAAAGAGGATTATTTCATTCTCATCTTTAAAAAATTTGAAAGCTATAATATTTTTATCTGAGTAATAACTCTCTGATTTATTTATCTCATCCAACAAAAATTTTTTGTCTAATACAAGATTTAAGGGAGTTTTTTTTAAAGGATAAATGTAATAGCTTGAAATGGTCTTAATAACAAATGATGTACCATTTGAAACTAAAATTTTTTTATTACTCAAGTCATATTTACAAAAAATTTTCTTTGGGTATTGTAAGATACAATTACCTTTCTCAATTTTATCGTTTATGTTTTGTTCAAAATTAAATGATATATTCTCAATAAAATTAAGTTTCTTGATTATATTATTTTTAACTGAAGCCAAGCTTTCATTTGTTGAAAAAAAAAGGAATATTAAAATGTAATATTTTCTCATTTTAGAACATCGCGTTTTCCAACATGGTTAGCTTTGCTCACAATTCCTTCCGCTTCCATCATGTCAACAATTCTTGCTGCTCTATTGTATCCAATTTGTAATTTCCTTTGCAAAAATGACGTTGAAGCTTTTCCTTCCGATTTGATAATTTCTACTGCATTATTATACAATTCATCTTTATCACCCTGATTTTTTGAATTTTCAATCATTTCTTTTTCATCAACAAAATCCAAAATTTCATCGATATAATCAGGTTCAGCTTGAGATCTTAGGTAATTATTAATTTTTTCAATTTCATTTTCAGATACGTAAGGTGCGTGAATTCTAACTACTTTATTTGCGGATGACATAAAAAGCATGTCTCCTTTTCCTAATAACTGTTCAGCACCTTGCTCACCTAAAATAGTCCTGCTGTCAATTTTTGATGTTACTTGAAACGATATACGAGTTGGAAAATTTGCTTTAATAGTACCTGTTATAACATCAACACTGGGTCTTTGAGTTGCCATTATTATATGTATTCCTGCTGCTCTAGCCATTTGAGATAATTTTTGTATGTAGTTCTCTATTTCCTTTCCAGCAACCAACATTAAGTCAGACATTTCATCTACAACGACCACTATATAAGGCATTGGAAGTTTATGTTTTAAATTATATCCATCAATATTTCTTACACCCTCTTTAGTCATCAATCTGTATCTACTTTCCATCTCTTTGACTACCCAACCTAAAACTGAAGCCGCTTTCTTTGCCTCAGTAATTACAGGGCAAAGTAAATGTGGTACACCTTCATAAGTAGATAGCTCAAGCATCTTTGGATCAATTAAAATAAATTTACATTTATCAGGATGATGTCTGTAAAGTAATGAGAGGATAATAGTATTTATACAAACTGATTTTCCTGACCCAGTGGTGCCAGCAATTAATAAGTGAGGCATTGAAGTTAAGTCTCTAACGATTGGTTCTCCAGAAATACTTTTACCTAATGCTATTGGTAATTTTATATCTTTTTTTTTAAAATCTAAGTTATTTAAAATTTCACTCAAATAAACATTTTCTCTTTGAATATTTGGTAATTCAATACCGATTGTATTGCTTCCAGGAATAGTAGATATTCTTGCAGACTCTGAGCTTGTATTTCTTGCTATATCATCTGAAAGATTTACAATTTTTGAAACCTTAATTCCTGCAGCTGGCTCAAACTCATTTAGGGTAACCACAGGTCCATGACTGATTTTTTTGATTTTCCCGTTCACGCCAAAGTCTAAAAGTATTTTTTCTATAAAAGTTGGATCTATATTATCTTTATTTCCCAATTTATTTCTCTCATTTTTTGATGGAGTTTTTAATAATTCTAAAGAGGGTAATTTGTATCTATTTTTATCCATCGAAACAGTTTTTTCAGCTTTTATAAATGGTAAATCTTCTTGAATTAAATCTTTGATTTCATCTTGTGGTATATATTCTTTGATGATCTCATCCTTATTAGTATAATTTTTTTCTTTTTTGTTAAGTAAAGCGTTAAAAATTTTTTTAATAATTTTATAAGATATTCCAAAATTAAAGTTAATACTTATCAAAAACAAAATAGAGATGACTAGGACTAATACATAATAAGAAATTACTTCATTTGAACTTATAAAAGAATTTAAAAAAGTATCATTGAGGTATTTACCTATAAAACCACCATTACCGTTTATATAAAGATTGAATGAATCGGTATAAAAATAGCTAAAAAAAAGAGAGCCGATGATAGAATAAATAATTAAAATAAACGAGTTTTCTAAAAATAAAAAAAGTTCCTTTTTTCTAAAAATATTAATTCCAGTTAAAGCAAATGTTATGGGTATTAAAAAAGCAATTAAACCTATGGATTGGAGAAAAAGATCTGAGGTATAACTCCCATGAAAACCTAGATAATTTTTTATTTCTAAATTCTCAGGAAATATAAAATTTGGGTCCTCAGGTGAATGAGATATTAGAGCCAAAAAAAGAAGAACACCCGAAATTCCAATAATTATTCCCAAGATCTCTATTAATCTATTAGTAATAAAAATAAGTATCGAATTGCCAAGTTTTTTTATATCCATAACAGGTGAATCAAATATATATCTTTGTATCATCTAATTTTTGTTGTTAAAATTAAAATTTATTATGAATGTATGTATTTTAGGTAATGGATTATCAAGCTTAGCACTCGCTAAAAGTTTAGTTAATACCGGCTTAAATGTTGACATTATTTTTGACGAGAAGAAAATTAAAAATAATTATGATCGTACAATAGGAATTTCGAAAGTTAACTTAGAATTCTTTAATAAAAATATTTTAAATATCAATAAATTATCATGGAATATTAATAAAATTGAAATTTATAGTGAAAATTTGAATAATGAAAAAATATTAAATTTTCAAAATAATGATCAAAGGCTTTTTTCCGTGATAAGGAATTATGAATTAATTGACCTTTTAACAAAAAAATTAAAAAAAGAGAAATTATGCAAATTTAAAAAAAATTTGGTAAAAAAAAATATATTAACACAAGAATACGATTTAATAATTAATTGTGAATTTTCAAATTTTATAACTAAAAAATTTTTCACTAAAAGGATCACAAAAAACTATTATAATTATGCTTACACAACAATTATTAAACATTCAAAAACAATCAATAATAAAGCAATTCAAATTTTTACATCGAGAGGTCCGTTAGCATTTTTACCAATTTCTAAAACTGAGACGTCTGTAGTTTATTCTGTAAAAGGAAATCAAAAAGTTGATTTTAAAGATTTAATAAGATTTTATAATAAGTTCTACAAGATTTTGCATATTAATAATTTTTCGCGATTTGAACTTCAAATGTCAAATTTAAGAAATTATTATCATGGTAATATTTTAGCTTTTGGAGATTTGCTACATAAAATTCACCCATTAGCTGGACAAGGTTTTAATATGACTTTAAGAGATATTAAAACTTTTTCCGAGATAATTCAAAAAAAAATCAACTTAGGTCTTCCTTTAGATCTATCCGTTAATGAAGAATTTGAAAAAAAATCAAAACATTTCAATTATATTTTTTCAAATGGAATTGATTTCATTTATGAATTCTTTAGTTTTGACAATAAAATAAAAAGTAAAATTTTAAGCAAAACAGTTAAATTTTTAGGAGAAAGTTCTTATTTAAATAAGAAGTTTATTAAAATTGCAGATAATGGACTTTTACTTTAATCTATATTTTTATGAAATTAAATTTAGGATCTGGCTCTAAAATATTAGAAGGCTACACAAATGTGGATAAATATGATTATTATAAGCCAGACATTGTTCATGATTTAGAAATTTTTCCCTATCCATTTAAAGATAATTCTGTTGATGAAATTTTGTTATCCCATGTGCTTGAGCATATTGGACAGTCACCAGAAATATTTTTAGGAATTGTAAAAGAATTTTATAGAATTTGTCGTAATAACTCTATGATAAAGATTATTGTACCACATCCACGGCATGACGATTTTATTTCAGATCCAACTCATGTAAGACCTATAACGATATTAGGATTGCAGTTATTTGATAAAGATTTAAATATTGAATGGGAAAAAAATAAAGCAGCAAATACACCTTTAGCTTTGATAAACGGAGTAAATTTTAAAATTAAAAATGTAACGAATTACTTAGACGAGAATTATTTGAAAAAATATAAAGATAAGAAAATTAATAATCAAGAAGTTGATGAGGATGTAGTAAGATTGAATAATGTTGTAAAGCACATTGAAATTGATTGGCAGGTTATTAAAGATTAATTTTTACTGAATAGTTGTATTATTAAATTGATCAAAAGTGTATGTTGTCAAAATATCTGCTATTTTAGTTTTTCTAGCATCTAAATTTTTGGTTTCTAATAAAACTTGTTTTTCCTCTAAAGTAAATGGAGATGCCATAGCTAGTGCATTTATTGTTTCATTTAAACTTTGATTTTCTAAAGCCTTCCAATTAATTATTAATCCTCTTCTTTCAAAAAGACTTTTTAAATCTTTAAAAATTAATTCCAAATCAGAAAATTTTAAATTTTCTTTTTGGTCTATTAAATCATCATAAAATTTATCAAAACTAATTTCACATTCACGATATTTTTTCTTTGATGTAATTTCATTTATTATATTAAATCTAATCAGACCTTTAAGTTCTATCAAATATCTTCCATCATCTGTTTTTTGTGAATTCATAATCTTACCCATACAACCAATCTTATATAACTCAGGGATATCTAAATTTTCATTTCTCAGAATTTTTGGCTGAATCATTCCAATTAGTTTGTTAGATTTCATACAATCATTAACCATATCTATGTATCTTGGCTCAAAAATGTTGAGTGGTACAGTCGTTTTAGGAAAAACGATGAAATTGCTTAAAGGAAAAACAGCAATTTTTTTTGGTAAATCTTCTTTTTTCATAACTTTAATTATAACATACTTAATATTGCTTGAATAAAAAAATGCAGCTTAATATACTGTCTCATGTGCGGGCATAGCTCAGTGGTAGAGCGTCTCGTTGCCAACGAGAAGGTCGAGGGTTCGACCCCCTTTGCCCGCTCCAAAAGATTTATAGCTTATGAAAATTTGTGTAGAAGGTTGGAGGAGTATCAATCATTCATTTGCAATGGTTAACCAGTATCAACTTCTACAGCTTATAAATTATCCAATAAAATTAAAACACAAAGATATTACATTTTATGAGGAAATTTGGAACAAACTGGAAAATTCAAATGGTTTTAGCGAAAGCATAAATGATATTATAGACTCTATTCCATCTCCGGATAAAGATGAGATTTTTGATGTTACTTACAGAATAACTTATCCATTTAATTTTGGAAAAAGCAATTCAAAAAAACTATTTGTTTTTGGTACCGCTGAAACTAAAAATATTGAAAATAGGTTTATAAATGGAAATCTTAATAATTCATACAAAAAAGAAGATCTTGAAATTGTTACGCCTTCAAATTGGTCTAAAGAAGGATTTTTAATTCATGGTTTTGATGAACACCAAGTTCATGTTATACCTCATGGGGCAGATATAAAAAATTTTTTTCCTGTTTCAAGCAATCAAAAAACTAGTTTTAGAAAAAATTTATCTATAAATGAAAATGACTTTATCATTTCTAATGTCGGAGGAATGACAAATAACAAAGGTATTGATTATCTATTAGTTGCATTTAGTATTTTAAAACAAAAATATGAAAATATTAAATTAATTTTAAAAGATCAAAGCAATCTATATAAAGTCAAAGGAAATATTCATTTAGAGCAAATGAAAAAAACTAAATATAACAGATATTTAAATGATAAAGTTATTAAAGATATATTATTTATATCTAAAAATTTATCTATAAAAGATTTGAATTTACTTTATAATATAACAAATTGCTATGTTTCACCCTATAGATCTGAAGGATTCAATTTGCCACCACTAGAGGCTGCAGCATGTGGTACACCAATAGTTGTTACTAAGGGAGGTTCAACAGATGAATATTTTCACCCAACTTTAGGCCTGCAAATTGACAGTGAAATAATAAAAAAAGAAAAAATCGTTTATCTTAAACCAAAAATTGACTCTTTAATTCAATGTATTTCTAAGATTATTGAAAACCCTTTTCATTATCGTGGGGGGCAAGGTATAAAGTTTGTGTCTAAAAATTTTTCTTGGGAAAAAGTTACTAATGACTTATATAATTTAATGAAAATTTAAATATGTCTGATTTAGCAAATAAAAAATGTGTTCCTTGTGAGGGAAATATCCCCCCCTTTAATATGAAGGAAATTCATAAGTATTTGAAACAAGTGGATGGTTGGGAAGTCGTTGAGGATAAAATTGATGGATTTCATTTAATAAAAAATTTTAAATTTGATAATTTTTTACAGAGTCAAGAATTTGTAATTAAAGTTGGTAGAATCGCTGAGGAAGAGGGACACCATCCCGATTTATGGTTTGGTTGGGGTTATGCTAGAATAAAAATTTTTACTCATGCTATTAAAGGTTTAGCAGAGAGTGATTTTATTCTTGCGGCTAAGGTAGATAAAATTAGCTAATTAGTGATTAAAATGTCTTGTTTTTGAAAATACCAAAATTGTATTTGTTAAATTAGCAAATTTAATAATTTCCTTATCATTTTTTGATCCTGATGGTTGAACAATAGCAGTAATTCCGGATTGCACTAATTTTTCAATACCATCTACAAATGGAAAAAAAGCATCTGATGCCGCAAATAGTTCTTTATTTTTTTCTAAACTTTGAAATTTTTTCATTTTATTAATTGCAATTTGACAACTATCTAATCTACTTGGTTGTCCTGATCCTATCCCGATTGTTTTATAATTATTAGTAATCACAATTGCATTTGACTTGACATTTCGGCAAACATTAAATGCAAAAATAAGTTTATTTAAAGTTTCAATGTTTGGTTTTCGTTTAGATACAACTTTGAAATCTTTTTTCGAGAAATTTTTATTATCTACATTTTGTATTAAGATTGAGTCGTATTTACTTGTAAAGTTGAATTTACTCTCACCTCGAAAATTTGAAGTATCAATTATTCTTAAATTTTTTTTCTTTTTTAAAAGATTTTTAGATTTTTTATCAAACCCTTTTGCCATTATTATTTCAAAATAGATTTTATTGATTTCCTTTGCTAAATTAACATTCATTTTAAAGTTACATGAAACAATTCCTCCAAAAGCACTTATAGGATCACTCTCTAAAGCTTCTTTAAAGCATTTTACTTTGTTTTGATTAATTGAAACCCCACATGGATTAGCGTGTTTTATTATTGCTACTCCTTTGTTATTTGGTAATAATTTTGTGGTACTTAATGCAGAATAAAGATCATTATAATTATTATAGCTTAATTCTTTACCGCTTAGCTGAATAATATCTTGATGGTTATTTTTTGAATAAATCGCTGCTTTTTGATGTGGATTTTCACCATATCTTGTCTGACTAATTAGTTTGCCAGAAAATATGTTTTTTTGTGGGAAAATATTGTCAGATTTTTCATTAAAGTATTTAAAAATGTTTGCTTCGTAATAAGCAGTTTCCATAAATGCTTCTTCTGCTAACTTTTCTCTAAAACTTAAACTTGTAGATCCTTTGTTAGTTTCTAATTCATTTATGAACCGTCGATATTGATTTGGGTTACAAATAACAACTACATCATTATAATTTTTTGCTGCCGCTCTTACCATAGTTGGACCTCCAATATCTATATTTTCTATAACTTTATTGTGATCTGCTTTCTTAAATAAAGTATCTTCAAAAGGATAAAAGTTAGCAACTATTAGATCTATATTTTCATAATTATTTTTTTTTATTTCTCTGCAGTGTTTTTTATTTAGTCTTTTGTTCAAAATACCCCCGTAAATTTTTGGGTGAAGGGTTTTAACTCTTCCATTTAAAATTTCAGGTGTGTTTGTAAACTTTGAGAGCTCAATACATTTAAATCCAAGTCTTCTTATCTTTTTATAAGTTCCTCCAGAACTTATAATATCGATTTTGTATTTTGAAAGAGCATTTACAAGTGGCTTTAAATCTTTTTTATTATACACCGATATTAAAGCTTTTCGAATTTTGTTCATTATATTTTATTCAGTTCCCATTCAATATTGATATTTTTTTCATTTGTAATTCCAGAGATGAATATATTTTGATTTTCAATATAAGTATTTTTATTACCGAAATATAAACCATTATCAATATCAATATTATGATTATCACAAATAAATCTCCAACCCTCGGTATCCATCTCGATCAGAATTGATTTATGGTCTTGTGTTTTCATTATTTTTGCAAGTGGATTTAAATGAAATCTTATATCAAATTTTATATTTGGAATTAATTTTTTAGAGTACAATTTATCAATTCCCACAAGCTTATTAATTTTTGGAAAAAATTGAATCTCTCTTTCGTACATTAAATTATACTTTTTTAAATAACCATCATGTGAAGCTACTACTTTCCATTCATCTTTTCCAAAGCTAATATTTTTTCTAAGAGTTTTTAATCCATTTTTAATCTTGAATTTTGACATTGAATCTTTGACGAACTTACAAGAGGAGTTATCATCAACGATCAAAACATTGTGCACTGCTGAGGATTTTGAAATTTCTTTAAATGTAGTATTTCCATCATCATAATAACCTGAATTAGTAAATATTTTTTTCCCATTTGAAACAAACTCAAATGAAAGAGCACCAGCTTGGTATTCCTCAGAAAATTTTTTATTTGGTGACGAACCAACATCCATTATCAAATTAATTTTTTTATCTTTTAAGCTTACATAATCTGAAAATTCATAATCATTATTTTTAAAGGAATAACCAAGTCTTTTTAAATAATTATCAAATTCTTGATTATCAGAATTGTTGTTTCCATTAAACAAAGGGTCAAATTTTAAATTTTTCCAAAAAAAAGCATAAGATTGTCCAAGATTAAAAATATTTTCATCAATAAAATTAGGTATTTCAGATTGAGACTCTTTAAACCACTCTCTTATAAGTATTAGATACTTAAGAAAAAAAATGGATGATTTGATATTTCTCGATTTCAAAAAACCATTATTATCAAACGAATGTTTAATAATTTTTTTAAGATATTCTAAACCTTTTGAAGTAAAGTTTTTTTCATTTTTATAAGATAGACCTACAAGAATTATTGCTGCCACACCTCTAAGTTCATTTTTAAGTTTTCTCTCTCCATCTATTTGATTGATTAAGTGAAAAGTTTGTTTATGTATAATTGAGTCAAAATCTTTTTGATACTGATTAATACTATCATCGCAAGTAAGCTGTGTATTAGATAACCAAGATATAATTCTTTTTGATGTTGTTTCAAAATCCCAATTTTTAGAGTCGTATTTGTAATTTTTCTCTATCCAATTTTTTATCACCATCTGAACAGACTCTTTTGAGGACTTTAAATCGAGACTAAAAAGCCAATAAAAATTACTCATTTTTTGCAACTGTATTCGATTTAATTTTTTACTTGTCCAGAAATTATCGTATAAAAAATTTTTGATATTAAATTTT
>CACMNK010000003.1 GCA_902615145.1 uncultured Pelagibacteraceae bacterium | reverse complement strand
AATTCTTTGTGGTGTTGGAAAGAGTGGATTAATTGCAAGTAAAATAGCAGCAACTTTTTCCTCTGTTGGAACTCCAGCTTTTTTTTTATCAGCAAGTAATTCATCCCATGGAGATCTTGGAAGCATTACTAAGAAAGATATATTAATTTTAATAAGTTATTCCGGTGAAACAAATGAATTAAGAAATATTATTCAGTATGCAAATAGAAATAAAGTTTTATTGATTGGAATAGTATCTAAAAAAGAATCAATACTATATAAGGCCTCGGATATTAGATTGTTAACTCCTCAAGTCAAAGAGTCTGGTGGTATTGTCCCAACTTCAAGCACCTCAGTTCAACTAGCACTGGGCGACGCTTTAGCTATATCTGTAATGAAACAAAAAAAATTTAACAAACTTGATTTCAAAAAACTTCACCCTGCAGGAGCATTGGGTGCGAAACTAAAAACTGTTGAGGATATAATGTTGACTGGAAAAAAAATTCCATTTGTAAAAGAAGATTTAGAAATGAAAAAGGCATTAAAAATATTGAGTGATAAAAAACTTGGGGTTTTGATTGTTCAAAATAAAAAAAAACAAACAATCGGCATTATCACGGATGGTCAAATCAGAAGGTTTAATCAAAAAAATCCTAATTTACTTACCACTAAAGTTAGCAAAGTAATGACCAAAAATCCTATAAGTGTTGAAAAAAACGATTTAGCAGCTAAAGCTTTATCAATAATGAATAACAAAAAAATCACTTCCTTATGTGTCTTTGACAAAAAGAATAAAAATAAAACTATTGGAATTCTTCATGTACACACAATCCTGCAATCGAATATATCTTAATGGCGAACCGTTTTATAATTAAAATTTTATTTGGGCTATTAACTGTAATTTTAATTTTTTTTTTTATTTTTAAGTTTTTTAATGAAGAGAAAATAACTTCAATAGAAAATGAGGCTTTAGTTGAGGAGATAGATACAACAACGAATATAATAAAAGATGTAAGCTACAGCTCTAATGACGCTAAAGGTAATGAATACATTTTAAATGCAAACGAAGGGCAAATAGATTTAAATAATGATAAGGTAATATTTCTGAGTGGTGTTAAAGCTACTATAATTATGGCATCTGGTGAAACGGTAAATATTCAATCTAAATTTGGGAAGTATAATATTAACAACTACGACACTATTTTTTCTGAAAATGTAGTAATTGAATATGAAGACAACAAAATTAAAGGAAATTATGTTGATTTTTCTTTAAATAGAAATTCATTGATAATTTCAAAAAATGTTGTTTATTTAAATCAAAAAAATTTATTAAGAGCTGATGTTGTTGAAATCAATATCTCAACTAAAGATACAAAAATTTTTATGTACGAAGAAGAGAAAAAAGTTAGGATAAAATCAAATTAAAATTATGGGCCTAATCAAAAAATTTAGAATTAAATCGTTTAAAAACACTAATACGATGCTTGAATTTAAGAATATCTCATTATCTTATGGAAACAGACTCATACTTGACAATATTAATTTTAAAATTAATGAAGGGCAAATTTTTGGAATGTTGGGTCCAAATGGTGTGGGTAAATCAACTATTTTTAATCTTATTACCGGATTAATCACCCCAAAATATGGAAAGATATTTATCAATGGTCACGACGCTACAAATTTTCCAATTTATTTAAGAACAAAAAAATTTAAAGTTGGCTTTGTTCCACAATATGGAGGTTATTTTAACGACTTATCATTACATGATAATTTAAAAGCGATTAGTGAAATAGTTATCACAGATGTAAATCTTAGATCTCAAAGGATAAATTATGTTATTTCAAAATTTGAGTTAGATAATTTAAAAGAAATAAAAGCCAAACATCTCTCTGGTGGACAAAAACGTAAATTAGTTTTAGCATTGGCTCTTTTAAGTGAACCAAAAGTTTTACTATTAGACGAACCTTTTGCTGCTTTGGATGTTCTAACTATAAAAATGCTTCAAGAAATTATTGTAAACCTGCAACAAGAAAGCCGGATTACTATTTGCATTTGTGATCATCAAGCCAGGGATTTGCTTGCATGCGTAGATGTAGCTATGATTTTGAGTAATTGTAAGATTATTGCACAAGACACCCCCTCAAATTTAGTAAAAAATATTAGTGCTCAAAATGCATATTTTGGTGATAGTTTTCAAATAAACTAATCAATATGCCCAACCATATTATAATCAAAAAAAAAATTGCTAGTTTTAAAAAAAAAATTTTTGTAAGCGGTGATAAAAGTATAAGTATAAGATGGGTTCTATTTGCCTCAATAGCCTCAGGTATTTCAAGGGCAAGAAATTTATTAATATCTGAGGATGTATTAGCAGCAATTAATATTATTAAAAAATTTGGAATAAAAGTTGTTCAAAAGAAAAACCTTTTTATAATTTTTGGAAAGGGAATTGATGGATATAACTTTAGAAAAAATACGGTTATAAATGCGGGAAACTCAGCAACTTTGGGTAGATTGATTCTTGGTTTAATAATCAACTCCACTAAAAAAATTAAGTTAGTTGGTGACAAAAGTTTATCTAGAAGAGATTTTAAAAGAGTAGCTTCTCCTTTGTCCAGATTTGGAGCAAGATTTAAATTAAAAAAGAATTTTAGTTTACCGCTTACAATCCAGGGATCAAAAAATATAAATTCTATTAAATATCATGAAACACGAGGCTCAGCACAATGTAAAAGTGCAGTTATGCTCGCCGCTATGAGAGCTAATGGAACAACCTATATAAAAGCTAAAAAAAGTAGAGATCATACAGAAAAAATGATGAGTGACCTGAGCTTACCTATTAAAGTTATTAAAAGAAAAAATTATGACTTAATACGGATTAAAAAAGTTAAAAAAGTTAGAACGATAAACTACAATATCCCATCTGACATAAGTTCTAGTGCATTTTTCATTGTACTTACTGCACTTTCAAAAAACTCTGAGCTTTTAATAAAAAATGTAAATATAAACCGTTCAAGAATTGGTATCATTACAATTTTAAAAAAAATGGGAGTAAATATACTCTTACAAAATAAAAAAATTTATCGTGGGGAAGAAATCGCTGATATCAAGATTAAAAGTTCCAAATCAATTAAACCAATTAATTGTCCTACTTCGTTAAATGCTAGTGCTATAGATGAGTTTTTAATAATTTTTTTAGTAGCAGCTAAAGCGAATGGAAATTCCTATTTTAAAGGATTAGCTGAATTAGATAAGAAAGAAAGTCCACGGCTAAAATGGGGATCTAAGATTTTAAATAAAATGGGTATAAAAAATATTAGAACAAAGAATTCAATTAAAATTTTTGGTAATCCTAACTTGAAAATTGATAAAAAAATAATAATAAATAATTATCTCAAAGATCACAGAGTATTTATGACAAGCGTAATAGCTGCACTATCATTTGGGGGATTATGGGAAATACATGATAGTAAAGCTATACGAACTTCTTTTCCCAACTTTTTGAATATAATAAATCAATTAAATAAATTATGAAAAAAAGAAAAAAAATAATTAAAATAGCAATCGACTCGCCCGCCGCAGCAGGTGCAGGCACGCAAGCAAAACTTATCTCTAAACACTATAATCTTTTACATCTTGATACTGGACGTTGTTATAGATATGTTGCAAATATTAAGATTTCTAACCCCTCAAAATATAATTATAAATATGTGAAAGATAAAATTAAAAAATTGAAAATTAAAGATTTAGAAAATAAAAAACTCTTGACTGATAAAGTTGCTACAGTTGCTTCAATTATAGCTAAAGAAAAAAAAATAAGAAAACTAGTTCATTCATTTCAATTGGACTGCGCATATAATCCACCGTTAAAATACAATGGATCATGTCTTGATGGTAGAGATATTACTTATAAAATAATACCAGATGCTGAGTTAAAATTTTTTATAACAGCTAATCTTAAGACTAGAGCACTTCGAAGATATAAAGAATTAAAACTTTTAAACAAAAAAATAAGTTATAATGATGTGCTAAAAAGCATTAAAAAACGCGATAAAAATGACTATTCTCGGAAAATTTCACCCCTAAAGAAAACAAAAGATTCGGTATTGATTAACACAACAAATTTATCTAAAAGAGCGTGTTTTTTAAAAATAAAAAAAATTATAGATAGAAAAATTACTAGTTAATGGAAATATACAAAGATTTAACAAACCCTGATAATCAACAATTTGAGCAGCTGTTAAATAGTCAATTATCTAAAATCAATATTGAAGAAGGAAAAATAATTGAAGGTAAAGTTAACAAGATAACTGAAAAATATGTTTTTCTACATGTTGATGGACTTAAATCTGAACCCGTTTTAGATATAAATGAGTTAAAAACTATGGGATTAAGCGAAAAAATTAAGGTTGGAGAAAAAATTTCAGTTTTATTAGAGAAACTAGAAAAT
Source organism: uncultured Pelagibacteraceae bacterium (assembly GCA_902615145.1). GTDB lineage: Bacteria > Pseudomonadota > Alphaproteobacteria > Pelagibacterales > Pelagibacteraceae > Pelagibacter. The sequence continues at coordinate 102,069 of CACMNK010000003.1, read as the reverse complement.
AAAATGGGAGAAGTTGTGGTATCTGCAAGTAAAGCCCAAAAAATCAAGGGATGGGATAAATTAGTTGAAGCCTATGAAAAAAAAGTGCCCATTATGGGAAAAATTACCTCTAAATGTAAAGGAGGTTGTATTGTTGAACACATTGATACAGGTTCTCTAATGTTTCTACCAGGTTCACAAATTAGTGATAAACCATTAAAAGATATTAGTCATTTAATGAATGAACCACAAAAATTCGCTCTTATTAAACTTGATAAAGTAAGAGGTAATGCTTGCGTATCAAGAAGAGAAATTATTTCCTCTTTTAAAAAAGAAGATAAGGCAAAAATAATTGACAAGTACAAAGTTGGAGACATTATCAAAGGAGCTGAAGTAAAAGGTTATAGTACATTTGGGTGCTTTTTTAATGTGAATGGAGAACTAGATGTTTTGGTTCATTTGCAAGAAATTTCCTATTCGAGAGTAAATCATCCTGACGAAGTTTTTAACATTGGTGAAAAACATGATCTAAAAGTGATATCTGTTGATAAAGAGAAGCTACAAGTTGGATGCTCAGTTAAACAAATGTCACCTGATCCTTTTGAGCATATTGAAAATTATGAACTAAACAAAGTTTATAAAGCCAAGGTTACAAAAATTATGGACTTTGGTGCATTCTGTGAATTAGAGCCTGGGTTAACTACACTTTTACATTCAAGTGAACTTAGTTGGACAAAAAAAAATGTATCAGCAAAAAAAATGTTTAAAATTGGCGATGAAATTAATTGTGTAATAACTGAAATAGATAAAGAAAAAAGAAGAGTAGCAATTTCTCATAGATTAACGCTGGAAAATCCATTTGAAACTTTCAATAAAAAATATCCAGTTGGGTCTGTTGTGAGTGGTGAAATAGTAAACAAAAACGAGTACTCTTTATTTGTTAAAGTTGAAGATATAAATATTGATACTTTTTTACATTGTAATGATTTAACTTATCTTAACAATGGGGAAGATGAACTTAACAAATATAAAAAAGGTGACAAAATAAAAGTCAAAGTCTTAGAAATAAAAGTGGAGGAGCAAAAAATTAGAGTTGGTTACAAACAAACACAGAATGATCCTTTAGACTGGTTTAGTGATAAGAAAAAAAATCAGACAATTACTGTAAAAATAATTTCAACAGATAATAAGGGATTAATTGTAAGACCAGAGGGTTGCGAAATGGATTTTATTATTAAAAAATCACAAATAGCAATTAATCCAGCAGATGCTCGACCATCAAGATTCACAGGTGGTGAAAAAATAGACTGTGCAATTTCTGAAATTGATTTGAATAAACGTAAGATTTCTTTAAGTATGAAACTATTAGAAGAAATTGAAAAAAAAGAAGCTCTTGAAAAGTATGGAGCAGAGGGGTCGGGGAAAAATCTTCCTTTCTCCTCTTTATCTGACGACTTAAAGAAAAAAGATAAGGAAAAATAAAGAAATATAACTAAAAAAAAGAAGTGTTAAATTGGGCGTTGTAAAGTCAAAACTCTTAAAACAAATTTCAAGTAGCTTTCCTAATTTCCAAAAAAAAGACATATCAAAGACAACAGATATAATATTAACCGAAATAAAAAGAGCTCTGAAGAGGGAGGAGAGAGTAGAAATTAGAGGTTGGGGATCTTTAAGCATCAGAAATCAAAAATCATCTATAAGAAGAAATCCTAAAACAGGAGACAAAATTGCAGTACCTGCCAAAAAAGTAATTTATTGGAAAATGAGCAAAGAAATGTTTAAAAAGATTAACAATGAAAAAGAGTAAAATATTTGTTGCTTGCGATACCACAAAAATATCAAAAATAAAAAAAATTATAAAAGATACCCGAAACAATAAATTAAAAATTGGATATAAAATGGGTTTAGAGTTTTTAAACTCAAAAAATGGTAGAACCTTTTTATCTAAATTAAGAAATAAAATTATTTTTGCAGATTTAAAACTTAATGATATTCCAAATACTTGTGCATCAACAATAAAAGCAATTAAAGATTTAAGAATAAATTATTTAACCATACATATTAGTGCTGGATTTGATGCACTTAGAGCTGCAAAAAAAATATCTGGTAAAATAAAACTTATAGGTGTTACAGTTCTTACTTCTTTAAATAACAAAGCATTAAGAGAAATTGGATTTAATAAAGATGTAAAGAAGCTAGTCCTACATCAAGTAAAGTTAGCAAATAAAGCTAAATTAGATGCCATCGTCTGTAGTGCTCAAGAGATAAAATTAGTAAAAAAATTTTTTAAAAAAGAGATAATAACTCCTGGAATAAGATTTACATCAAAAAAGAATGACCAAAAAAGAGTTTTAACACCTAATGAAGCTTATTCAAATGGAGCAGATTGGCTGGTAATAGGTAGAGACTTAACTAGAGGCAATATTAAAAAAAACACACAAATATTAATTGATCACTTAAGTAAATGATCAAAGGTTTAAAAATTTGTGGAGTTTCAGATCCCAAAATATTAGATTTTATTTTAAATCATCCCCACCCACCAAAATTTATTGGCTTCATTACTAACTATGAAAAAAGCAAAAGATTCATCGAATATGAAAAATTAAAAAGATTAATTAATGTTGAGAGAAAACAGGTGAAATTTACCTCTGTGCTTGTAAAGCCCACTGATGAAACTTTAGAAAAAATAAAAGATTTAAATTTTAATTACTACCAGCTTTACGACGTGAGTCCTGAAAGAACGAAAGAAATTAAGTTTAAATATAAGATTAAAATAATTACAGCAATTACTGTTTCAAATAAAAATGATGTAAATAAATATAAAAATTACAAAGATATTTCAGACATAATTCTGTTTGACTCAAAAGGTTATCATAAGTCAGAAAGTTTTGATCACAATCTGTTAAATGGTGTATCTAAAGAATTAAATAAAATGATTGCAGGAAATATTCAAATAAATGATATTCCTAGTTTCAAAAACAAAGATTTTATAATAGATCTTAGTGGAGCGCTAGAGGATGAAGAAGGAAAAAAAGATATTAATAAAATTAATAAATTGTTAAATTTATCTTCAGAAATATGAAACTAAAAAAAGGAATACCATTAATTGATCAGGGAAATAGTCTCGGTTTTTGGGGGGGTAAATTTGGGGGCAACTTTGTTCCTGAAACCTTAAAAAAACCAATCGAAGATCTAGAAATTTTATTTAACAAACTTAAAAAAGATAAAAAGTTTATTGCTGAAAGAGATAAATATTTTAAAAATTGGGTCGGAACTCCTACTCGTTTTATAAAATTAGAAAATTTAACAAAGCATGTAGGAGGAGCCCAAATTTGGTCCAAGGTTGTATCAGATGCAAATGGTGGTGCACACAAAATCTACAATGCAACAGTTCACTGTTTGCTGGCAAAACGTTCTGGTAAAAAAATTATATGTGGAGACACAGGCGCTGGATATGCTGGTAAAATGTTAAGTATGGCAGCGAAAAAATTTGGCCTAAAATGTAAAATTTTTATGGGAGCAAAAGATATTAAGAGACAACAACCAAATGTAAAAGCTATGAAAAAAAATGGAGCTGAAGTCATACCTGTTTATTCAGGTAGTCAAACCCTTGTTGATGCTGTTTCTGAGTGCATGCGTTTTTGGGTTGCTAATTGTGATACTACAGCTATGTGTGTTGGAAGCACTGTGGGTCCAGCTGTTTTTGTTCGTATCTGTGGATGGAGCACTAGTCAAATATCTAGAGAGTTAAAAGCCCAATTGATAGAGGAATTTGGCTCTATTCCAAAAAAACTTAAGCTTTATAATTGCGTAGGCGGAGGTAGTTCAAGTTTTGGTTTTTGGAATGAATTTATGGATTATGATAAAAAACAATGTGAATTTATTGGAGTTGAGGCTGGTGGGCCTGCAAAAAGTAGGAGGCACGCTGCACCTCTTACTTACGGTTCAAAAATTGGAATTCTACATGGAGCAGCTCAATACGTAAATCAGAATGCAGATGGACAAATAGAAGAAACAGAGTCTATTTCAGCAGGACTTGACTATCCAGGGATTTCCCCACTTCATTGTTTTCTTAAGGATACAAAAAGAGCAAGATATACAGCTGCTAGCGATGAGGAAGCATTAAAAGCTTATAAGCTTGTAACTAAATATGAAAAATTAAGGCCATCTTTAGAGCCAAGTCACGCATTCTCTGTTGCAATAAAAGAAGCAAAAAAAATGAGCAAAAATACAATTGTTGTAGTTAATAGTTGTGGGGATGCTTATAAAGATAAAAAAATTTTAAGGAATAGACTTGGAAAAAAATATGCTTAACCCAATTGATGTTGCTTTTAAAAAAGCTAAAAATGAAAATAGACCAGCCCTTTTAACCTATACTGTTGCAGGTGATAGTACCAAAAACCAATCTTTAATAATACTTAATACTATATCAAAATATGCGGATATTTTAGAATTAGGAGTCCCACATAATACACCAGTTGCAGATGGAAGCCAAATACAAACTAGTGCATACAGAGCCATAAAAAATGGAATTAAGATAGAAGATATTTTTTGGATAGTAAAAAAATATAAGAAAAATAAAAATTCTAAACCTATTATTTTAATGGGATACTATAATATGATATTTCAATATGGAGAAAAAAAATTTTTAGAAAAATGTAAAAAAGTTGGAGTTAATGGGTTAATAGTTGTCGACTTACCTTGGCCAGAAAATAAGTCTTTTATTAAAAAATGTCAAAAAAAAACGATTTATTTTATTCAACTTTTATCACCTACTACTTCAAAGCAAAGACTTAATAAAATAATTAAAGATTCTCATGCTATGAACTATTTCATATCAATGCTATCTACTACGGGTGGCAAATTAAAAGTATCCTCTAAAAAGATCATGTCGAATTACTTTAAAATTAAAAAAATAAATCCAAAAAAAAATGTTGTAATAGGTTTCGGAATTACGGAAAAATCTATTAAATCGTTAAAAAAAGCTGATGGATTAGTGGTGGGAAGTGCAATTTGTAAGGAAATTTCTAGTTCAATTCAAAAAAGACAAAATCCTGTCACAAATGTTGCTAATTTAGTGAAAAAGCTTAAATATAAAATTTTATGAATTGGATTACCAAAATAATTAAGGCTGGGGAAAAGATTAAGTCCGCTCTTCACAAAAGAGCCACGAAAGAAGATATGGCTAATAGTGACTGGACATCGTGTTGTAAAGGCCCGATCTTAAAAAAAGATCTTGAGAAAAACTTGTGGGTATGTACTGAGCCTGAGTGTAATAAACATCATAGAATTACCCCTAAACAAAGATTTGACATTCTTTTTGGTGAAAAGAATTATGAAATTTTCAAAACACCAATTCCTAAGGATGATCCACTCAACTGGACTGACTCAAAATCTTATAAAGATAGATTAAAGAGTGCTAGAAAAAAAACAGGTATGGATTGTGGAATGATGGTTGTCAGTGGAAAAATTAATGATATTAAAATTACTGCTGTTGCATCTGACTTTGATTTTTTAGGAGCATCAATGGCAGCTGCTGAAGGTGAGGCCTTTTTATATGGTATTCAATATGCAATTGAAAATAAAACTCCTTTTTTATGTGTTAGTGCTGGCGGAGGAATGAGAATGATGGAAAGTTTAATCTCTCTATCCCAAATGACAAGAACAACTATAGCGATTAATGAATTAAAAAAAAACAACCTACCATACATTGTTTGTATTACCGATCCAACAGCAGGTGGCATTACTGCATCGTACGCTATGCTAGGCGACATTCATATAGCTGAACCAGGGGCTTTGATTGCATTTGCCGGTGCAAGGGTAATACAGGGCACAGTTAATGAAGAACTTCCTGAAGGTTTTCAAAAAAGTGAATATGTTGAAAAAACTGGATTTGTAGACTTGATTGTTAATAGAAAAGATCTATCTGAAAAAATTGGAACTTTATTATCAATATTGTTAAAGAAAAATTCTGCTATAAATTCTGAAGAAAATGAAACTTCAGAGGATTCTCAATCGCTTACAAAAGCTGCATCCTAAAGAAATTGATCTTAGCTTAGATCGAATAAAAAATCTTTGCAAAAAATTGGGAAACCCACAAGATCAAATAAAGTGTGTACAGGTCTGTGGAACTAATGGGAAAGGAAGTACCATTTCTTTTTTAAGATCTATACTTAGAGAGGCAAACATTAAATGTAATGTATACACTTCTCCTCATGTAAAGAGTATTAATGAGAGATTTGTTTATAATGATGAAATGATCAATGATAATGATCTATCAGATTTATTATCTAAGATTGAGGAAGTAAACAATAATCAACCTTTAACATATTTTGAAGCTCTCACAGCTGCGTTCTTTTATGGATGCAAAAAGTATAGAGAAAATCTTGTGATAGCAGAATTTGGCTTATTTGGAAGAGGAGATGCTGTAAATATTTTAAAAAAAAATCTTTGTAATGTAGTTACCTCATGTAGTGAAGATCACTTGGACTGGCTGCCAAAAAATGACAGAACTATTGAAAGAATAATTTTTGAAAAAACCTCCTCTTTACTAAATTCAAATATAGTAGTTGCTAAACAAAATTCTAGTGAAATTGTAGAATGTATTAAAAAAAATATATCTGATAATAGTGCAAATAAATATTTTTTTAATGAAAATTACAACTTTGTTTTAGAGGAAAATAATTTTTTTTATTATGAGGATAAGTATGGTGGTTTAAAAATTCCAAAACCCAAATTAAATGGACAATTTCAACTAGAAAATGCTGCTACGGCAATTGCAACATTAAGAATTTTAGAAGATATAAAAATTAAAGACCAACACATAATAAATGGAGTTCAAAAAGCATCCCATATTGCTAGACTTCAGGAAATTAAATCTGGTAAACTTAAAAACTTAGTAAAAAATAATAGACTAATTCTTGATTCTTCACATAATCCTGGTGGAGCAAAAGTTCTTAATGAATATCTTCAGACTTTAGATTGTAACAAACATGTTATTATAGGAATGATGGCTAATAAAAATCACGAAGAATACATAAGTTATTTTAAAAATATTTCATCTTTAACAACAGTTGATATCCCAAATCAACCTAATGCTATAAGTGGAAAAGAATTAAGGGAAAAATTTAAGGACATGCCTAATGTTATTTATAAGGAAAGTATTCAAAAAGCCATTCAATCAATAAACTTAAAAGAGAACGATTTGCTTTTAATTACTGGTTCATTGTATTTAAGTGGAGAATTTTTAAATATTAATTAAATATTTTTTTCCAAAAATTCTTTCATATTACTCTCTGGAACCCCACCAACTTTTCTGTCAACCTCAACACCTTTTTTATAAATTATAACAGTTGGTACACCTCTTATCCCTGCAGCACTTCCTGTATTTATGCCTCCATCTTCAATATCAGCATAATAAAAACCAGCTTTATCCTTATACTCAGCTGCTAACTTATCCATTATTGGTTTCAACGTCTTACAAGGACCACACCAAGCTGCTGAAAATTGAATTACAGATACATCCTCACTTTTGATTTTACTTTCAAAATCTTCATCTTTGAAATCTATAAGCATAATAGGGGTTTATTAATAATATTAATAAAGTCAACTATGTAAATTCATACTTCTTTTCTATTGACATGATAAATTGGTTGATTTCATCCAATTTTTTTAATTCAACCTCATCATCTCTATTTGATGCTTGATCTCTTAAATAATCAATTTCAGTATAAGCCATATTAACAGTTTGCCATTTTTCCTTATTTTTGCTCAAAATTCTTCTAGCAATTTCGCTTTTAATATTTTTGTATAAGTCAGGTGGTAAAATTTGAGGGGCTTCTTGATAAATTATTTTTTGACCAAACCAACAACATCTCTTATCATGAAACTTATCAAGCAGTCTAAGCTTATCTTCCCACGAAGAGCTGTGCCATGTTCTAAATAAAGCAGTATCTTTATTTGGAATAAATTTTTCGTATAAAGTTTCCTCTGGTAATAAATCTTCTTGCGTTTTGGTTTGTGCTTTTTCTTCAGCTGCTTCTCTGTGAATAATCTGAATATTTTTACAAAAATTTTCATTTTCTCTAACAAGTTTAGCTCTTTTTTGAATTATTCCTAAATCTAAATCTAAATAAGGCTTTTGTTTTAAGGCATACTCTTTACTCATAACTACTGGAGCTTTATTTGTTTTTAGAACCCTAAGTGCTTTGGGACTAAATTTCTTTAAAATATCTTTTAATTGATTGACGGATAAATCTAAAAATGGTTCGGGATCTCTTCTTAAATCCCAAAGATATCCCCATGATGCGTATAAGGGGTGAAAACAATGTTTTGGATGTAAGGTGCAAGCAAGGTACATCATATTTCTACCCTTTACATTTTCAAAAATTGAATAAATACCGTCATTTGTAAGTAATGTCTCCACACTTGTCTTTGTTGAAGTTTTTAGAAAAGTATCCCAATTATCTTTATGTTTATCTCTTATAATTCTAAGAACTTTTAATGAAGTGTACGCATCGTGAAAAGCAGTATGTTGCTGAGATGTATCAAATCCTTGCATTCTAGCTAATGCTTCTAAGGCTAGACTTGGGTTTCCAGCCTCAGTCAATTCTGTTTTCAAGGTTTCTGGGTTTAAAGTTTGTGCTGCCCTTGCTATATGCAAACCATCATGTTCTTGATTTGGTGAAGAGTGAGTAAGATAAGGATACCTGTTTCCTTTAAAGAAATTAAAATGAAACATTCTTCTATCAAAATTTAAATTTGACCAACCCATAAACATTGCTGGACCAGCTTTTGAGAAAAAATTTTCTACTGCACCTAAAAATTCATAATGTGAATAATTGCCTTTAGTTAGTAAATCAATACTTGTTGAATTAACAAGTAATGCCTTTGCACTTGGAACCTCTCCCTCTGGCATTCTGCCTCTAATATTGAGTTTTCCAATTTCTTTTAAATTTTTATCAACTACAACTGCTCCAACCTCAATTATAGAGCCCCAAATGGTGCTGTTGGTTGTTTCAGTATCGTAAATTACTATTTTATCCATTTTTAAAATTAATTTAAATTTGAAAGTTCATGAAATTTTTTCAATCTTCCTAAAAACAAATTTTGATAGGTAATTAATTCAGTTCCTTGAATTTTAAATTCTTGAAATAAATTATCCACTGTACAAACAAGTATAACACAAGCATTAATATTTGAATTATATACTACATTATGAGCTAATGAATAGGCTGCGGTTTGCAGTAACCAAGAGTCTATGTACTCTGCTTTTTTTGGTTTATTAGATTGTTTAAAGTCAATTATGGTTTCCTTTCCCTCATATAGTCCAACACAGTCTGCAGTGCCTGCATACTTTTCAGGGTAATGCATAGTGCACTCAACTCCATAAATTTCCTGTAACCTGTTTGTTAGTCCTTTATCGATAATTTCTTTTGCCATTTTCTTATACTGTTCATTATCCTCAAAAAAACTCAAATTTTCTCTTCCTAAAAGATAAGACTCTAAATAACCATGCATTTGAGATCCTCTGCTACTGGCTGCTTTTGTAATAGCTTCAGCTTCTATATAGCCAGTTCTTTCTCGCCAATTTGCTAGTGCCGCTCTATCTTCCTCAGATTTTGTTGCATCAAGTATTGACGTTACACTTGGTAATTTTGCTTCTCCCAAAACATATCTTCTTATTCCATCTTCAGTAGCCCTTGAGCTCGAGGGATAATTGTATTTTTTGTTCCAACGCATGTGATTTCTTATAGTCGGTAATATGTGAAAAAAGAAATTATTTTTTGAGTTGTTTATTTCTTTCAACAAATTTCTCTACGTTCTCTGTCAGTACAGCTTTTTCAACTTGCTCGGGATCTTTTATGTTTTCTAAAGTTCTCGTTATTGATCTTGCATCTTTTCCAAAACTATCAACAACTGTCATGGCCTCTTCAAGTTTTTTTCTTAATTTATAAATATTATCAAAATGACTAGAAAATCTTGTACTTATAGTTTTTAAATGATCATAAATCTCTGTTGCGTGTTTTGAAATTTTAAGAGACTGAAAACCCATGTGTAAAGATTGTAAATAAGCTGAAAGAGTGTTTGGACCACAAATTACTATCTTATATTTTTTCATCAATTCTTGGGTTAATAACTCTTTAGTGCTTGGATCTTGGTATTCAGTTAATTCTTTATAAAGGCTCTCTGTAGGAGCATACACTATTGCAAAATTTGAGGATTTAGGTGGAACAATATATTTTTCCATCACACTCTTTGCTTTAGCTTTAAATGCACTTGCTAATTTTGTTCTAGCATCTGCAACTGCTTTTTTATCATCTTCATCATATGCATCAGTAATAGCTTTGAATTTTTCTACCGGAAAATGAGAATCTACTGGCACTAAGACATCACCTTGCAGCTTGATTGCGAATTCCACATTTTCACTAGTATCTTCTTTCATTTTCACATTAGTCATAAATTGAGATGCTGGTAACAAATCCTTTATTAAAGCATCTAAAGAATATTCAGCTAAAGTACCGTACTTTTTAACACCTGCTAAAATTTTAGTAATCCCCTCTTGGCTTTGATTTAATAACTGCACTTGTTGATTAAAATTGCCAACCTTTTCATCTACTTTAGTTAGGGCACCACTCATATCTTTGGCAATTTCCTTACTCATGAGATTGAAAGACTCTTGAAAGCTTGATTTTAAATCATTTAATTCATCTTTTTTAGCTAATAATTCTGACTGATCTTCAATTTCTTCCTCTAATTTTTTCTTAGAATTTTTTTGGTAAAAGTAAAAGGCTCCTCCTAAAATGAGGGCCAAGATTAAAATATTTAATATTAATATTACTGATTCCATATTTTGTTAGTATATACTAAATATTTATTTTCAACGATATTTAAAGTTAAAATTAATAAAACTTAATTTATGGATTTAATGTTAATTTTTAAAATTATAATTGTCTTAGGCGCTTTGATTGGCCTTTATGCAATTATCAGAAATTTGGATATTATACGAATTATACTTATTTATTTTAAAGACAAATTACTAAGAAAGTAGTCTTACCAGGTTTTTCAATCCTTTTTTCTTATTATTTTTTTTAGATGTAAAAATACAAGCTTGAGATTCTAATATTTTTCCATCCTTCAAAACACGCAAATTATTTGCCTTTAGTGTCTCACCTGTTGAAGTAATATCAGCAATTAATTCAGCTGAACCAGTAAAAGGGTATGCCTCAGTTGCTCCTAAACTATCAACTAATTTAAATTGGGTAACACCTTTAGAAAATAAAAAATCTCTAGTTAAATTTGGATACTTGGTCGCAACTCTCAGTCTTTTTTTCTTTTTATCTCTAAATTCAAAGGCGATTTCCTCTAAGTCAGCTATGGTTTGAACATCAATCCAAGGATCAGGGATTGCAACAACCAAATCTGCATTTCCAAAATTAAGTTTTGACACTATATTTATTTTATTCTGAGTATTAACAGCACTTTCTTTAAATAAATCAAAACCAGAAAACCCAATATCTAGAGAGCCATCTCCTAATCTTTCAAGAATTTCTCTTGCATGTAAATATAAAATCTTGATATTTGGTTTATTTTTAATTGATCCAATCAAGTCTCGTTCTCCTCGTTCAGAAATAAGCTTTAACCTTTTTTTATAAAAAATTTTTAAAACATCTTTTTTTAATCTTCCCTTACTAGGTATTCCTATATTTATAAAATTACTCATCACTAATAATTAAGATTAAGCGCAGCTCCAACTGCTGGTATCTGTTTTTTTGAACCAAGATCAGAGATTAATTTGTCATAACGGCCACCATTACAACAATTAGTAATCTTTGACTTTGATTTAATATCGATTTTAAAAACCATTCCTGTGTAATATTCCAGTTGCCTACCAAAGGCACTAGAGAAAACTACATTCAATTTAGATATTTTATTTTTTGAAATTGGAAAATATTTCTGATCGACGACAAGATTTATTCTGTTTTTCTTGAAAAATTTATTCAACTGAGTCGCAGCTTTATTAATCGGACATTTAATTTTCAAAAATTCTTTAATAATTTTTGAAACATTTTTCCCCCTGCTTGTTCTCCTTGGGTCCTTAATTTTTTTATCAAATCTTTCTAAAATTTCTTTAATAGTTCTACCTGCAACGACAGATATTTGATCATCGTTTAACATTTTTAAATATCGTCTTTTATCAACTTCAACAATAGTTGGATCTACATCAGAATTAGTCTCTAGTCTTTTTAATAAATCACTGAAATAGTCTTCTCTCCAAAAATGTCTTGTAAGTCTTAATTTCCATCTTTTAGGAATGTCTAATTTAGAAATTAAAAGGTTAAAAATTTCTACATTACCAATAGTGAGAGTGCCTTTAGAATATTTTAGATCTTTAAGTGATTTAAGAGATGTATTTATTATTTCTTTGTCATCATTTTTTTCATCTTTTGATCCTATAATCTCAAAACCAACTTGATTTCTTATTATAGAGTCTTTTTTATTTTGAGATTTTCTGTAAGCCTGTCCACTATAAAATATTTTTTCTTTCCCCTTTAAATTGTTTTCTAAATATCTTAGACAAGAAGCGATTGTAAGATCTGGTCTTAGACATAATTCATTACCTGACTGATCTGTAAATGAAAAAATAAATTTCCTAAAACTCTCACCTGATCGCTGCACTATATGATTTGTCTCAATCACAGAAGGTAATTCAATATATTTAAATCCTTTAGATTTTACCGATCTAAGAATTTTGTCAGATAAATTTTTTGATCTCATTAATTAAATTTTCTTTTGGAAACGATTTTTGGTTATTTTCACCCTTAATACCAAGTAAGTTTTTTAATGTTACTTTATTTTCTTTAAACTCATTTTCTCCACAAATTACTGCAACTGGGCACCCTCTTTTATTTGCATAAGTCAGTTGCTTCCCGAGATTTTTTTTACTATCTAAAAATATTTCTGAATTAATGTTATTTTTTCTCAAATTATCTAAAATCTCATAATAATTTGGTAAATATTTTTCATCCATCACACATACAATAATCGGCTTTTGTTCATCGATTTCTATCTGATCTAATTGCATCATCGCAAATAGCAATCTATCAACACCAATACTTATACCAGTTCCAGGAATGTCTACACCTTTAAATCTAGAAATTAATTTATCGTATTGTCCACCTGAGCAGATGCTTCCAATATCAACTTCTTTGCCTTTGTTATTTTTTGCTTTAAAATTTAAATTTGTCTCAACACAAAAACCATCGTAATAATCAAGACCTCTAACAATAGTAAAATTGGTTTTAACTTGATCAAAATAAGACCCGAAACTTAAAATTTTGAAAAATTCCTCTAGTTCTTTAATTCCCTCTTGTGTTAGAGAGTTTTTAAAATTTTGTTTTAATTCATTTAAATCCCTAATTTTTAAAAAATCTAAAATTTTTGAAGCTTGGTCATTGCTTAAATCAGCTCCTTTTGTAATAGCTCCACTTTTATCTTTTCTCTCTTTTTTTAATAATTCCTCTACTCCCTTAAATCCAAAGTCAGGTTTATCTAATTTATCGATCGCTCTCATTACCTTGATTTTTTTATTTCCTGGGATTTTAAGGTCCTCAATTAAACCTTGAATAATTTTTCTATTACTAACATTGATAGTAAACTGATATTTATTTAAACCACATTCAATTAACGTACTTGCAACAAGACTGCACAATTCAGCATTTGCTTGAGCTGAATTAACGCTACCTACAATATCACAATCTGCCTGTGTAAACTCTCTAAAACGAGCATTGCCAGACTTTTCATTTCTAAATACATTTTGAATAGCGTATCTTTTATATATTGATGGAAGTTCTTGATTGTTTTGGGCAACAAATCTGGCTAATGGACTAGAGAGATCATATCTCAGAGTAATATTTTTTTCACCATCGTTAAAAGAGAAAACATCAGACATAGGGTTACTATCATCCTCTGCAAGAAAGGATCCTATATTTTCTGTAATTTCAAATGATGGGGTCTCTAATGGATCAAACCCATATTTTATAAAATTTTTCTCAATAACTTTTAAAAGTTTTTTTTTGAGAAATAATTTTTTATTCCACCTATCTTCGAATCCTGATGGTAAACCAGGAATTAATTTTTTATCTTTGTTCATTTTTTGGTACCCGGGCTGAGAGTCGAACTCAAACTTAAAGTTCCACAAACTTCCGTGCTAACCATTACACCACCCGGGCTTATCCTATTTGTTTTTATCTTATTTTGTGTGGATTTAAAATTATAATTAAATGGTAAAATGCTAGCTTTAGCCAGCATGGATATGAGTATGCACAGCTATCTCGTTCTCTTTAAGAGCTATTCTTAAAGTACTTTTGTTAAACCATTCTATTAACTCATATTTTTTCATTATGTGTTTTTTAGACAAAAAATTTTATTATGCAACCTTAAAAAGAAAAAGGACGTAAATTTTCATATTGAGAAAAACGTCCTTTATATAAATTTGAGGATTAATCTAATTTTTTAAGATTTACTGCCGAGGGACCTTTTGGTCCATCCTCTAATGTAAATTCTATCTTATCACCTTCATTCAAAAATCGCATTCCAGCTGCTTTTACTGCTGATGCATGAACGAAAGCATCTTTTTCTTTATCATCTCTCTCGATAAAACCATAACCTTTTTTACCGTTAAACCACTTTACTTTACCCTGTATAGTACTCATCTTATTTCTTAGTCCTTTTGTTAATTATTATAGATAGAAGTTAATTTGTTTTGAGTTAATTTCAAGATGAAATCTTGTGGTGGTGGCTGAGGAAGGATTCGCACCTCCGACACAAGCCTTTTCAGGGCTCTGCTCTACTCCTGAGCTACTCAGCCTTAAAATTATCCTCTAAAGATTATTCTACCTTTAGTGAGATCATAAGGTGTCATTTCAACTGTAACATTGTCACCTTGCAAAACTCTAATTCTGTTTTTTCTTAATTTTCCAGCAGTGTGAGCTGTAACAGTATGGCCATTTTCTAGTTGCACTCTAAACATTGCATTAGGTAATAAATCTGTAACCTTCCCTTTGAATTCAAGTAGATCCTGTTTTGACAAATTTATTTACTCCTTATTTTTAATTCTTTTTATGATGGATTGA
Source organism: uncultured Pelagibacteraceae bacterium (assembly GCA_902615145.1). Classification (GTDB taxonomy): domain Bacteria; phylum Pseudomonadota; class Alphaproteobacteria; order Pelagibacterales; family Pelagibacteraceae; genus Pelagibacter. Next base: position 86,956 of record CACMNK010000003.1, on the reverse strand, counting down.
GCATGACCTTTCAACCCCTCATAATTTGCAAGAGTTATAACTGATGGCCCAAGACTTTCAATACCCTTTTTTGATAAGTTTATATAAGAAATTCTTTTATAAAATTCGTTTACACTTATTCCACTTGAATATTTTGCTGAACCATTAGTTGGTAATATATGATTTGAACCGACATTATAATCAGTCATCGCCATAACAGCATATTTTCCCAAACATATTGATCCAGAATTTTTAATTTTTGAAACAACCGATTTATAATTCTTAATATTAAGCTCTAGATGCTCAGGTGCAATTTTGTTTACAATATCAATTATTTTATTGTTCTTAGATACGTACATTAAAATTCCATTATTAATTAAACTTTTGCTCGCAATAGATCCTCTTGGAATAAGTTTTAATTGTTTTGTAATTTCTATCTGAACCTTGTTAATCAAATTTTTATCTTTTGAAATTAAGATACATTGCGCTAGAGGATCATGTTCTGCTTGACCAATTAGGTCACTAGCCACCCATTCAGGATTGGAATATTTATCGCAAACAATTGTTATTTCAGATGGTCCTGCGGTCATTCCTTCTATTCCAACATCTCCAAAAACTTCCTTCTTTGCAGCTGCAACATATGAATTTCCAGGTCCAACAATTTTATCAACCTTATTGATTTTCTTTGTACCATAAGAAACTGCTGCAATTGCTGATGGACCCCCGATAGAATAAATCTCTTTTATCCTACATTTTTTTGCCGCATATAATACAGCAGGATTTTGATTACCTTTATAACCAGGGTTAATCATAACAACTCGCTTAACACCTGCAACTATAGCCGGGATGGCATTCATCAACACACTTGAGGGATAAGAGGCAGTTGAGCCTGGTACATAAATTGCAACTGAATCTATGGGTAAATACTTATAGTTAAGTTTATTTTTAAATCTGTCTGTATATGAAATATTTTTGAATTTTTGTAGAGAATGAAATTTATAAATTCGATTATAAGCTATATCAATTGCTTTCTTAACTTTAGGATCTAAAGATTTAATTAATCTATTAATCTTTTTTAAACTTGGAATAATTTTATTATTTTTATTAAATCTTTTTTCATATTTAATTAAGGCCTTGTCGCCATTACTTTTAACATCTTTAATTATTTTAGTTACTGACACTTTATCTGATATTATTTTTTCCCTTCTTTTATAAAGTAAGTTATCAAGATCTTTTTCAAAACTTTTACTTTTACTAATGAGTACTTTCATAGTTATTTAATTTCATTCTGATCCTCAAGCCGTGCTTCTATAGTTTCGGCACTTAAAACAATGTGAGAATTATTATTAAAAATAAGATTTATTTCATAATCATCCTTATTTTTCAAATATTCAATCCCAATTAATTCTAAGACTAAATCTTTCTTTGATTGATTGATATTTTTTGATCTTACTTTGTCAACAAAATCAAATCTACAGATACTATTGATTTTCTTATGATCTTGACCAGTTTCGACGAGTGTTCTTTCGATTGATAACAAAAAAACCTTATTTGCAGAAAGGTATTTGATATCAGCTATTTTTACTTTTGCTCCCGAACTACAAGCTGAAATCATTTGTAATCCTTCCTGATCCATCGCAATTATTTTTGCAAGATATTTGTTCACTTTTTAAGTCTTTTTATTTTAACACCAATTTTTTTTAATTTTATCTCTAAATTTTCATATCCTCTATCTAAATGATAAATTCTATTAATAGAAGATTTACCATTTGAAATCATTGCAGCTAGAACAAGCGCAACTGACGCTCTTAAATCACTGGACATTAATTCTGCACCAATAAATTTTGTATTTCCGTCAATAAAAGCTTTATTCCTCTTAATTTCGATATTTGCACCAAGTCTTTGAAGTTCTCCAACGTGAAGAAATCTGTTTTCAAAGATATTTTCGGTAATTGAACTTTTACCATCTGCCCTACACATTAAGACCATTAATTGTGATTGCATATCAGTGGCTACACCTGGCCATTCTCTTGTTTTGATATTTTTAATAGGTTTTATTTTTTCAGGTCCAATTACTGTTAACTTATTGCTATCAATTTTAATTCTTGCTCCAACTTTTCTTAATAACTCAAGCTCTGTTTTGATAATATCGGGATTAAAATTTTTTATTTCAAGATTACCTTTAGTGAGGGTCGCAGCTACACAAAAAGTACCCGCTTCTATTCTATCAGCCATAACTGTATATTCAGTTTGATTTAATGAGTCAGTACCCAGAATTTTACACATTCTTCCAGACCATCTAATTTTTGCGCCTGCTGAATTTAAAAAATTTGTGAGATCTTTTATCTCGGGTTCTATAGCACAATTTTTTAAAATTGTTTTACCTTTTGCTAAACATGCTGCAATAATTGAATTTTCCGTGGCACCGACGCTTATTTGAGGAAACTTTATCGTATTACCTTTGAGTCTTCCTTTGGTTTTGGCTAAAATGTATCCATCTTTGATTTTATAATTCATACCAAGTTTTTTTAATGCTGAAAGATGATAGTTTACAGGTCTAGCACCTATTAAACATCCTCCGGGTAATGAGGTTTTGGATTTATAAAATTTTGAAATTAATGGACCTAAAACTAAAATTGATCCTCTCATCGTTTTTACAAGTGAATAACTTGCAAAAGTTTTCATCTTTTTTTTATTAATAATCTTTACAGTTTTTTTGTCTTTAGATAAAATTATTTTAGATCCAAGAGATTTTAACAAATTAAGCATAGTCTTTATATCTTTTACTCTTGGTAAATTTTTAATAATTACCGGCTTATCAAATAGTAATGTCGCAGCGAGAATTGGTAGGGATGCGTTTTTTGAACCCGAGATTGAGACTTTACCCTTTACTTTACAAGGACCATTTATCAGAAATTTATCCATAAATTACTTTTTTATTTTAGCAACCTGAATAGTAGTTTGTCCCTGATATTTACCGTTTTTTGATTTATAAGTTGTTTCTGGCTTTGTATCAGATTTGAAAAATAAAAATTGAGCTATACCTTCATTAGAATAAATCTTTGCAGGATTAGGAGTTGTATTACTTAACTCAATAACAATATTACCCTCGAATTCATTTTCAATTGGAGTGACATTACATATAATCCCAGTTCGGGCATATGTACTTTTACCAACACAAATACAAAGCACATCTTTTGGTATTCTAAAATATTCAATAGTTTTTGCTAAAACAAATGAATTTGGTGGAATAATACAATACGGTCCTTTTCTTTCTATAAAGTTATCATCTGAAAAGTTTTTTGGATCAACTAAAGAGCTATTTACATTTGTGAATATCCTATATTCATCAGATATTCTTACATCATAACCCATACTACTTAGTCCGTAAGATATTTTTCCTTCAGAAACTTGATGATCTAAAAATGGTTCAATCATATTATGCTCTTCACACATTTTTTTAATCCAAGTATCTGGCTGTATCGACATTATTTTGCTTTCTTTTTATTCTTTTTTTGAAAAGTTTTTCTCTTTTTTAAATTTTTTCTAAGCGCCAGACTTAAGCGCTCATCTTTATTTTTTGCAATCATTCTTTATTTGGATTTGTAAGGAAATCTAAAGTTATTGGTTTAGATGCATCCAAAACTTTGTCTTTATTAACATCTTTTTTGGGACCTTCCTTAGCTAATCTTTTGGCTTTTTTTTCCGCAAGCTTTTTCTCTCTTTTAGCTTGTTTTTCCATAAGCTTAGCGCTCTTTGTTGATTTATAATCGTAATGTATGCCCATAAAATTTCCTTGGTAAGATATAAATCATATTAATCAAAAAATTAAGGCAATAATTTGAAAAAAATGCTTTAATATCAATGTAATTAGATTTGATTTAACTGCTCCTATAGTTAAATGGTATAACGTGTCCATGGTAAGGATAAATTTCAAGTTCGATTCTTGGTGGGAGCACCACTAATTTTTATAAAATGATTTTCTTAAAAAAATTGTTGTTAATACCAAACTAAAGAAAGCTAATATTGGAATATATATTTCTGGTGAAAAAATTACCTCTGTGATTTTAGGTAATTCTGAATTCTGATCTATTATTTTTTCTAAACCACTTCCTATGGAAACTGCTAAAAAAATTTGAGGTACAATACCTATCAAAGATGCAAAGAAAAAATTTACCGTTTTAACATTAAAAATTGTGGGTAAGATACAACTAAGTTGCCAGGGTATACCCCCTATAAATCTATAGATCAACAAATAATAAAATTCTGACTTTTTAAATCTTCTCTCGAGATTTTCATATTTATTTAAAAACTTTTCCCTAATTAAATCCTTGAGAAAATAATTTCCAAACATATACAAAAAAGTTGCACCCACACTTAAACCTATCACTACGATAATGGTACCCAACCATTTTCCAAACATAAAGCCCCCTAGTAAGGCAATTGGCGAACCAAATCCGAGAAATGGGAACACCCATAATATTGTAAAAATCAAAAAAATTATGGATACCAAAAATAAATTAGAATTTTTTAGTTCTTGAAAATATAATCTATTATCTCTAATAAAATCATAGGAAGTTATTTCATCAATACTAAATTTTGAAAAAAACATTAATAAAAAGAAAGATACTAATGTCAGGTAACATAATCCTATTATTATTTTAGTTTTTTTGGCTTTTTCCATTATTGTTCATCGTATCCATAAATCTTATATTTGCTATTTATATATTTAATTATTATAAAGAGCGGAATTTTATATATATTTAACTAGATTTATGAAAAGAACATATCAACCCTCTCGTATAAAAAGAAGTCGTACACACGGCTTCCGTTCAAAAATGAAAACCAAAGGTGGAAGAAAACTTTTGAAAAGAAGGAGAGCTAGAGGCAGAAAGAATTTAACAGTATCTTCTACTGTAAAAAGAAAAAGAAAATAAGTTAATTCAATGAAAAGCAAAATAGTTGCTCTTTCAAAAAATGAAGAATTTAAATCATTACTAAAAAAGAAAAAAGTATCTAATAAATTTGTTACTATTTTTTTTGGTCATTTAGTTAAAAAAGATAATAAAAAATTAAATATTTCATTTGTTACAAAAAAAAAATTAGGAAATGCTGTGAATAGAAATAAAATAAAGAGAAGATTAAGAAATATTATGGATGATGCAGTCAAAAAGATATCCTTGAAATATGATTATTCATATCTTGTTATTGCTAAGCCAACTATGTTACATAATGATTTTAAAATAATAAAAAATACCTTATTTCAAGATTTTGAAAGAATAAAATAATGAATATTTTAACTGAAACATTAATACAAATTATCAAGGGATATAAATTCCTTATAAGCCCATTGCTTGGTAATAATTGTAGATATTTTCCAAATTGCTCAGATTACAGTATTGAAGCTCTGAGAACTTATGGTTTTTTCAAAGGTTTATTCATGATTATTAAAAGAGTTTTATCATGCCATCCGTTTAAAGAGGGCGGAATTGATCCAGTAAAAAAAGAAATGGGAAAAAAATAATGGACTCCAAAAACGTCATTGCTGCTATCGCGCTATCTTCTGCGGTTATTGTTTTATGGTCTTTATTTTTTATCCCAGAACAGCAGACTATAAATCAAGATCTTGTTGAAAAAGAAAAAATCGAAAAAAATACAGACACTCCGTCGTTAGATCAAAAAGAGAAGGTAGTCGCATTATCGAGAGATGACGCATTAATTCAAAATGAGAGAATTGAATTTGAAAATGACAATGTTATTGGATCAATATCGTTAAAGGGTGCAACGATAGATGACTTAACCTTTAAAAACTACAAAGTAAATTTGGATGAGGAAAAAAAAGTAACCTTGTTAGGACCAAGAAACATAACAGAAGGATATCTTATTGAGAGTGGCTTTGTAACATCTGATAAAAATGTTGAAATTCCAAACTCAAATACAATTTGGTCGTTTGATGGTAATGATAAATTGACTGTTAAATCTCCAATTAAACTATACTGGATAAACGAACAAGGTTTAAGATTTGAAAAGGAAATATCTATAGATGATAAATATCTTTTTACAATAAAACAAAAAATAATTAATCAAAGTGATAAAAAATATGACTTTTATTCTTATGGTCAGATAATAAGAAATGAAATTCCAGATATTATTGATTTTTTAATACTTCACGAAGGTTTAATCGCAACCTTAGATGACGAGTTATTTGAGGAAGATTATGATGATATTCAAGAAAAAAAGTTTTCTAAAGTAGCCAAAAAAGGTTGGTTGGGAATAAGTGATAAATATTGGATCACATCATTAATTCCTCCAAAAAATAAAGAATTTAAAACAACGTTTGATTATAAAAATAAATTTAGAGCAAACTTTATAGCCACAGAACCATTAGCTTTAAATGAGAATAGCTTTGTAGAGGAAGAATTAAAAGTAATTGTTGCAGCTAAAAGAGTAGATGTAATTGATGGTTACGCTGAGTCATTAAATATAGAAAAATTCGATCTAGTAATAGACTGGGGTTTTTTATACTTTATAACAAAGCCTCTTTTTTATGGGATAGATTATTTTTTCAAACTGTTAGGAAATTATGGTTTAGCTATTATCGCAATAACTATTTGTATCAGACTGGCTTTTTTCCCATTGGCCAACTTTTCATTTAGAAGCATGGCTAAAATGAAAGCTCTGCAGCCAGAAATGGTTCGACTAAAAGAACTTCACAAAGATGATAAAATGAAACTGCAACAATCAATGATGGCACTGTACAAAAAAGAAAAAGTTAATCCAATGTCTGGATGTTTGCCAATTCTTGTCCAAATTCCAGTTTTTTTTGCTTTATATAAAGTTCTATTTGTAACAATTGAAATGAGACAAATGCCATTCTATGGGTGGATCCATGATTTAAGTGAGAGAGATCCTACAAGCATATTTAATATTTTTGGTTTATTACCCTATGATGTTCCAAGTTTCTTGATAATTGGAGCTTGGCCAGTAGCGATGGGAGTTTCGATGTGGGTACAACAAAAACTAAACCCTGCGCCTACTGATCCAATGCAGGCTAAAATTTTTGCTTTCTTCCCTCTATTCTTAACTGTAATACTTGCACCTTTCCCAAGTGGTTTAGTTATTTACTGGACTGTCAATAATATCTTAACGATGGCCCAACAAGTATTCATTATGAGAAGAACAACAGTGAAAACGGTAACCTAATTTTTTTTAAAAATAAATTAATGGACTTAAAAAAAATTCTTCCTGAAAACGGACCCCCAATAAACGAGGTTAATAAATACATAGTAAAATATAAAAATGACTTGATTGTCATTAAATATGGAGGAAACGTTTTAATTGATAGAAATATCTTTGATAATTTTATTACTGATTTAAGTATCTTAAATAAATTAGGTCTTTCAGTTATTGTAGTTCATGGTGGAGGTCCAAGGATCAAGAGAGAATTAGATAAATCTAATATTCAATCAAAATTTATAAGAGGGTTAAGAGTCACTGATGAAAAAATTATAAACATTGTTGAGTCAGTCTTAATAAGTTTTAACAATGATATTGTAAGCTCTTTGAACAAAAAAAATACAAAAGCGGTCTCCATTCACACTAAAAAAGATAATATTATTGAGGTCGTACCAGAGGCAAAAGAACTAGGTTTTGTTGGTCTGCCAAATAAGATTAATAACGATATTTTATTGGATATAATTCGACAAAATAAAATACCGATTATTTCACCACTAGGTTTAGATAAGAACAATCAAACACATAATATTAATGGTGATACTGCAGCAATGGCTGTAGCCAAATCTGTCAAATCAAGGAGATTACTATTGATGACAAATGTTGATGGTGTTTTAAATAAAGAAAAAAAACTTATAGATGAAATATCCTCATCCGAAATATTAGAGATGCTAAAAGATGAGACAATAACTGAAGGGATGATACCTAAAATAAATGCTTGTCTAGATGCTGTCAATAATGGAGTTACAGCAGCTGGTATAATTAATGGTACGAAAAAACATTCTTGTTTGTGGGAAATTTTTTCAGACAAGGGATCAGGCACATTAATAAGAAAATGAATTTAAAAGAAAAAAAATATCTGCTACTTGATCTTGATGGTGTTTGTTATGGTAAGCACAACAACTATTCTTTAGAGCGTGTATTTGGTCAAGTTTCAAAGAGGATGACTCAATTTATATCTGAAAAACTTAAAATTGATAAAATTAAAGCTAAAGAATTACAAACAAATTATTTCTATAAATATAATACATCATTAAGAGGATTAATGGTCCATAATGGAATATCACCAGATGAATTTTTATCTTACGTCCATGAAATTGATTTATCATTTATGAAAGAAGATAAAATTATGAGAAATGAGCTTAAGCAATTAGATATGGAAAAATTTATCTTCACCAATGGTAGTGCTGAACATGCTGCTAATATTTTAACTCACTTGGGTGTGTATGATTTGTTTGGAAGAGATAAGGTTTTTGATATTAAAGACGCTGGTTATGTACCTAAACCAGAAGCAGAAACCTTCGACTTAATGGTAAAAAAATTTGGTATAAATCCAAAAGAGACTATTTACATTGAAGATATAGCTAAAAATTTAAGTATAGGTCACGAACGAGGGTGTACAACCGTTTGGTTAATTAATGATGAACATTTTGGAAAAATGGATGCAGACAAAGATTTTATTTCACACAAAATTGAAAATCTGTCTTTATTTCTAAAAGAAATAAGGCTATTAAAAAGTAATTAATTATGTCTTTAGAAAAAATAATCAATGATGCTTGGGAAAATAAAGATCAGGTAAACCAAAATTCTGACCAAAATTTAAAAGATGCTATTAACCAAGTTATTGCTGATTTAGATAGTGGTAAATCAAGAGTTGCTGAGAAAATAAATGGAGAATGGGTAACTCATCAGTACCTTAAGAAAGCTATAATGTTAAGTTTTAGAATTTACCCAATGGAAAATTTAAACGGTCCTTATAGTAGTTGGTATGATAAATCTCATTTATTAAAAGGTAAAACTGCAGGATGGACCAAAGCTGATCATGAAAAAGCAGGTTTTAGAATGGTTCCGAACTCACCAGTAAGAAAAGGTTCATTTGTCGGAAAAAACGCTGTTCTTATGCCATGTTATGTAAACATTGGAGCATATATTGACGAAGGAACGATGATAGATACTTTTGCAAGAGCTGGTAGTTGTTGTCAGATAGGTAAGAATTGCCATATTTCTGCAGGTTCGGGTGTTGGTGGAGTTCTAGAGCCCGCGCAAGCTTTACCAACAATCATAGAGGATAATGTATTTCTTGGAGCGATGTCAGAGGTAGTTGAAGGTGTAATTGTTGGAGAAGGTTCAGTTTTAAGTATGGGTATGTATATTGGTCAATCAACTAAAATAGTTGAAAGGAAATCTGGTAAAATTACTTATGGTAAAATACCACCTTATTCAGTTGTAGTTCCAGGCTCGTTGCCTGATAAAAATAATTCTTCTGCACCCTCATTGTATTGTGCAGTAATAATTAAACAAGTTGATGAAAAAACAAGATCTAAAACTTCTATTAACGACCTCTTAAGAGACTAAAAATGAAAACTTTAAATGAGTTAAAATTAGCTAAAGAGCTAATCAAATTTCCTTCTATCACCCCAGTTGATGCTGGGGTAATGAAATTTTTAGAAAAAAAATTAAAAAAATTAGGTTTCAAAACAAAAATATTGGAATTTAAAGAAAAAGGATTTCGGCCTGTAAAAAACTTGTATGCAAGATTAGGATCTAAGAAACCGAATTTTATGTTTGCAGGACATGTTGATATTGTCCCTCCAGGAAACATTAGGGATTGGACAGTAAATCCATTTAAACCATCTATCAAAAAAGGCCATTTAATTGGGAGAGGTGCAAATGATATGAAAAGCTCTGTTGCAGCTTTTGTGTCTGCTGTAAGCACTTTTTTATCAAAAAATAAAAAATTCAACGGATCAATAAGTTTACTTATTACAGGAGATGAAGAAGGTGATGCAGTAAACGGCACCAAAAAAGTTGTAGATTATTTAAAAAAAAGGAAAGAGAAAATTAACTTTTGTCTTGTTGGTGAACCAACAAATCCAAATAAATTAGGTGAAATGATAAAGATTGGACGTAGGGGTAGTTTAACTGGTAAATTAAATATTTTTGGTCAGCAAGGCCATGTTGCATATCCTCATAGAGCTAATAATCCCTCAACTATAATTGTAAAAATTTTAAAAGAATTAAAAGATATTAAATTTGATAGAGGATCAAAAAACTTCCAACCTACAAACTTAGAAGTTACAAAAATAAATATAAATAATAACGCTGATAATGTTATCCCGGCTATGGCTGAGGCAACATTTAATATAAGGTTTAATAATAAACATTCGTCAAATTCTATTAAAAATAGACTTAATAAAATTTTTAAAAAAATAACCAAGAAAAAAAAATCAAAATTTAAAATTGATTATAGAGTTTCAGGTGAGGCATTTCTAACAAAGCCAAATGAAACAACGCACATGATACAAAATATCATAAAAAAAGTGACCAAAATTAAACCAAAGCTTTCTACTACAGGTGGAACCTCAGATTTAAGGTTCATAAGAAAAATATCACCTGGATTAGAATTTGGGCTTGTTGGAAAAACAATGCATAAAGTTGATGAAGCCGTATCTTTAAAAGATTTGAAAAATCTTAAGAAAATTTATGAAAACATTTTAATAAATTATTTTAAATGAAAACAGCGATAATAAATTCTGACTCCTATGAGAAACATAACACCGGCGATGGTCATCCTGAGCAGCCTAAAAGAGTAGTTGCTATAAAAGAAGTGTTAAAAAAAAGGAAAGACTTAATCTGGGATAAGCCAGATAATGTTCCTGATGATATATTGTCTATGACACATTCAAAAGACTATATAAATAATTTAAAAGATTCTTTTCCTCAAAAAAGCCTTAAGTTTCTAGATGGCGATACTGTTGTATCACCTGAAAGTAAAAAAGCGGTTTTTGATGCTGCTGGTTCAACAATAAGAGCAATAGATGGAATTGAGAGTAATCAATTTAAAAATGCATTCTGTTTGGCTAGACCACCTGGGCACCACGCTGAAAAAAATAAAGCTATGGGATTTTGTTGTATATCAAACGCGGGAGTAGCAACAAACTATTTAGTGTCAAAATATAAATACAAAAAAATTGCCTGTATAGATTTTGACGTGCACTGGGGTAATGGAAATTATGATGTCATGCGTAATAATAAAAATTCATTATATATTTCTACGCACCAATATCCTTTTTATCCTGGGGGTGGAACAGATAAAGATAAAGGAGACTTTAATAATTCATTGAATATCCCTTTGCCCGCTGGGACGAACTCCGAAGAATACTTTAATGCATTTGATAGGGTGTTAGAAAGATTAGTTCAATATAAACCAGATTTTCTCATATTTTCAGCAGGTTTTGATGCACATAAAGATGATCCATTAGCTCAATTTCAACTTAGTTCAAAAGATTTTTATGAAATTACTAGAAGAACATTAGCGGCTACTAATAAGTTTACCGCAGGTAAAGTTGTTTCTATACTTGAAGGTGGATATGATTTAAATGCTTTAGCAGAAAGCGCCAACGAACATGTTAATGCATTGGTAGAATTCAATTGATAAATATCTAGCCCATCATAAATCGACTTCATGAAACTATACAAAATAAGAAAATCAAAAATTGATAATAAAGGTCGTGGACTTTATGCTACTAAAAATATCAAAGAAGGCACAAAAATTATTAATTACTTAGGAAAAATAATTACAAATAAAGAAGTTGAAGAGTCAGATAAATATGACAATAAAAAACCTATTTATCTATTTACTCTAAATAAAAAATATACCTTAGATGGTGATTTCTCATTTAATATTGCTGGATTGGTAAATCATAGTTGTGATGCGAACGCACGTTATGATGGTAAGGGTTTAAAAATTTGGATAACAGCTGATAGAGATATAAAAAAGGGCGAAGAGATAACTTGTGATTATGGTTTTAGTTTTGATAAAGAAGATTACAAGCAATTTCCTTGTAAATGTAAATCAAAAAATTGTTGTGGTTTTATAATTCGTGAGGAAAGTAGATGGCGAATACACCGTAAATTTGCGATGAGTAATAAACAAAAATTAATAAATAACTCTCGTTAAATAGAGACCTTGAGGTGGTGCAGGTGGAGCACATAATTCTCTTTTTTTAGAATGCATTACATTTATAAATCTTTTTAATGTCCATTTTCCTTCCCCAACATATTTTAAACAACCAACCATAGACCGAACTTGTTGTTGTAAGAAAGATTGAGATCTGAATTCTATTTCAATCTTATTTTTTGTAGATCTAATTTTTATAGATTTCATAGTCTTTATTGGACTTTTAGCTCTACAACTCGATTTTCTAAAAGTACTGAAATCTTTAGTACCAATCAATTTTCTTGCAGCACCTTTCATCAATTTTAAATCAAGATCTTTTATAATATGCCAGCCTCTATTTTTATCTAAAACTGGTCCACTAATCTGATTAATAATCACATAATTATAAACTCTCATTTTAGCTGAAAATCTAGCATGAAAATTATTACCTCTTTTTGTAATTTTAAGTATTGCTATTCCATCTTTATTTAAAAAATGATTGATTGATTTTAAAAACCTATCAATTTTAATAATCTTATTTTTACAATCAAAATGTGCTGACTGTTCTTTGGCATGTACACCAACATCTAATCTTCCAGCCCCATATATTATGATTTTTTCTTTTAAAAGTTTTGAAATTTTCTCTTGTAATAACCCCTGGACAGTTTTTCCTTTTTTTTGAATTTGCCACCCCCTAAAATTAGTGCCCTCATATTCAATTAATATTTGATACCTAAACATTTGATAACTTTGAGCCCTTTTTAATTTGAGAGCCCAACATGAATTCGCTAATTTTTTGCGGTCTTTTTCCTTGTCTTTGAATTTCGAGAATCTTAATAGATTGGTTTTTATTACATGCTACTTCCAGCTGATTTGAAATTATTTCTCCAACTTGACCTATGCCATTAGCAATTTCAGCTTTCAAAATTTTATATCTTTCACCATTAAATCTAAAAGAAGCCCCTGGGGAAGGAAATAATCCATTAATTTTTCCAATAATTTTAGAAGCGTCCTCATCCCAATTAATCTGAGACTCCTCCTTATTAATTTTTTTTGCATAAGTTGCTTTTGAATGATCTTGATCAATAAACTTCGCTTTATCTTCAAGTATATCATCCACATTATCTAAAATTTTTTCTGCAGCTAAAGCGGATAGTTTTTCTGAAATTTCTTGAGCATTTTGGTTTTGATCTATTTTAATTTTATAAATATTACTAACTGGTCCACTATCCAATTCTTTTTTAATCTTCATAATACTTATACCTGTTTCAGGATCTAAATTCATAATTGATCTCTGAATTGGCGCTGCTCCTCGCCAACTAGGAAGAATTGAGGCGTGAACATTTACAAAACCTTTTTTAGTTAAGTTTAAAAAATTTTCCGGAATAATTTGTCCATACGCGCACACTATTGCAAGATCAGCATTCAATTTTTTTAAAAATTCGTACTCCTCTTGGTTATCTTTAAGTGTCTTGGGTGTTCTATAATTTATATTTAACTTTTCAGAAATAACCTGAATTGGACTTTTATTAATTTTTTGTCCTCTATGAGATTTTTGTGGTGGTTGAGTAAAAACCACAGAAATATTATAACCATTTTGATATAGAGATTTTAAAATAGGAACACAAAATATTGGTGTACCCATAAAGATAATCTTATTTGTCATCCTTAAACTACTATTCTATTTGGATTTTTTTTAATTTTTGAAATTTTTTTTATAATAAAGTCTTTCTTTAATTTTGATAAATGATCAATAATTAATTTCCCATCTAAATGGTTTATTTCATGTTGAATACATGTAGATAATAGTCCATCACATTTAAGAATTTTTTTTGAGCCTTTTCTATCGATATACTCAACCTCACACATTTTTGGTCTCTCAATTTCAATAAATGTTTCGGGTATTGAAAGACAACCTTCCTCATAAATTGACTTCTCATTGCTTAGATTTTTAATCACTGGATTAACTAATACTATTGGTTGATTCTTTTCGTCTTTTGTCGAAACATCAATAACTAAAATTCTTTTAAGAATACCTATTTGGACGGCAGCAAGACCAATTCCATTTGAATTATACATCGTGTCAAATAAATTATCGATCAGTTTTTTTTCATTGATTCCAATTTTCTCTATTGGTTTAGAAACTTTTTTTAATATTTCATCTGGTACAGTAATAATTTCTTTAACAGTCATCAGATAAATAAATAAACTAATTTTTATACTTTTAAAGGAAGAACTTTGAACAAAATTTTATTTCTTATAGAATCTATGTTTAATTGGTTTAACGCGCTAATTATAAAATAAATTGTGTCCTCATCTATTCTCTCGAGTTTATCCTGACCTATAACTTCAACAATTCTTAATAATGCTGAACCAGATTCATTATTATTAATCATTATTTGTATGTCGGTTGGCATTTCATCTTCACTTACCTCGTATAAATCATCATATTTTTCAGAAATCTTTATGCCATCTGATTTAAGAGACTCTAAAAATATTACATCTTTTTTTGATAAAGAATATTTCTTATTTTTTTTAATTTTTTTTAGAAAATTATTAACATCTTTTTCTATCTTCGACTTTGCATAATCTCCATTAAAATAATTAATTAATTTTGATTGATGCAAAACATCGTTATTATATTTTATTTCCATTGGTAAATCTTTATCCAATTCTATATTTGTATAATAAAAACTAGTTAAATTATCGGGTACTTCTGTAGGATCCATCTCTTTTAAAAATTTTTTTAATTCATTGTCAAAAGCATAATCTAAATTATCTTTTTTGAATGATTCCTTTAAAATTTTTAACAATTTTAATTTTTCAATCATTTCGGATTCAAGTAAAATTTTCTGATAAAGTAAGGCTCTTGCCTCAATATTAGATAGAGATTTGTGAGACTCTTTTGCATTTAAAAGTTGATTAATATTAAATTGAAATCTCATATAAATTTTAAATAATTCGTTTTCAGAAAAATTCTTATTGTGAACAGCTTTTTCGATATTTGAGATCTTATCTAAATCTGTAATATCAACTTCTTTTAAAGATGATAACAAATTTGCTGATGATAAATATTTCCAAATGATTTTAGATGTTTTTTCGTCTGGTCGAAACTTAAAATTAGGATTTGTCTTATGAGCAAGATGAAAATCAAATATTGATTTTTCAGATATTGAGTCATCAATTTTCGAGGTATAACCAAGTAGATAATCAATTTTTCTTTCAAAATATCTATCTTTGAAACCTAACTCTTTTTTTAAGTCTAAAATTAATAAAGCTTCCTCAGTCTTGCCTGCATTTATCAGGCAATATATTTTGAATTTTGAGAGATATTCATCTGTAATTGGCTCTAAGTTGTTTGAAAATATATCACAAGCTTTTTTCAATTTAGACTCAGATACATAAAAATCGATGAAGTGTCTGGATAGTTTAGGGTTATCATTAAGAATTCCATTTTTATTCAAATACTCTTTAATTAAATCAAAGTTTGAATTTTTTATTAACCAATCTGATTTTAATTTTAAAAATTCTCTCTCAGTAATATTTTTTTTAGGATAGTGAGCATTAATCAAAATTGATATGTTCATCAACTCTGAAGCATCCTCAGAAAGATTCAGTTTTGTTATTCTGCCAAACAGATCTTTTAATTGATCGCCATCTGAATTAATCCACATATTAATATTTAAGTCATAATCTTGCGGATCGTATAATCCAGTAATCTTTATCTTCTTTGAATTTAAAGATATATCTTCAACAATGTTTAATGTTTCATCATTTAACTTTTTATTATAAATACTTATCTCACTTGATAAATTATCACTTTCATCAGTCGACAAATTGGACACTGAATTTTGATCACTTTTTTTCTCATTTTCCTTCCAAATGTCTACTGGTTTATCTGACGAGTGCACCTTGAAAGAGGCGAATAATATGAGGGTAATAATTAAAAATTTTTTACTTAATAATTTTGAATTTTTCATTCGGGATTATTTTTTGTATGTCTTTTTTTGGAGCTGGAAATTCAATTGTATTTAAAAAGAAAACAATACCTAGAATAAATAGTAAAATTAAAGTTAATTTTATTATTATCCGAATTAAACTTTGTCTCGAACTTGTTTTTTTATAAATTTGCATATAACTTTAAGTATTTTCAAATTAAGACATATTTGTGTTTTTTCAATAAAGAAACTTATGGAATCAAAAGAAAATATTGTTTTTTTAGGCATGATGGGATCTGGTAAAACCAGTATCGGACTATTAATTTCAAAAAAACTAAATCTACAATTTTATGATATTGATCAGATAATAGAAAAAGAATTAGAGATGAATATTTCTGATATTTTTGAAAAAAAAGGAGAGAAATTTTTTAGAGACATTGAGGAAAAAACCACTCTTAAGATTTTAAAAAAAAAATGGATTGTTATATCTTTGGGAGGTGGAGCGTTTATCAATAAAAAAATTAGAGAAGAAATTTTGAAAAACCACTTGTCTTTTTGGTTAAATTGGAATTCAAAAACATTGATCCAAAGAATTAAAAAAAATATAAAAAGACCAATAGCTTTAAAGTCTTCCACTAGTGAATTAATTGATTTAATAAAAAAAAGATCAGTAGTTTATTCAAAATCAAAATATAAAATTAATTGTGAAAAATTATCAAAAAATGAGATAGTTAATGAAATTATAAATATTTATGAAAATGAAAAGATTAATAGTTAAAGCAAATCAGGAAAAATATCCAATATTTATTGGTACAGGATTAATCTCAAATTTGAAAAAAATAATTAAAAGTGAAAAAATTTACTTTATTAAATGCTTGTTAGTTTTAGATAAAAACGTTCCAAAAAAAAAAATTGATATAATCAGAAAAAAATTAAAAGGTAAAAAATTATTTATACTCCACATAAATGCGAATGAAAAAAATAAAAATCAAAAAACTACAAATAAAATTTTAGAAATTTTGTTAGACAAAAATTTTTCAAGAGAGGATATTTTGATTAGCATTGGTGGTGGTATAACTGGTGACATTGCTGGATACGCCGCGAGCCTTTTTAAACGAGGATTAAAGTTTATTAATATACCTACCACTCTTTTAGCTCAAGTGGACTCCTCAATAGGCGGTAAAACTGGAGTAAATACCAAACAAGGTAAAAATCTAATTGGAAGTTTTTACCAACCAAAGTTAGTAATAAGTGATACCGATTTTCTAAATACTCTTCCTAAAAGGGAAATTATATGTGGATATGGAGAAATTTTAAAACATTCTCTTATTTTTAATAAGAAGTTTTTTTTATTTTTAAACAAAAACTTTAATAATATTTTAAAATTTAAATCTCCATATATTGAAAAAACTATTTACGAAAGTTGTAAAATTAAAAGGGATGTTGTTGAAAAAGACGTAAAAGAAAAAAATTTAAGAAAGATCTTAAATTTTGGCCATACATTTGCACATGCATTTGAGGCCAGTTTAAATTTTTCTAAAAAATTAAATCATGGTGAAGCTGTCATTCTGGGTATGAACACGGCCCTTAAATTCAGTAAATCTTGCAATTTTTTATCTTTAAAGGAATTCAAAATTATTAAAGACCACATAAAAACTTTTGGTTTACCAAATGATATAAAAAAATATTTCCTCTTAAAAGATATAAATAAAATTTTATCATTTATGATTAATGATAAAAAAAATATTACAAGTAAAATTAATTTAATTTTATTGAAAAGAATCGGGAAACCTTTAATTGATAAAAAATTTGACAAAAAAAAGTTAAAAATATTTTTAAGTCAAGAGCTAAGTAATTAAAATCTGTATAGAGTGAATATTATTTTTGAGCTCTTTATCTAAAATTTTATAAATTTTTTTAGTACTTTGAATTCTGCTCATTTTTGAGAGATCTTTTGAATTTATCAAAACCTTCAAATGAAATTTTTTTTTGTCGTTACCTTTATGTTTTGTGTGAAGAAAGGATTTATCTTCAATCTTAATATTCTCTATAGTGATTTCATTTTTCAATTTTTTTTTTACGATTGCAATTAATTCATTTATATTCATTATATATTTAATATATCATGAAAAATATTTGTGATTGGAATAATTGTAAAGAACTGGGTGAATATAAAGCACCAATTGAAAGAGATAATAGCAAAAAGTTTAGAATGTTATGTCTAAAACATGTAAAAGAGTTTAACAAAAATTGGAATTACTTTTCTGGCATGAATGATAGTCAAATAATGAATTTTTTAAAATCAGATATGACGTGGCATAAACCAACTCAAAGCTTCAGCTCTTCAGATAATTTCTTTAAAGTGCTATGGAATAACACCTTAAAAGACGAATTTGATAGTAAAAAAATTAAAAGCGACTTTAATCATATGCGTCAATTTAAATTTGATAATAAAGATATAAAAGCTTTTGAAATACTTGGATTGTCAGTCGGTATGAAATGGATTAAAATACAAAAAAAATTCAAAACACTTGTCAAAAAATTTCACCCTGATATGAATTTAGGTAATAAAAAGTATGAAGACAAACTTAAAATGATAACATTGGCATATACACAATTAAAAAACACTTATAGAGAAAAAATTGACACCTAATATTGATCTACAACCAGATATAAAAGTTTCAATAAAACAGACTTTTGGAATAGACACGGAAATGGAAGTCGAAGCCTTTTCCAAAAAAAATGATTACGTACCTGAAATAGATAAAAATTACAAATTTGATAAAGATACAACATTAGCCATTATTTCTGGATTTGCATTTAATAAAAGAGTCTTAGTTCAAGGCTATCATGGTACAGGTAAGTCTACTCATATTGAACAAATTGCTGCAAGATTAAATTGGCCTTGTATTAGAGTAAATCTTGATAGTCATATAAGTAGGATTGATTTAATTGGTAAAGATGCGATTGTCTTAAAAGATGGCAAACAAGTCACTGAATTTAAAGAAGGAATTCTTCCTTGGTCAATACAAAACCCCATCGCTTTAGTTTTTGATGAGTATGATGCCGGTAGACCAGATGTAATGTTTGTCATACAAAGAGTTCTTGAGTCAGAGGGGAATTTTACACTTCTTGATAAAAACAAAGTATTAAGACAAAATAGGCATTTTAGATTATTTGCAACTTCAAACACTATAGGACTGGGTGATACCAGTGGTTTATACCACGGTACTCAACAAATAAATCAAGGACAAATGGATAGGTGGAACATAGTAACTACTTTGAATTACTTAAGTCTTGAAAAAGAAATGGATATTATCTTAGCAAAAAATAAGAATTTTAATAACTCTAAAGGCAAAGATATAATTGCAAATATGATAAAAGTAGCGTCGCTTACAAGAAAAGGATTTGTTGCTGGCGACATATCAACTGTTATGAGTCCCAGAACTGTTCTTCACTGGGCTGAAAATACGGAAATATTCAAAGATACTGGTTATGCATTCAGAGTGACTTTTTTAAATAAATGTGACGAGGTGGAAAAAAATATTATTGCTGAATATTATCAAAGATGCTTTGGTGAAGAATTGCCAGAATCACTTGTGAATATTCAAATTTAATGTCAAAAAATCGTAGTGATATTGGAATTAAAGAAAAATTTAAACAAGCCCTTACATCAACTGTAAAAGTAATATCTGAGGACTTTAACACCAAAGAAAATTCAAAAAATAAAGACTCTCAAAAATCCGATCTTTTTGAAATAGATAGTCTAAATAACAAAAATGATTTTATAAAAGCTAGAGCTAAATCTGACTCTAAAGCTTTAAAAAAAAAATTTTCAGACGAAATCATATATAAAAAAAACTTACCTTCGAATCTAACTTGTAGATCACTTTACTCTATTGCAGAGAAGATTAGATATGAATATTTAGGAGGGGAAATGTTAAAAGGTATTAAAAAAAATTTTGAAAATAATTACAATTTAATTATTTCTAATAAAAAAAAAGATTACTTAAAAACTAAAGAAGATGTGAATATATCTGAAGCGTTTGAATTGTATATGATGAATAGATTTCATGGTATAAAATTAAATAATTTGTCATCAAAAATTTTGAAATTTTGGGAAAATGATTTTAATAAGAATATTGAAAAACACTTAAATTTCTTAAAAAACAATATAGAAAACCAAAGTCTTTACTCAAGTAAGTTCTCTGAAATTTTACAAGAAATGGAAATATTTCAAACAAATGATGAAGAGGAAATAAAGAACGAAAGCGAGGATAATCAAGAAAATGATAATTCGAGACAGGATCAAAATAGCGATGATGACACTGCTAGAGATCAGGATCAGGATAATAAAAATGAAGCCAGTATCGAAGCAGATCACGATGTTAATGAATATAGATTGGACGAAGAACTATTAGACACCGAGTCAGATCAAAATATCAGCGAACAATCAATACAAAATAAAAATATAAAGAATTTGGATCTCGATTATAAAATATTTACAAAACAATTTGATGAGACAACCAGAGCAGAAAAGCTCGAAAATATTGAAGATGCAAATAAACTTAGAAAAACTCTAGATCAACAATTAATTGGATTTCATGATGTCGTAACTAAATTAGCTAACAAATTACAACGACAACTACTAGCGAAACAAAATCGTTCATGGGATTTTGATTTAGAAGAGGGTTTATTAGATAGTTCAAAATTACCAAGAGTGATAATGGACCCATTTAACTCCTTATCTTTTAAAAAAGAGAAAGACTTTGATTTTAAAGATACTGTTGTAACATTGCTAATTGATAATTCTGGTTCAATGCGGGGGCGTCCAATTACAATAGCGGCTATTTGTGCTGATATTTTATCTAGAACTTTGGAGCGCTGCTCAGTCAAAGTTGAGATATTAGGCTTTACTACAAAAAATTGGAAAGGTGGTCAAAGTCGAGAATTTTGGAATAAAAATGGGAAACCTAAAACTCCAGGTAGACTGAATGATTTAAGGCATATAATTTATAAAAGTGCAGATACCCAATGGAGACAAGCAAAAAATAATCTAGGGTTAATGTTAAAAGAAGGTTTGTTAAAAGAGAATATTGATGGAGAAGCAATATCCTGGGCATTTAGTAGACTTCAAAAAAGGAAAGAGGAAAGAAAAATTCTAATGGTTATATCTGATGGGGCGCCAGTGGATGATTCAACACTTTCAGTAAATTCAGGAGACTTTCTAGAGAAACACTTAAAAAAAATTGTTCGATTTATTGAAGATAAAACTGAGATTGATATTTTAGCTATAGGTATTGGCCACGATGTGTCTAGATACTACAATCGTGCAATAAAAATTACTGATGTTAATGAATTGGGTGACGTAATGATTTCACAATTAAGCACTTTATTTGATAAAAAAAATAAATTTCACTAGATATTAAATAAGTCTTTATTTTTCCATTTAATTTCAATTTCAGCACCACTTCTAGTTTTAGAGTTCGAGCAATTTACAGTGGCAAAATTTTTTTCTAGAAGAGTTTTTCCTATAAAAATACCTAATCCAAGGCCAGTTTTATTTACAGTAGAAGATGTAAATGTCTTAAGATAAGGTTCACCTATTTTTGAAATAATGTCATTTGGATATCCTTCGCCATCATCCTCAATAGTAACAACAGTAAGTTCATTATTTGACTTTAAGTTTATAAAAACTTTATTTTTACAAAATTTATTTGCATTACCAATAAAATTTCTAAGACCATAAACAATCTCAATTGATTTAGTTATTTTTTTTGGAGATGAATCCTGCTCGTAATTAAAGTTAAAATCATTTTTACTTGTCTCCCTAAAAGAAGAGATAATTTCTTTTAGATAATCTCTCATAGTTAAATCATCATCAATAAAATTGTCCTCAATATCAGGATTAAGAGACAATCTTTTTAAGATTTGATTACACCTTTCTACTTGACTTGATAGTAATTCAATATCCTGAATAACTTCTTTTTGATGTTTTAATTGTTTGGTTAATTCTTGGCAAATTATCTTTATAGTGGATAGTGGAGTTCCTAAAGAATGCGCTGCTGCTGCTGCTTGGCCACCAAGAGACAACATCTCATGCTCTTTTGCCATAATTTCCTCCATTTTATTCAAAGCTTCTTTTCTTAATCTTGACTCATTACCAAAAATTATTGCAAAGTAATTTAAGAAAATTAAAGCTATTATTAAAGATACAGGGATTGCGTAATATAAATAATTACTTATATGAAAATGATCTCCCAAAGGTTCAGGAAGATCTTTTGAGTAAAAGGTCAAAAAAACTATCATTAGACAAGTTATAATTGCTAGAAATAAATTGGTTTTTATTCCTAAATTGGTTGAGGCAAAAACACTTGGGATTATTAAAAATATGATAAACGGATTTTTTGCACCACCTGTTAAATAAATCAAAACTCCTAATTGAATTATGTCAATTAACAAAAATAATAAAGCTGATCTATCAGATAGTTGGGTTTTTTTATAAAAAAAAATGAGATATAAATTGCTAATTGACCCAATTAGTATAATCAAATTTGCATAAAGAAATTCAAAATCAAAATTGAAGAAGAAATAAACTAAGTAAACTGAAAATAACTGACCAATTATACCTATCCACCTTAAATTAATATATGTAGACTTTTTTAAAGTATGATACCTCGAAGTTTCGAAAAACTTAATCTTAAACATCTAAATTTTGTACATTAATTGCATTTGAGACAATAAAATCTTTCCTCAAAGCGACATCATTTCCCATCAATGTATGTATCAAATCTTGATCTTTTTTTAAATTTTTAGAATATTGGACTTGTAACAAATTTCTCGTATTTGGATTCAAGGTTGTATTCCACAACTCCTCAGGATTCATTTCACCTAATCCTTTAAATCTTTGAATATTCATTTTTGATTTTTCTAATTCTAATTTTTTAACATAATCTTTTGAGTTTTTTTTTAAATCTTTATTACTTTTGATAATGTAGCCCTCTAGTTCTTTTTCATCTTTAATATAAATACTTTTTAAACCTTTGTTTATTTTAAATAGTGGCGGTTGGGCTAAATAAATATGTCCATTTTCAATTAGTTTATTAAATGGACTATTATTAAAAAAAGTAAGAAGTAAGGCTCTGATATGTGACCCATCTACATCGGCATCTGTCATAATTATAATTTTACCATACCTTAAATCTTTTAAATCTATTTCTTGCGCTTTAGGATCTAGACCAAGTGCGTTGATTAAAGTTACAATTTCATTTGATGAGATCATTTTAGATAAAGCCTTGGTTCTTTTATCTGATCCATTTCCATTTTTAAGATCTTCGACATATGTATTTAATATTTTACCTCTCAGGGGTAAAACTGCCTGATTTGACCTATCTCTTCCCTGTTTAGCAGAACCACCAGCAGAGTCTCCCTCGACAATAAATAATTCAGTTCCCTCCTGTTTTCCAATTTGGCAATCAGCTAATTTTCCAGGAAGCCCGCTTAGCTCAAGCGCACCTTTCCTTCTCACATTTTCTCTTGCTTTTCTTGCAACATCTCTAGCTAATGCCGCCTGAATAATCTTTGCTAAGATGATCTTTGCGATAGATGGATTTTGATCAAACCAAGTTGATAATTTTTCATTTATGATAGTTTCAACAATCATTCTAACTTCAGAAGAAACAAGTTTATCTTTAGTTTGAGAAGAAAATTTAGGATCTGGAATTTTAATTGATAATACACAGGTTAAACCTTCTTTTATATCATCACCGGATATAGCTAATTTATTTCTTTTTAAAAGATTATGTTCATTAGCATATTTATTTATTACTCTTGTTAAAGCACTTCTAAAACCTAATAAATGAGTACCACCATCTTTTTGAAAAATATTATTTGTATAGGGAAAAACTTCTTCTACATAAGAAGAATTCCATTTTAATGAGCATTCAATTTCTATGTCACCTTTATTGCCCTCAATGTAAATAGGTTTTTTAAATAAATCATTTCCGTTTTTATTCTTTAATTTTTCCCGTTTTTGATCTAAAAATTCTACAAACTCTAAAATGCCTCCATCAAATTTGAACTCAGTTGTTTTTTCTTTTTTTGATGAAGCGTCGGTAAATATGATTTTTATTCCTTTGTTAAGAAAAGCTAATTCTCTCATGCGTTTAGCAAGAATTTTTTCACTAAATTTAACAGAGGAAAATATTTCGTTTGAGGGTTTGAAGGTTATAATCGTTCCAGTTTCTTTTGTCTTACCATTAACTTTTAATGGCTCTTTTGCCTCACCATTTTCAAATTCGATAAAATGTTTTTTACCCTCCCTAAAAATTTCAAGCTTAAGATTTTCCGACAAAGCATTAACAACTGAAACACCTACGCCGTGAAGTCCACCAGAAACCTTGTATGAGTCATGATCAAATTTACCTCCTGCATGTAATTGAGTCATAATAACTTCTGCTGCAGATTTTTTTTCCCCTTTATGAATATCCACTGGAATTCCTCTACCATCATCACTAACTGTAATTGTTCCGTTAGAGTTAATTTTAACATGAATATTTTTACAATAACCTGCTAATGCTTCGTCAATTGAATTGTCAACAACTTCATAAACCATGTGGTGTAAGCCGGTGCCATCATCAGTATCACCAATATACATCCCAGGTCGTTTTCTAACCGCTTCGAGACCTTTGAGAACTTTAATAGAGTCTGCTTGATAATTATTTTTGTTTGTCATTTTTTATATATCGGAAAATATTATTATAACATTTTTTCAAAAAATTTGTTCACTTATAATACATTAAGTCAATTAAAATGACTTAATTAGGGTTGAAAATAGTGATCTTTTTAGTGGCGGAGAGAATGGGATTCGAACCCATGATAAAGTTTCCCCTATACACGCTTTCCAAGCGTGCGCCTTCAACCACTCGGCCACCTCTCCATGTAATACTAAATGTATAATCTAATAGTTATTAAAAATAAAATTGATTATATTAAAGTTATATATGTATTTAATTTCACATAGAGGAAATATTAATAATATTGATAAGGATAGAGAAAATAGTCCTGATTATATTAATGAAGCTCTGGAAAATGGATTTGACGTTGAAGTAGATGTAAGATTTGAAAATGGTAAATTTTTTTTAGGTCACGATTTCAATCAATTTGAAATCGATAAAAATTTCCTCCAAAATGATAAGATATGGTGCCACGCAAAAACAAATGAAGCATTAATGGCTTTAGAGCAAATTAAAGCGCATTATTTTTGGCACCAAGAAGATGATTATACTATAACAAGTAAAGGATATATTTGGACATATCCAGGTAAAAAAATATTACCTAAAAGTATTTGTGTTTTACCAGAAAGAGTTAATTATAAAAAAATTGATTGTTTGGGAATTTGCTCAGATTTTATAGGGAAATATAAGTAAATCATGATAAAGGTTATTATATTTGATCTGGATGGAGTGTTAGTTGATACAAAATTAATACATTTTGAAGCCTTAAATTCAGCATTAAAAAAATATAATTTTGATGAAATTTCTATTGATGATCATGTAAAAATTTTTGATGGTTTACCTACAATTGAAAAATTAAAACTTCTTCAAAAAACTAAAAAACTTCCTAAAAAATTTTTTTCAAAGATACAGAAATTTAAACAAAAAATAACATCAGAAATACTTAAAAGAAAGATTAAAAAAAATAATAAAATAATAAAAATAATGAGGAATTTGCACAATAAATATAAAATTGTTGTAGCTACAAACGCTGTAAATTCTACTTTAAATATTTGTTTAAATAAACTTGGCATTGAAAAATACGTAGACTTTAAATTATCGAATGAAGACATTAACAAACCAAAACCGAATCCAGAAATATATCTGAGAATTTTCATTAAGTTTGGGATATATCCGTCAGAAGCTCTAATAATTGAAGATTCTCACTACGGTAGGGAAGCTGCCATTTCTTCTGGAGCTAAACTTTTACCGATTAAAAAAATTGAAGAATTAGATTTAAAAAAAATTAGGCTCAACTTAACGTCTAAAAAAATGATTAATAAAAAAAATGTATCATGGGAAGATAATAAGATGAATATCTTAATTCCTATGGCTGGAGCAGGTAAAAGATTTTTCGATGCTGGTTATATATTCCCAAAACCTTTAATTGAGATTGACAATAAACCAATGATACAATGGGTAATTGAAAGTTTAAATTTACAAGCTAATTACATATTTATTATTCAGAAAGAACATCAGGAAAAATATAATATTAAAAGTGTTTTAAAAATTTTACAACCCAATTGCAAAATTATTGAATTAGATCACTTAACTGAAGGAGCAGCTTGCACAACATTATTAGCTAAAGAGTATATCAACAATGATGATCCACTAATAATTGCAAACTCTGATCAATATATTAATTGGAATAGTTCAAAAGCATTTTATGACTTTAACTCAAAAAATTTAGATGGTGCAATTTTAACTTTTGAAGCAATCCATCCAAAATGGTCTTATGCAAAATGTAATAATGAGGGATTTGTAACAGAAGTTGCAGAAAAAAAAGTTATTTCGAGGAACGCAACTGTTGGAGTTTATTATTGGAAACATGGTTCTGATTACGTCAAATCTGCTGAAGAAATGATTAGAAAAAATATTAGAGTGAATAATGAGTTTTATGTCTGTCCAGTTTATAATGAATTTTTAAAGAAAAATAAAAAAATAAAAATTCATAAAGTAGATAAAATGTGGGGGTTAGGAACACCTGAAGATTTGAATAACTTTATTCAAAAAATGAAGTTCGACTAAAATATTTCTCAATCTTAATTATAAAAATTTAATCTTTTTGATAAAAACACAAAGAGGTATTCTTTATTTTGAAAATTTCTTTATTTTTGGAGATAGAATTGAGATATCTAACAACGTCTTTAGATGAATTTTTACCTGGATTGTAATCGTGCCAAAGTACAACGCCCTTTGATTTTATCATTTTAAAGGCCTTTTCACTATCATTTTTAATTACTGAAAAAGTATGTCCACCATCAATAAATATTAGATCCATTTTATCTAAAAAATTACTCTCATCAAATGTTAGAGAGTTCATAAAAAATACTTTTATTTTTTTCTCTTCGGGTTCGCCTGAGAATAGAAATTTATTATAAATTGTCTCATTAATTATATTTTTTTGTGCAATTTTACTATCACCATTTTTTTTATAAATCTTATCAGCATCAGAGGGATTCAAAGTTATAGTATAAATTTTAGAATCTTTGTCAGAATTTAACGCCATTAAATAAGTGGTTTTTCCGCTACAAGTTCCAAATTCTAAGATATTTTTACTGATTGTACTTAATACAGAAATTATCCATGACTCATAGTTTGAAGTCATGCCAATTATTTGATTTTCAGGCGTTATACAAAAGTTTTTAACAATTGAATTTTTAGTGGGCCCTTTTAAATCATTACTAACTTTTTTTAAATTAAAAATTGAGTGTAAATCTGTAATATCTTTTTCTAGGATTTTTGTTTTATAAAAGTGTTTTTTTATTTTTTTTTTATTATATGCAATTAATATTAAAATATTCAATATTATCAAAATAAAAACTAAATAAGTCACAAATTTATTTTTCCTTATTTATTTTAAGTACACCTATAAATGCTTCTTGTGGAATCTCGACTCTACCAAACTGCTTTGATCTTGCCTTACCTTTTTTTTGTTTTTCTAAAAGCTTTCTTTTTCTATCAGTAGCGCCACCACCATGGATTTTGGTAAGGACATCTTTTTTAAAACCTTTTATGGTTTCTCTCGCTATAATTTTTCCCCCAATAGCTGCCTGAACTGGTATCATGAAATTATGTCTAGGGATTAAATCTTTTAATTTTTCACAAACCTCTCTTCCAGTTTTTTGTGCAAAGTCTTTATGTATCATCATAGCTAATGCATCAACAGGTTCACTATTAACTAAAATACCAAGTTTTACTAAGTCACCCTCTCTATGCTCAAGTATTTCATAATCGAAACTTGCATATCCACTTGTCATCGATTTAATTCGATCATTAAAATCAAAAACTACTTCATTTAAAGGTAGTTCATAAGAAATTACAGCTCTATTGCCCGAGTAGCTAAGATTTGTTTGAATTCCTCTTTTATCCTGACACAATTTTATTATAGAACCCAAATAATTATCTGGTGTAATTATAGTAGCTTTAATCCATGGTTCCTCTATCGATTGAATATATGTTGGATCAGGTAAACTCGAAGGATTTTGTAAATCTTTAATTTCTCCATTGTTAAGTTTTAATTTATAGACAACACCTGGCGTGGTTGTTAATAAGTTAACGTCGAATTCTCTCTCTAACCTCTCTGTTATTATTTCAAGATGCAATAATCCAAGAAAACCACATCTGAAACCCAAACCTAGAGCCGATGAAGATTCTGCCTCATAAGAAAAGCTAGCATCATTTAGTTGTAGTTTTGCTAAACCATCTTTTAATTTTTGATACTCAGAGCTATCAACAGGAAATAAGCCACAAAAGACTACTGGTTTACTTGGTTTAAAACCTGGCAAAGGCTCGACAATTGGTTTTGAGGCATCACAGATTGTATCTCCAACTTTCGTATCTGATAAAACTTTAATTCCAGTGGTTATGAATCCAATTTCTCCAGAATTTAGTTCACTTACATCTTTTGGTTTAGGCGTAAATAAACCTACTTTTTCAACAATATAATCTTGATTGGTTGAAAGCATTTTTATTTTCATATTTTTAATAATTTTTCCATCCATAACTCTAACTAAAATCACAACCCCAAGATAAGTGTCATACCAACTATCCACCAGCAGACACTTCAAATCTTGATTTGAATTACCATTTGGTCCAGGTAGCTGATTGACTATTTGTTCCAATATTTCATCTATACCTTCACCTGTTTTGCCAGAACAAGGAATAGCATTTTCAGTTTCAATACCAATCACATCCTCTATTTGTTTTTTTGTTCTGTCCAAATCTGATGCTGGTAAATCAATCTTATTTAAAACTGGTATAATTTCGTGGTTTATATCCATAGCTTGATAGACATTTGCTAATGTCTGTGCCTCTACACCCTGCGTACTGTCAACAATAAGTATAGAGCCTTCACAAGCATATAAAGATCTACTAACCTCATAACTAAAGTCTACATGACCTGGTGTATCGATTATGTTGAAAATATATTCTTTACCGTTTTTAGATTTGTAATTAAGTTTTACCGTTTGAGCTTTGATAGTAATTCCTCTTTCTCGCTCAATTTCCATTGAGTCTAAAACTTGAGCTTTCATCTCTCTTTCGGTCAATCCTCCACATTTGTGAATTATTCTATCTGCTATTGTAGATTTGCCATGATCTATATGTGCAATTATTGCAAAATTTCTTATATGATCAATTGTTGTCATTTTTATTAAGAACGGATCTTTGCGCCAGTTTTATTTTCTACTGTTTCAATAATTAATTTATTAATACTTTCTAATTCATTGTCATTTAATGTTTTCTCTATAGATTGTATAGTAACACTTATTGCTATCGATTTTTGATTCTCAGGAATATTGTCACCTTCATAAACATCAAAAACTTTAATATTACTTATCAAATTCTTGTCTACACTTGCGATAGCATTAATTAAGTCTTGTGCATTAACATCTTTGTTTATGATAAATGCAAAATCTCTTTCAGACTTTTGATAATCTGAAACATTAAATTTATTTTTTTGATCATTTAAGGTTTTTACTGATAATTTCAAATTATCTAAAAAAATTTCAAAACCTACTAGAGATTCTGTTCTCATATCAATCTTTTTAATTATGTTTGGATGAATTTCTCCAAAATAAGCTGCTACTAAGTCTTCGTCTTTTTTTAAAAATAATCTACCAGATTTACCAGGATGATAATAATTTGGAGTTTTGTTGTCTATAAAAAATTCTTCTGATTTATACCCTGCCTCAATTAAAGTTTGGACTACATCTTTTTTGACATCAAAGACATCAACATTTCTCTCTTTTTCAATCCAAGATAATCTTGATTTTTTTCCTGATGACAAACCACATACCACAGTATTTTGTTCACCTGGCTTAGAACCAGTGAAAGTTGGCCCAATTTCATAAATCGATAAATCCTTAAAACCTCTATCAAGATTTTTATTCATATATATTATCAAGTTTGAGAATATTGAATTTCTTAAAACATCTAATTCCGTACTTATTGGATTTACAATCTTAATTTCTTTTTTAGTGTCTCTGAAATAATCATTGTAATTTGAGTCTGTAAATGACCAAGTTATTGCTTCTAGATAACCTTTAGAAGCAATTGATCTCTGTAAAAAATGAAATAATTTTTGGGATTTGTTTAAAGTAGACTTCTTTCTTTTCTTGATTGGATCTATAATACTTATTTTATCATAACCACTTATTCTAACCAATTCTTCAACAATATCTATTTCTTGCGTGATATCAGGTCTCCATGATGGAACAGTTAATTCAAAAAAATTTTTTTTCTTTTTCAATGTGAAACCAAGATTTTCTAAAATTTTAAAAATTTCTTTAGTAGAAATTTTAAAACCTGCTACTTTTTCAACTAAATTTATGTCAAATTTAATTATTTTTGTTTTATGAGTTTCAATTTTTTGAACATCAATTTTACTGATTTTACCGCCACAAATTTCTTTAATTAATATTGCGGCTTTATTTAATCCATCCTCAATTGATAATGGATCAATGCCTCTTTCAAATCTAAACTTTGCATCAGTATCAAGATTCAATTTTTTTGCCGTGGTTCTTATTGATCCAGGTTTAAAATAAGCTGACTCTAATAATATATTCTTTGTATCTAATTCTGTTCCTGATCTTGTTCCACCAATAATTCCGCCCAGTCCTAAAACACCTTTATGGTCACTGATTACACACATTCCATCTTCAAGCTTATAATCCTTATTATCTAAAGCAGTAAATTTCTCTCCCAATTTTGAATTACGAACAATAATACCCTTTTCGATTTTATCAGCATCATAAGCATGCAATGGACGATTAAGATCGAACATTACATAATTTGTAATATCAACTATTGCAGAAATTGGTTTTTGGCCTATTGAAATCAATTTGTCTTTAAGCCATTGAGGACTTTCAGTATTCTTTACATCAGTAATAACGCAACTACCAAATATGCTACATCCCTGATTTTTTTCTTTTTTTATTTTGACTTTTAAAGAATGTCTATTATTAGATTTAATTTTTTTTTTCTTAAAATCAATCAATATTCCAAAGCCTGAAGCAGCAAGATCTCTTGCAATTCCTCTTATGCCAAGACAATCTGGTCTATTAGGTGTTATAGATAAATCAATCAAGTTAGATTTTGATTTTGAAAAATAACTCTTGCCAATAATTTTTTTGTATCCTGATGATAGTTCAATTATACCATCACTCTCATCAGATAAATTTAATTCAGACTCTGAACAAAGCATTCCATAAGAGGTAACTCCTCTTATTTTAGCCACAACTAATTTTGTTTTAGTTTTCGGGATAATTGATCCTGGAGGTGCATATACTGTAATTAGTCCCTCAACTGCATTAGCAGCCCCACATACAACTTTTTTAAATTTTTTTTCTCCGACATCAACATCGCAAACTTTTAGCCGATCAGCATTTGGATGCTTTATTGTTTTAATAATTTTAGCGACTGTAAAAAGTTCTTTATCTGAAGAAAGATTTTGTACTCCTTCTACCTCTAATCCAACATTGGTAAGTTGTTCTAAAAGATTTTTTTCTTTTAAATTTGTTTTTAAATGATCTTTAAGCCAGTCAAATGTGATTTTCATCTACTCAGGCCTCTATAATTTGTTGGTACATCCAAAGGATCAAATCCAAAATGATTTAACCATCTATAGTCACAATCGAAAAAAGCTCTTAAATCGTTAATTCCATACTTTAACATTGCCAACCTATCAATACCCATCCCAAATGCATATCCTTGAAACTTTATTGGATCTACTTTAACATTTCTTAAAACATTTGGATGTACCATCCCACATCCCAAAATCTCTAGCCATTGATCGCCTTCACCAATTACTATTTTGCCATCCTTCATCTCGTATCCTATGTCAACTTCAGCAGACGGCTCTGTGAAAGGAAAATGACTTGGTCTAAATCTCATTTTAATTTTATCCAATTCAAAAAATTCCTTAATAAAATAATTTAGACATCCTTTTAAATGTCCCATATTAATATCTTTGTCTATATGAAGACCTTCAACCTGGTGAAACATAGGTGCGTGTGTCTGATCGCTATCTGACCTATATGTTCTGCCAGGAGCTATTATTTTAAACGGTGGTTTGTCTTTTAACATTGTTCTAATTTGAACTGGAGAAGTATGAGTGCGTAATAATCTTTCTTTTTTTTCATCAAGATAAAATGTGTCATGCATATCTCTAGCTGGATGATTTTCCGGCGTGTTAAGTGCGGTAAAATTATTATATTCACTCTCAACGTCTGGACCTTCTTCAACGCTAAAACCAATTTCAGAAAAAATCGAGGATATTTCATCTATTGTTTGTGACACAGGATGAATTTTGCCTCTTACAAATGGTCTCTCAGGCAGAGTAATATCAATTTTTTCTTTTTGTAACTTCTCTCTAATTTCCTCATTTTCAATTTCCTTTATTTTCAAATTAATTAAATCTTGTAATTCATCTTTAATAACATTCAGTTCTGAGGCAAATTTTTTTCTCTCGGTTTCTGCTATGGTTCCTATCTTTTTAAATTGCGATGAAACTAATCCATTCTTACCAAATAAATCGGATTTCATTTTATTTACCTCTGACAAGTTTAATTTACCTTTCAGTTTCAAAAGAAGTTCATCTTTTATT
Organism: uncultured Pelagibacteraceae bacterium; assembly: GCA_902615145.1. Taxonomy (GTDB): domain Bacteria; phylum Pseudomonadota; class Alphaproteobacteria; order Pelagibacterales; family Pelagibacteraceae; genus Pelagibacter. The sequence goes on along the minus strand of CACMNK010000003.1, from coordinate 53,986 downwards.
TTTTTAAGATCTGACATTTTTACAGATTATTTCTTCAGTGAAATAAAACAATAGTGAAGATTAATTTAGTGCAGATTGTGCTTTTTGGACAATAGTTTTGAAGGCTTCTGGACTATCATAAGCTATCTCAGCAAGTATTTTTCTATCAATTTTAATTCCACATTTATTTAGGCCATTAATAAATTTGGAATAAGTTAATCCTTCAGCTCTTACACCTGCATTAATTCTTTGAATCCACAAAGATTTAAAATCTCTTTTTTTATTTCTTCTATCTCTGTAAGCATATTGCATTGCCTTATCCATGGCTTGTTTTGCAACTCTAATAGTATTTTTTCTTCGACCCCACTGACCTTTAACAGCTTTTAAAACTTTTTTATGTTTTGCTCTACTTGTAACACCTCTTTTTACTCTAGCCATTTTAACCTCGTAAACTATAAGGCATGTACGACTTAACAATTTTTCCATCTTGTTTTGACATTGTGGTAGTGCCTCTTAGTTTTCTTATTTGTGAATTAGTCCTTTTAATCATTCCATGCCTTTTGCCAGCCTGGGCCATTATAACTTTTCCTCTGGCCGATATCTTAAATCTTTTTTTTGCTGAGCTTTTAGTTTTTAATTTTGGCATAATTGAGCGAGGTTATACATACAAAGAAATAAATTTACAACCTATATTAAAGCTTATAAAGGCTGGATTACCATAATCATTTGTTTACCGTCAAACTTCGGATGTAATTCTATTTTGCCAATATCTTTCATATCCTCTTTAATTTTAGCCATAAGTTCGTTCCCAAGGTGAGAATGTTGAAGCTCTCTACCTTTGAACCTTATTGTAAATTTTACTTTATCACCTTTAGCAATAAATTTTTTTGCATTTTTTACTTTGAATTCATAATCATGGGTCTCTGTAACAGGTCGCATCTTTATTTCTTTCAATGAGACTATTTTTTGCTTTTTCTTTGCAAGGTTTGCTTTTTTTTGAGCATCATATTTAAACTTTCCCATATCCATAATTTTACAGACAGGTGGATTAGCATTTGGAGATATTTCTATAAGATCTAATCCCTCTCTCTTAGCGATTGTAATTGCCTCATTTGTATTCAAAATTCCTAAATTATTTCCATCATTTGCAATAACCTGAACTTCGGGTGATGAAATTCTATTATTAGATCTCGGGCCACGATCTTTAGTTCTTTTTTGGAAGTAATTTTGTTTGATGTCTGCCACTAAATTTTAAGATACTTTGTTTAGTGCAGAAAAACTTTTTAAAAATAAATCTAGTTTCATATTTTCTTGTTTATTAGAGTCCAATCTTCTAATGGTTACACTCTTACTGTCAACTTCTTTTTTACCACAAATCAATAGAATTGGTATCTTAGCTAAAGAATGATCTCTAATTTTATAATTTAGATTGTTATTTTTTAAATCTACTGAAGAACTCATGCCTGAATTCTTAATTTTTTCGCAAACTTTAATAGCATAGTCATTGAATTCCTCGGAAATCGGAATTACCATTGTTTGTGATGGAGATATCCAGAAAGGAAACTTTCCTGCATAATTTTCAATTAATATACCTATAAATCTTTCTAAAGAACCGAACAAAGCTCTATGAATCATGACCGGCACTTTTTTTGTTCCATCTCTATCTACATATGAGGCACCTAGTCTACCTGGCAAATTAAAGTCGACTTGTAAAGTTCCACACTGCCAATCTCTTCCAATTGCATCTCTCAAAACAAATTCGATTTTAGGTCCATAGAAAGCACCTTCACCTTTATTTATACTATATTCTAATTTAGTTGCTTTAACTGCTTCTAATAAAGCAGATTCTGCTTTATCCCATACACTATCATCTCCAACTCTTAATTCAGGTCTATCAGAATATTTTAAAATGACATTTTCAAAACCTAAATCTTTATAAATTTCTAAAATAAGATTTGTTACTATCAAGCACTCTTGAGTAATTTGATCTTCGGTACAAAATATATGAGCATCGTCTTGCGTGAAGGCTCTTACCCTTAACAAACCATGTAATGCCCCTGAAGGCTCATAACGGTGAACTTTTCCAAACTCTGACATCTTTAAAGGTAAATCTTTATAGCTCTTAAGGCCTTGATTAAAAACTTCAATGCAACCTGGGCAATTCATAGGCTTTACGGCAAAAATTTTTTCATCTGGAGTAGTTGTAGTATACATATTTGCCCCAAATTTTTCCCAGTGTCCAGATTTTTCCCATAAACTTCTATCTAAAACTTCTGGAGTATTTATCTCTTTATAACCAGCAATATTTTGTTTCATTCTCATATAATCGATTAATTTTTGAAATAAGCTCCAACCTTTTTCGTGCCAAAAAACCGAGCCAGGACTTTCCTCTCTAAAATGAAATAAATCCATTTCTTTTCCTATTTTTCTGTGATCTCTTTTTTCTGCTTCTTCAATTCTATTTAAGTGATCATCCAAGTCTTTTTGATTAGCCCAGCCTGTTCCGTAAATTCTTTGGAGCATTTCATTATTTGAGTCTCCACGCCAATAGGCTCCCGAGACTTTTGTTAGTTTAAATGCTTTACCAATTTTGCCAGACGATACTAAATGAGGACCTCTGCATAAATCATGCCATGTTTCACCATGATAATAAACAGAAAGCTCCTCATTTTCTGGAATACTTTCAATTATTTCAGCCTTATATTTCTCACCAATTTTTTTAAAATGGCTTATTGCTTTATCTCTTTCCCAAACCTCTCTTCTTGTTTTAAAATCTTTATCAATAATTTCTGACATCCTTTTCTCTATTTTTTTTAAATCATCCTTTGTAAAAGGTTCCTTTCGGGCAAAATCGTAATAAAAGCCATTTTCAATTACTGGCCCAATAGTTACTTGAGTTCCTGGATACAATTCTTGAACAGCCATGGCCATTATATGTGCAGTATCATGTCGAATAACTTCTAACCCCTCAGGATCTTTTGAGGTGAAAATTTTAACTGAGCAATCTTTATCAATAGAAAAATACAAATCTTTTAATTGACCATCTACGCTCATAATTAGTGCTTGTTTTGAGAGAGATTTACTAATCCTATCTGCAATTTCCAATCCAGTAACTTCTTTTTGAAAATTTAAAGTTTTTCCGTCAGGTAATGAAATTATAGGCATTTAATTTAACAATCTTTTATACTCTGAATAAGTAGAAAAACACATTTTTTCAACATTAAATTTTTTTACAATGTTTTTTCTACCTTCAATACCCATAGTTTTCAATAAGCTTTCGTCCATGGTTAAAGATTGCATTATTTTTTTACTTAAAGATTTCGGATCTCCAGACTCAAACAACAATCCTGTTTTATCGTCAATCACAGTTTCATTTGATCCACCAATATTACTAGCAATTATCAGCTTTTCCATTGATTGGGCTTCTACTGCAACTCGTCCAAATGCTTCCGGTTCAATTGATGCTGAAACAATTATATCTGAAACTTTATAAGCCAAAGCCATATTTTTACACGAATCAATAAATTTTACTTGATTAGAAATTTTGAATTGTTCACAAAGATGATGTAACTTTTTTTTATACGCATCTCGTCCTTGATCATTACCTAAGACTACTGCATAAAATGCCTCATAACCTAATTCAATGTTAACCAAATTAATCGCCTCAATAAATAGTTCCTGACCTTTCCAGGAAGTTAATCTACCAGGTAACAAAATAATTTTTTTATTTTCTAATATGCCCCATTCGTTTAATAATTTTTTTTCGTCCTTTTCTAACAATGTACTGGAGTCAAAATAATCAACATTTATGCCTCTAAATATTACAAGTAATTTTTTTTTTACATCAATAAGATTTGAATAATTTTCTTTAATGTGGGAAAAAATAAAATTAGATCCAGCTATGATAAGATCTGACCTAACCATAACCGAATTATAAAATTTTTTGATTTTTCCATTGAAATTATATGTGCCATGGAAAGTTGTTACGAATTTTCTTCCTGTTAATTTAGTTGCAATTAAACAGGACCAAGCTGGCGCTCTACTTCGAGCGTGAACTATGGATATATTGTAAAATAAAATAATAAAAACTAAAATTATTGAGTTTAATAAAATTATAAAAGGATTTTTGCTATGAACAGGTAATCTAATTAATTTTACTTTTTTCCTATCTATAAATTTTGTCAGCTCGCCACCACTCGTAACTATGAAAGATTTACAGTTATTTTCTGGAAGATAATGAGCAATATCATAACAACCAGTTTCAGCTCCCCCATAGCCTAGTTTGGGGATAACTTGTAAAACTTTTAAATTAAATGACATTAGAATTAATTATATAATAATCGAAATAACTAATAAACTTTTATGACTAAGTTTAAATACTTAAAACTGACAAAAACTAAAAGAATAAGATATTTGACGAATTTTAAGAGGAAAAACACTTATCTTGTTTTTCTTCATGGTTTTAAATCAGACCTAGAGGGTCAAAAACCCAAAACTTTTTTAAGATTTGCAAAGAAAAATAATTTAGGTTTTTTAGCTTTAGAATATTCCGGCCATGGAAAATCATCAGGAAAATTTATTAATGGGAATATAACCAAATGGACAAATGAAACTTATCAACTAATTAGAAAAATTGTCAAAAAAAATAAAATAATATTAATTGGGTCAAGCATGGGTTCTTGGATTTCATTAAATCAATTTAAATATTTTAAGAAACAAATCGTAGGTTTTTTAGGAATTGGGTCAGCACCCGAATTTCTAGAACACTTAATGTGGAAGAAATTTACAAAAAAAATTAAATCGGAAATTATTAAAAATGGTATATATTCTCTTAAATATGGTGACTACACTTATCCAATTACTCATCAATTATTAAAAGATGGGAAAAAGAACAAAGTTTTAAACAAAAAAATAAATCAAAATGTAAATGTAACAATGGTTCATGGGAGTAAAGATGAGTCTGTCCCCGTAATTTACTCAAAAAAGATTTTGAAAATGTTTAAATCGAAAAAAAAGAAATTAGTAATTGTAAAAAACGGTGATCATAGTTTGTCTTCATCTAAATGGCTTAAAATATTGAAAAGAGAGTTAAAATTAATGATTAGCTAACTTTTTGTTTTTTTGTTTTTGCAGAAATTGGATTTTTAAGCTTATCTATCATTTCTTTTGGACAAACCTGTACAAAATTCTTTAACTCGTTGTCAAAATCATCAATTATTTTTTTTGACAAATTAGATCCAGTTTCATTACTGTGTTCGAGTACTAATTCTTTTAAAAATTTTGACCAATATTCGGTCTCTACATTTTGCCATACGACTGAGTCAGGGTTTACTTTTTTTTCAAATTCTTTTGATTTGTCATAAATAAAAGCCATACCCCCTGTCATACCAGCTGCAAAATTATCACCAACATCTCCAAGAATTACTGCCGTTCCACCTGTCATATATTCACAACCATTTGAGTCACAACCCTCGACAACAGTTATTGCACCAGAATTTCTTACTGCAAACCTATCGCCAGCTTGACCAGCTGCAAAAAGTTTACCTGAAGTTGCACCATAAAGAACCGTGTTACCAATAATAGTATTCTCATTTGAAATTAAATTACTTTCATCAGGAAGTTTTATTGAAATGGTAGCTCCTGATAAACCTTTACCAACGTAATCATTTGCATCACCTTTTAAATTAAGTTTAAGTCCTTTTGCTGTAAATGCCCCAAAAGATTGTCCAGCTGAACCTTTAAAATCAAGAGTTAAAAAATTTTCCTCTAATTTTTCATAACCATATTTTTTATACAAGTGATGTGAAATTCTAGTACCCACAGCTCTATTAGTATTTTGGATTAAAAACTCATTATTTATTTTCTCAGAGTTATCTAAAGCCTTTTCTATTTGAGGCCAAATCTCTTGATCCAGCGTATCTGGAACTTCGTTAATTTCCGATATCTCACAGTACCTCTTATTATTACCAGGGTCTGCTTGTACAAATAGAGGATTAAGATCTAAATCATCTAGATTAGGCGAGGCTTTACTTACTTGCATCAATAAATCTGTTCGACCGATAACTTCATTTAAAGATTTAAAACCAAGTGAAGCTAAAATTTCTCTTACCTCTGTAGCGATAAACGTAAATAAATTTACTACTTTATCAGGAGTTCCAGTAAATTTTTCTCTTAGTTTTTCATCTTGTGTACATACTCCTACAGGACAAGTATTTGAATGACACTGCCTTACCATAATGCAACCCATAGCCACTAAAGCAGTAGTTGCTACACCATATTCCTCTGCACCCATCATAGCTGCAATAACAACGTCTCTTCCCGTTTTAATGCCTCCATCAGTTCTTAAGGTAACTTTGTGTCTTAGATTATTTAATGTCAAAACTTGATTTGCCTCTGTAAGTCCCATCTCCCAAGGAATGCCTACATATTTTACACTCGTCTGTGGTGTAGCTCCAGTTCCTCCATTATGTCCTGAAATTAAAATTATATCAGCTTTAGCTTTTGCCACACCAGCTGCAATAGTACCTACACCAGATGACGCAACTAATTTGACACCAATTCTTGCCCTAGGGTTGATTTGTTTTAAATCATAAATAAGCTGAGCTAAGTCCTCAATTGAATAAATATCATGATGTGGAGGTGGAGAAATTAATGTAACGCCTGGTGTTGAATGCCTTAGCTTAGCAATTTCATCTGTTACTTTAAATCCTGGTAATTGGCCACCTTCACCAGGTTTTGCACCTTGAGCAATTTTGATCTCAATTTCATTACAATTGTTCAAGTAATTAACTGTTACGCCAAATCTAGCAGATGCGATTTGCTTTACCCTCGAATTCGCACTATCACCAGAGTCCATGATTTTGAATCTATTGGCATCTTCACCGCCTTCTCCGCTACAGGATGCACCTTTAATCCTATTCATCCCAATAGCCAAAGTTTCATGTGCCTCCTTAGATAATGCTCCATGAGACATACTTCCACTACCAAATCTCTTTAATATTTTTTCTATCGGTTCAACCTCAGAAATTTGAATAGAAGGACCTAATTTTTTTTTTCTAAAATCAATCAAATCCCTTAAATTAATTGGTGGCAAGTTATATATTCCCTCAGCATATTTTTTATATGCTGAATAAGAATTTGACCCCACTGCACTCTGCAATAAGTGGATTAATCTACCTTGATATTGATGTGTTTCTCCATTCTTTCTGTATCTATAGATACCACCAATAGGCAAAACCGTATCAGTACTCTCAAATGCTTCTTTGTGTATTGCACGTATTTTTTTTTCAATTCCTGACAATCCAATACCAGAAATTTTTGAGGTAACTCCTGGAAAATAATCATCAACTATTGATCTGCTTAGACCAACAGTTTCAAAATTACATCCACCCCTATAAGAACTTAAAACAGAGATACCCATTTTTGACATGATTTTTAACAATCCTGCATTCACTGATTTGATATACCTTTCGACACATTCATCAAAACTATACTGACCAAATAACTTTTTCTCATGTCTTTGGTATAAACTATCAAAAGCTATATATGGATTAACTGTAGTTGCTCCAACTCCTATCAATGTTGCAAAAGAGTGGGTATCTAACGCCTCACCAGATTGAACATTGATTGAAACATATCCTCTCAATTTTTTATCAATTAAAAAAGTATTAATCGCTCCAACGCATAACAACATTGGCATAGGCATTCTCTTATTTGAAATATCTTTGTCACTTAAAACTAATTGTGTCACACCCTGCCTAACAGCAATTTCTGACTCTTTTTGAATCCTTTTAATAGAGTCAAATAAATTTTGCTCATTCGAAAAAGTACAATCTATAGAAACTGAGTTTTTGCCAAAAAAATTAATAAATTTATTAAATTGTGAATTCGATAATACCGGGCTATTCAAAACATAAATATTTTCTTTTGTTAAGGTATCAAAATCTAAAATATTCCCAAGATTACCAAATCTAGTTTTCAAACTCATAACTTTATTTTCTCTTAGAGAGTCAATCGGTGGATTAGTCACTTGGCTAAAGTTTTGTCTAAAAAAATGATAAAGTGGTCTGTATTTATCTGATAAAACTGCTAAAGGTGTATCATCACCCATAGAACCCGTTGCCTCTTTAGCGTCTTCTGCCATTGGATGTAAGATTAACTCTAAGTCTTCTAAGCTTATTCCAAAAGTGTGTTGTCGTCTCCTTAGATCCTCGCCATCAAAATTATGTTTCTCATTAGAAATGAATAATTTTTCATCTAAATCTATTATCTGAGAATTAAAATGTTTATATTCTTTCGCTAAATAGTCTTTAATTTGGTTATTCGTAAATAATTTACCTTTTTCAATTCTAACCCCAATTATCTCACCAGGGCCTAATCTACCTTTTGATAAAATTCTTTTTTCATTTAACTCAATCATTCCAGTTTCAGATCCAGCAAAGAGAAATTTATCTTTTGTTATTGCGTATCTTAAGGGTCTTAAACCATTACGGTCATTTGCTGCAATAACCCACTCATTATCTGTTGCAGCAATTGCTGCAGGACCATCCCAAGGTTCCATAGTGCTATTTAAAAAATTAAACAGTTGTTGATGGTTTTTTGGTAGAGTTTTATTTCTTTTTGACCAAGCATCAGGGATCATCATTAATTTTGCTAAAGGGGCGGGTTGACCTGATTTATTTAATAACTCAAAAACATTATCTAGGGCCGCAGAGTCTGAAACACCTTTTTGAATAACTGGCTTTAAATTTTCAATATTTTCAAAAAAAGGACTACTCATCTCTTGTTCGTGAACTCTCATCCAGTTTTTGTTTCCTTTATAAGTATTAATTTCACCATTATGGGCGACCGCTCTAAACGGTTGAGCCAAACTCCAGCTCGGAGCGGTGTTGGTTGAAAATCTCTGATGAAAAATTGCAAATCTTGAAATAAATCTCACATCCCTTAAATCCAAGAAAAAATCTGAAATAGCTTCAGCTAAAAACATGCCTTTATAGATAATTGATTTGGCGCTTATTGAACAAATATAAAAATTATTTAATGATAAATTGAACGCTTTATTCTCTATTTTTTTTCTTGTTTCATAAATTTTTCTCTCAAGATCTTTATCAAGTAGATTTTTATTATTTGCTTTGAAAAGTACTTGAATTATCTCTGGCATTGTTTGAAGAGCCTTTTCTCCTAAAACTTTTGGATTAACAGGCACCTGCCTCCAACCATAAATACTAAAATCATTTTTGGTTAACTCACTTTCTACAATCGTTTTACAGCTTTCCTGTGCAGCATAATCATTCCTGGGTAAAAAAATCATCCCAACACAAATATCAGAACCATCATGTGTGTGACCTGTAACCTCTATTTTTTCAACAAAAAAATCTTTGGGTATTTCTAAATGTATTCCTGCCCCATCACCCGTTTTTCCATCAGCATCAACAGCCCCTCTATGCCAAACAGCTTTCAAAGCTTCAATTCCATATTCTACAACTTCTCTTGATTTTTTTCCCTCTGTCGATGCAATTAACCCTACTCCACATGCATCATGTTCCATTTCTTTAGAATAAACATTATTTTTAGTAAGTAATTCTAAATTTTTTTTATAAGTCCTCATTATGCAACTTTTGATTTTTTTAATTCTATATTTTCAAGATAAGACTTGATTGATGACGCAGCATCTCTTCCATCTTTTATTGCCCATACCACTAAAGATGCACCTCTTACAATATCTCCAGCAGCAAAAACACCTTTGATATTTGTCTCCATGGTATCAAAATCAGCTTTTATTGTTCCCCATTTTGTAACTTGTAACTCTTGTGCTTCAAATAATAATGGCAAGTTTTCTGGATCAAATCCTAAAGCTTTTATTACCATATCTGCTTTAATTTCAAAATCAGATCCTTGTTTAATTTCTGGTCTTCTTCTACCTGAGTCGTCTGGATCTCCAAGTTGGATTTGATCTACAATTAATTTTTCGATTTTATTTTTTCCTTTAAATTCTTTTGGACTAGACAACCAAACAAATTCAACACCTTCTTCTTCTGCGTTAGCTACTTCTCTTGCAGATCCAGGCATATTATCTTTATCTCTTCTATATAAGCATTTAACCGAGTTAGCTTTTTGTCTTACTGAGGTTCGAACACAATCCATTGCTGTGTCTCCACCTCCAATAACTACAACATCTTTACCTTCAGCATTTAATATACCTTTATCAAATAAATCAACTTTGTCTCCTAATCCCTTTTTATTTGATGCTGTTAAAAACTCCATAGCAGGAAAAATATTATCTAAGTCATTCCCTGGTAGATTTATCTCTCTTGATTTATAAACCCCGGTAGCAATTAAAATTGCATCATGTCTTTTTCTCAGTTGCTCTAAAGTTGCATCCTTACCAACTTCAAAATTTTGTTCAAATTTAATCCCACCATCTTTCAACAATTTGGTTCTTCTCTCGACTACATGTTTTTCTAATTTAAAATTTGGTATACCATAAATTAACAAACCACCTGCTCTGTCATATCTATCATAAACAGTTATTTGATATCCATTTTTCCTAAGTTGCTCAGCAGCTGCAAGTCCAGCAGGTCCAGCGCCAATTATTCCAACACTTTGATCTTTTTCGTGTTTAACTGAAATTGGTTTTACCCATCCATTTTCCCATGCACTATCTGTAATATATTTTTCGACTGATCCAATAGTAACAGTGCCATGGCCTGACTGCTCAATAACACAGTTACCCTCACATAATCTGTCTTGTGGACATATTCTACCACAAACCTCGGGCATGTTGTTTGTGCTCTGAGATAATTCATAAGCTTCCTTTAATCTGCCCTCAGCAGTCAATTTGAGCCAGTCTGGAATATTGTTACTTAGCGGACAATGGACTTGGCAAAAGGGAACACCACATTGAGAGCATCTACTTGACTGCTCTTGTGCTTTTTGAGTTATAAATTCGTCATAGATTTCATTAAAATCATCTTTTCTATTATCTACTCCTCTTTTAGGTGGAGTTTGTTGACCTATTTTGACGAATTTTAGCATTTTATCAGTCATTTTTTTTAAATTTTATGGCAAGATATACATTGTTTTTATTAGTAAAAGAAATATATAGGTCAATAATTTTGACCTAAATATAGCAATATTTAGCTTAAAACCTACTTAATCTGATTTTTGCATATCTACTATGATTAAATCGAATTGTTTAAAATGAATATTTTTTAAGTTACGACACTTATATGTTTAGAGATTTTATAGAAATTTTAATTCTTTCTTCTATTCAAGGAATTTCAGAGTTTTTACCCATAAGCTCATCAGCTCATTTAATATTAGTATCAAACTTTTACGATTTAGAGACAAGTTCTTTGTTGATAGATATAAGTTTACATTTAGGCTCATTAATTGCGGTAATTTTTTATTTTAGAAAAGAGTTATTTGATCTAAGAAATAATAATAAATTATTAAGTTTAATAATTATTGGTTCTTTGCCTTTAATTATATTTGGATATATTTTATATACCACTGAGTTTATTAATCTTTTAAGAAACACAAAAATAATTGCATCAACAACATTATTTTTTGGATTCATACTTTTTTTTGCTGATCAAAGAAAAACTGATCGAAATATCTCTACTGATTTGAATATTAAGTCAGTTTTATTAATAGGTTTATTTCAAATATTGGCATTAATACCAGGAGTTAGTAGGGCTGGAATAACAATTACTGCAGCAAGATTTTTAAATTTTAATAGAATTGACTCTAGTAAAATTTCTTTTTTATTATCTATACCTGCTTTAGCAGGAGCAAGCTTCCTAGGTTTGAGGGAGGCTTTTGAACAATCAATAGAAATAAATTATTTATTATTGATTGCTACTCTCTTATCATTTATGTTTTCATTTTTTACAATTAAATATTTTCTTAAATTTATAAATAAAATTTCCTTCAATATATTTGTAGTATATCGAATAATTCTTGGCTTAATTTTATTTTTAATAATATATACTTAGGTCGTTTTCTTAATCAATGGAACTAATTGAGATAATAGGACTCCACTTAATATGAAAAAACAACCCAGCAGATTATTAATACCTAATATTTGATTTAAAAGAAACCAAGCAGCGATCGTTGCGAATACACCTTCCAAGGAAAAAATTATTGCTGCTGGTGCTGGTGTTATATTTCTTTGGGCATAAATTTGTAAAACAAATGCAAAACCACCTGACAAAATTCCAGCATATAAAATTGAATCTATTTCATTCAAAATATTTTCAATTACAAATTCTTCAGAAAATAAACCTATAACAAATGAAAATAGAGCAACTAGTAGAGTTTGAATCGCGCCAATCGTTAATGGTAGATTGTACTTTTTAATAATCATACCAGTAAAGATAATATGCGTACTCCAAAATAAAGCTCCCAATATTACAAGAGTGTCACCTAGTCTTACAGTTGCATCTTGAAAATTTGTTAATAAATACCCACCGATCAAACATAAAATTACTGATGGCCATACACTCCAATGTAAAAAATCTTTTCTAAAGATGAAAATAATTATGGGGACCATTGGCACATAAAAAATTGTAAAAAAAGCAGCATTAGCTACATCGGTGTAAAGCAACGCAACCTGTTGTAATGCTGAGCCTAGAAATAATGACACTCCAATTAAAAGGGACAGAATAATGAATTTTTTCGTATCAAATCTAAATTCCTTTTTTAGTTTTTTTGCTTCAAAAAATAATGCTAAAGGAATAATTGCTAAAAAGCCTACAAAAAATCTTACAGAATTAAAAGTGAATGGACCGATGTCATCCATACCTGTATCCTGTGCAACAAATGTAGTCCCCCAAATGAAAGTGCACAGTAATGCACTAAATAACGATAGAGTTTTTGACATATTTTTTATACAGCTAATTTATAAGCAAAATTTTTTCCAAGATTATCTTTCAAATCGTTGTTAAATCGAGCAGCTTCAGCTCCATCAATTATTCTATGATCATATGATAAAGATAAAGGTAGAATTGTTCGTGTTATGAACTTTCCATCAATAAAAATTTGTTTTTTTTGAGATTTACCAACTCCTAAAATTGCGACTTCAGGGTAATTAATAATAGGTGTAAAAAAAGAACCACCAATACCTCCTAGACTTGTTATAGTCATAGAACCACCAAATAATTCTTTTTTATCAATTTTAAGATTTCTGCATTGATCACTTAATTTTTTAAGCTCAGTTCCTATTAAAGTTATGTTCTTGTTATCAGCATTTCTTAGTTTTGGTACCATAAGCCCATGTTTCGTATCCACAGCTATTCCAATGTGATAATACTTTTTTAGAGTCATTTTTCCTTTATCAATTTCATCGATAGATGAATTAAAATTTGGAAATTTTTTAAGTGATGCAGTTAAAGCTTTGACAATAAAAGCTAAAGGAGTAATTTTTTTTTTTTCTCCAGTGTAAATATCTGTTAGAGAAGTTCTAAATTCCTCTAATTCGGTTATATCTGCTTCGTCATGATTGGTCACATGAGGAATATTGGACCAAGAATTCATAAGATATTTAGACGAAAGTTTTTTTACTCTTGGGATATCCTTTATTTCCGTTTTTCCAAATTCAGAGTGAGGATACTCTAGTTCTATCATTTCATCTTTTTTGAATTCTTTTTCAATATTTCTCTCAGGGGTTTTTGCAACAAATGACTTAACATCACTTTCAGTTACTCTTCCTAATCTTTCACTACCTTCAACTTTACTAATATCAACACCAAGTTCTCTAGCAAATTTTCTGACTTTTGGTGAGGCTGAAGTTTTTTTTGAAAAATCTTTTACGATAATATTTTTTGGTTTAACTTCTTTTTCAATTTCTATTTTGTTTTTTTTGATGTATTCTTTTTTAGTTGATTGTATTACTTTAGTTTCTACATTGTTGTCTTTTAATTCAATTTCTAAAATCTTACTACCCTCAGAAACCTTATCACCAACATTTAAGTTTAATTCTGTAACTAGTCCATCGTGTAATGAGGGAATTTCAACACTCGATTTATCACTTTCAATTGTGATTAAAGGATCATTTTTTTTAATCTCTTGACCTTTTTTGATTAAAATTTCAATAACCTCTACATCTTTGAATTCACCAATATTTGGAACTTTTATATCTTTTTTAGGCATTCTATAGTTTTGTTGGCATAGGTTTGTCAGTGTCAATCTTATACTTTTTAATTGCTTCTTTAGCATATTTTGATGCAATAAGCTGTTCCTTAGCTAAAATGCTCAATCCATATGTTGTGATATGTTCCTTATCAACCTCAAAAAACTTTCTTAACTCTTTTCTTGTATCACTTCGTCCAAATCCATCTGTTCCTAGTGAATAAAAACTTTTGTTTACATAAGGTCTTATCTGATCGGAGTTCATTCTCATATAATCAGAGGCTGCTAAAATTGGTCCTTCAGTGTTACCTAAACATTTTTCTACATAGCTTTTTTTAGGTTCTTTATCAGGGTTTAGAAGATTATATCTCTCTACTTCAAGACCGTCCCTTCTTAATTCGTTAAAGCTTGTCACACTCCAAATCTCACTATCGATTTGATATTCATTTTGTAATATTTCTGCACCAGCTATCATTTCTCTTAATATTGTGCCAGATCCAAGAAATTGAATTTTAGTTTTTTTATACTTATTAAACTCCTTTATTTTATACATTCCTTTTAAAATACCCTCCTCACATGATTTATCTTTTGGCATTTCTGGATGAGGATAATTTTCATTCATAGTTGTAATATAATAAAAAATATTTTCTTTTTTCTCATGCATTCTTCTTAAACCTTCTCGGAAAATGACTGCAAGCTCGTAATGAAATGTTGGATCATATGATCTACAATTAGGAATAGTTGAAGCCATTAAATGACTATGACCATCTTGATGTTGTAAACCCTCTCCAGCAAGAGTTGTTCTTCCAGCAGTAGCTCCAATTAAAAATCCTCTAGACTGACTATCTGCACCTGCCCAAGCAAAATCCCCAATTCTCTGAAAGCCAAACATTGAGTAGAAAAGATAAATTGGGATCATTTCAATATCATGATTGGTATATGAAGTTCCAGCAGCTATCCACGATGACATTGCTCCAGCTTCGTTAATACCTTCCTCTAAAACTTGACCGCTCTTTTCCTCTTTATACGAACTTAGTTGAGCAGAGTCCTCTGGCTCATATTTTTGACCTTCATGTGCATAAATTCCAATCTTTTGAAAAAAACCTTCCATTCCAAATGTTCTAGCTTCGTCAGGAATGATTGGGACCAGTCTCGGTGCAACATTTTTATCTCTCAAAAGATTTGTCAACATTCTAACTAATGCCATTGTGGTCGACATTTCTTTTTCACCAGTTGAAACTTTCATATTATCAAAAATGTCTTTTGGAGGTGCTTTAATAGGTTTTGCATAAGTAGTTCTCTCAGGAATAAAGCCACCCAACTGAAGTCTTCTTTCTTTAATGTATTTTATTTCAGGAGAATTTTGATCTGGCTTATAATACTCAATATTTTTGACCTGCTGGTCTGTTAATGGAACATCAAATCTATCTCTATAATACATTAAGTCTTCAACATCTAATTTTTTAGTCTGATGAGTTGTATTTACGCTCTCACCACTTTTACCCATGCCATAACCTTTTATAGTCTTAGCAATTACTACAGTGGGACTACCGACATTTTTAGATGCTTTGTCATATGCTGCAAAAACTTTATGGGGATCATGCCCACCTCTATTTAATCTCCAAATATCCTTATCTGAAAGACTTGCGACAAGTTCCAAAGTTTCTGGATATTTTCCAAAAAATTTTTCTCTAACATAAGCTCCATTTTTTGCTTTCATTGCTTGATATTCTCCATCAACTGTTTCATTCATTGTCTTAATAAGGTGGCCTGTTTTATCATTCGCTAACAGTGAATCCCAATAAGAACCCCAAATTACCTTAATAACATTCCATCCGGCTCCTCTAAAAATTCCCTCTAATTCTTGTATAATTTTTCCATTACCTCGCACTGGACCGTCTAATCTTTGAAGGTTACAATTTATAACAAATATAAGATTATCTAAATTTTCCCTAGCTGCTAAACCAATTGCTCCTAAAGACTCTGGCTCATCCATTTCTCCATCACCTAAAAATGACCAAACTTTTCTACCCTCATCCTTAATTAGGCCTCTATTAATCAAGTATTTCATATATCTCGCTTGATAAATCGCTAACATTGGTCCTAAACCCATAGAGACTGTTGGAAATTGCCAAAAGTTTGGCATTAACCAAGGATGTGGATATGAAGATAAACCGCCAGGCTTAACTTCCTGTCTAAAACTGTCTAATTGTTTTTCATTAAGCCTTCCTTCAAGGAATGCTCTAGCATACATACCAGGTGCACTATGACCTTGAAAGTAAATAAGATCTCCACCGAATTTATTATTTTTAGCTCTCCAAAAATGATTCATTCCAACATCATATAAAGTAGCCGCAGATGCAAAAGTTCCAATATGACCTCCAAGTTCAGGAAATTTTTTATTTGCTCTTACTACCATTGCAGCAGCATTCCATCTAATTAATGACCTAATCCTTCTTTCTATATTCTGATCACCATTTGATTTCTTCTCCTCACTCACAGGAATCGTATTTATATAAGGGGTATTTTGCGTGTATGGAATATTAGCGCCCTCCATATAAGCTTTATTAATTAATTCCTTAATCAAATAGTGAGCTCTGTTATTACCATCTTTTTCGATGACATCTGATAGAGATTCTATCCATTCACGTGTCTCTAATGGATCAATATCACCCTCATTTATAACTTCAATTTTGCTAGGTTTTTCTTTCTCTAATTCTGGAATTTGCTTTTCTTGTTCTTTATTTTTATTTAAAGAATTTTCCGCCTCTAAAATTAAATTTTCAGTATTTTTTGGAACCTCTTCTAATTTAGACAATTTTTTACTAGGGCTTGATATATTGAGAAGCAAGTCCCCTTTTGAAACTTTATCACCAACTTTTACCTCAATGTTTTCAACTTTCCCTGAAAAAGTTGATGGAATTTCAACACTAGATTTATCACTTTCAATAGTGACCACTGGATCATTTATTTTAACTTCTTGACCTTCTGCAACAAGTAATTCAATTACCTCAACATTTTCAAAATCGCCAATATCAGGAACTAATAATTTTTCAGTCATTTTAATGTTTTATACACTATAAAAATATAGTTAATTGCAAATTTTAACACATTCTGTCCTATTTTTTGACACTCTTTTACTCTTAAATGCAAAAATGATTAAAAAGATACTAAAATTACTTATTCATTCAAATTATAATACACACGTAGACGCTAAAATGTGGATACAAAAAATATTACTAGATGAGAAATACGGAAAGATAAATTCCTAAAATCTTTCAACACATAAAGCTATACCCATTCCACCTCCAATACAGAGAGTTGCACAACCCTTACTTTTTTTTTGTCTCTTCATTTCATGTAATAAAGTTACAAGTATTCTTGCTCCTGATGCACCAATAGGATGACCTAGCGCGATTGCACCACCATTTACATTAACTTTGTTTGGGTCAACACCCAACTCACGAATTACAGCTATGCTTTGAGCTGCAAAAGCTTCATTAATTTCAAATAAATCAACCTCATCTAAATTCCATCCAGCTATATTAATTGCCTTACGAACAGCTTCTATTGGCCCTAGACCCATTAAAGTTGGATCTACTCCAACTGATGCCCATGAGACTATTTTTGCAAGGGGATTGATAGATTTTTTTTTTGCTTCTTCAATAGTGGTTAAAAATAAAGCTGCAGCACCATCATTTATCCCAGAAGAATTTCCAGGTGTGACTGTTCCATTTTCTTTAAAAACTGTTTTAAGTTTTTCTAGATCAGAAATTTTTAGACCTATTCGTGGATGCTCATCTAAGTTTAGCATGTTATTACCTTGATTGATCTTAACTAATTCATCATCAAATTTACTATTTTTGATTGCTTCTTCTGTTTTTTTTTGAGAATTTAGAGCAAACTCATCTTGTTCCATTTTAGATATGTCAAATTTTTTTGCAATATTTTCTGCTGTAACTCCCATGTGATAGTTATTAAAAGCATCCATTAATCCATCATTAATCATTGTATCTATTAGTTTATCCTCTGAAACTTTTCTTTCATCTCTAAAAAAAATTGAATGTGGTGCTATTGACATATTCTCTTGTCCACCAGAAATAACATTTAATGACTCTCCTAATCTGATAGACTGATATCCCGATATTACTGCTCTTAATCCAGACCCACAAACTTGATTAATTATATGAGCTGGTTTTGAAATTGGTATACCAGCGTTTATTGCAGCTTGTCTAGCAGGGTTCTGTCCAGCCCCAGCAGTCAATACTTGGCCCATTATTACTTCATCTACCTCATCTGGACTAAATTTAGTTAATTTTAAAGCTTCTTTGATCACTAAAGATCCAAGCTGATCAGATCTCATTTTTTTTAATGAACCTCTATAAGATCCTATAGGTGTCCTAACAGCGCTAACTATCACCACTTCCTTTGATTTATCTATCATTAATTTTTAAATTTATCTTATAATTAAAATATACTAAAAATTAATATATTGTATTTAAATAAATTTATAAATGCGCCTGTAGCTCAACTGGATAGAGCGCTTGGCTACGGACCAGGAGGTTCTGGGTTCGACTCCTAGCAGGCGCACCAAAAAAAATGTTTGATTGGCTTCTTAAATCTTCCTTGCAAATGTCCGTAATTTATTTTTTCATAATAATCTTTATTATTTTATTAATCTTAACTTTTATATTATAAAAATTCTATGACAGATAAATTTGAGCAAATTAGTCTAAAAACAGGATTTATGAAACATAATGGTGGAGTTTTATTTAGACAAATTTCTGAAAATCATTATGAGTTTAAAACTACAATAACAAAAAACCATCTAAATTCAGCTGGTATCACTCACGGTGGTTACCTTGCAGCTTTAATTGATGCTGGCTCTGGTTCAGCTGCTCACAGATCAGCTGAACCTTCGCCATGTGTAACAATTTCATTAGATTTAAAATTTATTGGTACATCTAAAGTTGATGATGAAATTATAGGTCATGTAAGAATTTTAAAAAAAACCAAAACACTCGTGTTTTTATTTTGTGAACTTAAGTGTAACGATAAAATAATAACTACAGCAAACGGTATTTGGAAAATCTTAAAAAAATAAACCCGCTAATATCTAGTATATATTTGACTAATTAGTTAAAGATGAAATAAATTGAATAAAAAATTAAATATACCTGAAGAATAAATATTAATTGTTATATAAACTTCATATATGTGCTAAAATAAACTTGATTATTTTTGAAATGAGAACTTTTTAACTTCCGATTCGGTCTTGTTTTAGTCTATTTTTGTTCTTTAGGACTAACAATATCTGGTAGGGTAAGAAAAAAGCATACCAAACATAGAATGTCTAAAAATAAAATATCTGCAATTCTTGGTCCAACTAATACTGGAAAAACCCATCTCGCAATAGAGACAATGTTGTCTTTTGAAAGTGGTATGATTGGTTTTCCTTTAAGACTACTAGCGCGTGAGGTTTACGACAAAGTACTAAAAAAGCT
Organism: uncultured Pelagibacteraceae bacterium; assembly: GCA_902615145.1. Taxonomy (GTDB): domain Bacteria; phylum Pseudomonadota; class Alphaproteobacteria; order Pelagibacterales; family Pelagibacteraceae; genus Pelagibacter. Next base: position 34,373 of record CACMNK010000003.1, on the reverse strand, counting down.
AAATACAGACAGTGTAGCATTAATAACTGGCGAGGAAAAAATTATTCCATCAAATGCTAAATATTTTCTATGTACTGTTGAGTCTATGCCAATTGATAAACGATTAGATTTTGTTGCTGTTGATGAAATTCAAATGTGCTCAGATCATGAAAGAGGCCATATTTTTACGGATAGACTTTTAAATATGAGAGGTGAAAAATTAACAATGTTTATGGGTTCAAATACAATTAGGAATATTGTTGCCAAACTAGACGACGATGTAGAATTTATTAATAGAAATCGTTTGTCAAAACTCTCTTATTCAGGCCACAAGAAAATTTCAAGAATAGATCGAAAAACTGCTATAATTGCATTTTCTGCGGAAGAAGTATACGCAATAGCTGAGCTTATAAGAAGACAAAAAGGTGGAGCTTCAATTGTTATGGGGTCGCTCAGTCCAAAGACAAGAAATGCTCAAGTTGAATTGTATCAATCTGGCGATGTAGATTTTTTGGTTGCAACAGATGCAATTGGGATGGGTATAAATATGGATCTCAATCATGTGTATTTTTCAAATTTAAAAAAATTTGATGGAAAAAAATTAAGACGATTAAACCTATCTGAAATTGGTCAAATTGCTGGTAGAGCAGGTAGATATATGAATGATGGAAGCTTTGGAATAACTGGTCAATGTGGAATAATTAGTCCTGAGAATGTTGAATTACTCGAAAACCATAAATTTGAAGATGTTAACTATTTATTTTGGAGAAATTCAAATTTGAATTTTAATAGCTCCGCTTTATTAATAAAATCGCTGGATGAAAAACCCCATAAAGACTGGTTGAGAAAAATATATGAATGTGAAGATGAAAAAGCTTTAAAGTTTTTTTTAAATGAAAAAAACTTTGAAAATATCAAGTCTAATCAAGAAAAATTAAAACTTTTGTGGGAATGTTGTCAAATACCAGATTTTGTTAAAAAAACATATGGTAACCATTATGAGGTAATTGAAAATGTTTTCAAATATTTAAACAGTAAAAAAGGCAAAATTTCTAACGATTATATGCGATTACAGCTGATGAAACTTGATAAATTAGATGGAAATGTAGATTCCTTGTCAAATAGAATTGCAAATGTAAGAACTTGGTCATATGTTTCAAACAAAAATAATTGGGTAGAAAACCAAAAATATTGGATAGAAAAAACAAAATTATTAGAGGACAGACTTTCTGACAGATTGCATGAGGAACTTACAAAAACTTTTATTGATAAACGTGCAAGTATTCTTGCGAGAGGTTTGAAGCAAGATATGGAGTTTAATACGAAAATTTTAGAAAATAATGATGTAATAATTGACAATCAGTTTATCGGTAAAATAAATGGTCTCAAACTAGAATTGGATTTAAAAAAAGGAGCCTTAGAAACTGACATTAAATCACTAAAAAAAGCCGCCAGACAATCTGTTGGTCCTGAACTCGAAAAAAGAGTTAAAATTATAATTGATACTGGTCTTGTTGAACTTAGAGATGACTCTAAAATTTATTGGAATAAATCAGCAATTGGAAAGTTGACTGCTGGTAAAGATTATCTAAACCCTAATTTAGAATTAATAGTTGATGATATTTTAGAACAAAATCAAAAGCAAAAATTATTGGAATTTATTAGTAAATGGTTAAAAAATAAAATTGGCACAGTTTTAAAAAGTTTAATCGATTTAAAGAATATAAAAGAAAAAAATCCATCAACAAAAGCTTTAGCATATCAGCTTTATGAAAATAATGGTGTAATTAAAAGAGAACAAGTTTCTGAATATTTAGAAAAGTTAAATCAAAATGAAAGAAAAACTTTACGCAACATAGGAGTGAAATTTGGAAGATATCACGTTTTTTTATATAAATTAATAAAACCTGATGCTGTTTCCTTAAGGACACTATTATGGAAAAACTATCATCAAAAATATTTCAATTTAAGACCTCCAACATTTGGTTTGAACTTTTTAAATGATAAGAATTTTAAAAATAAAAATTTTATGTTGTTATGTGGATTTGAAAAATTTGATACTTTTTTTGTTAGAATTGACATTCTAGAGAGATTATTTATACAAATATTCAATTCCCATAATAAAGAAAATGAAAAAATGATCAAAATGGTCCCTGAGATGATTAATCTACTAGGTTGTACTAAAGAAAATTTTAAAAGGTTAATTAGTATGATGAACTATAAAATTTTTGAAAAAAATAATGAACTTTTTTTTAAATACAATCCCCCTAAAAAGAACAAAAAGATTTTTTTAAAAAAATCTAATAAAGAAAGCCCCTTTATGGTTCTTAAAAATCTCAATTTAAACTGATAGATGTTTTTTAAAAAAAAAGAAAAAGTAGACATTAATAGTAATTTAATTGAAATATGTGCTCTTTTAATTCATGCAGCAAAAATTGATGAACATTTCTCTGAAAAAGAGGAAAAAATTATTAAACAAACAATGCTTAAAATTGGAGTGAAAAAAGATCATTTAGATAAATTATTTAACGAAGCAATAAAAATTGAGGATAATTCTAATCAAATTCTTAATTTTACAAAAGAGGTCAAAAATATGAATGAACAAAATAAAATTCAAATTATTGAGGCATTGTGGAGAATTATTTACTCTAATAAAGAGGCGGACATCTACGAAACAAGTTTAATGAGAAGGCTTGGAGGATTGTTATATGTCGACAATAAAGTAATGGGAGACATTAAAGAAAAAATAAAAAGTGAGAATTTATAATGACATATTTAGTCAATGATAAATGTATTAAATGTAAGCTGACTGATTGTGTTGATGTTTGCCCAGTTGATTGCTTTTATGAAGGTAAAAATATGCTTGTAATTAAACCCGATGAGTGTATAGATTGTGGCGTTTGTGAACCTGAATGTCCAGTGAATGCAATTCAAGCAGACACAGAGCCAGGTAGCGACAAATGGTTAGAGATCAACAAAAAATATTCCGAGATCTGGCCAAATATAAGCGAAAAAAAAGATCCACCTTCGGATCACGAAGATTATAAAGATGAACAAAATAAGTTTGAAAAATATTTTAAAGAGAACATTTAAAAATAAATCTAAAAAAACAAAAAAGGTGACTAAAACAAAAGTTGCTAAAAGTATAAAAAAACCAGTCAAAAAGATTAAAAAATCAGTAAAACCAAAATTAAAAAAAATTATTCAAAAAAAACAAAATAAAGGCACTCAAAAAAAAGTAGAGTTAAAACCGGAAAACTTAAGGATTTCAAAGGGAACTGAAATTAAACCTGAGATAAAAAAGATTAGTAAACAAGCAACTGAAAAAAGAGATTATAAAATAAAAGATTACGTTGTCTATCCTAAACATGGTGTTGGACAAATATCTGAAGTTAAAAAAATTAGTATTGGTGGAATTGATGTTGAAACATATGTAATAAAATTTGAGAAAGATAAAGCTAATGGTATGGTTCCAGTTAATAAACAGTCTCACCTTCGTCCATTAGCTACCATCAATCAAGTTAACAAATGTATTTCAATTTTAAAAAGTAAACCAAAAATTAAAAGATCAATGTGGAGTAGGAGAGCGCAAGAATATGAGGCTAAAATTTCTTCAGGTAAAATTTATGAATTGGCAGAAGTAGTAAGAGATTTAAATAAAGGAGACGATTTAATGGTCGACCAATCCTATAGTGAAAGACAACTTTTTGAAAAAGCCTATGAAAGAATTTTATCTGAATTTAAAATAATTTTGAATATATCTTTAGAAGATACTCAAAAAAAATTGGATAAAGCACTAAAGAGAAACCTCGATGTCCAAAATAAACAAGAGACTACTACTATTAAAGGTCAAGCACCTGAAATACAAGATGAAGAGCCAATTTCAGAAAGCGATAATGACGAACCTGTTGAAGACTAAAAAAAACGCCTCTCACACATAACGTTATGAGAAGCGTTTTTAATAAAGAATACTAAGGTATTATCTTCTTCTTCTTTTTTTAGCTTTTTTCTTAGCTTTTTTCTTAGCCTTCTTTGCTTTTTTTCTTCTTTTAGCCATCTTTAGCTCCCTTTTTAGTTAAACGAATCAAAATTGATTCGTAATTACTTATTTTTATTTTTTTATACACGTTATGTCAATTCTTTAATTGAAGTTAAAATTTTTATAAAAATTTTTTAAATTCAAAAATATTTTTATAATTTTAATGTATAAAAAAGTTAATGTTTATGCGCTTAATAATCAAATTTTTTACTTTAATTAATAAAGTTTTTCTAAATCTTCTTTATATCTTTCTAAAATTTTTTTTCTTTTTAATTTCAAAGTTGGTGTTAACATTCCATTTTCAATTGTAAATTCTTCTTTTATTAATGTGAATTTTTTTACTTTTTCTACTAATGATAAAGTTTTATTTAAATCTTCCAAATAAATTTCAATTTCTTTCTTATTTTCACTACTTTCACTCACAATCAATGCAACTAGATATGTTTTTTTATCTCCATATACAAAACTTTGTTTAATTTTTTCATTTAAACATAATAAATTTTCAATCTTGGAAGGTGATATGTTATCTCCACCAAGATTGACGATTATTTCTTTTTTTCTATCTGTTATTTTTAAATTTCCTTCTTTTGTAATTTCACCTATGTCCCCAGTATGTAACCAGCCATCTTTAATTACTTCATCTGTTTCTTTCTTTTTATTCCAGTAACCTAGCATAATGTTTTCACCTTTAACTAGGATCTCACCATCTTCAGCAATTTTTACTTGATTAGTTTTGAAAGGGGGACCCACTGTTTCGATCTTAATTTTTTCAGGAATATTACAACTAACAACAGGAGAGGCTTCAGTTAATCCATATCCTTGCAAAGTTGGTAATCCTATAGAATTCAAAAATTCACCAATTTTTTGATCTAAGGCACCCCCTCCAGAAACAAAAGCCTTTAATTTACCCCCAAATTGATTCTTAATTTTTCTTCTTACCAATTTTTCACACAAAAAATTAATAAAATTTTCTTTCAAACTAAATTTACTTTTATTTAGTTTTTTAATCCCAAGTGAAATAGTAGATGAAATCAGCTTCTTCTTAAGACCTTTTTGTTTTGTGAAATTCATATAAATTTTACTGTATAAATTTTGATAAAATCTAGGGACTGCTGTCATTATTGTTGGTTTTGCAACTGACATATTAGATAATAATTTTTCCAGACTTTCAGCATAATAAACTTTTGCTCCAAGTGAAATTTGAACAAATTGAACCGTATGTTCATATGAATGAGATAATGGTAACCACGTTAGAAAGACTGGTTTTTCATTTTTAAATAAAGGTACTAAAATATCTAATGCTCCTTCGCAATTGGATAAAATTCCTCCATGACTCAACATTACTCCTTTTGGGTTTCCAGTCGTTCCAGATGTATAGATAATACATGCAAGATCATTTCGTTTTAAATCAGAATTAACAGAATGTAGAGTCTTAAAGTTTTCATCGATCAAATTATTTTGATAATTAGTAAAGATATTATGAAAAAGATCTGCCTCTTCATTAATTCCATCTATTGATATAAGTTTTATTTCTTTAGTAATATATTTCTTGATCTTATCAAATTGTTCTTGATTAGAAACAATACAAACTTTTGGCGAACAGTCTTTAATTATATATTCATAATCTTTATCAGAGTAAGTAGTAAATAAAGGTACTGTTACTCCACCTGCATTCATAATTGATAAATCAGAAACTAACCATTCTGGTCTATTTTCTGAAAGTAATATACATCTATCACCTTTAGAAATTTTTTTTTTTAGATAATTAGATAATATTCTTATATACCCGTCTATCAATCTCCAAGAATACGAAGTTGGCTCTCTTAATTTAACTAATTCATGGTCTTTAGGTTTGAGATTTGTTAAAAACGCTGGCTCGTTTAAACTGTATTTTTTTGGAATATTTTCCTCTGATTTTCTAAAAAAAAGTTCTACTAAACTATTTATATGTTTTAGTTCCATAACATGGTGGGCGAAGAGAGAATCGAACTCTCACTTCTTGCGAAACACGATTTTGAGTCGTGCGCGTCTACCAGTTCCGCCATTCGCCCGTAATTGTTTAATAATTTATTAAATAGTATAAGAACTAAAATTATATTAAAACCAAAAAATGTTTAATAATCTTTATAAAAAGTGTTTAGATTTAGCGGCACACAAAAGTTCAAAATATTACTTAGCAATTGTATCTTTTGTTGAAAGTTCTTTTTTTCCAATTCCTCCTGACATTATGGTCATACCAATGGTGATCTCAAAAAAGAATGATTTTATCAAAATCTTTCTTATAACAACGATTTTTTCTGTTATGGGTGGTATGTTAGGTTATTTAATTGGTGCTTTCTTTTTTGATTTTGGATCACAAATTATGAGTTTTTATGGATATGAAAATAAATTATCAAATATCAAAGAAAATTTAGTTAATAGTGATGGTTTTTATGCTTGGCTAGGTATACTTTTTTTAGCAGGATTTACACCTCTTCCCTATAAAGTTTTTACCATTGCAAGTGGCCTAATAAGTTTTAATTTTTTTATATTCATCTTTATTAGTTTGGTTTCAAGAGGGTTGAGATTTTTTATAGTCTCATACCTCTCTTATAAATTTGGGAATTTATTTACTGAATTTATGGAAAAGCACGGGTCAAAATGGTTTACAATAATTGGATTATTAATTGTCATAATTGGCTTATTGATTTATCTAATTATAAAATTTTATGTTTGATTTAAAAAATGAATTCTACCTAAAAATTATTTTAATTATTAGCTTTACTGCATTAATTTTTGCGTATTTCGTAGAACATATTTTAGGACATCAACCATGTAATTTATGCATTATTGAAAGAATTCCTTATGGGATAAGTATAATCTTAATTGCAATAATTTTTATCATAAAGAAAAATCAAAAATTTTTAACTTTGTTGTTAATTCTTACCTTTGCCTTTTCATTTACAATTTCTATTTACCATTATGGGATTGAGCAAGGTTTTTTTGAGGAATCAACTGTATGTAACGCGAGGAGTTTTACAGAAAATATAACTAAAGAAGATTTACTTAAAGAGTTGAGTAAAAAAACCATAAGCTGTAAGGATGTGACATTTAGGGTTTTTGGGCTTTCTTTAACAAGTATTAATGTTGTATTAAATTTGTTATTTATTATAACCCTCATTAAAATTTTTATTAAATATGAAAAAAACAAGTAATAAAGTTGAAGAGTTTATAAGAGTTGACCATGCAGGTGAAAGAGGGGCTGTCAAAATTTATGAAGGTCAGCTGTTAGCTCTAAATACTATTGTCAAAAACGAGAATCTGAAAAAGACAATAGAAGACATGAAAGAGCATGAGATAGAACATTGTCAATTTTTTGAAAATGAAATAAGAAAAAGAAATATTAGACCTACCAAATTTTTACCTTTGTGGGACTTATTAGGTATAGGTTTAGGATTTGGTTCAACTCTATTAGGAAAAAAAGCAGCAATGTTATGTACTGCATCAGTTGAAGAAGTAATCGACAAACATTATTTAGATCAAATTAATCAATTAGGTCCAGAAGAAAAAGAGTTGAAAAAAAAAATAACTAAATTTAGACAAGATGAGCTAGATCATAAAGATATAGCTTATGAGGAGGGTGCATCAAAAAAAGGTTTTTACTCAATTATGGACAAAATAATTAAAACAGGTTCGAAAATAGCTATTCGTATTTCAGAAAAAGTTTAGAGATCAAGCCTCAAGCTCAACATCCCAATACAAATAATCCATCCAACTTTTATGTAAATAATTTGGAGGAAAATTTTTTCCATTGCGATGTAGATCTTCTGTTGAGGGCTGATAAGGGTACTGACTTAACTTCATTCCTGATGTTTTTAAAAGTTTACCACCCTTTTTGACATTACATTCTGAACAAGCTGTTACAACATTATCCCAATTTGTTTCTCCCCCTTTAGATCTTGGCAATAAATGATCAAAGGTTAGCTCCTCACCACTACCACAATATTGACAAGAAAATTTATCTCTTAAAAAAACGTTAAATCTTGTAAAACTTGGTTTAGTTTGGGGTACAATATAATTTTTTAAAGCAATAACACTTGGAAGCTGCATATTGAAAGATGGGCTCCTAATTATTCTATCATAACTACTTACTATAATAACTCTATCTAAAAATACCGATTTAACAGTATCTTGCCAAGACCACAGTGATAAAGGATAGTAGCTTAGCGGCCTATAATCTGCATTTAAAACTAATGCAGGGCATTTTTCTAATGAAGCATTTTGTTCAATAAAATCATTCATAAAATAATAGTAACTTAATTAAAAATTATTTCAATAATTAGCGATTATTAAATTTTTCTAAAATATACTTTAATCCTATGCTTGAAGCTTCTACTGGGATATGATGCCCACAATTTTTTATAAGTCGTGTTTCAACATTAACACTATTCCTAATAAAAAAATCCTCAGCTTCAAGCAGAAAGTTAGGTGGAACTATTTCATCTGCGTCACCATGAATCATCAAAATATCCGCTTCAACATTTTTTTTTCTCATCAAATATTCTTGATTAATTATTTTTCCTGAAAAACCTACTATACATCTATATCTTTGATCAGAAATTAAGCCTAAGTTTAATGACATCATACACCCTTGGCTAAAACCGGATAAACAAATTTTATTATTCTGTAAGTTAAACTCATTTTTTATTTCATTTATAAATTTATTTAGTTTAGTTTCTGCTTTTTTGGACTCATTTAAAATATATTCTGGGTCGTCCTTTGACAAATCAAACCACTGATAACCTGTAGGATTTATTGCACATTTTTCATGACCGTTTGGACAAATAAAAACTGTATTTGGCAAATGACGTTTCCAGCCTAAAGATAGCATACTAATATCTTGACCATCACCCCCATACCCATGAAGTAAAATTATTGCATTCTCAATTTCTAAACCCTTTTCAGGTTTCAATATTATGGCGTCAAGACAAAATGTCATAGTTTATAATTAATGTTTTTTTATTTTAAAAACACCCTACAATAAGTAAATGATTTCTGGAATAATTTTAAAAGTGCTCTCAATAGCGCTACTAATAGTTGTAGGAATAGTCCTTATACTTGGAATTGGAACTTTGTTTAAAGGAGGAGAGACTAGTAAAAAATACTCAAATAAATTAATGCAGTTGAGAGTAATATTACAATTTATTGCTATTATCGTATTAGTGGGCTTTGCGTATTTTTTTAAAAACTAATTATAAAGTTTTAGCCACTCAATAAAATTCTTTTCATTAAAATCTAATGAACCAATAACTCTAGCAAATTCTTTTCCGTTTTTATTTAATAAAATTGTAGTTGGAATTCCTCTTAAAGCAAACTTTTTTGTTAAATTTATATTTTCGTCAAAATATAAATTTAAATTTTTAATATTCATATCATCAAAAAATTTTTCAGCTTTTTTAACATTATCCTGTCCGACATTTACAGGAAATATTTTAAGGTTATTTAAATCTTTGTTTGATTTCAATAAATCTAACGATGGCATTTCTTCTTTGCAAGGAGCACACCAGGTTGCCCAAAAATTAAGCAATAAAATGTTTCCTTTATAATCACTTAAATTCAGTTGATTATTTTGATCATCTAAAACGGTTAAATTTGTATAATCTTTTAATTCTTTATTAATTATAAGGTTTTTAATATTCGGAGTTTCATTTGCAAATGTATTTGAAATTAAAAATATAAATATTACTAAAAATCTCATATTAAAAAGGTATAAATAATTAGCATGGTAAAAAATAAAAACAATAAGGCAATTTGGGATAGCAGAATAAAAGCAAAGACATCTGCTCTGTATAAAAGATATGGGGGCTCAATTAACATTGATAAAAAACTTTTCAAAGAAGATATAATCGGATCTATCGCTCACGTAGAAATGCTTTTTAAACAAAAAATTATCTCTTTTAAAATTAAAAACAAAATTATTTATGGACTTAATAAAATTGAAAAAGAAATACTGAATAAAAAATTTGAATTTAATAAAGAATTTGAGGATATTCATATGAATATAGAAAAAAGACTCACACAACTGATAGGTGACGATGCAGGCTACATTCATACTGCCAGATCTAGAAATGATCAAGTTATTACAGATTTAAAGATATGGATGAAATCAGCAACTCAAAATATAGACTTAAATTTAAAAAAATTAATTAAAACCAATCTTAAGATTGCAGAAAAAAATATTAAAACTATTATGCCAGGTTTCACTCACCTTAAAAACGCTCAAGCTTTATCTTTAGGTCATTACTTAATGTCTTATGTTGAAATGTTTACAAGGGATAGAAAAAGATTTTTAAATAATTTGGAAAGTCTTAATGAAAACCCTCTTGGTGTATGCGCATTAACGGGGACTTCCTTTAACATAGATAGAAAACTTACGACCAAAAAATTAGGTTTTAAAAACCCTACTAACAATTCAGTAGATACGGTATCGGACAGAGATTTTGTCTTAGACTTTTTATATAGTTGTTCTGTATGTGCAATGCATATATCCAGAATAGCTGAGGAATTAATAATTTGGAACTCTGAAGGTTTTAACTTAATAAATCTATCAGATAAAGTTGTAACAGGATCTTCCATAATGCCTCAGAAAAAAAATCCAGACATGCTAGAATTTTTGAGAGGCAAGACAGGAGGGATGTACGGCAATTTATTTTCAATGTTAACTGTGCTTAAAGGTTTACCACTATCTTATTATAAAGATCTTCAAGAAGATAAAGAGATAATCTTTAAAACAAATGATACTTTAGAAAGCTGTTTAAAAATTCTTGACGAAATTTTAAATAATTTTAGTCCAAATAAAAAAAAAATGTTAGAGTTGGCTAACAATGGTTATATTACTGCGACTGATTTAGCTGACTATATTGTTAAAAATCATTCTAAATCTTTTAGAGAAGCTTATCAAAAAACAGCTGCAATCATAAATATGGCCGAGAAAAGAAAAAAAAAATTAGATGAGTTAACATTATATGATTTAAAAAAAATTGAGCCAAATTTGACAGAAGATGTTTTAAAAGTATTCGATTTAAAAAATTCTGTAAATTCAAAGAAATCTTATGGAGGAACTGCTTTTGATAATATTAAAAAAATGATAATAAAATATAAGAAACAATTATGATGAAAAAATTTTATCTTTTATTGATACTTTGCCTACTAGTAATGTCTTGTGGAAAACGGGGAGATCCTACCTATAAAGAACCAAATTCCAAAATACCTTATTATGTTACAAAATATTCATGAAATATGTAAATAAAAATTTTTTTGTTGAGGATATTAAAGCATCATATTTAGCGGAGAAATTTGGAACTCCACTTTATTGTTATTCATTAAATAAACTAACGAATAACATAAGGAATTTGAAAAATAATTTTAAAAAAATTGATCCGATTATATGCTTTTCTGTAAAATCAAATCCCAATACAAATCTCTTACGCGAAATTAATAAACAAGGTTTGGGTGCTGATGTTGTTTCAATTGGTGAACTAATGAAAGCCCTCAAAGCAGGTATAAAACCAAAAAATATTGTTTTTTCAGGAGTTGGTAAAACTAAAGTTGAAATTGAATACGCTATTAAAAAAAAAATTTTACTTATAAATGCAGAGTCTAAGAATGAAATTTTGCAAATAGAAAAAATTGCTAGGAAGTACAAAACTAAAGTTAATGTAGGAATTAGATTAAATCCAAACACTGACGCAAAGACTTTAAGCCAGATATCGACAGGTAAAAAAGAAAATAAATTTGGAGTTTCCGATAAAGAGTTTCTGACACTTGTCAGATATGTAAAAAAATCAAAAAATTTAAATTTGAAGTGTTTAAGTGTTCATATAGGAAGTCAAATCTTAGACTCAAAACCATATGAAAAAATGCTCAAGATACTTGATAAGATTATAAAAAAAACCAAGTTCAATTTTGAATATATTGATTTAGGTGGTGGAATGGGAATTAGTTACAATAATGATAAGAAAACTTTAAATCTAGATAAATATTCCAATAGTATAAAAAATTTTTTAAAAAAAAATAAATCTAAAATTATACTAGAACCAGGTAGATCTATAATTGGTAATACAGGTATTTTAATATCAAAAGTAATTTACAATAAAGAAGGACATAAAAAAAATTTCATAATATTAGACGCAGCTATGAATGATCTTATGCGTCCAGCTTTGTATGATGCAAAACATCAAATTAAACCAGCTATAAAGAATAATAGCTATACAAATAAAGTTTATGAATTTGTTGGTCCAATTTGTGAGAGCACTGATAAATTTGGATCATACAAAAAGTTTCAAAAATTGAAGGAGAATGATTTAATAATTATTTGTGATGTTGGAGCTTATGGGGTATCCTTAAGTTCAAATTATAATTTAAGACCCAAACCAGCAGAAATATTAATTAAAAAATCAAAAGCTAGTGTGATCTCAAAAAGACAAAAACTTATTGAAATAATATAAAGTTATCTAAATATGATAAGAAACTTTTTATTTTCATTTTCTTTTTTTTCAGGAATTGTATTTATATCATTAATTTTTTTACCCTCACTTTTGTTGCCACAAAAAATTACTTTGTTTGGTGGGAAACTTATGGGTTATTGGTCTCAATTTTGTCTGAAAATCATTCTGTCAACCAAGATAATTATCAAAGGAAAAGATAATATGATAAGTAACGAAAAGTTTTTCATCGCTTCTTCACATCAATCAATGTTTGAAACTTTTTTTTTTCAAACCATTTTTAATTCACCAGTGTTTATTTTGAAAAATGAACTCATGAGAATTCCTATTTTCGGATGGTATTTAAAAAAAATAGGCTCTATTTCAATAAAACGAGATAAGATTACGAAAGATAATATTAATTTTTTTGAAGATATTTCAGAAACAATTCAAAATTCTAAAAGACCGATAGTTATTTTTCCCCAGGCCACAAGAGTATTACCAGAAGATCGGCCACCCTTTAAAAAAGGAGCATCACGAATTTACGAAAAATTAAATATTCTCTGCCAACCGGTTGCAATTAATTCAGGTTATGTATGGCCTAAAGACGGTATCAAAAAAACTAATAAGGTAATTACTATATCAATACTTAAGCCAATTGGTCCTGGATTACAAAAAGAGGAATTTTTACGAGTCCTCCAAAAAAAAATTTATGATGAACTAGACATAATTTGCTAGCCTTTCATTGGCATTACAATAAAAATACTATCAAAATCACTTGGATCTTTAATTAGTACAGGTGAACCGGTATCATTAAAGTGCAATTCAATTTTATCACCATCTAACTGAGAGGCTACATCAATCAAATACCTTGAATTGAAACTAATTTCTAGATCATGCTCAAATTTTGTTGCAATAGTCTCATTGCCATCTCCACTGTTTGTATTGTTAACAGAAAGATTTAAGGTATCTTTTTTTAGACTAAATTTTACACCATCCTTTTTGTCTAAAGAAACTGATGCAACTCTATCTACTGAATTTAAAAATAATTTTAAATCGATCTCTAATTTTTTTTGATTATTTTTAGGTATCACTTGTATATAATTTGGGAATTTTCCATCAATAAGTTTTGAAATAAGAATGCTATTACTTAATTCAAATTTTATTTTTGACTTCATATTTGAAATTTTTACTTCACCATCATAGTTATCTAAAATAGCACATAATTGAAAAATGGTCTTTTTTGGTAAAATTATAGGTTCAAAATCAATTTGTTTTTCTAGTCTTATTTTTGAAATTGACATTCTGTGGCTATCGGTTGCTACAGCTGTCAAATATTTTTTTTCATCAACCTCGGTTTGGTGTAAGTATATGCCACTTAAATAATGCCTTGTTTCATCATTTGAAACTGAAAACTTACACTTATTTAATAATTTTAAGAATTTTTTAGATTTAATCGAAAATTCATTTTGATTAAAATTTTCATCAGTTACAGGAAACTCCGAATCACTTATGCAATTAAGATTGAAAGTGGATTTGTCTGACTCAAGATGTAACTTATTCTTGTCATTTAAAGTTAAATTAATTTTTTTTCCAGAGGAAATTTTTCTTACTATGTCATACATTATAGAAGAAGTTGTAGTAGTTTTGCCCTCCTCAAACACTTCGATATTATTAATTTGGTGAATAAAAATAATGTCTAGATCAGTTGCGGTTAAAATTAGTTTTGAATTATTAGCATTCAAAAGAATATTTGATAAGATTGGTAATGTTCCTCTTTTTTCTATAACTCCCTGACAGTAATTTAATGCTTGCTGTAAATCCTGTTGGTTTACACTAAACTTCATTTTCTTTTGTATTATATAATATTTGGTTCTTTAAATTATTTATATTTTCTGCCATATCCTTATCATTCTCTTTTAATCTTTCTATAGTTTTGACTGAATGAATTATAGTTGTATGATCTCTATTTGAAAATTCTCGACCTATTTCCGGTAAAGATTTTGGTGTAAGAATTTTAGTGAGATATATAGCGGTTTGTCTAGGTCTTACCAGATACCTTGATCTTCTTGAGGACAACATCTCATTTTTGCTAATTTTGAAAAATTTGCACACCAAAGTCTGTATTAAATCAATAGTAACTTTATTTTCATTAATATTTAGTAAGTCTTTTAAGACTACCTTAGTTTCAGCCAAATTAGGTAATTTATTATAAATTCTTGAGAAAGATATTAAACGGTTAACAGCACCAACTAATTCTCTTATACTGTTAGAAATTTCAAGGCTTATAAAATCTTTAATTTCCTTTGAAATTTCAATCTTATCTGTATAAAGCTTATTTAATTCGTTAATCTTTTTTTCAATTATATTCCTTCTTAATTCTAGATCAGGTTTTTGTATATCAACAACTAATCCTCCAGAGAATCTAGATTTTATTCTTTCTTGAATTCTAGATAATTTATTTGGAGATCTATCTGCAGATACTATAATTTGACTCCCTTTATCAAGTAAAGCATTAAAGGTATGAAAAAATTCCTCCTGCATAGCTTCTTTTCCGTTCATAAATTGGATATCATCTATCAATAATATATCAGTGTTTCGAAAATATTCTTTAAATCTTACCATATCGTTTGCTTTTATTGATTTAATAAATTGATACATAAAACGTTCTGCTGGAATAAACATTACTTTTTTTCTTTTTTTTAATTCAAAACCTATAGAATTTAAAAGATGTGTTTTACCCATCCCTACACCTCCATAAATATACAAAGGATTATATTGGGACAGATTTTCGGTAACTTTTAATGAAGCCTCATACGCAAGCTTATTACTGCTACCAGTTACAAAATTTTCAAATCTTTTATTATGATCAACTCGATTGTATTGTAAAAAAGAGTCCTTTAAAAATGAAATATTTTCATTTTTTTTCAATAAACTTTCACTATTTTTTTGATTTTCTAAATTAATACTATTTTCTACAATTTTAAATTCTATCCTAATTAGATCTTTTTTAAAAATTTTGACGATTTGTAAGATTTGGTCCAAATATCTTGATGTTATCCAATCTCTAATAAATCTGGTTGGCACCGATATCAGTATATAATTATTGAATTCCTCAATAAAATTAATTTTTTTTAACCAACTTTCATAAACTTCCGATCCCAATTTTTTTTTCATCTCGTTTTGGATTAATTGCCAATCTAATTTATTTGAAATAGATTTATTTAATTCTGGATTCTTGTAGCTATTTTCCATATTCATGAAGAGAGTTCAGTAAGAGCTATAATAAAAATTTTTGCAAGAAAATATTTTATAAATTTAAAAAAAAATAAAATCTAGGATTGTGTAATACAAACAAGTTTAAAAAAAAAATTAAAATCTAGGATTGTGTAATATAAAAAAATTCTAAAAAAATTAAAATCTAGGATTGTGTGAATTTTTTTAATTGAAATTTTTTTGTATCGTTTTTTATTTATAAATTAGTTAATAAAATTTTTAATTGAATCAAAAGAGTTCAGGTTATTTACTAAATCTAAATATTGTATAACAATTTCTTTTAATTACAGATTTTGTAGATCCTGAGGTTGTATCTCTTAACAACCGTTAATATAGATTAAATAGATGAAATTTTTTTCGTTATTCTGGAAATATTTCTAGAAGCGTTTTGTTTTTTGATTACCCCAGTTTTAGCAATCTTCATCAATTCAGAATTCAACTTAGGTAAGAATTTCAAAGCTTCTGATTTATCTTTTTTTTCCAATAGGACATTCATTTTTTTTATTGCGTTTTTATATCTACTCTTTCTGATTTTGTTTACAGAAGTTTGTTTTGATATTCTTCTTATTCTTTTGATTGCTGATTTTGTATTAGCCATTTGCGCAGGGGTATAGCTTGATAAATACTATCGGTCAATCAAATAATTCTTTTATTTTTGGCAGAATGCACAAAAGAATGTTGATCTATTTAAAATATTTTTTTTCTGAATAATACCTTTACAATTTATTCTTTTACATTTTAGTCCTTCTCTTTGATAAACCTTGAAATTTTTTTGAAATGATCCTTTTTTTCCTGAGAGGTCTTTAAAGTCTCTTATTGATGACCCTCCTCTTTTTATAGCATTTAGTAGCACCAACTTTGTATTTTTAAAAATTTTTTTACACTCTGTTTTATTGACAGATTTTCCCTTTTTAACAGGATTTATCTTGCTTAGATAAAGAATTTCACTAGCATAAATATTTCCAATTCCTGATATAAAATTCTGATCTAATAGAAAATTTTTAATATTTTTTTTTTTATTTTTTAAATTATTATAAATATAATTTGTGCTAAACTTTGAATTAAAAGGTTCAGGGCCTAGTTTTTCAAATCTTTTTTCAAAAGACTTTTTATCTTTAATAATTTCAAAAAAACCAAATCTTCTAGGGTCGTTATATACTAATTTAAATTTATCAAAAAAAATTTCAATGTGATTATGGTTGGTAGGTAATTCTGGAGAATTATAAAAGCTTGTATTTGTAAAAATATTTTTTTTATTTTGTTCCAAAAAGTGTATTGTACCACTCATGCCGAGATGAATTAACAATATATTCCTTCCAGATAAAAAAAGGATTAGATATTTAGAAAATCTATCAACATTTAAAATTTTTTGGTTTTCTAAAAATTTTTTGAAATTTATAGGTACCTTAACCCTTAAATTTCTATTCCTTACTATTACTTTTTTTATAGTTTTTCTTATTATTTTTTTACTCAATGATTGTCTTACAATTTCTACTTCTGGTAATTCTGGCATTTCCTACTATATTATTTGTATAATTAAATTTTATGCAACAGTATCTTCAAAATAAAAAAGGACTGGTACAAAATGTCTTTAACCAGGTTTACGATCAATACGACCTAATGAACGATTTAATGTCACTAGGTGTGCATAGAATATGGAAAAAAAACCTTTTAAATATGATGAACCCTTCTACAAACCAAAAGTTAATAGATGTAGCTTGTGGAACAGGAGATATAGCTAAAATTTACTTAAAAAAATGTAGGAAAAAATGCCGAGGTAACTTGTGTTGATCCAAATAAGGGAATGATAAATATTGCTAAAAAAAAATTGCCTAAATGTAAAAATCTAAAATGGTATATATCCTCAGCTGAAAGTTTGCCTGTTTCAAGTAATACATTTGATTTTTATACAATTAGTTTTGGATTAAGAAATACAAAAAATATAAAAAAATCATTGAAAGAAGCATACAGAGTTTTAAAACCAGGTGGTCGGTTTTTATGTCTTGAATTTTCAAAAATTCAAAACACTAATTTAAATAATCTTTATGAAAAATATTCTAAGCTAATTCCAGAAATTGGAAAAATAGTTGTAGGAAAAAAAGAACCTTACCAGTATTTAATTAAAAGTATTGAAAATTTTGTTAATCAAGATGAACTCATAGACTTAATGCATGAGAGTAAATTTGATAAGTGTAATTATACAAATTTATCTGGTGGTATAGTTTCAATTCATAGTGGTTGGAAAATATAATGATTAAAAAATTAATAACATTATTTAAACTTGGAAGAAAAATCGCAAAATCAGATATTTTAAATATAACCTCAAAATTTCAAGAGCCACCTTTGTCTATTAAAGTTTTATTTAAAATTTTATCTTTCTCTTTTTCATCAAAAAATAACACAAGTGTAACCAATAATGAAGGAGAAAGGTTATCTAAATCTTTAGAGTCAATGGGTACAACCTTTATAAAACTAGGTCAGTTCTTAGCAACAAGACCAGACATTATTGGAGAAGGTTTATCAAAGGAACTTGAAAATCTTCAAGATAGATTGCCTCCTTTTTCCCAAGATCAAGCCAAAAAAATTATTAATGATGATTTAGGAATTGATACCTATAACTCAATTATTGATTTAAGCGAACCTGTTGCAGCTGCATCTATAGCTCAAGTTCATAAAGCTAAAATAGACGACAATGGAATAATAAAAGATGTTGCAATAAAAATTTTGCGGCCTGATATTAAAAAAATTTTCAACGATGAAATTGATGCTATTATGTTATTTGCATTCTTAGTTGAGTCTTTAATAAAAAAAACAAAAAGATTAAAACTTGTAGAAGTAGTTTTTTTACTCAAAGAAATTACTAATCTTGAAATGGATCTAAGGTTTGAGGCTGCTGCTGCAAATGAATATGCAGAAAACACAAAAAATGATATTGGTTTTAATGTTCCAAAAATTTACTGGAATTATACTAGTGAAAATGTAATGACACTAGACTGGGTAGAGGGTATCTCGATTAGAGAAACTAGTGAGTTAAAAAAAAGAGATATAAATACAAAGAAATTAGCAGAGGATATTATCCAAAATTTTCTTAGACATGCCGTTAGAGATGGTTTTTTTCATGCTGATATGCATCAAGGAAATATTTTGATAGATAATGATGGCTATATTGTTCCTATTGATTTTGGAATTATGGGCAGGCTCGATAAAATGAGTAAAAGATTTTTAGCTGAAATACTCTTTGGTTTTATTCAAAGAGACTACAAAAAAGTTGCTGAAGTTCATTTAATCGCGGGTCTAGTACCAAAAGATGTCCCCATAAATGATCTAGCTCAAGCTTTAAGATCTATAGGTGAGCCTATTTTTGGTCAAGCAGTTAAAGATATATCCGGTGGAAAATTGTTAAAACAACTTTTTGATGTCACAGAAAAATTTAATATGCAGACACAACCCCAGTTATTAATGTTACAAAAAACAATGGTGGTAGTTGAAGGAGTAGCAAGAAAATTGAATCCTGAAACAAACATTTGGACTACATCTAAACCTATTCTTGAAAACTGGTTGAAAGAGACAAAAAACCCTATGACTACAATTAATGAAACAATTAATAGCACATCGGAAGTAATAAAAAGATTACCAGAATTTCCAGAAATAATGGATAAAGCTAATCAGGCTCTTACTTTTTTGGCTAGTGGACAAATTCCTCAAAACTCAAATTCTTATAATGCATTAAGTGATAAAAGATCTGAAATGGTAGCTTTCAGAAATCAATCTATAATAGGTTTTTTATTGCTTGTAATTCTTGGCCTACTAGTATTTTAATTCATAAAATGAGAAATTTAGCTGATAAAAAAATTTTATTTATAATTTGTGGAGGAATTGCCGCATATAAAAGTTTAGAATTGATCAGATTATTTAGGAAAAATAAAGCTACTATAAGAACAATTTTAACAAAGAGTGCTAAAAAATTTGTAACTCCCTTATCAATCGCTTCATTATCACAGGGGAAAGTTTACGAGGACCTATTCAGTATAGAAAATGAGTTAGAAATGGAACATATTGCTTTATCAAGATGGGCTGATGTAATTATTGTTGCTCCCGTAACCGCAAATACTATTTCAAAACTCGCCACTGGAAACGCTGAAGATTTAGCTTCGACTGTTATTCTAGCATCTAATAAACAAGTTTACTTGGCTCCTGCAATGAATGTTAGAATGTGGGAACACAAATCTACTAGAGATAATTTGAAAAATTTGAGAAGTTATGGTTATAAATTTATAGGTCCTGTTGCTGGCGATATGGCATGTGGAGAATATGGTGATGGCAAAATGTCTGATCCAATTGATATATTTAATGAAATCCGAAATTTTCTCACAGTCGGAGAAAAAAATAAAAAAATTAGAGCTTTAGTTACTGCGGGCCCAACAAATGAATACATAGATCCAGTAAGATTTATTTCAAATAAATCAAGTGGTAAACAAGGTTATGAAATTGCAAAATCCTTACATAAAAGAGGTTTCGATACGACTTTAATATCAGGTCCAACTAATCTAGATATAGATCAAGAAATCAAACTTATAAAAGTTGAAACGGCAGATGAAATGTTTAAAGCTGCTCAACAGAATTTACCAACAGATATTGCGGTATTTTCTGCCGCGGTTTCTGATTTTAAGATCAATATAAAAAGTAAAGACAAAATAAAAAAGAAGGAAAACCTAAATATCAAGTTAGAAAAAAATATTGATATCTTAAATTATATTTCAAATCATAATTCAATGAGACCAAAACTAGTTATTGGTTTTGCGGCCGAAACAAATAATTTAGACTTAAATGCCATAAAAAAACTTAAAAACAAAAACTGTGATTGGATTGTTGCAAATGATGTGTCTAAAAAAAATATTGGTTTTGATAGTGATTTTAATGAGGTTACAATTCATTATAATGATTTTAAAAAGAAAAAAGAGACACTTTCATACAAAAAAAAATCTGAAATCTCCGAAGAGATTGTTGATAGAATTGTTACTCAGATGAATTAATGGTCAGAGTACTAATTAAAAAACTTGATCCTAAAGTTGCCATTCCATCTTATAAGACCAAAGGAGCTTCGGGCATGGACCTAATGGCCTTCGTGAAGGAAAAAGTAGTAATCAAACCACAAACCTCAGCTTTAATTCCAACAGGATTATCTGTCGCTTTCTCTGAAGATTATGAGATACAAATAAGGCCACGTTCTGGCTTAGCAGCTAAAAATAACATTAGTGTTTTAAATACCCCTGGAACTATTGACAGTGACTACAGAGGTGAATTAAAAATTATAATATTTAATCATAGTAAACACGATTTTGTTGTTAATAATAATGATAGAGTCGCACAAATGGTTTTAACCCCTATTGCAAAGATAGAATTAGAGGAAGCAAATGAATTACCCAAAACTTTAAGAGGAGAGGGTGGATTTGGCTCAACAGGTAAATGAGTCAAAATTTGAATAAAAGCCAGGTTGCGAGATTCTCAAGACAAATAATCTTAAAGAATATTGGTGCTTTAGGTCAAAAAAAAATAATTCAATCTAAAGTTCTTATCATTGGAATGGGTGGTTTAGGTTGTTCTGTAGCAGAATTTCTTACTAGAGCAGGTGTAGGTAGTCTTGGTATAATTGATTTCGACAATGTAGATATAACTAATATTCATCGACAAAGCCTTTATGATGTAAAAGATATCAAAAAATCAAAAGTTATAGCGGCAAAAAAAAAATTGCGTAAAATTAATTCAAGCACAAAAGTTAATTGTTACAAAGTTAAACTTAATGAGATTAATATCAAAAATATTACTAGTAAATATGATTATATTATAGATGGATCAGATAACTTCAAAACTAAATTCTTGGTAAATGATTATTGTAAAAAAACAAAAAAATTTTTAGTGGTAGGAGCTATAAGTAAATTTGATGGACATATTTTTACTTTTAATTTTAAAAATAAAAACACACCATGCATAAGATCTTTTTTCCAAGAAAAAGAAATCTCAGATGATATTTTAAACTGTGAATATGAAGGTGTTTTAGGAACAGTTGCTGGTATCATTGGTACAATTCAGGCTAATGAGATATTAAAAAAAATTTTAAACATCGGAAAAAATTTAAATGGATATATCCTTATACTTGATTTACTAAATCTAAGTTTTAGAAAAGTTAAATTAAAAAAATTAAAAGTATCTAAATAATGTTTCAAAAAATAATACTATCACTTATTTTAATTTTTTTTTATTTATCCAATTGTTTTGCAAATGAAGTTTTTCTGTCTTTGAAAAAAGATAAGGTTAATGTCAGATATGGACCTAGCTTAGAATCTCCCATAAAATATGTATATATGAAAATAAATCTCCCAATAAAACAAATTGATAAAAATGAAAACTTTCGAAGGATTATTGATGTAAAAAATAATAGTGGCTGGATACATGTTTCACAACTAAAACAGGTAAATTCAATTATACCACTTAAGGATAAAATTTTATTTCAAAGACCATCTAATTTTTCAAAACCGCTGGCAAAAATTAAAAAAGGTAGAATATTAATTGTTAAAAGATGTAATGAAAATTGGTGTCAAATTAAAACATCCAAGTTTAAGGGATGGATTAAAAACACCAATATTTGGGGAAAAATTAAATAACTTTTAAATATTCAGTTACTTTTGTTGCGCGCAAACGTCTTTGATTACTGGTGTATTTGCACAATCTCCACATTTTGTTTTCTGCACAATACAACCATCATCTAGAACTTCAACATCAACTACTTTATCACATTTAGAACAAGTTGAAGAAATCGTAAGCCCGCATTTTTTACAATTATAGTTTTCAATTTGCATGTAGTTAAAATAATATTATGAAAAATGCTTTCAAGAAAAATCTGTGAAAATAATTATCATTAGCGCATTTTTTTTGATAATGATAATTATTATCAAGATTTATCTCGAAAAAAAGAATTATGATTTAATTTAAATTTTTTTTAGTTTTTCGACCTACTGGCCCACCATTTGTCCAAAATAAAATACCAAACGGAGTTGGCTATTGGTTCAACAATCGCGTCAGTCAATGCAATCATGAAAGAAACGTCAGCAACTAACATTAGAACAGTTATAGCTATTGCAAAGTGTCCGATTGTATAGATTATTGTCCTAAGAATAGAACCTTTGTTATTTTGATAGATATTACCTGCTGCCTTAAATATCCCGCTAGTTATTTCCATTTTTTTCCTTAAAAGGGCTTTCTAGCACGCAAGCTACTAGATGTATTCTTGCTTGTTCCCCACCATTGAAGAAATTGTGATATTTTGTGTTATTTGTTATCCAAACTTTTCCATCAGCAGGGAGGTGTTTTGCAACATTCTCGATTACCATCGAACAGCCCTTGTTAGTAATAATTGGTACGTGCAGCCTACACTCTGGGTCTTTATGCCAGCTGAGTGTGGACCTTGGCTCTTTTAACAAAAGTCTTACTCTACCCAGTTTAAATCTTTTACTTAAAGTGTTATAAACTTCTTTAAAATAAGTATTCTCAAATTCAGGGATTAATTGAGTATATTTAGACTCATCTATATCAACATCTCTAGAAACTTCTTTTCCAGTTTCATCTGCTATAGTCCAATATTTTCCTCGTATATTATTTCCTTCAATAGAGCTTTTGTCATTTGGAATTTGGTTTAATGATATTGCACCAAAGTGTGTTACTCCAGGAGAATTAAATTTTTTAGCTTTTAAAATTTTATCTAAATCTTCTCTTAATCTTGTGATATCAAAATTAAGGTCTGGGACCTCATAAAAATCATCGAAAGTTACTGATGGCATAAAATTATCATTAGTTTTTGTTAATTTAATTTCAAGTCAAATCTGTCCGAATTCATTACTTTAACCCACGCTGCGATAAAATCATTAATAAATTTATCCCCTGAATCTTCACATGCATAAACCTCTGCTAGGGCTCTTAATTGAGAATTTGAACCGAAAATTAAATCAACTCTCGTCGCTTTCCATTTAATTTCTTGTGTCTTTCTGTCTTTCCCGACAAAAGTCTGCTCTGATTTATCTTCTTCTTTCCAAGTGGTATTCATATCTAATAAGTTTATGAAATAATCATTTGTAAGACTACCAGGTCTTTTTGTAAAAACACCATGTTCTGAATTGTCATAATTAGTATCTAAAACTCTCATTCCACCTATTAGAGCTGTCATTTCAGGCGCTGTTAAACCCATCAACTGAGCCTTATCTACTAATTTTTCTTCTGCAGAAACATTTGAAGCTCCGCCATTCAAGTAATTCCTAAAGCCATCTGCTTGTGGTTCTAGAAGGCCAAATGAATTAATATCAGTTTGGTCTTGTCTCGCATCTCCTCTTCCTGCTGAAAATGGAACTTTAACTTTATAACCAGCTTTTTTTGCGGCCATTTCGACTCCAACACCACCTGCTAGTACAATTAAGTCAGCCATTGAAACATTTTTTTTATTATTGTCAAATTTACTTTTGATTTTACTCAAGGCTTTAATCACATTTGATAACTTCTTAGGATTGTTAACTTTCCAATTTTTTTGGGGCTCTAACATTATCCTTGCACCATTAGCACCACCTCTCTTGTCTGATCCTCTAAAAGTTGACGCTGACGCCCAAGCAGTTGATACTAAATCTGAAATTGATATTTTTGATTTAGAAATTTTATTTTTCAAATCTTTAATATCTTTTGACTTGAGTTTATATTTTGGTTTATCTATTGGGTCTTGCCAAATTAACTGTTCTTTTGGAACTTCACTACCAAGATAACAAACTCTAGGACCCATATCTCTGTGAGTTAATTTAAACCAAGCTCTTGCAAAAGCATCATGAAACTCTTTTGGATTTTGATGAAAATGTTTTGTGATAGGGCCATAACTTGGATCAACTTTCATTGAGATATCAGTTGTTTGCATCATTGGTGGGTGTAGCACACCTTTCTTATGTGCATCAGGAACCATTTTAATTTCTTGACCATTTTTCTTAGGCGTCCATTGGTGAGCACCAGCAGGGCTTTTTGTAAGCTCCCATTCATGCCCATATAAACAATCTAAATAGCCCATGTCCCATCTAATGGGATTTTGAGTCCAGGCGCCCTCTATACCACTGCTTATTGTATCAACACCTTTTCCAGATTTGTAACCACTATTCCATCCGGTGGACTGGTCTTGAAGTTTTGAAGCCTCAGGATCAGGACCCTTAAATGACTCAGATGCTGCACCATGCGATTTTCCAAACGTATGTCCTCCAGCAACTAATGCGGCAGTCTCATAATCATTCATAGCCATTCTGCCAAATGTCTCTCTAATATCATGTGCTGCAAGTTTTGGATCTGGATTAGCATCAGGACCTTGGGGGTTAACATAAATTAAACCCATATGTGAAGCACCCAATGGTTGTTCTAAATCTCTTTTTCCACTATATCTCTCAACACCTAACATTTCTTTTTCCGAGCCCCAATAGATATCATCTTCTGGCTCCCAAATGTCTGTTCTACCAGCTCCAAAACCAAAAGTTTTGAAACCCATTGAGTCTAATGCAACATTACCAACAAGTATAAATAAATCAGCCCATGAAATTTTTCTTCCGTATTTCTTTTTGATCGGCCATAAAAGCAATCTAGCTTTATCCAAATTCACATTATCTGGCCAAGAATTAAGAGGAGCAAATCTTTGATTACCTGTTCCAGCTCCACCTCTACCATCACCAGTTCTGTAAGTTCCTGCAGCGTGCCAAGCAAGCCTAATAAAAAGTGGTCCATAATGACCGTAATCAGCTGGCCACCACTCTTGTGAGTCAGTCATTAATTTTTTTAAATCTTTTTTCAGTGCTTTATAATTAAGTTTTTTAAACTCTTTAGCGTAACTAAATTTTTTATCCATAGGGTTAGATAAATTTGAGTGCTGACTAAGAATTTTAAGATTTAGGCTATTAGGCCAAAAATCTCTCACCGTTTGTCCCCGTCCTGCAGAAAATTTTGCAGGTGTTCCTGCACCCGTAAAAGGACATTTGCTCATTTGATTTGCTTTAAAAGATTTATCTTTAAAATTTTCAGTACTCATTATTTTCCTCTAGATTATTTCGTTATTAATTGTAGTTTATAATGATTCTAAAAAGCTGTCAATTGGTTTAAAATGACGCTAATGTAAAAACAAATAATTAGTCTTCTAGCTTAACAAGAACTTCAACAGATTTAATCTTTTTGCCGTTTATTTTTTTCAAGATGTTTATTGGGCCTACATCAGAATTTTCTAAATCAATCAACTTTTCATCTTTTAAATCATAAAAATGATGATGATCGGTAATATTTGTATCAAAATAAGTTTGGTTTGAATTAATCGGAATCTGTTTAAGGTATCCTTTTTTTTCGAAAGCATGAACAGTATTATAAATCGTTGCTAATGAAATTTTGTTATTTTTTTGCTTCTTGATTTTCTGATCTAGCTCATTAATCGTGAAATGAAATGTCTTTTCTGTATCAAATAAAACCTCACATATTTGAAGTCTTTGTTTAGTTGGTCGTAATCCAGAATTTCTTAATTTATCGATATATTTCACTGTTTAACCGTATTGTTATTTAAAATTATTCTAAATTAAAATTTAATTTATATTATATAATGGTAAAATCAAGTAAATAAGGATACTCAATTTTATGAAAAAAAACTCATACTCGTATGATGAACTTATAAATTGTGGAGAAGGAAAATTATTTGGTCCAGGAAATGCTAAATTACCACTTCCACCAATGCTGATGTTTGATAGAATTACAGAAATTAATGATGACAAAGGAGCATTTAAAAAAGGTTCTTTAAAAGCTGAATTAGATATTAAAAAAAATCTTTGGTTTTTTGATTGTCACTTTAAAGAGGATCCTGTTATGCCTGGCTGTCTTGGTCTTGATGCTATGTGGCAGTTAGTAGGTTTTTTCTTGGGTTGGATTGGGAATCCTGGAAAAGGTAGAGCTTTGGGTGTGGGAACTGTTAAATTTACGGGAGAAGTTTTACAGAATATAAAATTGGTAAAATATGAAATTGATATGAAAAAAATCATGTCTCCTGGGGGCACCACTGTAGGTCTTGCTAATGGTATAGTTTTAGCCGATGATAAAAAAATTTATTCAGCAGACAATTTAAAAGTAGGATTATTTAAATAATGAAAAGAGTAGTAATTACAGGTTTAGGAGTTGTTTCATGTCTTGGAAACAACCAAGATGAGGTATATCATTCTCTTTTAAACTCAAAGTCTGGTATATCTTTTAGTCCAGAGTATAAAGAACATAATCTTAAAAGTCATATTCACGGTAAACCAAATATAAAACTTGAAGATTTTATTGATAGAAAAACAATAAGGTTTATGGGATCTGGTTCAGCATATAATTATATTGCGATGAAAGAAGCTATTGCGGACTCCGGACTTGAGGAGAAAGAGGTAAGTAACTTTAAAACTGGAATAGTAATGGGCTCAGGTGGCCCATCAATTGAAAATGTAATTTTAGCTGCAGATAAAACTAGAGCTAAAACTCCAAAATTAATGGGACCGTTTATTGTTCCAAGAACAATGGCAAGCACTGCTTCAGCAACTTTGGCTGTACCTTTTAAGATAAAAGGTACTAATTATACAATGAGTTCAGCATGTGCAACTAGTGGGCATTGTATAGGAAACTCAATGGAGTTAATTCAAATGGGCAAGCAAGATATTGTTTTCGCTGGTGGAAGCGAAGAAATTCATTGGGCCATGACAGCTATGTTTGATGCAATGACTGCTTTGTCCTCAAAATATAATGATACGCCCGAAACTGCCTCAAGAGCCTATGATAAAACAAGAGATGGTTTTGTTATTGCTGGTGGTGGCGGAGTATTAGTGCTCGAGGAATATGAGCATGCTAAGGCAAGAGGTGCCAAAATATATGCTGAACTTACTGGATATGGGGCAACCTCTGATGGTTATGATATGGTGGCTCCATCTGGTGAAGGGGCTGTAAGGTGTATGAAAATGGCGATGGCAACAGCAAAAAATAAAATTGATTATATTAATACCCATGGAACATCTACTCCTGTTGGAGACATAACAGAATTAAATGCTGTAAAAGAGACTTTTGGTGAACAAATTCCAAAAATTAGCTCGACAAAATCTTTATCAGGTCACCCTTTGGGAGCTGCGTCAGTGCACGAAGCAATATATTGTTTAATTATGATGAAAAATAATTTTATTGCTGGTTCAGCTAATATCAATGAAATGGACGAAGAAGCTAAGAAGTTTCCAATTGTTGCAAAATCAGAGAAAAATGTTTCTTTGAATGCAGTAATGTCTAACAGTTTTGGTTTTGGTGGAACCAATGCGGCACTTATTTTTGAAAAGGTTTAATCATGAGCTTGATGAAAGGTAAAAAAGGATTAATCATGGGAGTTGCTAATGAAAGATCTATTGCTTGGGGTATCTCTCAAAAACTTTCAGAGGCTGGCGCTGAATTAGCATTTACATATTTAGGTGATGCTCTTAAAAAAAGAGTAGTTCCTTTAGCAGACAAATTAAATTCAAAAGCAACTTTTAGCTGTGATGTTGAAAAAAAAGAAGAGGTAGTAAAATTATTTGAGGATATTAAATCTCAATGGGGAGAAATTGATTTTGTAGTTCATGCGGTTGCATTTTCAGATAAGTCAGAATTATCAGGTGAATATTTAAATACAACTAGGGAAAACTTTTTAAGAAGCATGTTAATCTCGTGTTTTTCATTTACAGAAGTTGCAAAAGAAGCATCAAAAGTGATGAAACAAGGTGGAAGTTTACTAACTTTAACTTACGAGTCTACTAAAGCTATTCCGAATTATAACGTGATGGGTGTGTGTAAATCAGCTCTTGAGGCTAGTGTAAAATACTTAGCTAGAGATTTGGGTGCCAAAGGCCTGAGAGTTAATGCGATAAGTGCTGGACCCATCAAAACCTTAGCAGCTTCTGCTATTGGAGATGCGAAATTTTTATATAAATGGAATGAAGACCATTCATTCCTAAAAAGAAATGTTGATATTTATGATGTTGGGAATTCAGCATTATATCTTTTAAGCGATCTTGCAAATGGTGTTACTGGTGAAATTCACTATGTTGATGCTGGCTACAATAAAGTAGGAATGCCTGATCCAAAAAATATAACTTAATTTTAATATAAGTTTTGTCTTGATTTAACAGCTCTTAACTCTATTAAGTTTTCGTGTCCAACACCATCTTTATCAATTCTACTAAATACAGATTTAATATTCCAGCCATTATCTAAAAACCAATCAAATCCAGTTTCCAAGATAATCATTGAGCTAAAGTTTTTATCAATAGTAGTGTTATATATGGTTGTATTTCCAACATAGTTGGCTCGTATATCTGATCCATCTGTAAGGTCTTTATTAAAATCTAACTTAAAATAAGGTATAAATAATGAGTCGGTAAGGTAAATTTCTTTCTCAACAGCAGATCCTAAAGAAATTGATGATGTTTCAAGTTCTCTTTTATTAAATTTTAGCTTTGAACTACTGCTACCTGTCTCAGAATATCCATCAAAATTTACAAAACCAAAATCAAATTTGGAATAATTGTGAAATTTATAATTTTTATGGACATTCTTAAAATTATATTTAACAGAACCAAAAACTTGATTTGCACTAAATTTACCTTTAACAACGTTAGAAGGATTTGAGGTATCGACAACACGTGTTGTAGCGTAAGTAGTTTTTCCAAATCCCAAGAAAGAATCAATATAATTTTTTTCAGATCCTTGCCAGGTATTGTATAATGAAAAATTATCAGATCTTGCTAAAAACTTAGTACTATTCTTGGTGCCTATATTAGATCGATCATCTTCATGCTTTAAAACAAGTCCAAATAAAGAACCTTTATCATAGTTAACGTCTGCACCTACTAAAAAACTTTCAGTTCTATTAATTATTCCTAAATCACCGCCTGAGGTAAGATTAAGTCTACCTTTATTAATTGATCCAGCTGTCCAAAACGCCCAATCTTTTGGCGTCATATTATAATTTTCTTTTAAATATTTTGTTAATGGTAGTTCACTAATTAAATCATCAATATTTTTTGCAGATAAATTCTTATATTCATCAATGTAATGATCAAAGAATTCTGGAGGTATTTGTTCTTTGTAATTATTTTGATTAGAAAGAGTCAATTTCATATCTTTAATTCGAGTTGATTTATTAATTCCAACTCTTCTAAACTGTTCCATTCTACGCATGACTTGATTGGTAGTATTAAACATAAATCTCTTAGCATGCTCTGTTTGTGCGTTTACCATTCCACTTACTTGTTTATCATTGAACGCAGTGTAAGTACTGCCGCTAGCCTCTGTTGAATTAATTGTTAATGTTGTTTGACCACTTACTGTTGCACTTTCACCAGCTGTTCCGCCATATTCAATTACATATCCTGTAGTTGTATCTTCTGTACAATGTAAATCATTCCACTGACCTTTTACGGCAGCTGGAGAACCATACATATGAGCACAATTTTCTTCTCCATCATGATCACTATTATGGTCGTTAGGTTCACCACTTTTCCAATTCACATATTCATATCCTGATGCTACCGTGCAATCTGGATGAGCAGGATCAGCTTTGGGTTCAATTTTTTCCTGGCAGTGAAAAGTTTTTCCATTATCAGGTCCTGAAACCCACTCCCAAGTACCCTCACCAGCTAGTCCCTTTGTGGGATCAGATCCTGCACCACCACTAGTTATTGCTGGATGGGTATTAGATGTATGTGTTGCATCATCAGATGCACCAATCCAAGTAGCGGTACTAATTTTATTTTTAATAAAATTATTTTCAGCTGCACTTGTAATTGTTACAAGATAACCTGTTAGACCTAGGTAAGTTGAGGCTTCTGCAGCAGTTTTTGCATCTTCCCAATTAATCGTTCCAGTTACAAGTTGATAATAATGACCATTGCCTGAAAAATAATTTGTACCAGCTGGAGTTACAGCAACAGTAATAGTAGGAGATCCAGCAACACCATCGCCTTTAAATGACAATGTTGCAAGTGCATTATTAATATCATCTTGGGTACCTCTAAAACCTATTTCTGTAAGAGAATTACCTGTACAAGCAATAGGTGCACTTGAACTGTCACTTGTATAAGTACAATATCCTGCCGCCTGCATTAAATTATTAACAGATGTTACCTTTATATTTCCATCCGATGCTACTGCTGAAACGAGAAGAGTTCCTGTGTAACCACTAATACTAGGTGTTGTTCCTGAACTTGATAATAAAACAAAATCAGTTGTATCAGTCGTTAAAGTTGTAGGCATTGTAAGTGTGCCTGAATAAGCTTTATTACTGTTAAAGAAAAATAATAAAATTATCAAACTTAGAACAGTAACTCTCATAAAATAATTTTAATTATTCTACTTATTATTAGATTTTACTTATTAAACTAAAGCTTGTTTGATCGAAAGTTTTACCTTTCCTCTATCAAATCCAATCACTTTTACTTTTACCTCATCGCCTTCTTTGACAACATCAGTTACTTTAGCAACTCTTTTGTCTGCTAGTTCAGAAATATGAACAAGTCCATCTTGTTTTCCTAGGAAATTAACAAATGCACCAAACTCCATAATCTTCATAACTTTACCTGAGTAAATTTTATTTAACTCAGCTTTTGCAGTGATATCTTTGATCATTTGCATTGCAATGTTTCTAGATTCTTCATCAGGAGCAGCAACTGTAACTACACCTTCATCATTTACATCAACTTTTGCACCTGATTTTTCAACTATCTCTCTGATCGTAGCACCACCTTTTCCAATTACAGCCGCAATGTCTTTTTTATCAACATTAATCTTTTCCATTTTTGGTGTGTGTTTTCCAACATCAGCTCTTGAGGCTGATAATGCTTTATTCATCTCTCCTAAGATATGAATTCTTCCATCTTTAGCCTGACTTAATGCCTGCTCCATGATTTCAAATGTAATACCTGTAATTTTGATATCCATTTGAAGAGAAGTAATTCCATCTTTAGTTCCAGCAACTTTAAAGTCCATATCACCTAAATGATCTTCATCACCTAGGATATCTGATAATACACTAAAATCATCACCTTCTTTGATCAAACCCATTGCTATACCTGCAACTGGTTCTTTGATAGGCACACCCGCATCCATTAGTGCTAATGATGTTCCACAAACTGTGGCCATTGAAGATGAACCATTAGATTCAGTAATCTCCGAAACTACTCTAAAAGTATAAGGGAATGCTTCTTTTGATGGCAATGAAGAATGGATTGCTCTCCACGCTAATTTACCATGTCCTATTTCTCTTCTACCAGTTCCAATTCTTCCTGTTTCTCCAACTGAAAAAGGTGGAAAATTATAGTGAAGCATGAAT
This sequence comes from uncultured Pelagibacteraceae bacterium, assembly GCA_902615145.1. Taxonomy (GTDB): domain Bacteria; phylum Pseudomonadota; class Alphaproteobacteria; order Pelagibacterales; family Pelagibacteraceae; genus Pelagibacter. Next base: position 2,203 of record CACMNK010000003.1, on the reverse strand, counting down.
CTTTCTCTTTGTAATCCATCTAAACTTTCAATTCTTTGCTCATCATCCGATGTACCTAAAGTAGCTGTCACAATTGCCTGTGTTTCACCTCGAGTAAATAATGCAGAACCATGGGTTCGTGGTAGAACACCAACTTCACAAGATATAGGCCTTACATCAGATAATCCTCTACCATCAATTCTGTTTTTATTTTTTAAAATGTCTGTTCGAACTATTGATTTTTCAATTTTTTTAAGTTCAGAATTAACATCAAGATCTGTGTAATTTTCATCTTCCTCATAAAGTTTTTTAGCTTTGTCAGTAATTTCTGAAATTTGATTTGATCTATCTTGTTTATCTCTTGTCGCAAAAGCTTTTTTAAGATCTTCTGTGAAAGATCCCTCAAGTTTTTTCTTAACTTCTGATAGGTCTTTCTTTTCAACGATCCATTCAGGTTTTCTACATTCTTTTGCAAGTTCCTCAATCATTTCAATCACAGGAACAAAACCTTCATGACCAAATTTAACTGCATTTAACATCTCATCCTCTTTTAATCCGTTCGCTTCAGACTCAACCATAAGCACTGCATCTTTAGTACCCGCTACAACTAAATCTAATTTTGATTTTTCAAGCTCAGCTTTTGATGGATTCAAAACATATTTTCCATCAATAAAACCAACCCTAGAAGCTCCAACAGGACCCATGAATGGCATTCCTGATATAGCTAAAGCTGCTGATGATGCTGTAATTGATAAAATATCTGCTTCATTTTCTTTATCATAAGAAATTACAGTTGGTAACAACTGAACTTCATTTTTAAATTCATCAGGAAATAACGGTCTGATTGGTCTATCAATTAATCTAGAGATTAATGTTTCACTCTCAGTTGGTCTTGCCTCTCTTTTAAAATACCCACCTGGAATTTTTCCTGCAGCATAGTATTTTTCCTGATAATTTACGGATAGTGGAAAATAATCAACATCAGGATTTACTCTTTTTGCTCCCACCACTGTTGCTAAAACAACTGTTTCTCCACATGTTGCGATTATTGCACCGTCTGCTTGTCTTGCTACTTTTCCTGTTTCTAAACTTATCTTCTTTCCTGCTACTTCAATTTCCTTCTTATAAACTTTAAACATTTCATTTCCATTTCGTTTCGTTCGTTTCGTTTCATTCCGTTCTATCTATTTTGATTTTTACTTTCTCAATTTCAATTTCGACAGTACATTTTTGTAAGAATCAACCTTATTTCTTTTAAGGTAATCCAACAATTTTTTTCTCTTATTAACTGCTTTCAGTAAGCCAACTGAAGAATGTTTATCTTTTTTAAACTGTTTTATATGTTTAGATAAATTCTCAATTTTTTCTGTCAATAAAGCTATTTGAATCTCGGACGATCCTGTATCCTTATCATGAATAGCCATTTCTGCTGATTTTTTACTCATATTTGCTTTCCTACTTATTTGTTTGTTTAATTAAATTTTCAATTTTTTCTGCATATTCAAAAGATTCATCCTTACGAAAAAGAATTTTTGGTAAAAACTTTGCGATAATTTTTTGAGACAAAATTTTTCTTATTAAAAAAGAATATTCTTTTAATTTTTCGATCGTTTTATCAGCATCTTTACCACCTAATGGTAATACATACGCTTTAGCTATTTTCAAATCTTGACTCATTCTAACTTCTGTCACTGTTATATTATTTGTTTCTAAATTTGGAATTTTTGCCTCATTCCTTATAAAAATCATACTCAAAGATTGTTTGATCATTTCACCAACTCTTAATTGTCTTTGAGTAAACTGTTTTCCTATTCTATCAGCCATTATATTGACCTTTCTGTAGATGTAACATTAAAAGCTTCAATTGTATCATTTTTTTGAAAATCCATGTAGTCCTTGAGAGCGATACCACACTCCTGACCAATATCTACCTGTTTTACTTGATTTTTTTCTCTAAATAAAGTTGCTATTTTACCAGTATAGATAATCGTACCATCTCTAATAATCCTTACACTAGAGTTAGCAAGGATTTCACCCTCAGTTACTTTAGAACCTGCAACTTTGCCTGCGCCAGATACTTTAAATATTTCTAAAATTTGAGCTGTGCCCGTTATACTTTCTTGAACTTCTGGAGCCAATAGTCCTGACATACTTTTTTTGACAAAATCCAATACCTCATAAATTATATTATATGTTGATATCTTTATATTTTCATCTTCCGCCA
>CACMNK010000002.1 GCA_902615145.1 uncultured Pelagibacteraceae bacterium | reverse complement strand
CATTAGCGATTTCAATTCTTTTGCTATATCTATATTTTAGAAAAAAGAATTATTAATGAATTATATAAGCACAAGAAACAATCAAAAAAACTTCACTTTTAAAGATGTTTTTCTCAAAGGTTTGGCAGATGATGGGGGGCTATTTGTACCTAAATCAATTAAATCATTTAATGAAGAGGAATTAGATAATCTAAAAAACCTTAGTTACAATGATTTAGCCACTGAAATAATTTATCCATTCATAGGAGATTTCATGTCTAAAGATGACCTATTCTTTATGATTTCAAAATCATATTCAAACTTTAGATCTGACAATGTTGTAGAAATCTCAGATCTAGGAGATTTAAAAGTATTAGAATTATTTCATGGCCCCACACTTGCTTTTAAAGACATCGCAATGCAACTAATAGGTAATTTTTATCAATTCCATTTAGGTCGTGATCAAAAAAATATTAATATAATAGTAGCAACTTCAGGTGATACAGGTGCAGCTGCTATAGATGCTTTAAAGGGAAAAAATAATTTAAATGTTTTTGTGTTACACCCCAATAATAAAATTTCACCAGTACAAAGAAGACTAATGACAATACATGAAGAGAGTAATGTATTTAATATTGCGATAGAAGGTAATTTTGATGATTGCCAAAATTTAGTAAAAGCAATGTTTAATGATGAAAAATTTTCTAAAGCAATTAATATGTCGGGTGTTAATTCAATTAATTGGGCAAGAATAATTGCTCAATCGGTATATTATTTTTACGCTTACTTTAAAATTGGAAGCGGTCAACCTTTATCCTTTTCTGTTCCAACAGGAAACTTTGGAGATATTTACGCTGGTTACCTAGCAAAAAAACTTGGTCTTCCTATTGATAAACTAATCGTAGCTACAAATAAAAACGACATTCTTCATAGAGCAATATCAGGTGGTGATTATAGTCAAAAGAAAGTTGAGGAAACAAATACACCAAGTATGGACATACAGATAGCAAGTAATTTCGAAAGACTTTTATACGATGTAAAAGGTTGTAACTCAGATGTTACAAAAGATGTAATGGCTGAAATAAAAGATAATACTTATAAAATTGATAAAAATGATCTAGATAAAATTAAAAAGAATTTTATATCTGAAATGCTTGATGAAAATGAAACTATTAAAATGATAAAGATCATTAATGATGAAAATCAGATGTTAGTTGATCCGCATACTGCAGTGGGTATTGGTGCTGTGAAAAAATTAGGATTAGAAAAAAATTGTGTTGTATTATCAACTGCGCACCCTTGTAAATTTCCAAAAGCAATAGAGGATGCAATTTCAAAAACTGAAAACTTACCAGAAAGTCTTAAATATATTAATGAAAGAGAAGAAAAATTTGAAATTCTGTCAAATGATATTGAAAAAGTAAAAGAATATATAATTAATTCAATATGAAACTTAAAATAAAAGACCAACTACCAGACACAGAAGTTTTTCAACTTATTGATGGAGAACCACAAAAAAACAAATTAAGAGAAATTATTGGTAACGGTAAAGTTGTTTTGTTTGGTTTACCTGGGGCATTTACATCAACTTGCTCCAAACTTCATCTTCCAGGATTTGTGGCAAAAGCAGACATAATCAAATCAAAAGGAATAAAACAAATATTTTGTCTATCGGTCAATGATCCTTATGTAATGAATGGCTGGGGAGAGATTAATAATACCGGAGATAAAATAAAAATGCTATCTGACCCATATTTATTATTTACTAAAGCAATTGGAGCAGAAGTTGATCGTAATGCAAAAGGAATGGGAATTAGATCAAATCGTTATTTAATGGTGATTGAAAATTTCACAGTTATTAATATTCACGAAGAAAAAGAGACTAAAGAGTGTGGTTTAACTTCCGCGGAAAATTTATTAAATAATTTACTATAAATTATGCGTTTTCCAAGCGTGTGCTTTAATTGTTTGCTGCTGATCTTGCAAGAAAATCTACCTCATTATTTAACTCATCAGTAGAATGTGCTTTTACCCAATTCCAACTTATTTCAAATTCATTATTTAAAAGATCTAATTCTAACCAAAGTTCTTTATTTTTTACATCTTGTTTGTTTGCTGTTTTCCATCCGTTTTTTTTCCAATTGTGAACCCATTCTGTTATTCCAGATTTCACGTACTTGGAGTCAGTAAAAATTTGAACTTTGCTACCTTTTGGAATTTTTTTAAGAGCTTGTATAGGTGCTAATAATTCCATCTGATTATTCGTAGTATTTTTTTTATTTCCTTTTATTTCGGTTTTTTTTCCATCATCTAATATTATTGCCGCCCAACCACCTTTACCTGGGTTTTCTATACAAGAACCGTCTGTATATATCTTAATCATTAACTTAAGTAATCCTTATAAGTTTTTAAATTATTATGTATTACTAATTTTTGATAATATTCTCTAGGATCTTTGATCTTAATTAATGCTGTTTTAGGAGTATTTGTATAGTCATAAAGTCTGGTTAAAAAATATCTCATTGCTGCACCACGGCATAGAATATTTATTGATTTCTTTTCTTTTTTAGTAATTTTTTTTACACTTTCGTAACCTTTTATTAAATTCTTGATCTTTCTTTTATTAATTATAAATTTTGTTTTATCTTTATCAAAACATAAAGCATTTATGCAGATAGCAATCTCATACATAAAATAATCATTAGCCGCAAAATAAAAATCAATTATGCCAGAAAGTTTATTACCTTTAAAAAAAATATTATCTATAAATAGATCTCCATGAATAATACCTTGAGGTAATTTTTTTGGCCATTTATCTTTTATATCTTTAAAATTATTTTTCAAAAACTTTTCTAAGTTACTAAATTTTTGAGACTTAAATTTAACACTATTTAATAGAGGATTAAGATTTTTAATACCCATTGAGTTTTTTCTATATAGTTTTAGCTTTTTTGTAGACAAGTGTATTTGCGCAATTGTTTTACCAATATCAAAACAATTCTTAAGGTTAAGTTTTTTTTTGTCTTTTCCATCAAGAAAAGTTACAACACAACATATTTTATTTTTAACCTTGATTAGATAATTTCCTCGATTATTTTTAAGAGGTTTGGGGCAATTAATATTTAGATTACTTAATTGATCCATTAACTTCATAAAAAAAGGTATCTCTTTTTTCACAACTCTTTTTTCAAAAATTGTAAGAATAAACTTTTTATTTTTTGATCTGAGTAAATAATTAGTGTTTTCAATACCTTGTTTTATTCCTTTAAAACTTTGAAAATTTTCAAAATTAAATTTTCTGTTTATAGATGATAAATCACTCCTATTAATCTTAGTATAGACAGCCATTTAATTTAATTTCTTAGGTACTTTGAAAACAACGTTTTCTTTAATTATCTCAACCTCGTCTATGGATACTGTAAATTTCTTCTTTAAATTATCTATGAAGTTTTCTACAAGAATTTCTGGTGCAGAAGCCCCAGAAGAAACCCCTATAGTTTTAGATTTTTCAATTAAATGATAAGGTATTTCACTTTGGGAGTGAATAAGATGAGCATTATTACAACCTGATTTTTTTGCGACCTCAACTAGCCTCACTGAATTTGAGGAATTTCTACTTCCAATTACAAAAAACATATCACAGTTTTTTGCAATATTTTTTACAGCCATCTGTCTATTTGTCGTTGCGTAACATATATCCTCTTTATGCGGTTCTCTAATTCCTGGAAATCTATCTTTTAAAATACTAATTATACTTTTTGTGTCATCTACTGATAAAGTTGTTTGAGTAACAAAAGCTAATTTTTTTTTTTCTTTAAATTCGTATTTTTTTGCTTCATCTTCATCTTGAATAAGATCTATCGAACCTACTGGTAATTGTCCCATTGTTCCAACAACCTCAGGATGGTTCTGGTGTCCAATCAAAATTAAGTGATAACCTGATTTATGAAGATTTTCAGCTTCACGATGAACTTTCGACACAAGTGGACAAGTAGCATCCACATAAGTCATTTTGTAACTTTCAGCTTCAGAGGGAACTTTTTTTGGAACCCCGTGCGCAGAAAAAATTACAGGTCTAGTTTTATCTTTAATTTCTTCAAGCTCTTCAACAAATATAGCTCCTTTCTTTTTTAAATCATCAACTACAAATTTATTATGAACAATTTCATGTCGAACGTAAACTGGAACACCGTATTTTTGAATGGCTTTTTCAACAATTTCGATTGCTCTCTCGACACCTGCGCAAAAACCTCTTGGTGCAGATAGTAAAATTTTTATTTCTTTATTTTTCATTTTTTTCAATTAAGTATTCGAGCAATATATGCGGAAAAGTTAAAGACGCCAAACCTATAAATATTAATTTCAAAATTGAACTATCTAAATTGTAATTATTATTTAAAAAATAAAGACCTATTAAACAAATAATAGCAGTAAGGATAGTTAAAGGGGTAGCTTTTTTAATAAAAACTAAAAGTCCATTCCTTAAACTTTCTTTATCAAGTTCAGTGATTAATGAAATACTATGTCTTATAGAATGTAAAAAACAAAAATAAATTGTGAAGGCTATTAATGGAGAGAAATGCATATTTATGGTTATTATCGAGAAATAATCAAAAAAAATTGTAAATTTTTTTAACTCAAATTTTTTGAAAAATAAAATAATGCTAGATAATGCACTTAACACAATCCCAATTATCAAAAAATTATTATTTTCAATCACACTTAAACTTTGATAAAATGATTCATTCTCGATTAATAGTAATTTGAAAATAGAAACTGTTTCATTAAAATTAAAATACAGTGGTGCTAATATAACTAGCGATCCTTTAAGAAAAAATAAAAATTGATTTAAATATGAATTATTATCAATTAGAAATTGAGTATCTTCTTTGCCAAAATGAAATGAAGCAACAATTAAAAAAGCAATAAGCACTACTGTTGGTAAAAGTACCCAAAGAATTATAATTGTTACGGCAAGCAGAATATAAGATGTATAAAAAGCGATTATATTATTTATTTGGAAAATTTTAAGAAGCTTCATTCCCTTTATATGATCCAAAGAACCATGTGATACACCAATTATTAAAATTAATAATAGACAAACCAATGGAGAAATACTTAGATTGTAAGCTTTTATAAACGGTAGAGAAACAATATTACAAAATAAAAAAAAAATAAAAGAATGTTTAAAATTAATTTTCTTAATCTGTATATTCATTATCAATTAGTCAAATAAAGCTTTAATAAAAATCAATTTTGGCATTTTAAAAATTATACTTAAATCCTCTAAAAAATTACTCTTGTTTGATAGAAATTTTATAACAGTCTTTGGTGAAGTCTTAAACATCCTAAAAAATATATCAGACATTTTTTCAGGATTTTTTTTAAGAACACGTAGAAAAATTTCATCCAAAAATTGATATTTTTTATCTATTTCAAATTTTTTAGCATTTGAAATATTATCAATATTCTCTCTAATATACTTGCTATGTTCTTGTATATTTAAAAAAGTATATCCAGTGCTTAATCTTGTCATTCCACCAGCTGTTCCAATATTAATTTTATTTTTTGCGTTTTTATTTAATGGATAAAACAGAGGTATTGCTCCCTCTTCTTTATAGGTGATTTCATAACTTTTAATTTTTAAATTATTTTTAATATAATTGTTGATTTGATTTTCATAATCTTTTTGTGAATTGTCATTCATTTTTGATAACCAAGTTGTTTCCACTAAAGCTCTATTTTTTGTGTATGGCAATGTATAAAAAAAATGTACGCTTTCTCTTTGTTCACAATCAAAATCCATAAGGTTAAAAATTTTTTCATCAAAAATATCATTTTCTGTTTTAATCTCCACACCACAAAAATGTTGCCAAAGATTTAGATAGTTTTTCTCAATAATTGGCACACTATTAAAAACTAAAGAATTTTGTGTGTTAACCTCTTCTATATTATTAAAAAGGAAAATATTTTCGTTTTTTTTTAATTTACTCTTAATTTTTTCATAAAATAAACCACTGTCAATGCTTTGATATGGAAAATTTTTACATTCTAAATAATTTGTTTTACCTGGGATATTAACTGAAAAATTTTCCCAATTTTTTTTCACACAATCGTCAAAGTTATGGGTTGCTACTTTCCAAAAAGACCAAGTCTTATCTCGTTTATATTCTTCCCTGGGTTCAATAATTGCCAAAGTTTTATTTCTTAATTTTTCATGAATTTCTAATTCATAAGCAAGAGATAATCCTGCACAACCACCACCTATAATTATATAATCAAATTCTTTCATTTAAGTTTATTTCCTCATTTATCAGAATGTGATCATGTTGAATTTGATCTTCGTTTTTATTAATTAAATATAGACCGATTAAGTCAAAAATTGATAGAAAAGTCTCCAGTACTTTTTCAATATTTGATACATAAATCTTCCCTGATCTTTGGTAGTTCTCCAAGTTTTTTTTTTTTAAAATTTTATATCCTATTTTTCTGTACACTCTTCTAGCAACCAATATAGAAAAACGGAAACTTATTGGTATGCTTTTTATTGCATAGAAAGAATCTTGATAATAACGGTTTGCGAGATTAATAGTTGAGGAGATCTTTTCAAAATTTTCATCTATATAAAATCTGTTATTTTTCGAATCTTCCAAGACATCTCTAGATATATTTGTTAATTGCATTGCTATTCCCAAATCAATAGCTGACTTGAGAGAATTTTTTTTTGTTACATTTAAAATTTTAGCCATCATTAAGCCAACAGTCCCAGCTACTCTATACGAATAAATTAATAATTCTTTTTTTGAATTCATTTCAACTTTTTCTTTTATATCTGATTTAATACCAGCCAATAAATCTTGAACTATTTTTATGGATATGTTGAATTCCTCCATGATACCCCACATATTCTTTATAATAAGGTTATCAAATTTTTTTTGATTAAAGTCATTTTCAAATTCAGCAAATTTTTTTTCTTTGACCTCTATCTCGTCTTTATCGTCTGCAATATTGTCTGCAACTCTACAAAAATCATATAATACAGAACATTTTTTAAGTGTTTTCTTTGGTAAAAAAAAACCTGCCCAGCTAAATGACTTTGCATAAACAGACAAGTAACTTTTATCAGACATTATAAAATTTTATCTAACACTTTAGCTGAGGATAGTACGCCAGGCACACCAGCCCCTGGATGTGTCCCAGCTCCAACAAAATAGAGTCCATCGTACATTTCAGATTTATTATGAAATCTAAAATAAGCGGATTGTGTAAATTTTGGTTGAATTGAAAAGCCAGATCCATACTTTGTGTTTAAATCTTTTTCGAAATAGTCTGGTGTTAAATAAAAATCTTCAACAATATTCTCTCTTAAGTTTGGCATAAGATCCTTTTCCATTTTTTCAATTACCAAATTTTTCATTTTTTCTCCCTGAATAGACCAATTAATTTTAGATTGATTATTTGGAACTGGAACAAGAACATAAAAACAATCTTGTCCAGCAGGAGCCATAGTTTTGTCAGTAGCAGAGGGTCTATGTAGATAATAACTTATATCATCATTTAATTTTTTATTCTCAAATATGTCATCGAGATGTTCTTTATACTTATTTCCAAATTTTATTGTGTGATGTTCAATGTTTTGGTAAGTTCTTTTTGTTCCAAAATAATAAACAAATAATCCCATAGAGTATTCCATCCTTTGTCTTTTCCATTTGAACATGATTGAATTTTTTGAGTTTCCATTAAGCAACTTTTCATAAACTGCAGGTGGGTCAGCATTACAAATAACATTATCAGCTAAAATATTAGTATCATTATCAAGTCTGACACCAGTTATTTTATTTCCATTTGAAATAATTTTTTCTACTTCATGGCCCTTTATGATTTTAATATCAACTTCTTTCATAAGTTTCTCAAAACCTTTAATAATATTACCTGTCCCACCCATTGAGTAATGAATTCCCCATTTTTTCTCTAAATATAATATTAGTCCATAAATAGAAGTAGTTGTAAAAGGATTTCCACCAACTAAAAGAGGATGCATGCTTAACATTCTTCTTAGTTTTTCATTTTTTATAAAAGATGAAACTAATGAATAAACTGATTTATAACTTTTAAGTTTTAGAAGTGAAGGAAGTTGCCGCATCATAAAGAAAGGTTTATCAAAAGGAACATCCGCAAGTTCTAAAAAACCTTTGTCAAAAATTTTTTTTGTAAAATTTACTAATTTTTCGTATCCCTCAACATCATCTTTACTAATTTCTGCAATTTGTTTCTTCATTTGAGTTTCATCACCTGAGTAATTAAATTTTGAGTTATCTTCAAAAATAAATTGATACCAAATTTTAAGAGGGGAAAGTTCTATATAATTTTTTGAGTCTTTTTCAAATAATTTGAATAATTCATCAATTAAATATGGCGCAGTAATAACGGTGGGTCCACCATCGTAAATGAAACCATTTTTTTTAAAAACTCTTGCTCTACCGCCAAGATCAGGATGTTTTTCAACTAATGTAACTTGATGACCTTTAGCTTTTAATCTCAGAGCTGCAGCAATACCGCCAAAACCTGAGCCTACCACAATAGAATTCATCTTAATAATCTATAGTTTTTTTAAAAAAATTGTAAGAAAATTATGAATTAATTTTTTTTAACTCTTCTTTAGTCTCTTCTAAATTTTTTTGAAACAAGTTATCTAGTTTAGACTTATCAACAGATGTGGTAATAATTTTTTTAACAGAGTCTACTGCGATTTTTACTGATGCATCCTTTATTTCTTTAATCGCTGCTTCTTTCATTTGAACTATTTTGTTTTCAGCAGATGCTTTTTTAATTTCTGATGACTTATGAAATTTGTCATTAAGATCTATTATTAATCTATCACTATCTTTTTTAGCCTGTTCCAAAATTTCATTTCTTACAGATTGTGCAGTATCAAGTTTACTCTGAGCATTACTTAATAAATCTTTTGCTTCTTTTCGAAGTTTTTCACTTTCATCAATTTCATTTTTTATATCAGTAATGAGTTTATTCAATATTTCATTTATTTTTTGTGGCACTTTTAAATAAACCAACCCACCAAAAAAAATAAAAAATGAAACTGCAACCCAGAATGTAGAGTCAATTACCATAGTATTTGCCTCCATTTTTCCTGTATAAATCATCAACTATAGCTGAAATACTGCTGTTATTAATTTCAGTGCCTATCAAATTTTTAAGTATCTCTGAAGACGTTTCAATTGCGATCTTATTTATTTTTTCAGGAGCACTTTTCCTAAGCTGGTCAATCTCAGTTTCAGCTTTCTTAATTTCTTCATCAATCTGTTTTTCTAAAGAATCTCTTTTTAAATTAATATTTCTTAATGTTTTTTCTCTAGTCTCGTTAAAAAGATTTTTTGACTCAAGTTTACTTTTTAAAATTATATCGTCATATTCCTTGAGCTTTAATTCACTATCTTTCCTCTGCTTATCCGCAGCCTCAATATTTTCTTGTATTTGAGATTTCCTTAATTCCAAATTTGCACTGATTTTTGGTAATATAAGCTTAGATAAAACAATATACAAAGTACCAAAAACTAATGTAAGCCAAAAAATCTGAGAAACCCAAAATTCAGGATCTAATTGAGGCATACCACCACTTTCAGCTGCAAAAACCTCTTTTGAAAAAAAGAGGTATAAAAATATTAACTGAAAAAAATATTTTCTAATCATCAAATTTAAAACGCAAATAGAATGATTAATGCAACTACCAAACCAAACAACCCAGTTGCTTCTGCGAGAGCAAATCCTAAAAGCAAATTAGGAAATTGTTTTTGTGCTGCAGAAGGGTTTCTCATTGCTCCTGAAAGATAATTCCCAAAAATTATCCCAATTCCGACACCAGCGCCAGCTAAAGCGATTGCTGCTAAACCTGCCCCGATCATTTTTGCTGCTTCTAATTCCATTATATCCTCCTTTGTTAGTTAATGGTGTAAATTTAATGCATCATTTAAGTAAATGCATGTTAAAATTGCAAAAACATAAGCTTGAAGAAAAGCAACTAAGATCTCCAAACCAGTTAATGCAACAGAAAATGTTAAAGGAAGCCATCCTCCAACTATTCCAAGGCTTATAACAAAGCCCCCGAAAACTTTCATCATTGTGTGACCTGCCATCATATTAGCAAAAAGTCTTACTGATAAACTAATAGGTCTACTTAGATATGAGATTATTTCAATGACAACTATCAAAGGTAATAAAACAATAGGAACTCCGCTTGGAACGAAAAGTTTTAAATAACCAAAACCATGTTTCATAAAACCAATAATTGTTACACCAATGAATATGAATGCAGCTAAGACAAATGTTACTATTATATGACTAGTGACCGTAAAGGTGTAAGGTATCATTCCAAACATGTTACAAAAAAGAACAAACATAAATAATGAAAATATAAAGGCAAAATAAGGTTTCGCCTTAGATCCTGCAGTATCGCTGATCATTTTAGATACGAATGTGTAGCTTAATTCTGCTAATAGTTGAATCTTATTAGGTAGCATAGAATTTTTTTTAGCTCCTAAATTAAAGATCACGAGAATTGCAATAGAACTGACTACCATAAACAAACTTGCATTCGTAAAAGAGATATCAAAAGCTCCGATTTTTATTTCTGGCCCAATTCTGTAAACTTCGAATTGAGTCATTGGATTTGATGCCATAAATTTTATATCTATTTTTGCATATTTTTGGCAGATCTAATCACATTCGTAATACCTGCGATTACACCTACAAAAAAAAAAATTAAAATTAACCATGGTTTAGTACCAAAGGTATTGTCTAAAATAAACCCAATAATTGTCCCTACAGCAACTGCTGACACTAATTCTGTACTTAGCTTAAAAGCTGAGCCAATAGGCGATGAATTTTGCTTTTTGTTTTCATTGTCTTTCTTTGAGAGCTTTTTTTTTGCAATTTCTAAGCGAGTTTTGAACTGATTTTTAGACATCTGGTTATTTTAATCAAGCAACCATACTCTCTGCTTTTTGTAAATCAACTGCTACCAGCTGACTTATTCCTTTTTCGGGCATGGTTACACCGTATAATCTATTCATTTTTGACATTGTCAATGCATGGTGTGTGACGATGATAAACTTTGTATTTGTTATTTTTGTTAGTTCATTTAATAAATTACAAAATCTTGTGACATTAGCGTCATCTAAAGGAGCATCTACTTCATCTAGCACACAAATTGGAGAGGGATTAGTCAAAAAAACTGCGAAGATAAGTGATAGCGCAGTTAGAGCTTGTTCTCCACCCGATAATAAAGTTATTGATTGAAGTCTTTTTCCTGGTGGACTGACCAACATTTCTAAACCTGCTTCTAGAGGGTCATCTGAGTCAACAAGTTCAAGTTTTGCGTTACCACCATTAAATAATTTTGTATAGACTTCATTAAATTTTCTATTAACTTTTTCAAAGGCCTCAACCAATCTTTCTCTACCCTTTTGGTTGAGTTCGTTAATACTGTCTTTTAATTTTACAATTGCTGTCACTAAATCCGCTCGGTCAGACTCCATTTTTTTAATTTCAGTCTCGTATTTATTAGTTTCTTCATCTGCTTTTAAATTAACGGACCCTAATTTTTCTCTCTCCTGTTTTTTTTTATCTAATAAATCTTCTTGATTGACAGCGTCAGGTAATTCTTCAACACCATTTAAATTTGAATTCTCTAAGATATTTTCCTCAGTCAAATTAAGCTCAGAAGTAATTCGATCTATTAAATCGTTTTTTCTTTTTCTTAATCCCTCGACAGTTGCACCTGAACTTGCTTTTCTCTCTCTTATTTGTATAGATTGTTCTTGTATTTCATTCAGCTTCGTTCTGAGTGAGCCAATTTTTTCATCATTATGGTTTATAATTTTTTCATTTTCTTTTTTTTCTTCCTCTGAATTTCTTAAATTCTCTGAAATTTGTCCCTTTTTTTCGGCTTGTATTTTTGGTTGGTTATCAAGTATTTCTAATTGATCGGTTAGACTATTCTTTCTACCAGTTAATTCATTTACCATTTTTTCAGAATTTGAAAGTAAATTTTTCCAGCTTTCAATCTCTTTTTCAATTATTTTGATTCTCTCATTTCTTTTAACAGATTCTTTTTTGATATTTTGATTTTTACTATAGCTATCAGCATATTTATCAATAATTTTTTCAAGATCATTTAGACTATCTAACGCAGTATCATTTTGATTTGAACTTATTAAAGTTTTAATTTTTCCTATTTCATCAATTAAATTATTTTTTGAATTATCAAGATCCTCATTTGATTTTTTTTCTGTCTCAAAATATTTTGAATCAACTTCTATTAGGTCACTTTTTTCCTCTTTGAGTCTTTTCTCATTGGAATTAGCATCTATAATAATTCCTTTTTCTCTTGAAACATCTTCATCAAGTGTTGTTAATGATTTTTTAATATTCTCAATTTCTTCTTGAGTCCTAGTATTTTCTTTATCTAAACTTTGAAGTTCTAAATTCAATCTTTGGATTTTAGACAAATTTTCAATGTTTTTTTCTCTTAATGGAGTAACTTTTTCTGTTTCTAGTTTGATTAACTTTTCAATTTCTGTAATTCTTTCATTAAATCCACTAACCTCAACTTCGGCCTCTTTGTTTATCTCATTTTCAATTGTTATTTCTTTATCAATTTCCATTAATTTCAGATAGTAAAGACCAGCTTCAATTTTTTTTATTTCATCTGTTATATTTTTATATTTTGAAGCCTCTTCCGCTTGTTTTTGAAGATTTGCCAATTGTCTTTCTTGCTGTTTTCTTAATTCATCTGCTCTCTTAAGATTATTTTCAGCTGCGCCCAATCTTAATTCAGCCTCATGTCGTCTTACATGTAGACCAGAGATACCGGCTGCTTCTTCAAGAATTGCTCTTCTATCAGTAGGTTTAGCCGTCACTAGGGCCCCAATTCTACCCTGACTAATCATCGATGGAGAATGAGCTCCAGTGGATAAATCAGCAAAAAACATTTGAGAGTCTCTTGCTCTTACTTCTTTATCATTGATGTAAAACTTGGATCCTTTATCTTTTTCAATTTTTCTTCTAACATTAATCTCATTAACTTCTCGATATTGAATAGGTCCCTCACCGCTATCATTTTTAACTGTTATAGAAACCTCAGCAATATTTTTAGATGGTTTATTTGAAGTACCAGAAAAAATTACATCCTCCATTCCTGAGCCACGTAAACTTTTTGCAGATGTTTCGCCCATAACCCATCTAATGGACTCGACAATATTTGATTTTCCACAACCGTTAGGTCCAACTATACCAGTTAAACCATCTTCGATTAAGAAATTGGTTTTATCAGCAAAGGACTTAAACCCATTTAGTTGGATTTTTTTAAACTCCATTAATTAGCTTATATCAGCTTTTCTAAAGATTTTTTTAAATTTTTATAATTAAGAGTTTTCTCAAACTTTTTTCCATTAATTATTATCGTAGGAGTGGAATTTATCTCAAATTTTTTAGTGCCTTCGATTCGATCGCTTAAAACAAAATCTTCAATTTTTTTATCGTTTATGCACTTTTCAAAATCTAAAGTAAAATTTTTGTTTTTAACAAATTTTTTTAAGTTTTCATTAGCCTCCTCTATTGTTTTGCCTTTAATCCAAGCCTGCTGATCAGAATATAAACTCATCATAATTTCTAAACTTTGATCTTGTTTGCACTGTGAAATTTTTGATGCATTAAGAGCGACAATATCTAAGGGAAAGTGCCTAAATTCTATTTTTACCAAACCAGTATCAATAAATTCTTTTTTAAGTAACGGATAAATATTATTGTGAAAATCTGCGCAATGACTACAAGTCAGGGACTCGTAAGCAATAATTGTTATTTTGGCATCATCTTGTCCGGAAACAATACGATTAATCTCAGCATTTACCTTAATAGAAAGTCCTAAAATAATTAAGATTAATAAAATAGTTTTTTTCATTTTTTTCTAAATACTTTTGTTAATTCTATTAAGGATTTTTTGATTTTTTCATTTTTAACACCCTCGATTTTTTTGTGGTATGTTTTTCTTGTCACAGCTTTTTTCTCTATTTTGTCACTGATTACCTGCTTTCGTTCTTCCTCAAAAGTAGTAAATTTGATTTTTTCAATTATTATATTTCCAAAGAAATTATTTATTCTATCCATGATTTCTTTTTTCGAATATTCTAAATCTATTTCATGACCTCTCTTAACCATAATTAATAACGTACTAACTCCAAATTTATTTGAATTTTTAAATGATTTTGGGAAACAAACTTTAAAGAGACTTTCTCCTACCAAAAATTTCCAATTATTAAGTATTTCAGAAAAAATATGGCCTCTTTTGTCGATAACTTTTTTTACACTTGTTGGTAAGGTGTCTTTAAAAGATCTTAAGCCTTGAATGGATCTTAATCTCTGCTTAGTATTATTTTTGAAATACATATGACAGAAAAGATAATAACAAAAAAAATTCTTAAATGGTATGATTTAAATAAAAGAAATTTACCATGGCGGAAAAAAGTACCTTCTTATAAAAAGCATTATTATACATTGGTAAGTGAGTTTATGTTACAACAAACACAAGTTGTAACTGTTATTCCTTTTTTTAATAGATTTATAAAAAAATTACCTTCACTTAAGGACTTAGCTAAAGTTAGAGAAATAGAATTAATAAAATTATGGGAAGGTCTTGGATATTATTCAAGAGTAAGAAATTTACAAAAAACTGCTAAAATTATAATTAGTAAATTTCATGGAAAAATTCCAAATAATTATGAGGATTTAATATCTTTACCTGGTATCGGCAATTACACTGCTAATGCAATCTTAGCTATTGCCTTTAATAAATCCTATATTCCTCTAGATGGAAACATTGAAAGGGTTTTAAAAAGATATCTTCATTTAAAAAAAGATGAGGAAATTCAAAAAGACAATCTAATAGAAAAAAAATCTATTTTTGGAATTTCATCAAGAGCAAGCGATTATGCACAAGCTTTAATGGAATTAGGAGCAATTATTTGCAAACCTAAAAATCCTGAATGTAGCGGGTGTCCAATCTCAAAAAATTGTAAGTCTTTTAAGAAGAAAGATTTTGATTTAGCTAAAATTACAAAAAAAAATAAAGAAAGATACTTTATTCTAAAAGTTTATAAAAAAAATAAAAGGTATTTGCTTATAAAAAACACAAAATTTAGTTTTCTTAAAAATTTAGCAATTTTTCCAATGGAAGAGCTATCTAACCCAAAAAATTTTAATGAAAATCTTAATTTTAAAATGTCAAACATGAATATGAACATAAAAATTCAATATCTCAAAAATGCAAAAAGATTTCCTTCATCTTACTGGTTTGATAGAAGAAAATTAGATAATTATATGCTTCCATCATTCACTAAGAAAGTTGTTAAATATTTAGAAAAAAATTAATGAAAAAAGTAGCTATAATTGGTGCTGGAATTTCAGGGCTATTTATTGCTAATTTATTTAAGAGAAACAAAAAGTATCAAGTAAATATTTTTGAGAGAAATAGCTTAATCAATTCAAAAGAAGGTTACGGTATTCAATTATCTGTTAACAGCATCAAACTCTTAAATAAAATTCAGTTTGATAAATTAGAAAACAGTGAAAAATTTAATCCAGATAAAATTAATTTTTACTCAGTTAAGAATTCTAATAAGATATGTGAGTTAAATATATCAGATTTTAATACTGAAAATTGTAAATATACTACTCTTAAAAGATCATCACTTATTAATTTTTTAAAAAAGGATTTAGAAAAAGAAATAAAATTTGACCACACAATTTCCAAGATAGAACAACAAGATCAAATCGTTAAAATCTCTTTTGAAAATAATGAAATTTATGAATTTGATTATCTAATTATTTCAGATGGAGTCTTTTCAAAAAGTAAAAATCTGTTATCAAAAAATCAAATTGAACCCAAATTTAACGACACGTTAGCTATTAGAGGGATTATACCAAGTTCTTCAAACATGGCTGATAAAAAAAACATCTCATTGTTTTTAGGTTCAAATTTTCATTATGTTATTTATCCGGTATCTCCTAATGGTGATTTAAACTTTATAGCTGTAATGAAATTCAAACTTTCAAGGGATGAACAAAAAGATTTTTCTTTGTTTAAAGATGACAATTTTATCAGAAAGATTTTAGAAAAAGTTCCACACTTAAATAAGGAATTTTTTGATAGTGTTAATGATTTAAAGATATACCCAGTATTTGTAAGTCATGATTTTTTTGAGGTTAATAATAATAATATTCATCTAATAGGAGATGCTTTTTTTGCTTTTTCACCATCATTTGCTCAAGGTGCATCACAATCAATAGAGGGTGCATATGAATTATTTGAGAATATAGAGAATAATACTGAGAGTGATTTTTTTAGAAATAGAGTTGATAAAATAAAGATGGTGAATAATCGCTCAAAATTAAATCAATTTGCTTTTCATTTATCTAATCCTTTAACAACATTATTAAGAAATATTTTTTTGAAAAGATTAGTAAAAAATAAAAAGTTTTTAGAGGGCTATCTTGGAAAAATATATAAGAACTAACTATTAGAAATTAACCTTTGTCTTAAATGATCGATAGGAACTGCGTTTCCATTCAAGTTATAATACCAATAGGTCCATCCATTACAGCTTTCAGCACCTAAGATTGTAGCTGCTACTTTATGGATTGAGCCCTCAGTTTGAGCATGCTTGATACTCCCGTCAGCCATAATTTTTGCACTGACTTTCTTTTTATTATCAAAAATAGTGGAGCCTGGTTTAATTATTCCTAATTCAACTAACGAGCCAAATGGTATTCTTGGTTTAGATCTACCGTTCTGTAGAGTATCTAAATAATCATCTTCTATAGGTTTAGTTTTACTTAATCTTTGTACAGCAGCCTTAAAATAAGTTTTTTCTTTTTCAATGCCGTAATAATTTCTCCCTAATTTCTTAGCAACTGTTGCCGTTGTTCCTGACCCTAAGAAAGGATCTAAAACTAAATCATTTTTATTTGAAGTTGCTAATAAAATTCTGTGAAGTAGAGCCTCAGGTTTCTGTGTAGAATGTACTTTTTTTCCGTTCTTTTTTAATCTTTCAGAACCATTACAAATTGGTAATTCCCAGTTAGACCTCATTTGAAGATCATCATTTAAACATTTTAAAGATTGATAGTTAAAAGTATATTTTGATTTTTCAGATTTTGAAGCCCAAATTAAAGTTTCATGAGCATTTGTAAAACGTGTCCCTCTAAAATTTGGCATAGGATTTTTTTTATTCCAAATAACATCATTTAAAATCCAAAAACCTAAATTTTGTATTACCGTTCCTACTCGGAAGATATTGTGATAACTACCAATTACCCAAATAGCTCCATTTTTTTTCAAAATCCTTTTGCACTCATTCAACCACAGATAAGTAAAGTCATCATACTTCTTAAAGTTTTCAAATTGATCCCATTTATCATTTACTGCATTAACCTTTGATCTGTCAGGTCTTGTGAGTTCATTTTTTAATTGTAAGTTATAGGGTGGATCAGCAAAAATTAAATCAAAAGTTTCATTTGGTATCTTCTTTAATTCCTTCAGGCTATCACCATTAATTAATTTATTTTTGAAACTTGAGCTCATTTTATAAAAATAAATTAGACTCGAAAAAGATTCTTGGGTCAACCTACGATTGAATTATGAAGACTCAATTTGTGTACTTTATTCTAGAAATATCTATATCTAGTGTTTATTACTTTGAGGTATTTAGTTTATTTACAGGTGAAAAAGTCTTTCTGTGATGAATTGTGACCCCAAACTTTTTGATAGCTCTTAAATGTTTTTTGGTACCATACCCATAATTTTGACCCCATGAGTAACTTTTATATTTAATACCTAATTTTGAAATAAAATCATCACGAGCTACTTTTGCAATAATTGATGCAGCAGAAATTGACGGTATTTTTTGATCTCCCTTGATTACAGATTTAAGTTTGTAGTTTTCTATCTTTGGTAATTTATTTCCATCAATTAAAATTATTGAGGGTTTTTTTTTCAATTTAAGGATTGCTCTTTTCATTGCCATCAAACTAGCCTGTAAGATATTTTTTTTTTCAATCTCACTAATCGATGCTTTTGCTATGGCCCATGTAGAATTTTTTTTGATATATTGAGCTAAAATTTCTCTCCTTTTTTTTGATAACTTCTTTGAGTCTTTTAATAGTTTTTTGTTTATTGAGTGATTTAAAATTACAGCCGCTGCATATACAGGTCCCACTAAACTTCCACGTCCAACCTCATCAACTCCAGCAATTAATTTCATTAAAACTTTATATTTAGATCTTGAATTTTTTGCTTAATCATTTTTAAATCTTCCCAAGAATATTTCTTATTCTCTGGGAATCTAATTAAATATGATGGACTATAACTAATTATTAAGGGAACTGTTTTACTTCCTATAATTATTTCTTTCCATTTCCCTCTTTCATCTGAAATTTTACTCTTTAACCCAGTGACAGCCTCCATCGCAGTTCCACCCATTAGAATTAACAATTGTGGATTAATTATTGAAATATGTTGTTTCAAAAATTTAGAATATCTTTTTATATCACTAGTATTAGGTTTTCGTTCATCAGTTGTCTTATAGTTTATTGAATAAGTTAAATAAATATTATCCATTGATACATTGATAGCTAAGAGCATTTTTTCTAAAAGTTTTCCCACATCACCTTGAAAAAGTAACCCAGAGTCATCTTCTTCCTCACCTGGTGCATCGCCAATTAACATTATAGAACTGTTAATATTTCCACTACCAAATAAAAGATTTTTTGAAGCTTTCTTTAGATTGCAATCCTCAATTGTATTTATTAGATTTTTAAGATCAGATAGTTTTTGTTTTTTTTGCGAGTTTGAATTAATCAGATTACTTTTTAAATCTTTATATCTATTTTGTGGCTCATTATTAAAGATAAAATCTGCCTCAAATGATTTAATGAAATCTTGCGTAAATTTAGTGTTTTGATTTAAGGGTTTTTTGGACATAGAATAAACTAATGTGTTTAAAAAAAGTTTTAACGGTAATAATATTCATATTATTCTATCAGACTCATCTTTATTCTAAAAGCAATAGTTTTAATAATTTTAATCCAAAAAATTTATCAAATTATTTTTCTGGAATAGTTGCTTTCGAAAATAAAAAAAATTCCGAAGCATTGAATTTTTATAACTCATCAAAAATATTGATTAATCAGCACGATCCATACCTAAAAAGATATTTAACTAGTTTAGTGCTAGAGAATAAAGTTTCTCAAGCAATTAATATTATTAGGCTAAATAAAGGGAATGAAAATACAAAATTTTTTGATGCATATTTATTATTGATTATCGATAGTTTAAAACGTGGTAATTTTGACGATGCTTACGATCAAGTCAACAGAGTAACAAATTTTTTTAATGAAGAAAAATTAAAGTTGGCAATTCTTAATATCTTAAAAGAATACATTTATGTTTTTAAAGAAAAAAACTATTTTGAAAACAGTACAAGTTACGGAAATTTATCGAAAATTTCAGAAGCTTTTCAAAAATGCTATTTAGACGACAAAAATACTGAAAATTATTTCTTGAAAGTAATTAATGAAAGTAATTCTGATTATTCGAGATACATATTTTTTTATGTCAGTTATTTAATTGAAAAAGGGAGACTTTCTAATATTCGTAATATTTTATCAGAATATGATTATATTAATTCTAAATTATTAATATCCCAATCTAAAAACTGGGTTGAGGATAGAAAATATGACAAATTTAAAAATATATTTTCATGCAAAAATCATAATCATGTAATTAGTGAATTTTTATTTTTAGTCTCTAACCTTTATTCATCCCAAGACGATTTTGAAAAATCTAATTTTTATTTATATCTCTCAAATTATTTAAATCCAAAGTTTGTATATAATTTGTCTTTAGTAGCTGAAAATTATTACTTTAATGAAGATTTTGTTAAAGCTAAAAAAATTTTAAAAGAATTTGATAAAGATGATAAAATTTATTATTGGTTTCGTATTAAAAAAGAGGCACAAATTATAGCTGAGGAAGATAATAATAAAAAAAGATCAGTTGCTTTTATTACGTCTGAATTTAATAAAATTAAAAAACATAATCATAAGATGATTTTCGATATAGCTAACTTTTATAAAAGTTCCAAAGATTATGAAAATGCAATAAAATATTATTCAAAAGTAATTGAAGATCTGGACGATAATAACATAGTTAAAGCTGATATGCTTTACAGAAGGGGTGGAAGCTACGAGAGAATTGGTAAATATGAAAAATCAGATAAAGATTTGTTAATGTCTTTAAATATAGAACCAAATGATGCCTACGTTTTAAATTACTTAGCATATTCATGGCTTGAAAGAGATTACAAAATAGATGAAGCGTTAGATATGCTTAAAATTGCCTATGAGTTAGAAAGTAATGATCCATATATAATTGACTCAATTGGTTGGGCTTATTACTTAATAGAGGATTATTCGAAGGCTGAAAAATTTTTGCAAAGAGCAGTAGAATTAATGCCTGAAGATCCAATAGTGAATGATCACTACGGTGACATCTTATGGAAATTAGATCAAAAAATACAAGCAAGATATTTTTGGAAAAACGTACTTAAAATGAAAAAAGCAGAAAAAGAAATGAAAGATAAGATTAATCTTAAATTAATAAGAGGCATAAAAAAATCATAATTAATGAAATTTAAGAAGATTAAGTCATATGCTAAAATTAATTTAGCATTAAATGTTGTAGGCAAATCATCCGAGCTTCATAAAATAGAAAGCCTGGTTGCTTTCATAAATATCTATGATCTTATTTTCATAAAAAAAATTAAAAAAAAAAATCATATTGTAAAATTTAGAGGAAAATTTTCAAAAAAAATTGGCTCGAAAAACAGTATCACTCAATTATTAAGAATACTTGATAAAAAGAAATTACTTCGAGAAAAATTTCATATCGAGATAGTCAAGCATGTACCACAACAGTCTGGTTTAGGAGGTGGTTCAATGAATGCCGCTAGTATTCTTAATTATTTTATTAAGGAAAAAATCTTCTCTTTAGAAAAAGAAAAAATTCATTCAATAGTTAGATATATAGGATCAGACGTAATTTTAGGATTAACCAATGATTATCAAGTTTTAACCTCTAAAAACCAAACTAAAAAATTCAAAAATTGTAAAAAATTATATACATTAGTTGTTAAACCTAATTTTGGCTGTTCGACAAAAGCTATTTACGCAGATGTAAGAAATTATGAGACTGCCAAATTTAATACTCCTAGAAAGAAAATGTTTAATCTTAATTTTTTAAAAAAAATGAGTAATTCTCTAGAAAAAATTGTCTTGGTAAAACACCCAATCTTGAAAAAAATTAAAATTTATTTAACAAATTTATATAATCCTGAGTTTGTAAGAATGACTGGCTCTGGATCAGCTTTTATTGCCTATTATAATTCTAAAAAAAAATGCGACAAAGCACTTATACAATTTAATAAAGAATATAAAAAATATTGGTGTATAAGCTCAAAAACTATATAAATTTTATTTTTTTGTGTTATATCAATTTTATATTGGGGCGTAGCCAAGCGGTAAGGCACGGGTTTTTGGTACCTGCATCCTAGGTTCGAATCCTAGCGCCCCAGCCAAATATGAAAAGTTTTATTGACAAATTTTTTTTCAGAAGAAACAATCTAGATCTGATAAGCAAGAAAATAAGGGACATATCCAAAAAAACTCCTGTGTCTCAAATATTTAATATTATCAATTCTTATTCATCTACAAGTGAACTTAGATATGTTGGTGGTTGCATAAGAAAAGTTATAAATAATGAAAATTTTGATGATATCGATTTAGCAACAAATATAGATCCAACAGAGGTTTGTTCTGCACTCAAAAAAAGCAACGTTGAATTCTATGAGAGTGGAATAGATCATGGCACAATAACAGCAATAGTAGGAGATAGTAAATTTGAAATTACTAGTTTGAGAGAAGATATTTTAACTGATGGCCGTCATGCAAAAGTCAAATTTTCTAAAGATTGGAAAACTGACGCTTCGCGAAGAGATTTCACTATCAATTCTATTTACTCAGATAAAGAAGGCAACTTATTTGATCCATACAACGGTTATGAGGATATTAAAAAGGGTAAAATTAATTTTATTGGTAACCCAGAAAAAAGAATAAAAGAGGATTACTTGAGAATATTAAGATATTTACGTTTTTTTTTAAATTATTCTAAACAACCACATGATCCTAAAATTGTTAAAGTTTTAAAAATGAATCTTATGGGCATCGCAAATCTTTCTAAAGAAAGACTTTTAGATGAACTAAGAAAGACTCTCAAACCAAATATGTTAGAAAGTTTGTCAAAAGATAAAATAATTTTAGAAATTTTTGTTTCAGTTTTTCCTCAATTAAAACACTTTAATATTTTTTCTAGGCTAAATACTAATCTAAAGGATATGCTCTCCAAAGTTGATTTTATCTTTATCATTTCATTATTAATTATCGATGAAACTGATAATGTGGAGTATTTCATTTATAAATTTAACTTATCTAAAAAGGACCAAAAAAGGATTAGAAATATAAGTGATTTTTATAAAAAAAAAATAACTTCAAAAACTTTTACTGAAAAAAATTTAAATTTGATCTTTTATCATTCAGGCAAAGAGGCAGTCTTGGATATTTTAAATTATAGAATATTAAAAACTAACAAATTAGATAACAATATATTGGCATTAATTAGCAAATTTGAAATTAAATCGGTACCGACAATGCCATTTAAAGCAGATTTTTTAATGTCAAAATATGATATTCCAGAGGGAAAAATGTTAGGAGAAAAACTAAAACTTATTGAGAGTAAATGGGTCGAAAATAATTTTCAAATATCAGAACAACAGATTGAAAACATAATTAATAATTAAATATATTTAACATCTTTAATTTCAAAGTTTTTTTTACCGGCAGGAGTAGTAATTTCGACTAGATCATTTTTATTTTTCCCAATGAGCCCTCTTCCTATTGGTGATTGATAGTAAATTAATTTACTTTTAAGATCTGCTTCATCCTTTCCAACAATCTTGTAATTTATTTTTTCACCTGTATCTAAATTTTCTAAAAAAACTGTTGATCCAAAAATAACTTTGCCATCATTATTCAATTTTGTAACATCAATAATGTTTGCTCTTGCGATTATGTCATTAATTTCAGTAATTCTTCCCTCATTATGGGATTGTTCCTCTTTAGCAGCATGATACTCAGCATTTTCTTTCAAGTCTCCATGTGAGCGTGCTTCAGCAATTGCAGCAACAATTTTAGGACGTTTTTTTTCTTTTAAAAAAATTAGTTCTTCTTTAAGTTTATTTAAACCGTTTAAAGTAATTGGCTCTTTATCCATTTTATTTCCATTTTGCAATAGGTGGTAGCGACATTAAAATGCCTTCAACGTTTCCACCTGTTTGTAAACCAAATTTTGTCCCTCTATCGTAAAGCAAATTAAATTCTGTATACCTACCTCTTTTTATATATTGCATTTCCTTATCTTTTAAAGTCCATTTTTTTTTTAACTTTTTTTTGATAATTTTTTTAAATATTAATTCAAATGTGGTACCAACTTCCCTGACAAATTTAAAATCTTTTTCAAAATTATTTTTTTTGTAGTCAAAAAAAATTCCCCCAATACCTCTTGCTTCTTTTCGGTGGGGTAAATAAAAATATTCGTCACACCATTTTTTATATTTTGGATAATATTTTTTGTTATGACGATTACACATCTTTTTTAATATTTTGTGAAATTCCTTTTTCTCATTTCCATCTTTTTTGGATGGAGTGACATCCATACCTCCGCCAAACCAATCATGAGATGTACAAATATATCTAGTATTAAAATGCATCGCTGGAATTAGGGGGTTTTTCATATGCATTACTACAGAAATACCTGATGCCCAAAAATTCGGATTTTTCTCGGCACCTGGAATTTGCTTTTGAAAATGTTTTGGAAATTTTCCATAAACTTTTGAAAAATTTACGCCTACTTTGTCAAATATTTTTCCATCTTTAAGTATTCTATATTCACCACCACCTTCATCTTTATTTTGATTTCTTTTCCATGTTGTGGATTCAAATTTAATTTTATTTTTCTCTAACTCACTTATGCTATGACATATTGAGTCTTGTAAAGTTTTAAACCAGCTACTTGTTAAATCTTTTCTAATTTCAAAATCCATATCAAATTAAATTTGTTTGTCTTAGGCTCTCGGTTAAAATAATAGCAACAGATGAAGAGACATTAAGTGACCTCTTATTATCTTTCATAGGTATCTTTAATTTATTTTCAATCAGTTTATGTACCTTTTCTGGTACCCCAGCACTTTCCCTTCCAAATAAAATAGTATCATTTTTTTCAAACTTAAATTTAGTATATGAAATTGGAGCCTTAGTTGTCATTAATACAATTCTGTGATTCTCCTTACTTTCATAAAATCTGTCAAAGCTTTGGTAAAATCTGATCATTTTATTATCCATATAATCCATCACAACTCTTTTAAATCTCTTATCATTCAATAAAAAGCCACATGGTTCTATAATTTCTAATTCTACCCCAAGACAGGCACAAGTTCTAATTATAGCTGCTGTATTTTGGGGTATATCAGGTTCAAATAAAGCAATTTTAGGCCTTGTAAATGTTGAACTATTATGTGTCATTCTTTCAGTAGTAAATTGAATATTTTATATTATATGAAACATATATTTAAGTAGAAAAAATCTATTTTGAGTATATTTAATTAATTTTAAAAATGTCTAAAAAAAAAACTGAAAGAAGAGATTTTTTATTCACAGCCACAGCTGCAGTTGGTGCTGTAGGAGTGGGGGCTACAGTTTGGCCGATGATAGATCAAATGAATCCGGACGCTTCAGTTAAGGCTTTAGCCAGCACTGAAGTAGATGTGAGCTCAATGAACCCAGGAAAAACTATAACAGTTCTGTGGAGAGGCAAGCCTGTTTTTATAAGAAGAAGAACTCAAGATGAAATCAATGAGGCAAAAGCAGTTAAGCTAAAAGATTTAAAACACCCTGAAAAAGATGAAGATAGAGCTAAAAATCCAGAGTGGCTTGTGATGCTTGGAGTATGCACGCATTTAGGTTGTGTACCCTTAGACCAAAAAGGTGATTACAACGGTTGGTTCTGCCCTTGCCATGGATCTCATTACGATATTTCTGGAAGAATTAGAAAAGGACCAGCGCCTACAAACATGGAAATACCTAAATATGAATTTGTTAACGCCAATACTATTAAGATCGGATAAAAAATATGAGTGATCACGAATATACACCCAAGTCAAATTTTGGAAAATGGTTTAATGACAGATTACCATTACTAACTTTAGCAAACCATTTAACTGATTATCCAACACCTAAAAATTTAAATTATTGGTGGACATTTGGAGGTATTTTAACTTTTTGTTTAGTTACCCAAATAGTTACAGGTTTAGTTCTTGCTATGCACTATATTGCTCATGCCGATATGGCATTTGATAGTGTGGAACATATAATGCGTGACGTGAATTATGGATGGTTAATAAGATATATTCATGCAAATGGAGCATCAATGTTTTTTCTAGCTGTCTACATACATATATTCAGATCCCTGTTCTACGGATCTTATAAAGCTCCAAGAGAAATAATCTGGATTATAGGTATTATTATTTATTTATTGATGATGGCAGCTGCTTTTATGGGTTATGTTCTTCCTTGGGGACAAATGAGTTTTTGGGGAGCGACTGTTATTACAAATTTGTTTAGCGCGATCCCATTAGTTGGTGAAGGTATTGTAACATGGTTGTGGGGAGGATATTCTGTTGACAACCCAACATTAACAAGATTTTTTACTCTTCATTATTTAATTCCTTTTTTAATTTTAGGTTTAGTTGTTCTTCATATATGGGCATTACATGTTCCAGGTAATAATAACCCCATTGGTATAGATGTTAAAAAACCTTCTAAAGATACTGTACCTTTTCATCCTTACATAGTGATAAAGGATGCTTTTGCTTTACTAATGTTCATGATTGTTTTTGCTTTTTTTGTTTTTTATACACCGAATATTTTAGGTCATGCAGATAACTACATAGAAGCAAATCCGCTTGTTACACCAGCTCATATTGTTCCCGAATGGTACCTATTACCATTTTATGCAATTTTAAGATCAGTACCTGATAAATTAATGGGTGTAATAGCAATGTTATCAGCTATTTTTATTTTAGCAGCCTTACCTTGGTTGGATACCTCAAAAATAAGATCAGCAGTATTTAGACCTTTATACAGACAATTTTATTGGATCCTTGTAGCTGATGTTTTAATTTTAGGATACGTAGGAGCAATGCCCGCTGAAGGTTTATATTTGCTTATTGCCAGAGTAGCGACCGCGTACTATTTTTTACATTTTTTAGTTATTTTACCTATTTTAGGCTTTAAGGAGAGAACATTGCCAGTTCCATTAAGCATTACAGAACCAGTTTTAGGTGGCTCTTCAAACTTAGCAGCCGCCAGAGATGATAGTAGGTTAGAAAAGTTAAAGTGAAAAAATTCTTAAAATTATTTTTTTACATTTTCTTTTTAATCCCTTTTTTGCCCCAGGTACATGCTGCAGAAAAGGTCGAATACTTGACCACTAATTGGAGTTTCAAAGGTTTATTTGGCAAGTTTGACCGCTCAGCTTTACAGAGAGGTTACCATGTTTATACTGAAGTATGTTCCTCTTGTCATTCTATGAAATACTTAAGTTATAGAAATTTAGCCCAAGAGGGGGGTCCCGAATTTACTGAAGCTGAGGCCAAAGCAATTGCAGCCTCTTTTGAGGTGACAGATGGTCCTAACTCTGATGGAGAGATGTTCACAAGACCTGGAAAATTGTCAGATAAATTTGTGATGCCCTACGAAAATGTGAAAGCAGCTCAAGCTGCTAATGGAGGGGCTTATCCACCCGATATGTCCGTGCTAGTTAAAGCAAGGGGAGGTGGAGTAGATTATATTTATTCATTATTGCAAGGTTATGAAGATCCACCACCAGGAGTTACTTTAGATGATGGAGTTTACTACAATAAATATATGTACGGTAATAAAATAAAAATGGCCAATCAATTATCTGATGGGTTAATTGAGTATTCAGATGGTACAAAGGCCACAGTTGAACAGATGTCAAAAGATGTCACTACTTTTCTGATGTGGGCAGCTGAACCTCATTTAGAATCTAGACATAAAATGGGATTTAAAGCAATCGTATACTTAATTATTCTTACAATTTTAGTTTACTTTAGTATGAAAAGAATTTGGTCACGTATTGAAACGAAAGTTTAGAATATCTCCATCTTGAACAACATAATCTTTACCTTCTAATCTCATTTTACCATTGGTTTTTGAGTTCACCCAACCTTCATTACTAATAAAATCGTCATATGAAACCGTTTCAGCTCTTATGAATCCTTTTTCAAAATCTGAATGAATTTCACCTGCTGCCTCAGGCGCAGTACTATTCATCTGAATAGTCCATGCTCTAGTTTCTTCTGGACCAGACGTAAAGTAAGTTTCTAATCCGAGAATTTTATAAGCTTTTTGTATTAATAGGCTTAACCCTGTGCTCTTTAAACCAATCATATCCATATAGTTTTTTCTTTCATCAATGTCTAATTCGTTAATTTGATTCTCTATATCAGCAGATATAACTAATGTGTTTTCTTGGTCGAATTTATCTATAAAAGATTTTGAGTAATTGTTCCCACTCTGAACACTTTTTTCATCAACATTACATACAAATATTTTAGGTTTGAGAGACAATAGCCCACTTTGATTTAATAGTTTTTTATCAAATTGGTTTTTTAATATAGAAATATCCTTATCATTGTTAATACAATCTAAAGCATTCTCAAGAATTTTAATTATTAACTTGTCGACATTTTTTTTATTGTTCTTTTCGAGCCTTTTTTGTATCGATTCAAGGTCAGCAAGCATCATTTCTGTTTCAATAATTTCTAGATCTCTTACCGGATCAACAGTTGAATTAACATTTTGAATATCACTAGAATCGAAGCATCTTATCATATGAATGATTGCATCAACTTCTCTTATGTGAGAGAGAAATTTATTTCCAAGACCTTCACCCTTTGAAGCACCTTTGACTAATCCTGCAATATCAACAAATGAGATTGTTGTATTAATGACTTTTTTAGATTTGGATATTTTTGCTAAACTATCAAGTCTATTATCAGGTACAGCAACAATACCCACATTAGGATCAATCGTACAAAATGGAAAATTTGCAGCTTGTGCTTTATTTGAATTTGTTAAAGCGTTAAATAATGTGGATTTACCAACATTTGGCAAACCAACAATTCCGCATTTCAAGCTCATTATTTATTATTAACAGTACTTGAGAATAGATCTAATTTTTTTTCTACCAAAATAGAAATTGACTCAGTAATGCTGTCTGAAATTTTTTTAATACCAACTGTTTCATCCTCATCAAAATTTTGTAAAACATAATCTGCAACTTCAATACCATTCTTGGGTTTTCCAATACCTATCCTGACTCTTGAGTAATCTTTGCCGATGAATTTATCGATTGAGGCAATCCCATTATGACCTGCACTAGACCCACCGAATTTTGCTTTAATTTTTCCTAATTCAACATCAAGATCATCATGAAAAACTATCACGTCTTCAGCATCAATTTTAAAATATTCAATTAATTCTCTTATGCAAATACCTGAATTGTTCATAAATGTTAGAGGCTTAATTGCATAAATTTTTTCATTATTTATATTTCCAGTTGTAAGAAGACCTTTAAATTTTGGCTTTTGTTTAGAAAGACTAAATTTTTTATTGATGTTGTCTATGATCTTAAAACCAACATTATGACGGTTATTTTCGCTATCTGGAGTTGGATTACCTAGACCTACAAACAAAAGCATAAATTATTGAGAAGTTATATCCAATTTAATTAGATTATTTTTTTTCTTCTGAAGGTTTTTTATCAGCAGACTTTTTATCATCAGCATCTTTTTTTTCACCTTCAGCTGGTGTTTTTTCACCATCAGCTGTTGCTGCTTCTGATCCTTCTGCCCCTGGCTCACCTTCTGTTGTTTCGGCCTCAGCTGGTTTTTCAGGCTCTTTCATTACAGTCGGCGCTGCCAAGGTTGCGATTACAAAATCTCTTCCTTGAATTGTAGGAGTTACCTCACTGTCTAATTTTATAGAAGAAATTTTAAAACTTTCGCCAATATCCACACCATCTAAGTCAATTGTTAAGTCTTCAGGAATTTTTTCGCTAGGACACTTTAATTCAACTTTTCTTCTAACAATATTTAATACACCACCTCTTTTAAGTCCTGGAGATTTTTCATGATTTATAAAGTTTACTGGGACTTCAATTTTGATTTTAACTCCAGGTAAAATTCTCAAAAAATCAACATGAGTAGGATCATCACTTAAGATATGATATTTTACTTCTCTTGGTAAAACG
This sequence comes from uncultured Pelagibacteraceae bacterium, assembly GCA_902615145.1. Lineage (GTDB taxonomy): Bacteria > Pseudomonadota > Alphaproteobacteria > Pelagibacterales > Pelagibacteraceae > Pelagibacter. The sequence goes on along the minus strand of CACMNK010000002.1, from coordinate 87,762 downwards.
TTAAGATTTTTACCACCGACATTCAATGTTATAATATTAGATAAAAAATTCTCTTTTTCGATTAAGTGTTTAAGATTTTTTTTTGAGATAGAAACTTTTTGATTTTCATCTTTACCACCATAGACAATTGCAGGCACCTCTCCTCTTTTTCTGATAGCATTTAACTCGCCCTTAGTCTTATTATCTCTGATGTTAGCTTCTAATGAATTCATAAAACAGAGTTTTTTAACCCATGTTGATAAATAATCAAGGTAATTATTTAAATAAATCTGAAACTGAAGTTGAATTAGAAATTCTTTTAATCGCCTCACCCATAAGGCCAGAAATTGGTAAAACTTCTATATTTTTTACATTTTTTGTTCTCTCAAAATTGTCAATTGTATCGGTTATTACTAAATTTTTAATGACAGAATTTTTAATTTTTTTTACTGCGTCTCCACTAAGCACACCATGAGTAATATAAACAAAAACATCCTTAGCACCTCTATTTTTTAAAGCTTTAGCTGCATTAACTATAGTTCCACCGGAATCAATTATATCATCAACAAGAATACAAGTTTTACCTTTGACATCACCAATTACGTTCATTACTTGAGATTGGCCTGGTTTAGGTCTCCTCTTGTCAACTATAGCAAGTCCAACATTTAAAATTTTTCCGAGAGCCCTAGCTCTTTCTGTTCCACCAACATCTGGTGCAACACAGATTATATTTTTACTTTTAATTTTTTTTTTTATATGTCGCGCAAATATTGGAGTTGCAAAAAGATTATCTACTGGGATATCAAAAAAACCTTGAATTTGACCAGCATGCAAATCTACTGTAACTATTCTGTCTGCTCCAGCTTGAGTAATTAAATTTGAAACAAGCTTTGCTGATATAGAGGTCCTTGGTACAACTTTTCTATCTTGTCTTGCATAACCAAAATAAGGAATTACAGCAGTTATATTTTTTGCTGATGATCTTTTCAAAGCATCAATACATAACAATAATTCCATTAGATTGTCATTAGCTGGTGAAGAAATCGATTGAATTATAAAAATACTATTCCCTCTTATGTTTTCATTAATTTCGATGTAAATTTCACCATCTGCAAACTTTCTTATGCTGGAATTGACAAGTTTAGATTTTAAATATTTGGCGATATTTTTACTTAGGATTTTATTACTATTTCCAGTTAATAATTTCATGAAAAACTCAATTAATCATAATTATTGAAATATTTCTACCATAATCATTAAGATTTAATTTTAATGATCTTCTTGCACTAAAAAAATTATTTTTTTTATCGAATGTATCAATTTTAATCATATCAATTCTATTGATTTTTTGTGATATAAGTTGAGTTTTGACATAATTTGGTAAGTCAAAATAAATTAACTTATTTTTATTCTTAAAGAAAATTTTGTTTTTTTTGTGTTTTTTAATAAATTTTTTTTTAAAGTCGGCTTTAACTTCGTAGTTTTTTTGAGTAATTGACGGACCAATTGCTCCAATAATATTTTTTGGATTACAGCCTTTTTTAAGCATATAATTAATAACGTTTTTAATTATGCCTTTATATGCACCCTTCCAACCAGCATGTATAGCAGCAATAATTTTTTTTTCATAGTCATATAACAACACTGGCACACAATCAGCGGTCAATACAGCTATCGGAAGTTTTTTTTGATCAGTTATGATTGCATCTGCTTTAATCCTTTTTTTTAATTTAGAATTTTTATTAAGAAAAACCAACTTATTGCTATGTACTTGATGAACTAAATAAATATTTTTTGTTTTTTTTCCAATTTTATTTTGGACAATTTTTAAATTTTTTAAAATATTATTTTTGTTATCAAAAGAACCAGGGCCACAATTAAGACTTTTATATATTCCTTTTGATTTACCTCCATTCTTATCAAAGAAACCATGACTTATATTTTTGTTTTTTAATAATTTTTGAGAAGTGATCAGATCAAAAACCTAAATTAAAATTATTATTTTGATTTTTTATTAACATAACTTTAAACAATTTTCCCATTTGTTTTTCATCTGTTAGCCTTTTTAATCTGTAGTAAATATCTGCTTTTTTTAAAAAGTTTTGATTTTTTGCAATCATCTCAGCTCTTTCATGAATACCCATCTTTGTAAGAAATTCTTTTTGGGTTGTTAAACTATGCTTTAATCCCCCAAGTTTCTTGATTATTTTTTCAAATAATCGGAAATTAATATTATGTGTGATATCGGAATTTCCAATTTTAGCTAAAACATCTGAATATTTGTGTTTATATAATGCTTGTAAAGTATTTTTCATTTTATCTTCAGTATATCCATAATCTATGATTAAAATTCCTCCAGATCTCACTTTAATTATTTTTGAAATTTGTTTAAGGTAATTAATACCAAGCTCTGAATATTCTATAAAATTTTGATTTTTAGATATTCTAAAATCAATCTTTCTTTCATAATTTTTCATATTAATCTTTTTTTCTGAGAAAAAAGTTTTTTTTTTATTCAAACTAACAAATTTTTCAAACCATAGACTCCCTTTTTTTTGAAATTGTTTAATTGCAAGTGCATCGAAAAACTCATTCGCAACAAATATACTAGGAATTTTTTTAATTTTTTTTAAATCGTTTACCCAATTTATATTTGAATCTAATAATTCTTTTTTTTGTATCCTCCTTAAAGAAGGGCTTATTTCATGAATTACCAATCTGCAGGATTTGAAAAACGATGGGAATTTTTTAAAACTTTCAATGAGAATTTTCATCATTGCAGCGTTTCCTGCACCAAGTTCGATTAAGTTGAATTCTTTTGGTGACCCTATGCTTTTCCAAAAACTCACAACCCAAATAGCAATCATTTCAGAAAATAATCTTGATATATTAGGAGCTGTGATAAAATCTCCTTTTTTGCCAAATGGATTTTTTTTTATGTAGTACCCAGACTTTTTATTATACATAGAGATACTGATAAACTTGTCTAATGGTAGATTAACTATTTTGTCTGTTTTCATATTTAGAAATTAATAAATAACATCCAATTATTAAAAAAAAGATACTTATAAGTTGTCCCATGGTCAGATTGAATAATAAATAACCCAGTTGGTCATCAGGAACTCTTAAAAATTCAATTGCAAATCTAAAAATTGAGTAAAAAATTAAAAATATACCTGAGATAAAACCAGGTCTTTTGGAGTAACTCTTATTTTTAAAATATATAAGAATTAAAAACAGAACTATACCCTCAAAAAATGCTTCATATAATTGAGTAGGATGTCGGTACAAGTTATCTATTTTTATAAATTGAACTGCCCATGCAACATTAGTTTCAACACCATAAAGTTCTGAATTTATAAAATTTGCCATTCTACCAAAAAAAATACCTATAGGCGCAACAAGGGACACAATATCTAAATAACTAAATGGATTTTGTGAATTTTTTTTTGCAAAAAAATAACTTGAAATTACGATCCCTATAACGCCCCCATGAAATGACATACCACCTTGCCAAATTTTAAAAATATCTAATGCATTGTTAATATAAAATTCAAGGTTATAAAATATAACATATCCTAATCTACCACCAATAATTAAACCTAAAATTAGATAAGTTAGATAATCATCAAATTTTTCACTTACTTTTGGTTCAGAAATAAAAAATTTTTTACTTAAAAACCACCCTAATAAAATACCAACAATATAAGCTAGAGAATACCACCTTATTTCGAGTGAAAAAATTTGAATAGCAACTGGGTCAAAATTATTAATAAACATTTTAAATAATAATTATAATTTAAACTATAATAAGTTATTATATAAATATATGAAAAACTCAAAATTTGTAATCGACAGATTTGCCAAGTTAATTGAGCAAGGTTTGGTTTCTTCTAAAGATATCACATCTGAGATACTATCGATTTTAAAATCTAAAAGAGATGAATTAGTTTTTAAACTTAAATTAACAAGCAAAGATGAGTTTGAAATCCTTTCTAAAAGAGTTGAAATTTTAGAAAAAAAAATTGAAAAAATTAAATCAAAGAAAAATCTTAAATCTAAACAGGTAAAAAAACTTTAACACTTAAACCATTCATCCTAGATTTATCTAATCTAATATTACCTCCATGAGATTTTATTATATCTGATGCGATTGATAATCCCAATCCTACACTAGATTTCGAGTCTGCTCTGCCTTTATTAATTTTATAGAATGGTTTAAATACATTTTCATACTCAGTTTTTGGAATACCTGGACCGTCATCCTCAATTTTAATGAAAAGATTATTTTTATTTTTGTTTAATTCTACATTGACTTTTTTGGCATATTTAATCGCATTATTTAAAAGATTATTGATACAACGAGTTATTAAATTTTTTCTTCCGTTAAAATAAACTCTTGGCATAAGTTCTAATGAAATATTATCGTTATCATATTTTTCTATAATTTCATTGATCAGATCTGTTAGATTGAACGTTTCATCTTTTTCGGAAAAAGATGAACTTGTAAATTGAAGATACTCATTGAGCATTTTTTCCATTTCATCAACATCTTCTGTTAATTTTTTTGAAAGTTCTTTATCTTTTATGAAAGTTATTTGTAATTTCATTCTGGTAAGGGGAGTTCTTAAATCATGACTAATTCCTGATAACATTTCAGATCTTTGATTTAGATGTCTTATTATCCTTTTTCTCATTTTATCGAATTCGTAACCTGCACGTCTTATCTCTGAAGCACCTGATGGTTTAAATTCCTCAATTTCTTCACCTTTACCAAATTTTTCTGCTGCTCTAGCAAGGTTAGTTATGGGTCTTGTTTGATTTTTCAAAAAAATTAAAGATATCAAAACCATAATCAACGCTGGAACAGTTATCCAAAGTGCAAATATTCTTGCAGATGAACTTGTAACCCTGTCTCTTGGTACGAGAAATTTGATATAACCATCCTCATATTTAATTCTAATATCGATTAACTCTTTATAGTTGATTGTATCAAACCAAAAATTATCTAACTTAAACCTAGATTTCAGCTCGCGTCTTAGAGTTCGATCTATTGGACTAAACCATCTATCGGTATAATTAAAATCAAACTTTTCATCTTTTACAAATTCAAAATTTAAGTCTTGATAAATAGAAAAAAGATTATTTATTTCACTTTTATCATAGCTCTCATTTTTATAGAATTCGAGAAGTGTACTCATTTCATTTACTAATGCTCTTGTCATACCTTTGGTTGTTTTGATCCATAAGCTGTCAAAAAAAACAACTGTTACAACAACCTGTAACACTAGAACTGGAACCGCTACAATAAGCAGAGCTCTATAAAACAAACTTTTTGGAAGTATATTTTTGATAATTTTATTTAATCCATAAAACATACCCAGCTCCCCTCATTGTTTGTAAAAATTTAGGATTTTTTGGGTCATCCTCAATTTTTTTTCTCAACCTAGTAATAATTACATCTATAGATCTTTCTTTATCTAAATTAATTATTGTCCCAATATTTTCTCTGGAAAAAGTCTTGCCTGGATTATTAATCATTTTCTCTAAAATAATTTTTTCGGTATTATTAATCTTAAATTCTTTATTATTCTTTAGAATTATAAGCTTATTAAGATCAATTTTTATTTTATCAAATTCAATCACTCTTTTTTGACTAATTTTTTTTGTTTTATTTAAAATATTTTTAATTCTTAAAATTAATTCTTTAGGCTCAAAAGGTTTAGGCAAATAATCATCAGCTCCTATTTCCAAACCCTCAATTCTCTCACTTGGCTCACCTTTTGCAGTTAATAAAATAATTGGAGTCTCTAATTTTTTTTTATTTTCTTGAATAAACTCTAATCCATTTTTACCTGGCATCATTATATCTAATATAATCAAATCAAACTTTATTAATTCTATTTTTTTTTTAGCGTCTTCCGCATTTTCTGCTGTAGATATTAAAAATTTATTTTCGTTTAGATACTTTTTTACTAAAGATCTTATTCCATCGTCATCATCTACAACCAATATATGAGCAATAAAATTATCCATTAATGATTTTTTTTAGTACTTTATCAAAGTTAATTACCTCTTCAGAACTTGAGTCTAAAAGGGCGTTATAAATTCTTTTTTTTTGTAACAAAAATATTTCCTCGAAAATTTTTTTACCTTTTTCATTTAAATAAACATGTTTAATTCTTGTATCTATCTCATCTTTTTTAAAAACAACAATCTCAAGTTTTATCAAATCTTTTAAAACCCTATTCAAACTTTGTTTTGTTACCTTTAGTTTTGCAAGTAATTTAGAAATTGAAATACCCTCATACATTGATAGTAAATGTATAACTTTTTGATGAGCTAAACCAATTGAGTATTTATCTAGAATTTTCTTTGAGTCTGAAAAGGTTTCTCTATAGCCAACAAATATTTTCTCAATCAAATCTTTCAATTGGTCATCTTTTAGATATAAAAGTTCTTTCATTATAGGTAAGTTATATTGACATATTATAGATACAAAGATATTTTTTAATAAATAAATATTTCATTCATGATACCTTACGATAAAAGATCAGGAAAAATATGGTACAATGGCGATTTAGTCGATTGGTCAGAGGTTAAATTACACGTTTTAAGTCATGGTTTACATTATGCGAGTTGTGTTTTTGAGGGAGAGCGAGTTTATGATGGTTCGATCTTTAAATTAGAGGAGCATACTTCAAGATTATTTTATTCAGCCAAAAGAATGGGTTTCGAAATTCCATATACAGAAGCGGAAATTAATTCAGCTAGTAAAAAAATAATTGCAACCCAAAAAGTTGAAAATGGATATGTTAGGCCCGTTGCTTGGCGAGGAAGTGAGATGATGGCAATATCTGCTCAGCATACAAAAATTCATGTAGCGATAGCTACTTGGGAGTGGGGATCTTATTTTGATCCAAAACTTAAAGTAGAGGGTATTAAGTTAAATATATCTAAATGGCGAAGACCTGCGCCAGATACTATTCCCTGGGATACAAAAGCTTCAGGACTTTATATGATATGTACTCTTTCAAAGCACGAAGCTGAAAAACAGGGATATACAGATTCATTGATGTTAGATTATGAGGGAAATGTTGCCGAGGCCACAGGTGCAAATATTTTTTTCAAAGATAAAAATGGAGAGTTGCATACCCCAATACCTGACTCATTTTTAGATGGTATTACAAGAAGGACTGTTATTGAAATTGCAAAATCTAAAAATATTAAAGTTCACGAAAGAAAAATAAATCCAAGTGAACTCCCGAATTTTGTTGGATGTTTCTTAACTGGCACTGCTGCTGAGGTAACCCCAGTATCTTGTATTGCTGAAAATCATTACAAAGTTTGTGATATGATAATTAATCTTAATGAGAGCTATCAAACTTTAGTAAAAAAGAAAAAAGCAGCTTAATCCCTACTATCTTCTGAAATAGCGTGATCAATTCCTTTTCTCATATATTCGTATCCGGTAAAAAGAGTTAAAGCTGCAGAGAGCCATAGTAAAATAATTCCTATTGTTTGAGCGTTATAATCCTGAAAATTTATAATTTTATTTCCAGTATCTCCTGACAGTAAAAGAGCAATCGAAACCATCTGTAAGACAGTTTTCAATTTAGCTAGATTTGAAACAGGAAGTTTAATTTTACCTTTAGCTAAAAATTCTCTTAGACCAGAAACTAATATTTCACGCGTCAGAATAATTATAGCAGCAATAACTTCATAATTTTTAATAGTACCATCCATTACCAAAAGAATGAGAGCTGCAGCAACAATTATTTTATCTGCAATTGGATCTAGTAACTCACCTAGCTTAGACTCTTCTCCAAGTAATCTAGCTAACATACCATCTAAAAAATCGGTAAATGATGCGACTAAAAAGAGAATTAATGCAGTAAAGTCTCCATAAAAACCAGGAAGATAAAATGCTAAAACAAAAAATGGAACAATCAAAATTCTTCCAATGGTCAATATATTTGGTATTTTCTTAAGCATTTTTATTTTTATTCATGAAAAAAGTTATATATCTTTTTAGCAACTTTTTCTTCTACACCATCAACAGATTTAATTTCATCAAGACTTGCAGATTCAACTGCTCTTGCAGAACCAAAATGATTAAGCAATGCTCTTTTTCTTATCATTCCAATACCATCTATTTGATCTAAAAGGGACTTACTTAAACCCTTTTTTCGTTTAGCTCTATGGGCACTTATTGCAAATCTGTGAGATTCATCTCTGATTCTTTGGAGAAAAAAAAGGGTAGGATCATTTTTTTCAAATTTATATTCTTTACCATTATGAAAAAATGTCTCATTTCCACTATTTCTTAATTTCCCCTTGGCTATTGCAATTATAGGAATATCATGTAGCCCTAACTCATTTAAACTTTCTCTTGCAACTGAATATTGGCCTTTTCCGCCATCTATTAAAACTAAGTCAGGAAAAGTTAGGTAATTATCTTTTTCTTGGACAGCTCTTTTGAACCTTCTTGATAAAACTTCTTTCATCATTCCATAGTCATCTTGCTCATTTTTTTTTATTTTTATATTAAATTTTCTATATCTTTTTTTGATAAATCCTTCATCACCATAAGCAATTAAAGCACCAACGCTATTTGTTCCTTGAATATGACTATTGTCGTAAACCTCTATGAGATTGATATTTGTTTCTAAATTAAATTTATTCGCTACAGAGTCGAATAAATCTCGATTATTTTGGCTCTCATATAGTTTTCTATTAAGACTATCTTTTGCGTTTTTTATAGCTTGGTTAATAACTTTTAATTTTGCTCCTTTTTTTGCTACAGAAATAACTATCTGTTTATTTTCCTTTTGGGACAAAGTTTTTTCAATTAAAGTTTTTTCTTTTATTTCCTCAGATAAAATTATTGAGGAAGGAACACTTTTATTTTCATAAAATTGAGAAATGAAAGAATTTAAAATGTTACTTAATTTTTCATCAGGATCATGTTTTGGGAAAAAGGACTGATTACCCCAATTTTGTTTTGACCTGTAAAAAAATACTTGAATGCAAGTTTTACCAGACTCCTTATAACCAGCAATTACATCTGCTTCTACAAGATTGGCTTCATTTATTCTCTGAGATGATTGAATTATATTTAAAGACTTTATTCTATCTCTAAGAATTACTGCTTTTTCAAAATCTAAATCCTCACTAGCCTTTTCCATCTGATCTGATAAATTTTTTTGAATTCTTCTCGACTTACCAGAAACAAACTCAATCGCATTCTTTACTGTTTGTTGATAATCTTCTTTATTTATATAATCAACACATGGAGCAGAACATCTTTTGATTTGATATAATATACAAGGTCTCTCTCTATTTTTAAAAACAGTATCATCACAAACTCTTAAATGAAAAATTTTTTGTATCATTTTAATGGTCCAATTTGCAGAACCGGCAGAGGCAAAAGGGCCAAAATAAAATCCCTCTTTAGTTTTTTTTCCCCTATGTCTTTTTATTTGGGGCCATTTGTCTTTATTGCCAATAAATATGAATGGAAAAGATTTATCATCTCTTAAAAGTATGTTGAATTTAGGTTTATATTTTTTAATTAAATTTGCTTCTAAAAGTAGAGCCTCGCTTTCGTTAGATGTTGTTGTGACCTCAAGTTTCCTTGTTTGGGACAACATTCTTTCTGTTCGAATAATGTGATTTTTTTCGGAGATATAACTTTTTAATCTATTGGGTAAATTTTTAGCTTTCCCAACATAAAGAATTTCATCTTTTTCATTCAACATTCGATAAACACCAGGCAGTTTAGGAATTAATGAAAGTTCTTTTTTAATAACTTCTTTTCCAACTTCAGAGCTTATCATGACTTCTTTTTTTTGAAATTTGAATTCCAACGGATGAGCAATTTTTTACAATTTCCAGTTTTTCAATTTTTAAAGTTATTTTACCTATTCTTTGATCTTTAAATATTTCATCAAATACAGCCTCAGCTAATGTCTCTAAAAAATTATAATGTTTCTTTTTTACTAAGTTCTTTATTAATTTTACCACCGTGCCATAGTTAACGATTGATTTTATGTCCTTATCATTGGTAGGTTTTTTGTCCTCATAATCTATCTCTAAGCTAAATTTTACTTTTTGAGCTTTAACTTTCTCAAAATCATAATAACCAAGTTTTAAATCTAGAATTAGTTCATTAATTAATATTTTTTTTTCGTAATTAAAAAGAGATTTTTTCTTATCAATTTTTACAACTTTGAAATTATTCTTTCTCATAAATTAAATTCTTGATTTGATATAGTTTTTTATTTCTGAATTATAGTACTGGAAACAAGTGCCTTGGTCCATATCGTGTCCTCTCTTGATAGGCTCCGTTTTATATTTTCCCTTCTTTTTACATTTTATCCCGTTAATTTTTAAATCATCTGAGATAACTATTCTTTTCATGCCAGGTATATCTTCCAGCCAGTCTGATAGTAATCCCTCATAATTATCTTTTGGATGGGTAAAGGCTAGTAGCGGTACTTTCAAATTTTTAATTTCATCATTAAATTTTTCACGAATTTTATATGGTCCAGGTCTTTTCTTTTTGAAATTTTCTAAAGCTTTATCAGCTCCTAGTTTTTTAACTTTATATTGTTTCGAAAGTTTACCAAAACATGCCTGCATATACGCTATTCCCCCAGCTGCTTGATCTGGGTATCTTGAAAAAAATAATAAAGTTGTGAGACCCCCACAAGAATGTCCAGTTACAAAAATTTGATTTTTTGGAACACCTAAAGAATTAATTTTCTTTACTAATTGCAAATTAGCGTCAACCCTTTTGTCTATTTTTGTTTTTCCTACATATGGTTTATCTTTTGATATCCACCATCTTAGTGGCATATCACCTTTGAATTTATGAGTACAAAGATTATAAACCATAATCTCTTTTCCATTTATTCTCTCACCAACAAGTGAACCTTGATTTCTAATTTGTCCATAATCGGTACAAGACTTACCCGAACCATCAAAAGTATTTTGACCATGATTATAAATTAAAATTATTTTTTCTTTAGGATTATCTATTTTTGATAGTTCTGTTACCTCTAATTTTTTTGATAAAAATCCGCTTTTATTAATATTATGATTATCCGCGTAAACTATTGTTGTAAGATATAACCAGATAGTAAGAATTAAAAATCTCATTCTTTGCTATTTATAACATCGGGAGTTTGCCAATTCAAATTTTGACCACTATCAATTGCCAAAACTTGACCTGTAATAGAACTATTTTCAATTAAAAATTTTACAGCTTTACATATTTCCTCAACATTCACCTGTTGTTTTAATGGTGTTGCTAAGTATTGTTTTTTAAAATGTTTATCAGATTGTCTTTTATTCTTTATTGTTGGGCCAGGAGCTATACCGTTCACACGTATTTTTGGTGCAAGACTCATAGCACTAGTTTTTGTTAATGTATAAAGTCCACTTTTACTTAGCGTATAAGAAAAGAAAAATGGAGTGAGCTTAAAAACTCTTTGGTCAATAATATTTATAATATTATTATTTTTTCCCCTAGTATTCTTTGAAAACTCTTTCGATAAAAGAGCAGGGGCTTTGAGATTTGTTGAAAGATGCTTCTCCCAACTTTTTGAGTTAAAATTTTCTAATTTGTCATTCTCAAATATTGAGGCATTATTAATTAAGCAGTCAAAAAATTTCATTTTGGATTTTGAAAATTTGATAATTTTTAAAATATCCTTTTCTTTGCTTAAGTTACCTTTAATTAAATTTACAATTGTTCCATTTTTTTGCAATTTTCTCCTTAACTTCTCTGCCTTGGATTTTGATTTATTGTAATGGATAATTATTTCTATATTCGGGCCAGATAATTCCTCAGCTATTGCAGCGCCAATTCTAGTTGCCCCACCAGTGATTATTATCTTCCGTGCTTCCACTTTTTATCTTTTTTTTTGGTAACTCTAGTTCCAGGCATACCTAGTGTAGATCTACCTTTTGGATAAATTTTATTTTTTACATCATACTGTCTAATTTTAGGGTTTAAAGTTATTTCAAGTTCAGTGCTTTGCAATTTTCTTATTTCATCTCTTATTTTGGCAGCTTCTTCAAACTCAAGATTAGAGGCAGATTCTTTCATCTTTTTATCTAAAGCTTTTAGATGTTTTTTTAAGTTTCCACCAACATTAGATCCTTCGCTAATTTTGACATAATCTTTTTCATACACACTTTCTAAAATATCACTAATTTCTTTTTTCACTGTCTTAGCATCAATTTTGTTTTTTTTATTGTATGCAAGCTGAATAGATCTTCTCCTGTCTGTTTCTTGGATTGCTTTTTTTATACTTTTAGTCTCTTTATCTGCGTATAAGATCACTTTACCATCAACATTTCTTGCTGCTCTTCCTATAGTTTGAATTAGAGAAGTTTCAGATCTTAAAAAACCCTCTTTATCTGCATCTAAAATTCCAACTAATGCACATTCTGGTATATCTAAACCTTCTCTTAATAAGTTGATTCCAACCAAAACATCAAAGACACCCATCCTTAAATCTCTCATTATTTCAATTCTCTCTAATGTATCTATGTCTGAGTGGAGGTATCTAACTTTTACTCCATTCTCATGTAAATACTCAGTCAAATCTTCAGCCATTTTTTTAGTAAGAGTGGTTACTAAAACTCTATGATTTTTTTCAACAACTTTTTTACATTCATGCATTAAGTCATCAACTTGATTTTTTGCAGGTCTAACCTCTACTGGAGGATCAATTAATCCTGTTGGTCTTATAACTTGATCGATAAATTTACCTTTTGTTTGATCTAATTCCCATGGACCTGGCGTAGCTGAAACAAAGATAGTTTGTGTTCTCATTAAATCCCATTCCTCAAATTTTAATGGTCTGTTGTCCATACAAGAGGGAAGTCTAAAACCATACTCCGCTAAAGTACTTTTTCGTGATCTGTCTCCTTTATACATACCATTTAGCTGAGGAACAGTGACATGGCACTCATCAACAAAAATTAGTGTGTTATCAGGAAAATATTCAAATAATGTTGGCGGAGGTTCCCCAGGTTTTCTCCCAGATAAGAATCTTGAATAATTTTCAATTCCAGCACAAGATCCCGTTGCTTCTATCATTTCTAAATCAAATTTAGTCCTTTCTTCTAACCTTTGGGCCTCCAATAATTTGTTTTCAGCTTTGTGTTTTTTGAGTGTTATTTCTAATTCTTTTTTTATGTTGATGACTGCCTGTTCGATTGTGGGTTTTGGTGTGATGTAATGGCTATTAGCGTATACTTTTACCAAACTAAGATCTCTTACTTTATCTCCAGTTAAGGGATCAAACTCTTCTATTTGTTCAAGCTTCTCTCCAAATAAGCTAAGTCTCCAAGCTCTATCCTCTAAATGAGATGGAAATATTTCCAAATATTCTCCTCTTGCTCTGAATGTTCCTCTATAAAAATTTTGATCATTACGCTTGTATTGTAAAGCGACTAAGGACTTAATTATTTGTTCCCTGTTATAATCATAATTTTTTTGAAGAGTTAATGTCATTTTACTATAGGCCTCAACCGAACCTAGTCCATAGATACAAGACACACTTGCAACAATTAGCACATCGTCTCTTTCAAGTAGAGATCTTGTAGCTGAATGTCTCATTCTATCTATTTGCTCATTAATAGATGCTTCTTTTTCGATATAAGTATCTGATCTAGGAACATATGCCTCTGGAGTGTAATAATCATAATATGAGACGAAATACTCAACAGCATTATCAGGAAAAAAAGTTTTCATCTCACCATAAAGCTGAGCTGCCAGAGTTTTATTTGGAGCCAAAATCAAAGCTGGTCTATTTGTTGCCTCTATTACTTTTGCCATTGTAAAAGTTTTTCCCGAACCAGTTACTCCAAGTAAAACTTGATTAAATTCCTCTTTATTTGCCCCCTTAACTAATCTTTTAATAGCTTCAGGTTGATCACCTGCCGGTTTGAAGTCAGATTTAATTTTAAACTTTTTACCACCCTCTAGTTTTCCACTGATTTTTGGATTTTTACTCTGGATATCTGTAATTAAATCTTGATATGTATTTTCCATATATTAAAGAACGTAGTAGAATTAATTTATATTTCAATGAGCATAATATCAGACAGTCTAAAAAGAATTAAGCCATCGCCAACTATTGCAGTAACTCAAAAAGCTAGAGAACTAAGAGCTGCAGGAAAAGATGTTATTGGTTTAGGAGCTGGAGAACCAGATTTTGATACTCCAGATAATATTAAAAGCGCTGCTATAAACGCGATTAAAAAAGGAGACACAAAGTATACCGCAGTAGATGGCACTCCAGCTTTAAAAAAGGCTATTGTTACAAAGTTTAAAAGAGAAAATAAATTAAACTACTCGGTGGATCAAATTACTGTTGGTACAGGAGGCAAACAGGTTCTCTACAATACCTTTATGGCAACTTTAAATAAAGGAGATGAAGTAATTATCCCGGCTCCTTTTTGGGTTTCTTATCCCGATATGGTTTTGTTAGCTGGAGGTAAACCTAAAATTGTAAAATGCACTGAACAAGAAGGCTTTAAGCTTACTGCAAAAAAATTAAAAAAAGCTATTTCAAAAAAAACTAAATGGGTCATTATTAATTCACCTTCAAACCCAACAGGAGCAGGCTATTCAAAAAAAGAAATTCAAGATTTAGCGAGGGTTTTAATTAAGGAAAAAAAAATACACATTTTAAGTGATGATATTTACGAGCACGTTCGATATGATAACTTTAATTTTTTCACGATTGCACAAATTTCAAAATTAAAAGATAGAACGCTTACTATGAATGGTGTAAGTAAATCATATGCGATGACAGGCTGGAGAATAGGTTATGCAGCTGGCCCAAAAGATATCATTAAAGCTATTGGTAAAATTCAATCACAATCTACATCAAATCCTTCTTCAATAAGTCAAGCAGCAGCAGTCGAGGCTTTAAATGGAAAACAGGGCTTTATAAAAACCAGAGCTAACGCTTTCAAAGCAAGACGAGATTTTGTTGTAAAAAGTTTAAATAGCATCAAAGGAATTAATTGTTTAACACCTAATGGAGCATTTTATGTATTTCCAAGCTGTAAAGGTTTATTGAATAAAAAGACAAGATTAAAAACTGATAGTAACTTTGTTCAAAAGTTACTTGAAAAAGAAAACGTAGCAGTTGTTCAAGGATCTGCTTTTGGATTAGATGGATATTTTAGAATTTCTTATGCAACTTCGATGCAAAACTTAAAAAAAGCTATGACTAGAATAAAATCTTTTTGTGAAAGTATAACTAGATAGCTTTATCTTTGATTTAAGATTTTTTTTGCTGGAAGAGTTTTTTTGATCCAAGATTTTGGAATAGCGTTTAATCCTTTTAATGCTGCAAAATATGCGCCAATAAAATTTGCTCTGGAGCAATTACATCCACCAGCCTTAATTGTTTTTAAAATAGCTCTTTGATAATTTGTTGAACTTAGTATTGCATGAATGGAGCTATTAAATGTACCTGGGTAGCTACATGCCATTCCTAGTTTTTTTACAACGAATGAGTGAGATTTTGATTTTAATTTTTTAATTTTAATTATGTCATTTATAATTATCTTAAAATTGTGACTTTTCTTAAATTTTTTGACAAATTCATTTATTGGATTTTTCGCACCTTTAAGAGCAAGATCAATAATGTGAAATTTTGCTAATGCATATTTGTGACTGATTTTTGAAATCGTTACAGTAGTAATTATCTTTTCTAAACTTTTAAAATCATAACCATAAAGAAAATATGGAAGGCTGGCACAAAAACCATCTGACTCGTTCACTTTAATTCCACCAGTAGATTTTTTTTTTAATTTTATATTTTTTACAGTTTCAATTACATTTTGATGTATCCAGGGTCCTTTAACTATGCCACGCCAGTCTTTAACTTTTTTATACTTTGATCTAAGCCCCAGATTCCGCCAATAAATACTTCCAGGGCCGAAATTTTTAAGAATATTTTTTTTAAAACGTTGGTTGATATCATCATGTCCCTCAAGCAGAGTTTTGAACATGACCTGACCAATTTCATTATATCCAGAAACTTTACCTGTTTTGATATTATAAAAAGGACTTTTATTTTTTTTTAGAAAAGAAAAGTCTTTTTTTCCTCTTATATAAGAATTTAGCTTTTTTTGATTATAAACCCAATGCAAAGGTCTTGCAGCAGCATCAGCTACAGTTGCACCTAAAAATACATGAAGATTATTTTTCACGTTAGTGTGATAAGAATTTTTCCGCTTCTAAAGCCGCCATACAACCCATTCCTGCTGCAGTTACTGCTTGTCTAAATGTTTTGTCTTTAACGTCACCAGCTGCATAAACACCAGGAATATTTGTTTCTGTTGAGTCTGGTTTTGTAATTAAATAACCCTCTTTATCCATTTGCAATTGATCTTTAAAAAGTTGAGTAGCTGGATCATGACCTATAGCAATAAAAACTCCGTCTAATTTAAGTTCTTGGATTTTATTTGTTTTAACATTTTTAATTTTAATTCCCTTAACATTTTTAGGGTCTTTATCTCCCACAACGTCTTCTACAACTGAGTCCCAAATAATTTCAATTTTTTTATTTTCCATTAATTTTTTTTGAAGCATTTTTTCTGCCCTCAAACTATCTCTTCTGTGGATTAATTTTACTTTTGACGCAAATTTTGTAAGAAACATCGCTTCTTCAACCGCTGCATTACCACCACCTACAACAGCAACTTCTTTATCTTTAAAGAAAAACCCATCACACGTAGCACACGCTGAAACACCAAACCCTCTAAAGTCTTGCTCTGATTTTAAATTTAGCCATCTTGCTTGAGCACCGGTTGAAATAATAATGCTGTCAGCAGTGTATTTCTGTCCAGTATCACCCATAGCTTCAAAAGGAGAAGTCTTTAAATTTACTGAACTAATGTGATCCTCTATCATCTCAGTTCCAACAGCTTTAGCTTGCTCTTTCATTTGATCCATCAGCCAAGGCCCCTGAATTACATCAGCAAATCCTGGATAATTTTCTACATCAGTTGTTGTAGTAAGTTGACCACCCGGCTCTGATCCATACACTAAAATTGGATTGAGCATTGCTCTTGCAGCGTAAACAGCGGCTGTGTATCCGGCGGGACCAGATCCAATTATTAACACTTTTGTGTGTTTAGTTGGATTTTGACTCATATGAAAGCTATATAGTGATTAATGACTAAATTAAAAGGTTTATTATTGACCGAGGGAATGCACGGTATGATTAGTCAGGTTGAAGGACTTGCAAAAGCTTTAGATCTTGATTTTATACACGAAAAAATTGAACTTGATAATTTTTGGAAGCTTATTCCACCAAAAATAACACCAATCAAAAGTTTTGTATTTAAAAATAATATTCTGCATGATTTTAATATTGTTATTTCTTGCGGAAGAAAAAGTGTAATACCATCAATTTACTTAAAAAAAAAATTTAAAGAAAAAATTATTAACATTCACATTCAAGATCCCAAAGTTTCATTAACTAACTTTGATTTTGTTGTGGCTCCAGAACATGATGGATTAATAGGAAAAAATGTAATTTCGACTAAGGGAGCAATTCATTACCTGAGAGAAAATGAGCTGGATGAAAATACTTCATATTTAAAACCAAAGATTAAGAAAGAAAAAATTGTCACTTTAGTTGTAGGAGGGCCTAATAAATATTATGACTATAAACCAAAAGTAGTAGAAGAAATATTTTCAAAAATTAAACAAAATTTCATTAATAACGACTATCAATTAATATTTATACCCTCAATGCGAACTCCAAAAAATGTGATTGATAAAGCAAAAAATTATTTTGATGACCATCAAATTATTGTTAGTGAAATTGATAAAAAAGCTTACTTATCTTCTTTAGGACTAGCAGATCATATTGTCGTTACATGTGATTCAACCTCTATGATATCGGAGGCAGCAATCACTGGTAAACCGATTTATGTAGCGCATATGCCATATATAAAAAATAACTATAGATTTAAAAAATTTTTTGAAATGTTTAAAAAACTCAATATCATTAAAGATTTAGGTGACAATTTAGAAGTCTGGAAATATGAAAAACTTAATGAAACAGATAGAATATCAGGATATATAAAGAGCAAATTAAAAGACTATGACATTTCTTAATTCTATATTAAATCAATCCAAAAAGTATGATTTCCCATTTGATCATTGGGAATATAATAATGCTTTAAGTGAAAATGCAATTCAGGAAGTAATTACAGCGGATATACCAGATGTAAGCAAACATAACCTATCTTACGATGGTACAAGAGCAATCGATGGTGGAGCTGCAGAATTTAGAGAGGGAATTGCATCTGGTGGTAAAGCAATAAAATTTAGATGCTTTGTTACAAAAGAAAACTCAGCACAATTTCCAAACTTAGTTAGATTTATAAATGAATTACAATCCAAAGAAACCTATGAGTCAATTTCAAAAATGATTAACAAAGATCTTTCCAATTCTTATGTAAGAGTAGAGGTTATCTGTGATCGTGAAGGTTTCTGGTTGAAACCTCACTGTGATATAAAAGAAAAACTAATGTCAGGACTAATTTTTGTAAATAAGGAAAATGAGTCTGAAGATTTAGGTACCGATTTTTACAATAATAAATTAGAGAAAGTTAAGACAGTGCCATATAAGCATAATTATGGTTATTTGTTTTCAAGTGGCCCAAATACTTGGCACGGAATGGAAAAGAAAAAAATAGTTAAAGAGAGAAGATGTATTCAAGTAAATTATGTAACATTCAAAACTGATTGGAAAGTTGAATAATATGTAATTTTAAAAAATTTAATAACTTAAAACAGACAAGAATAAGTTCCCAAAACAAATAATGTTACAAAAGTAAAACATATACCAGAAACAGCTTTTACTTGATCACCATCTTCATTAGGATTATCTTTACTATAAAGTCTCCAGTAACCTTCATTATTATTTTTATTAGAAAAATTATCTAAACTATTTTCAATATATTCACTTATATCCGAGCTTCTAACTGCATCGTGAAATTGGTTGCTTTTAAGGTTCTCTGTACTCATATTTTTTTTTTAATAATTCTAAAATAAAATATAAAAAGAGTCCTAGGTAATATTTGTTAAAGTTACCATTTTGGGTCAAAAAGATTGATAAATCGTATTTATATATTGATAGTTGAATTTATTAATTTATTTAATTACCGATGATTATAAAATATTTAAGTTTTTTGGTAGGTTTGATCTGGTCTTACTCTTTAATTAAAACACAATCTATTTTTAGTAAAAAAGCAGGTCTAATCTTTAAATTGTTTATCTCCAAGGTTTCTTGGTTAACTCTAATTGTGGCAATTTATTTTGGGTATAAAAATTTTTCTGTTGAGTACATTTTGGCAGGTATTATTTTCTCTATTATTTTAGCTCATCTTGGATTTAAATTTTTAGGTAAATATTTAAAGTCAAAATTTAGTGAAAAACAACTTACTACTACAAAAACATTTTTTGAATATTCATTAATAGCTTGGGTTTTATATTATATTTTTTATTAATAATGAACTATTTTGCTCAAACTGAGCTAAGTTAATATTGTTTTTTCTAATAATTATATATAAATATTTGTTATGTTTGAAAAATTAGAAGAACTTGCAAAAAATAATAAAAAAATTTCCGACTTTCATATTAGAAGTGGTTGGCCTTTAGCTTATCGTCAAACTGGTGAAATTCATAAAATTCAAGAGGTTGTAGTCAAAGCCCAGGATCTTCAAGATTTATTATCAACAAACTGTAATGAAATTGAAATGAATAGATTTAAGGATACTCATGAATTAGATTCCTCAGTAACTTTGAGTGGACTAAGATTTAGAGCAAACTTTTACAAAACTATTCATGGTCCTGCTGCAGTATTAAGAAGAGTTGAGAGTGTAATCCCGACGATGGATCAATTTGATCTACCGCCTGTTCTTTATGATATCATCGATATGCATAAAGGTTTAGTTTTAGTGACAGGTCCAACAGGTTCGGGTAAGTCAACAACCCTTGCAGCAATAGTTAATGAAATTAACAAGACAAGAACTTCAAATATTATAACGGTTGAAGATCCAGTTGAATTTATTCATAAAGATATAAAGAGTATTGTTTCTCATAGAGAGGTAGGAAAACAAACTCAATCTTTTGCTAGCGCATTAAAAGCCGCATTGAGAGAAGATCCAGATGTTATATTAGTAGGAGAGATGAGAGATCTTGAAACAGTTTCACTTGCTTTAACTGCAGCTGAGACGGGTCACCTTGTTTTTGGAACTTTGCATACAAGCGGTGCTCCAAGTACCATAAACAGAATCATTGACGTATTCCCGCCAGAACAACAAGCGCAGATAAGAGCTCAAATTTCTACATCTTTAAAAATGGTCGTAACCCAAAGACTTCTTAAAACAAAAGACGGGCAAGGTCGTTGTGGTGCCTTTGAGGTAATGAAATGTACTGCACCAATTCAAAACTTAATTAGAGAATCTAAGATCCACCAAATACCAAGCATCATGCAGACCGCCGTTAAGGAAGGAATGATTACAATGACCAAATCATTGGAAGAACTTGTTAAAGCAGGTAAAATTGATGCATCAGCTGGTAGAGAACAATAAAGGTTTTACAACTTTAGAAGTTATAGTTGTGCTATGTATTGTAGGCGTTCTGGCAGCTATTTCTTATCCACGAATATCAGATTGGAATAAAGCTAGAACAGTGCAATCAGATGTCCTGAAAGCATTTAATGTGTTTGATAAAATAAATTCACAAGTGCAAAGAGGACTATATGCGTTTGTTCAAGTTTACATAATTAATGAGGTTTCAGATGATGCTGGTACTTCTATTACAATTACATCAAGAGGAATAACAGCTGATACATTAGGTGACAAAATTACTTCAGGAGCTTTTAGAAATGCATCTGAAAGATGCTCTGCAGATATAGCTGACTGGGATCATGATGGTACCATATCTGATAGGCCCGAGGTATCTAGTGTAGTTTTAGATAATCTTCAAACAACCTTAGAACCTGACGCTGAGGAAGGAGTATGTTTTTCTAAAGACGGAAGATGGTATAGTACTACTGATGGTTTAGAAGGAGAAAATTCTTTAGAACTATTTGGTACTGGAGGTCTTTGTGATAAGCATTTAAATCCTAGGGACGAAATGGATATACGAAGAGGTCCTCAATGTGATTATCGCATTATTTGGTCAAGATTTGGAAATATAAAACTTGAAAAATGGGCGGAAGTAAAAGGAGATTGGGTTACTCAATAGAATGAAGAATAATACAGAAAAAGGAATGAGTATATTAGAGGCAATTGTTGCAAGCGTAATAGTTGGTATTGGTTTCATAGGAATTTTTCAAATGGTTGGCTATGCAGTAAATTCTATTGATGTTTCAGGAGAGAGGTCAAAAGCTGGACATTTAGTTGGAATGATTGCAGAAGGAGTGCTCGGTTATAAAGATACTTATGTAGGGGTAAGTGAAAATGATGAACAAGCATTGATTTTTGAGGATGGTAAAGCATTTATGCCATCAGAGTTAGATCGAAAAGCTTGTGCAAAATTTGTACAGTTTTATACAAATTTAGATTTTGAAGAAACTGACGATACTAATGCTTGTGGATCAGACACTAAGCTTAATAATATAAATTCTATCATAAATACGGATAGATGCTCGACAGAAGATAAGTTGCCTCTTTATAAAAAAGATGAGGCATCAATTTGGGGAGGAAAAAGTGCTGCTTCAAACCAAATACTGAAATGGCAGGCAATTTTAAATCAAGATCAATTAATTAAATGTAAAACCGAAAAAGATACAAAGTCGATTAAGATGTTTGATATGTGTCGTTGGGAATCAAATAAATGTACGTATACCAATAATAACATATTTGATGATCGAATGTATGTAGGAAGAATTCAATTCAATTTAAATGATGGAAAAAAAAGAAGATTTTTATATTTCCAAGCAGACTATGAGCCTAAATATCGAGCTAGAGGAGCTGGAGAATGATAAGAACTCATCAAAATGCAGGAGTTAGTTTGATAGAGATGCTTATAGGTATCGTCATATCCGCAATAATAATTGGTGCAATGTACACCACTTATTCAGTAATAAACCAAACTTATTCTAGGGTATCGGATGTTGCTGGTATTAGTAAGTCAGGAAGAGATATAGTTTCCATGATAATGAGAGACGTAAGGATGGCCGGTTTTAAATATTACTATGGTTACAATGCTGAGAATGAAGCAAGACCTGAAGCAGAGAGAATTCCTAGAATTGATTATCTGCAATTTGTGCCAGGTGATACTGCTGCTGAAGAAAAAGAAAGCCATGCACCAGTTGTTATTTATAGAAATAGACTTGGGGATGCAACTAGATTGTCTGATCAAGACCCTGTTGTTCCTGGATATACTTTGATTGATGAAAAAATAAACAATGTTTGTTGTGATCAGATCCATATTGTTTATGGAGACTTTGATGCAAACGCTGATGTTGGTTCCGGAGAACAATTTTATACAAGATATAAGATCTCTTATTTTGCTCATGCTATGCAAAAAGATAATGATAAATTTTATGGAGTTTTTAGATCAAAGAAATATTGGAAACAGGCTATAGATGACCCAGATGGTGAATGGGTCGTCAACAATTGTCCTCCAGATAATGATTGTTATTCTGGTCAGTTAGTTAGAGAATATTTATCCGATATGTCATTTGTTGCTATGGATAAATTTGGTCGAGCAGTGGATGCAGATCCAAAAGATCCTGAAAATATTTATGATATTCGATCGGTTGATATTACTTTAACATTTAGATCAGCTTCAAAATCGGGTTTTTTTAAAAATCTTAGGCAGGGAACAAAAAGACAAATTTTATCACTGGGAAGAGAAGCTACAGAATTTACTGGTGAAGATGCTGCTTTCAAAAGAGATCCAATTTTTTTAACAGTGCATACAAGAAACTTGGGTGGAATAGGAATGACTAATTAATGAATAATAATAAAGAAAAAGGATTTGCATTAGTTTTATCAATTATACTTTTAATAGTAATGTCTTTGATGGGCGGTTCATTAATAGTTATTTCATCAGGGGATCACCAAAGTAACAATAGTAGCGATCAGTACCAGCAAACTTTTTATGTTGCTGAAGCTGGTCTTTTAGAGGGAGAGAAATGGATCCTGGATAAATATCTTGGACCTTGGATGAATAGCGTGCCCACAGACGATAAAGTTCTTGGAAGTCGTCCTGATGAACCAGGTCCGGCAGCAGTCTGGGATGTTAAAAATGAGATATGGCAGGATACAAAAACTGAGTACACAAGCAAATCAGAAAATGGTTTCTTTAGACATACATTTATACGAGGACCAGCTCAAAATGATACAAAAGTTGCAAGAGATAGCTCACAATGCTTAATGAGTTTTAAAAACATAGATACAGATGGAGATGATAACGTATCAATTATTGGAAAAGGCCAACTTCCAGTTGAAAAAAGTTTTTTGGATATCGTTGGACCACTTCTATGCACAGGAACAAATGCGGAATGTTTAGATCCTGACAGTACAAGTTTTAACACTGATGATGAAGTAGTTAATGAGAGAGGCGACAATCCTAGGGATTTTGAGGAAAAAGAAAAATTTATTCGCGCAGAATTCAATTTCTTAAAAAGATTTGCTTATGAATATTTTATCGTAAATGTGGGGGCAGCTGCATATAGAAATGATGGATCTAGTATTGCAACAGACGTCAGTAACGTTGACTCACAAGGAACAGCATATAAAATATATTCTTGTGGGATTCTTTATGGGCCAGGGAGTAGAGGAGAATTCCACAATGGAGAGGTTGAAATTTTAATACCTTTGGAAAGTATTGTGGTAATGCCGACTTAAAATTATGAGAAAAAATATATTTTTACTAACTTTGTTTTTACTAACTTTTCTAAAATTTAATCCTGTTTATTCTGAAGAATGTGATCTTGAATTTGAAATTGGAGAAAGTTTTTCAAGTGTCACTGAAATGTTAGGTGAGCCTGATATAGATAAGAATATTGAATTAATAGATATGAATCCTAGCGCTGAAAAAACAAATTATTGGTTTGCAACAACGAATTTTAAAAATTGGTGTCCAGATCATCATCCAGAGGAAACTGAAATTAGAATTCACTCTCTAGGTGGAGAAACTGTTATTGGTTATGAGTTAATTCTTAATAACAATATATCTAAGATAAATGATAAAAAATCTTTTCTCTTTTATTATATTCAAGAAAATTATGGAGAAGAAGCCAAAGAAGTTTTTGATCCGAAATGGCTTGGACATATTAGTTGGGAGAAGGATAATAAGAAATATTATTATAGTAAAACTTTAAGATTTGATGTTTTGGTCGAGGAAGAATTAATAATTACAACTAATGAATATAGGCAGTATTGGTAATGTTTAAAATGGACTCAATAAAAAGATTATTTTTCTATCTATTAGCATTAGTTATGATGTTTAATCAAAATGCTTTTTCAAAGTCATTACCACCCGGTTCAGGCACGGGAGACGTTAAAGCAAATATATTAATTCTTCTTGATACATCAGCTAGTATGAACGGAAACCCTTTTGGTGGTGCAGCAATTTATAATCCAAATGATTTAATTTTGCTTGATGATGGTGATGTAATGGTTGGGCAAGCTAGAGGCGCAATTATAAAATTTGATTACGACACAGAGGATTTTGATCCAACATTTGTTGATCCTGATGGTGATGGCAAGGGAGATAGGCTATTCCAAGGATCAAACAGTATGCCCTCGTGTGAATTAGAAACTGGCAGACAAGATAGCAGAGTTAGAACTGTTCGTGAAATGGATAAGTCATCAGATGTAAATGGAGTTTCACCAGCAGGTAAAGAAGTTATTTATTCAATTTCGTATGATTATGAGTCTGTTGTAGCTATAGATGCCGATGGAAATTGCGTAGAGGTTATTAGTAGTACTGAACTTGGGAAAATGTCTACTGGAAGATTTGATAAATTGTATCCACTAGGTTTGGATATTAAAACTATTGATAGCCAAGACCATTTAATTGTAACAGGTCATCAAGAAGTCTGCCTTGATGAAAGAAGGGTAGGAAAGAAAAAAAGAAAGAGATGGGTTTGTTTTAGATATGGTCAAGAAGAATTTGTTTTTTCAAGAAATCTCTCGACTGGTAACCAATTGCTTTGTCCTGTTGATAGATATCATCCAACATTTAGAACCCACTTAAGATCTACAAGTTCAATTTCTATGGATAGTGGAAATAATCTTTACTACGTTGTTAGCGGAGAAATTTATAGAATTTCAATTTCATCTGGAGGCGGTAACTTTTGTCCAGATCTTGGAGCGCCTACGCGTTTTCAAAGAAATGTTAATGGCAATGTTTACAATCTAGTTGCAAAAATGAGTATTGATCCACAAGATGAAAGTATTATCTATGCAACAAGTAACACTAGCCACACACTGCAAAAATTATCAATTAACTCATCGAACATAACTACTACAGCAACTGTTGGGGGGTTCGGTCCAGCAGCGTCCACAGCATCAAATATTCTTTTTAATATACCTATGGGTCTTCATGTGTCGAATGACAGAGTTTGGGTTGGTAATGCGAAAAATTCAATTCAAGAATTTGATATAAGCGGAGGATCCATGACTTGGGTTGATGAACTTGGAACTAAAATAGTAAGTAGAGCTGAAGGAGCCAAAAGAGCAATTAAAGCAGTTGTTAACGACAGCTCATTGACTAGCGGAGCGTATTTTGGTTATGGATATTGGAATGCTGGAACAAGAGCAAACGGAAGAGGAGCTAAGGGAAAATGGTTACCGTTTACAGAATATTCTTGTCACAACATGTGTCCTAAGGCAAAAAAATTTCAAAGGTGTAATGATTTTTGTGATTATTATCGGGGGTGGTCTAACGCTGCCCAACATCCTATAGGTAAATCTGTCCAATGTGATGACAATTCTTGTATACCTGTAGGAATTGGACCAAATACATCTAATCGAATAGTTGAAGCTGTTGATAGAATGAAAACAAGATTTGGAACAGATGGTACTGCTTTTTCTCAACTTGCTTACGAGTATATGTTAGACCCAAACATTGGAATAACTAAAGACGGTCCAGAGTGTCAACTTAACTACGTTATTGTAATAGGTGATGGTATGTGGCAACACCACGACCGGGCTTTGAGACAAATTAGAGATTTAAGAATTGATAGTGCAGCAGCGGGGGTAAACAAGGATCGGTTTGGAAATGCAAAAGGAGTTAAGACAATTTTTATAGCCTATGGCGGAGGAATAAAAGATAGAGGAGACGAGCAATTTCAAGAAGCAGCAAAAGCTGGTAGTTGTGATGATCCTAATTTTGGTACATCTGCTCAAACAGATCCAGAATGTAGACAAAGAATTATTGCAGAAAATCCAAAAGAGTTAGTTACAAAATTAAAAAGTGAGATAGAGAGAATCATTGCTAGTAGGCTCTCATTTTCTGCTCCAGCCATAACTGCTACCGTGCAAGAAGGTGGAGATTTGTTTCAGGGACAATTTTCATTAGCACAAGGACAACAGTGGATAGGACATCTAATGAGAAAGGGCGTTACACCAGACGGTTTTGTTATTCATGAGGACCCTGCAAATAATTGGGATGCAGCTAAAAAATTAGCAGACAGGGATATATCTAGTAGAAAAATTTGGACCCCTCTGCAAGGTGTAAGTTACGTAGATAGTGGATGGAACAACTGGGTTGAAGGAAACAGTTCTGAAATTAATAAATTATTTCAAATTTTAGGAAACACCGTTACCGATTATCATAAAACGGGTTCTACTTGTCCAGGACCAGATGGAAATGATGATGATATAAAAGGTTTGATTAATTTCGTCAGAGGTGCGGATTACTTTCTTTACCGCACAGGTAACGACAGATGTTCTGGAAAAGGAGATAAGAGAGAAAATATTCTTGGGGACATATATCATTCTCAGATTGTTGAGGTTGGACCTCCAGGCGCAAACACAAACTACACAGCCACAAATCAAGAAGCATACTACAGACAAAAAAATGGTTATGCTGGTTTTGCTTCTAGTTTAAGCCAAAGGCAAAGAGTTCTTTATGTAGGAGCTAATGATGGAATGTTGCATGCATTTGATGCTAAAAACGGAGAAGAGCTTTGGGGTTTTGTTCCACCGTTCATTGCTGGAAAGTTACCGGAGATGGTAAATGATAACCTAGATCAAGCAATTGGTAATGGAAAAGGCGGTACGAATGCAATATTTGCAGTTGATGGTTCACCAGTTGTACATGACATGTTTATTAAAGCTGTGAAACCTGATGGGCAGCCAGAGGCAACAAAATCTTGGCGTACTATATTAATGATTCCTTACGGAAGAGGTGGTGCAGGATATTCTATTTTAGATGTGACAGAGCCATTAGAACCAATTCATGTATTCTCTGTTTACAATGATTTTGTTCGAAGTAAAGTTATGATAGCTTTAAGTGATGGTACAATAATTAACAGTGAAGACTCACCAGCTCCAGCATTAGATTATACGGGTGGAAGTTTGAATATTAATGACTCAGAGGAAGCTAAAAACGCTAAATTTAATATTGAACAAGCTAGAAATGCTGACCTAGCTACTGATAGCACTGGTAATGATTATACTGAAAGAGATAAGATTAGAGATTGTGTGACCGACAGTAATTTTTACTCGGGTGGTACAGCCGCTTGTTACAAAGGCAGAGTTTGGAGATTTCCATATATTATGCCGCAAGAATTTATTGATGATCCATCAACTTTACCTGTTCAAAAAGTTATAGATGGAACCGTTACATCATTAACCGTAGATACGATTGTACAAGAAGCATCATTAGCAACAATTACATTTAGAGAGGAACTAGTAATTAATCTGAGTGAAGATGACGGTTCTCTAGCATCCGATGATGAGACAACTTTCTTTACTGTTAAAATTCCTAATATAGGAACTGAAAACCCAGTATATGATTATAGTAAGATGGGTGAAACTTGGGCAACGCCAAGAATATTCAGACTTCCAGTTGAAAGAGAAGAATCTATAGATAGTGACAGATATGTTGCAGTAATGCCCGCTGGATTTGGTAGAGTTGGTGGTGTTGGTTCAGCTGTATATGTAATAGATTTAGAGTCCATGAGTGAGCAAAGTGGAGGCCAATACCCTGGGAAAATAGCTAGCGGAGGGAATGGGTTAATCGATTTAGTCGATATCGATAATTCATTTGAAAGTGCTTATGGAGGTACATTAAACGATCTTCCTAATTCAGTACTGGGCGACCCAGTGGTAATTACTCCAGATACTTTTAGAGGTGCGAAATGGCGGGGAGCAATGGTTTATGTAAACGATTATGAGGGGAAAATTTCAAAAATTAACTTAACTAATGAACTGACTTCTAAAGGCTCTAATCCGGCGCCAATAGAATTATATGATCATACTACTTTATTTTCTCTAAATACAAACGAGGAAAACGGCAGAGTTAGTTTTTTTGGAATGGACGCTGCTTTTGGAATGGATACTAAAAACTTATATTTGTTTGGAGCCACTGGGGACTTTAATGACATCGCGCGGAGATCAAGAGGAATGGATAACATCTTATATGGAATAAGAGATTTTGATTTTCCAAATTTTAGAATGGTAAATTCTGGAGGCGTCGGGTCTTTAACAGAGGCTATGAATGCAAGAAAGATTGATGCAGAAGACGGATATAGTTTAAGTTCAAATTGTGTAAATACTGCTGACGAAACAAATGATCAGGGGGATTGTCCTGCGATATCTAAGGACGCCTGGGTTTTTAAATTAGATAAGCCATTTGACAAAAGACAAGACGAGTCTTTAGTTACTGATACAGGAGCTCCAAATTTAACACAAAATTTATATCACAAAGCTACTGCATCACCCACTGTGTTTAAGGGCACGGTTTATTATCCTGTTTATCAACCACCAGAGGGCGGAAAGTGTAATGTCGGAAACGCTTATGTCTGTGCAGCTGATGATGAATGTGGAATTAATACCTCAGAAGAAATTGGACGAGCAAGCAGACAGATGGATGCAAATGCAGGCTTTGATGAAAAGACAGGTTGTTATTATTTACAACCTGGTGTTCTTTCGAAGTTAGAGGTATTTGCAGATAAACTTTTTGCAAACATTACAACAGATAGTGAAGACCAAGAAGATACACTTATATCTTTACTTTCTAATGACGGAGCAATCTCAGTATTCAGAGGAAATTGGCGAGAAAATTATTAGAACAAAAATATTTTAAATTTATCAAAAAAAGAAATATAAATCACACAACCGATTATAATGTACGGACCAAATGGAATTTGTGAGGACATTGTTTTTGATTTTTTAATTAGAGATGGTGTTACAATTAGAAGTGCTACAACAGAAGATATAAAAATTATAAAGGGGATACATATCCAGCCGAACCAGAAACCAATTGCAGAGAGTAACTTAGCATCCCCCAGTCCCATACCTTCTTTATTCTTAAATTTTTTATAAGAAAGAATGATTAACCAAATGACTAAGTAACCCATAATTCCTCCAATAAGTGAGTTAAGATAAATAGGAAAGAGATTTGAGTCTAAATTTGGAGCAAATGATTTTGCAAAACCAATTATCATTAATGGAAAAGTAAGGCTGTCAGGGATTATAAAATGATTTAAATCTATAAAAAATATGATTATAAAAAAAATACTTAACAAAGCTAACAACAGAGTTGTGATGGTTAAACCATAAATATGGTAAACTAGTAAAAAACTTAAGACACTGATTAATTCTACTATAAAATATCTTATATCTATTTTAACTTTGCAACTTCTACACTTTCCACCAAGTATAAAGAAAGACAATAGAGGAATGTTATCAAACCATTTGATCCTTGTACTGCATTTTGGACAATAAGATCTCTTAATTGCTATACTTTCATCATTTGGAAGCCTGTGTATACAAACGTTTGCGAAACTCCCCCATATACTTCCAAGGATAAATGCTGTAATATAGAACACAGTTTAGAGTTTAATTTGAGAGGAAAATTCTATGAGCCCATTAATGCAGTATTGTACTAACATAATTGCATCAGTTAGGTGCAAATAGAAATTAGGCGCATGAATAATGATTTCCATCAATTTCAAAATTATCAAAAAATTAACGAATATCAATTTATAAATAACATGTTTTTTGGTGTAAAAAAAAAGGAAACGATCAAAATAGATGACACTAGCAGTAAAGATTTAGAGCTGGTAACTAAAATGAATCAAGAGTTTGCAATGTCTCTTGATTTAAAAGAAACACTTAATAACTCATTAGAATTAATTATAAAAAGAATTAATGCACAAGCAGCAAATATTTTTTTAATAGATAAAAAAAATCAATCGTTCCAATGTATTGCTTCCAAACATCAAGCATATCTTGAGGATTTTGAAATCCCAATTACTCAAGGAGTTATGGGAAAAGCTGCAGTCATGAAAAAATGTATTAGAGTTGGCGATGTTAGAAAAGATATTAGAGAAATTGCAGAATTTTATTTCGATTTAGATAATAAAACAAATTTTACAACTTATTCAGTTCTATGTTCCCCTTTAATTGTATCGGATGAATGTATTGGCGTTATTCATTGCTTAAACAAAAAAACTAATAATAAACTTTTTGAAGAGAATGATAGAAAACTTTTAGAAACTTTGTCTGGTCCGGCTGCATTAGCAATAAACAATGCTAAGATGGCAAAAGATTTAGTCGATAAGAATAGAATGCAAAAAGAAATTGAAATTGTTGGCGAGATACAAAAAACTTTGTTGTCGCAAAATAAAAAAGAAAACTTTCCTATAGCAGGAATAAACATCCCAGCAAAAGTTGTATCAGGAGATTTTTATAATTTTTCTGATCTAGGTGATGGTAAATTTGGTTTTGGTGTAGCAGATGTATCTGGTAAAGGAATTAAATCTTCCCTTTTAATGTCAAAGGCTTCGAGTCTTTATAGATGTTTAAGTAAAACAATTTTTTCTGCTGCTGATTTATTAAACTTACTTAATTCTGAAATTTGTGAAACAGCTGCACGTGGAATGTTTGTAACAATGCTTATAGGTATTTATGACAGTAATAAAAAAGAATTACTACTTGCTAACGCAGGACATGAACCACCATTAATTCATTCTAAAGACGGAAAATTTACAAACTATACTGAAGCAGGTCCACCTTTAGGAATTATGTCGAAGATTAAATACAAAGAGACAAAAATAAAATTTTCTGAAAGTTCGATGTATGTATTCACTGATGGTATAACAGAGATGAAAGATCCTGAAGGTAATATGTTAGAGTCTGATGGATTCAAAAACTATATTACAAAGTATCAACAAACACCTAATCACGAAAGATTAAATAAAATTGTTGAGGATATAATTAAGTCTGGTCGTATTCAAAAAGACGATCTGACTATTGTAGTTGTTGACGGTGCATAATTTTTTTTTATGTTTGCGATAAGTAAGACAATAGTCTTGTTTGTAATAATTATTTCTGCTCTTTTGTTTTGGGCGACGTTAAATGTTTGTAGATATAATTTTACAATTGAAAAAAAAACAAATTAGCTTAATATTATCTCAGAAGATATATTCCAAACGCTTCCAATAGCAAAAGTTTATTACTTTAGAGAATTAAATTGTAATAACGTTGATACTATTTGGAATTTTAACAGAATTATTAATAATTTTAACGCAATTACAGTTTTGATTTATCAAAAGTTAACTACAGATATAAGAGGAGAGCCTAATTAAAATAAAAAAATGTGTTTTAAAGAAATTTTTTTAATAAATCATGTAAGAAATTTAATTATTATCCAATTTTCGCTCAAAAAGAGAAAAAAACTATATTTTTTTTTAAAAAAAGGCTCAATTTGTAATTGAATAGATAGTTTTTTAATAAATTGAATATTAAATTTACAATTTTTGAGTGTAGTATTATTAAAACATTTAACTCTAACACATAAAGTTAAAACTCTAACACAAGAAATTTTAAATTTAGCATCATTTTAATTTTTGTTGATTTTATTGACTTTTTTAAAAAAAATTAAAATAGAATACTCTAACACAATTTAAAATTAATTATTTGTGTTAGAGTTTATTAAAAATTTAAATTAAAAAAAAAAGTTAAAGAAATATTTTAATTTGTAAAAAATGGCTATTTTACTTACTTTTTTAACATAAAGCCCATTTTGAACATATATTTTATAATTTTGTGTTAGACTAAATAATAATTTTGTGTTAGAGATTCGTTAAATTGTGTTAGAGAAAAAATTATAAGTTGTATATGAACGATCAAGACGACGAAAAAAAAATTATTGATGAAGATAAGTCTCAGTCTGAATCTGAGAATCAATCTAAAGTTGATGAAAATAATCAACCTGAAGGTGTAGATAATCAAAAAAATGATCCTATCCCTGAATCAAATCAAAATAATAACGAAAATAATGATCAAACACAAAATTTAGATACATCTAGTGATAAAAAAGAGGAAAATAAAATTTTAGATAATCAAAATGACGAAAAAAGTTTAGAATCAAGTCAAAACAACGATCAAGAAACCACCCAACAACAAACATCCGAGCCTTCAAGTGAAAAAAAAGATGAAAATAATGGATCCTCGCATGAGGTAATCCATAAGAAAGACGGAAGGTTGCATATTTATATCCGACAAGACAAATACAAAGGTGAATTAAAATCAAAAAATTGGGTTGGAAGACTTTATCATGATGGAAAACAAAAAATTTCATCATCAGGAACTCCTAATTTGGAGGAAGCAATACCAATTTTAGAAAAATGGTTTGATGACGTTGTTGCGGGAAAAGAAAAAGAAAAAGAAATTCAAGAGCAACCTGTTAAAACTGAAGAAACATCTGTTCAACCAGAAACTTCAACTCAAATTGTTAATAAAGAACAAACGAGTCAAACAACTACGTTAACCGAACCTAAAATTGACTCTCCTATTTTAAATCAATCACCAGAGGACGAACAAGAAAATAAAAAATCAAAATTTGCTTTTTTAGATAATATAAAAAATATTAAATTTAAAAAGCCAAGCTTCTTAGAAAAAAGTTCAGTTTCAAAACCATCACTCAAAACTAATGAACTTTCGAAAAAAGTTACTAGTTTTTTTAAATCTAAAATTGGAAAGTCAGCAGTTAAAGGGGAGGAAATTGTTGGAGTTGAAATTACAAACAAAGAAATAAGATTAGCTCAAGTATCAACTAATAAATCAAATCAATGGGTATTAGATAAATTTTATGCTCACCAAGTTGACTTACCAGATGATGCAAATGTTTTAGATAATGGAGAAAAATTAGGAGCAGAACTTACAATTGCATTACAAAAATCTAAAATTACAACTTTAAATGCTGCAATTGCCATACCTGTCACAAGCGCGATTATAAGAGTTGTAACAGCACCATTGATGAAAGAAGAGGAATTGCAAAAAGCTATTGAAACTAATTCACTTTGGGAAAATTTAGTTCAGTTAACTGATAACTTAGATGACTATTCAATTTTCCATCAAGTTATTAATAGGAATGAAAAAGCTAATACAATGGATATTTTATTTGTTGCTTCAAAGCTGGCTGATATAAATAATTATACCTCTATAATCAAGCAAAGTAATCTCAACCCAGTTATAATTGATGTAAAATGCTTTGCATTAAAATCTGCTGTCGATCAAATAAATCAAATCTCAAATAAAACAGATGATGTAAATCTTACTGCGGTTTTAGAATTTGGTTTAGATGAGAATTATTTAATGATTTTATATGATAATAACCCAATAATTACTGATATTTTTTTAAGAGGCCAAGATAGAAAAATATTATTAGAGTCACAAGATGTTGAAGAAAAAGAAGCATTAGTAAGAAGATTTTTAACTCAAGTAAAACAAGCGGTTCAAGATTTTGAAACCAAATATGAGAGAAGAATAAGAAACATAAAAGTAGTCTCAGATTTAAAAAATGTTGAGGATTTTTTGTCAAGTTTTAGAAAGGGTCTACTAAATGTTGGTTTTAACTTATTTGATCCAATTGATGGATTGTTAATCCCTCAGCAAAATAAAGAAAAAGTAGATTTAATTAACAGATCATACTTATCATCAGTTGTAGGTCTTGCTTTTAGAAAATTGGATGTGTTTGGTTATTATAAATTTGTTACTGCCGTTAAAAATATAAACTTACTTCCTGACAGAAAAGGCATGATTAAAGAAAAAAAGATGAAAGCTTTTTCAAGTTTTGCTTTCAAAGGTATAGCTGCTTCAGTAGCAGCAATATATGTAATTCTCTTTGGTTTATCTTTCTGGAACATCCAATCTTACAATAAAAAACTAATTAATTACAATACTGTCCTAGAAACTCATAAAGCTAAAACATCTGAACAAAAGAAAATTAAAAAAGAGTTAGCTATAATTACAAATACTTTAAAATTAAGTAAAAGTTTAAAATCAAATAAACAGAAGAGTTATAGAGTTTTAGCTCAAGTTGCTATGAGTGTTCCTAAAAGAATAAAATTTTCATCAGTTGATTACGATGGCAAAAATAAAGTAA
The DNA here is from genome assembly GCA_902615145.1 of uncultured Pelagibacteraceae bacterium. Classification (GTDB taxonomy): domain Bacteria; phylum Pseudomonadota; class Alphaproteobacteria; order Pelagibacterales; family Pelagibacteraceae; genus Pelagibacter. The sequence goes on along the minus strand of CACMNK010000002.1, from coordinate 53,144 downwards.
TTATCAGAGGGCAGGCTGCTACCGATCAAGACATTTTGAAGTTAATTAATAATTTAGGAACGCAGGAGTTAGTTGTGCAAGCATCACTTGGAAAAATGAATTTCAAAGGCAAGGCTGGAGACTCTGCAGATATTAAAAAAGATTTTACAGTTTTTGTGGATGTTAAGGGATAATGTATGGATTTAAAAAATATTAATTTAGATTTAAAGAACATCGATTTAGAAAGTATAAAAGCTAAAATTAAATCGATAGATAAAAAGATTCTAATTAAATTTGGTATTGGATTTTTATCAATTATTATATTCTTAATAATTTATTACGCTGTTTTAAGCCCTATCGTTGAAAAGAAAAAAGCTCAGCTAGATAACATGCAGAAAAAACAAGCTGAAATAATAAAGATGAATCAAGACATCAAATCTAGTAAAGCTAAAATAAAAAAACTTACTCCTCGATATGAACAATATTCTACTTTATTTCACAGCAAAGCCGAGGTTGAGGGTCTTTACGATACACTAAGTCAATTCGCAGGGATTAACAACTTAGTCATTTCAAAGATTGAAAAGGGCAAACCAAAGGCTATAACAAAGGCATCAGCTATTGCTTCTACAGAAAAGAAGAAAAAGAAGAAAAAGAGAAAAAGTAGGAAGAAAGTTGATACTGGTGTTAAAAAAAATATTGCTTATTACAGAATACCTGTAAATTTTCAAATAAAGGGCAATTTTCTTGGATATATTAAGTTTAAGAGACAAGTGGCCATGTCTCAAAAAATGTTAAATTTTGACAAAGAAACAATTAAAGTGATAAAAGGGGATACAACCAGTACGGTAGCAGTAACTGGTGTATTAACAATAGTGGGTTTACCAGATGAATTTTTTTAGGCTCATATTTTTGGTTTTAATAGTTGTTATTTTCTCTCAGAAAGTAATGTCAGACAGTCACGACCAAAACATTGTTGAAAAGGCAAAAGAGATTAATAAACAAGTAAAAGAGAAGCAAGCAGCACAACAAGAGAACATTGAAAAAGAAACAGACCAAATTGTTGTAAAAGAAGAACCGTTACCTTTGAATGATCCATTTGCTGGAGATGCATCAACGTCTAGTGATATAGTTACAGAAGTAACACCTACATCCAGTGCAGTAAAATTAAGATCTTATAAACTTGTTGGTTCATTTTCCGCTCAAGATAATAGTTTCATTACTTTAGTTGATGACAATGGTGAATTTATGACAGTGGAATTATTTGAAGAAGTCTTAAGTGGTGTGAAACTTGTTGACGTTAGTATAAAAAGAGCAGTTTTTGAAAAAGCTGACGATAACCAGTACATAATTATGAATTTTAAAAATCAAATAAAAGAGGCAAATGAATTTTAAAAATATCAAATTTTTTATTTTATTTAGCTTTTTTTCAGCTGTGCTTTTAAGTGGTTGTGCTACTGACGGTAAATTTGGAACAAAAAAATTTAAACATAACACTCCTTTAATAAAAGAAGACATAAAGAAAAAAGGTAAAATAGAAGTTGATAAAACTGCAAAGATGGGGCCAAAACCAGCTGAAGCTGACGTAATTAAACTTGGCAAAAGAAAACAAATTTCTTCACAAAAAGCAAGAAACTATTTGTTAATTGGTGAAGAATATAAATTATTAAAGCAAAATATTTCATTTAATTTTAAAAATCTAGATTATAGAACAGCAATAGAATTGATGGCAAAAGCTGGTGAGATAAATATCCTCATTGGTGATGAAGTTGCCGGCTCAGTCACAGCTCAACTGATTGATATTCCATGGGACAAAGCTTTTAATGCGCTTTTAGATTTAAAAAATTATGCAGCTGATTTTGATGTTCAAAGTAATTTAATAAGAGTTCACTCTCCATCAAATTTGACTCAACAAGAATCTACAAAATCAGCTAGAGCTTCAGCTGTAAGGAAAAAAGTTGAACTAGAGGACTCTGTAGAGCCATTAATTTCAGAAATATTCAGACTTTATTATATAAGCCCTGCTGAGGCCAAAGCTACTTTAGATGAGTTATTTAAAGCAGCAGATGGAGGAATTTCTTTAGTTCAAATTACTGAAGAAAAAACTACAAGATCGATTATTGCAAGAGGAAAAGAAAAAGATTTAGACGTAGTTGATAAAATAATTAAAGAAATTGATGTTAGAACAAGACAAGTCTTAATTGAAGCTTTTATTGTTGAGGCAAATTCAGATTTCGAAAGGGCATTAGGTACTGCTCTTGGTGGATACTATAGAAGACAGGGTGAGATAATAGGTGGTGTTCAAGCAGGATCATCAGGAGATGCAGATATAGGTGCAGCTACTGCTGTTATAGGTTCTACTACTGACTCCATAACAAATTTTGGAGCAGCTGGTAAGACAAGTGGTATTGGAATATTAAAGAAGACAGGATCTGCAGTTTTGAAGACTGAAATAACTGCACTTGAGTCTCAGGGGATGGGAAAAACTATATCTAATCCAAAAATATTTACTTTAGATAACCAGGTCGCAACTATCACACAAGGTGAAGAAATACCTTACGCTTCTAGTTCAGCAGAGGGTTCAGATACCTCCTTTAAGGAAGCAGCATTAAAAATGACTGTTACACCAAGTATTATTGGAGATGGAAACGTTCTTTTGGATATCCAAGTTAATAATGATACACCTAATAGATCTAATCCAGGAGATCCTGCGATCAATAAAATGGAAATTAGCACAAAATTATTAATAGCTGATGGCGATATTGTAGTTATAGGTGGTATTAAAAAGAATGCTTTAACTAACAGCAAACAACAAACTCCTGGGGTAGGAGACGTTCCAGTTGTTGGAAATTTATTTAAAGGTAAATCAAACACTGATAACATGGATGAATTATTAGTGTTTATCGCACCAAGGATTTTATAGATGCTTAAAATTAGCAGAGAAAGTGAAATTAATTTGATCAATGTGTTAATTGATAACGATATTATTTCTGGAAAAGATTTAATTAACATTAAAAAGATTAGCACTGAGGGAAATAAATCTCAGATAGATGCAGTATTTGAACTCAAGCTCACTGATGAAAATAAAATTTTAGATGTTTTGGTAAAAGAACAAAGTCTTGAAATTGTAGATCTTTCTAAAATTCAAATAAGCGATGAAATTAAAAGTGTGTTACCCTCAAATTACATAAACGTAAATTTTGTAGCGCCCTTTAAAGTTGAGGGTAAAACTCTTCACATTGCGATTTCAGATAGTTCAAAGCTTGGTCTTATGAGAAATTTGAAAGCAATTACAAAAAAAAATATAGAGTTACACGCTGCAAAAGTTTCTCAAATTTCAGAGTTTATTGAAAAACTTCAATCAGAAAGTGGAGACGTTACAACTGCAACAATTAGACAAGAGAATAAAGAGAAAACAAAAACCTTTGACTCTGATTTAGGTGAGGCGGGTGAAGTTTTAGAAAAAGCTCCCGAGGAAGATATAGAAGCAATCGAAAATGAGTCGGAAGTAATAAAATTTAGTACAGCAGTTGTGGCAGAGGCTATTAAATCAGGTGTCAGTGATATTCATATCGAACCGTACAGATTTAGCTCAAGAGTTAGATACAGATTAGACGGAATGCTCCAAGAGCAGGAACAATATAAAAAATTTCTTCATGATAATTATGGAGCGGTTGTTACAAGATTTAAAATAATGGGTAAATTAGATATTGCTGAAAGAAGATTACCTCAAGATGGAGCAATAAATTTTAAGATAGATGGTAAAGTTGTTGATTTACGATTATCGATTTTACCAACCGCTAATAATGAGAGAATAGTAATGCGGGTTTTAAATAAAGATGCTGGTGACATAACTTTAGAGCAATTAAATTTTGAAGATGTTGATTTACAGAATTTAAGAAAAGCAATTCATGGAACTCAAGGTTTAATACTTGTAACTGGACCAACAGGATCTGGTAAATCAACAACTCTTTATAGTATTTTAAAAGAGGTGAGTAAGCCTCACTTAAATATTCTAACAGCCGAGGATCCTGTTGAATATGAATTAGATGGTGTAGGACAAGTTCAGATAAAAGACGACATTGGATTAAGTTTTGCTGCTGCTTTAAGATCTTTTTTAAGACAAGACCCGGAAATAATACTTGTCGGGGAGATGAGAGATAAAGAAACAGTTGATATCGGACTGAAGGCTGCACTCACTGGTCACTTAGTATTTAGTACTTTGCACACAAATGACGCTCCAAGCACCATAACCAGATTACAAAACATGGGCACTCCTGATTATTTAATAAGTGCTGCTTGCCAACTGGTTTTAGCACAAAGACTAGCAAGAAGGACCTGCAAAGATTGTAGAGTTCCAGATGACGATGTTAATCCAAAAGTTTTGCAAGACCTAGGCTTTACAGCAGAATTGGCTTCAAGAGTAAAAGCTCTCAAAGGGAAAGGTTGTCCTAAATGTAAAGACACTGGTTATAAAGGAAGACAAGGTCTATACGAAATTTTGGTTGTCTCAAAACCAGTTAAAGAGGCAATACTTAGAAAAGCAACAACACCTGAGCTAAGAGAAATTGCAGTTAAAGAGGGCTTTCAAACCATGCAAGATATGGGAAGAAGACTAATTGCTAATGGTGAGCTTAATTTTAGGGAATATGAGCGGGTTTTAACTACCTCATAATTATTATATAGTTTAAAGAGTCATGGAAGCATTTACTTACAAAGGCATTGCAGACGGTAAATACGTTGAAGGCGATATTGAGGCTATCAATCAAGAGGAAGCATCTCATAAGCTTAAAGAGCAAAAAATTATTATTACTAATTTAATAAGATCAAAAAAGAAAAAAGTAGAGACCAAAGCTAAAGCAAAAGGTAAAGGCTTTTCTTTTCGTAAACCAAAAGTCAAAGTGGAAGATGTCTTAATTTTTTCTAAGCAATTTGCAACAATGGTTAAAGCGGGCTTACCAATATTAGAGGTTTTAGCCATGTTGAGAGATCAGTTGGAGGGTCCAGCTATTAAAGAAGTAATCGAAGATATAAGGAAAAGCCTAGAGGGCGGGGTAACACTTTCTAAATGTTTTGAAAAATATCCTCAATATTTTGATAACGTTTATTGTAATTTGATAAAAGCTGGAGAAGCCAGTGGTAAGTTGGATGTATTCTTATTGAAAATTGTAGACGCTCTTGAAAAAAAAGAAAAGATAAAAAAGAAAATAAAATCTGCACTTATGTATCCTGCTATAATGTTTTCTGTAGCAATAACTGTTAGTGCATTCATGTTAATCAAAGTTGTTCCTGTTTTTGCAAAGATGTATGATGGAATGGGTTTAGATTTACCAAAACCAACAGCAGTTATCATGTCAATGAGTGATTTTTTAAGAGGAACTGGAGGAATGGTTTTATTAATAAGTTTAATTTCCTTTTTTGTAGCATTTAAATATTTAACAGCTAAAAATGAAAAGATTAAGTATAGATGGCACAAACAAGTTTTAAAACTTCCAGTCTTTGGTGATTTAATATTAAAATCATTGCTTGCAAGAATTTCCTTAATAATGGGAAACTTGAGTGCAGCCGGAGTAAATTTATTGGAAAGTATAGAGATTGCAAAATCAGTTAGCAGCAATGTGGTTGTATCAGAGGCTTTAGAAAATGTTAAAAAAGGAGTTTTTTCTGGAGATACTTTGACAAAATTATTTTTAAAAGAACCACTCTTTCCCCCAACTTTTAGTCAATTAATTTCTGTGGGTGAGCAAACGGGGCAGTTAGATGAAATGTTTGGTTCTGTTGCAATGTATTATGAAGAAGAATTCGATGGAGCTGTCGATAATATGTCAAGTTTGATTGAACCGATAATGATTGTTTTTATGGGAGTTATGATCGGTGGGTTAATGATTGCGATGTATTCACCAATCTTTAATGTTGGAGCGTTAATAGGTTAAATTTTTTTAGTAAGTACCAAATGGTTTACCCATTCTTTTTGGTCTTTTTTAAAAACTGCTGCATCCATAATTTGCTTTATAAAAAAAGTCCCAAGACCCCCTGGTTTAATATCATCTAATTTTCTATGTTGAATATTTTCTGGTATTACTGCTTTGCCTTTATCAAAAAAACCGATCTCTAAATCACTATTTTTAAGTGAGATTTTAATTTCCATTCTATCTGATGTTTCTGCAATATCTTTATAGGCATGCTTAACGATATTTTGTGCTGCCTCAGCAATTGCTAATACAAGTTCATCTTTTTGATCTTGTGGTAAATTAATTTTTTCAAATACTTCTCTAGAGAAAGTTCTTACTTCTTTTAAACTAGCCGTACTTACAAGAAAATCTTTAGACTCTTCTATATTCATTATTCCAAGTTTAAAATCTGTTCAAGTTTTGCCATCATTATCACTTTTAAAACAGATTTACTTACCTCTTTGACAATAACCTTGGTATTATGCTCCAAAGCTTTTTGATGACTTTCAATTAAAACAGAAATTCCTGAAGAATCCATGTAGGAAACATCTTTCAAGTTTAAATGAACTTCTTTTCCTGACTCTACTATAGGTAAAATCACCTCTTTGGCTTTTTCGGTAACGTCCATATCTATCTCTCCATTTAAAAAGACAGTGCTGACATTTCCTTCTTCTGTTACTTTATAGGTCATAATTATATAAAGACTGATAACATAAATAGATCTTAAAATGTATATTTTTTACCCATTATGGACAAAAAACATTTATTTTTATTAGATAATATAATGTTTATAAAGTATTTACATATCATAAATTATTAATAAGAATTAAGTATTAATTAAAAAGAGGAACTAAAATGAAAAATAATAAAGGTTTTACACTAATTGAATTATTGGTTGTTGTTGCAATCATAGGTATTTTAGCTGCCGTAGGTGTTGTTGCATACAACGGATACACTGGTGCTGCTAAAAAAAATGCAGCTAAAACAATTCATGCAAATTTAATTAAGTATGCTGCGGCCGAATATTCTAAATGCACTATAGATGATTCAGATACTATCATGAAAAAAGGTGGAGCAGGTGGAATAGAATGTTCAACTACAGATGCTGGAACAGGTGCAATAACTTTCGTTACTGCAGGAGAAATAGTTACTCATCTAACAGGAGATGATACTCCTTTAGAAGATAAAAATCCGTACTCTACTGGTAATGCTGCCGTAAGATCAAGTACAGATGCGGCTGCAGGTTTTGTAAGTATAACTGCAACAAATGATAACTTGATAACAGTTGTTACTTGTTTCACAGACGGTAAAGGAGCAGAAAATGCTTGCACTGTGGCTGGCAATAAATTGACTAACACAATATCGATTGATTAATTTTTTTTGAATTGAGTTTAAAATGTCTACTAGGAGTTCTGCATTTACTTTAATAGAACTTCTAGTAGTCATTGCTATAATAGGTATCTTATCTGCCGTTGGTACTGTCGCTTATAACGGTTACATCGGTGGTACGAAAAAAAAAGCTGCAGAAAACGTCTTAATGCAGATAGGTTTAGCTCAAACAGATCATTATGCTAGTTGTGGAACTTATTATTCTACCACAGATGGTTACTGTGTACCACCAACTGCAGAAACGGAGTGTACACCATCTAAAGCTACAACCGAGACTATAGGAACTGATCTATTTGGAAAACCAAGTTACATAAAGCTTCAAAATGGTTTTCTTTTTTGTTCTTTTTCCCCAGGTACAACTTCTTATACAGTGAGAGCTGTAGGCCTTGGTGATTGCCAGTTAGATATTGATGAAAGTGGTAGTATTGATGATTCTTCGTGTTAATAGCTACAATTATGAAATTGTAAATTAACCCAAAATGGATATATGAAAGCTTTAATTATACATAAGGTTTATATTTAAAGTATTTGATATGAAAAAATTAATTTTAATTTTAATAGTTTTCCCACTTTTAACTAATTGTACTCAATATTCTGCTATGATGAATCCAGGCATTACATTAGCAACTGGTGGAACTATTTCCCAAGCCTCCACATCTTTAGCGAGTTCACTGGCTGTCAATGAGGCAAAGAAAAGTTTACAAGCAGAAGTACCAGAGGAAAAATTTTGTCAGACTTTTCATTCATCTGAATTAAATGAAATTTTTTTTGAGACTATAGATCAATCAGATTGCATTTACGACCCCATGAGTATTTATAGATAATACATATCAATGATGCCCCAAGAAGTAATTGATGTACTAACAAGTAACATTGATACTTTATGGGTGATAGATTGTGCAATTCTAGTTTTCATAATGCAAGCAGGTTTTATGTGTATGGAAACTGGCTTATCACGGCATAAAAATAGCATTAATGTTGCCCTTAAAAATGCTGCAGACTTTGGAGTATCTGTAGTTATTTTCTGGATATTTGGTTTTGGTATCATGTTTGGTACTTCTTATTACGGTTTTTTTGGCACTGATTTATTTTTTTTCAAAACTAACAAAGCGGAATACATGACTTACTTTGTATTCCAAGCAATGTTTGTTGCAACTGCTGCAACAATTATTTCTGGTGCTGTTGCTGAAAGAATGAAATTTAATGGTTATTTGATTATGACTGTTTTAGCTACTGGAATAATTTATCCCATAGTCGGTCATTGGGCGTGGTCCTCAAGTTATCTTTCAAAATATGATACGGTAGATCAGTTACTAGTTGTTACCGGTTCAGTAAGAACAACCGGATGGCTTTCAGATTTAGGCTTTGTTGATTTTGCAGGAAGTACAATTGTACATTCTGTAGGTGGATGGATTGCTTTAGCAGCAGTAATTATTTTGGGGCCAAGAATTGGTAAATATTCAGATGCTAATAGAGGTAAATTCACTGGATCTAGTTTTCCACTTGCTGTTTTAGGTACACTCATTTTGTGGTTTGGATGGTTTGGTTTTAATGGTGGTAGCAATGGGGCGATGGATGAAGTAGTGCCTTTAATTTTAATCAATACATTTTTAGCTGCTGCTTTTGGTTTATTAACTGGATTAGGTATTTCATATTTTAAACATAAAAAACCCGATCCTTTTTATATTATTTTAGGTCCATTAGCAGGTTTAGTTGCAATTACTGCAGGATGTAATTCAATGACGTCTGTCACTGCAATTTTTGTTGGTATCATTGGTTCGATCATTGCAATTTTTGTAAATGAAATTTTAAACAAATTTGAAATTGATGATGTTGTTGGTGCTGTTCCGGTTCATTTGGCTGCAGGAATTTGGGGAACTTTAGCTGTTGGATTTTTTAGTGATTTAAATATTTTAGATACTGGTCTTGATAGATTTTCACAAATTAAAATTCAATTGATAGGAATTCTGGCCATTGGATCATTTACGTTTATATCTTCCTTTATAATTTTAAGTTTTGTCAACAAATTTTACCCATTAAGGGTTAGTACTGTTCAGGAAGAATTAGGATTAAATATTGCAGAGCATAATGCAGTTTCAATTGAGCATGATTTAATTTCAATTTTAAACAAACAATCAGAATCTGGAGATCTTAAAGTAAGAGGGCCTCAAGATCCTTTCACCGCTGGTGGTGTGATTGGTCTTTATTATAATAAGTTAATGAGCAAGCTTGAAACAACAGAAGAGGAAAAAAACAAGTGGCGTGAAAGAATTTCTAAAGAGGTTAAATTAGCGGTAAAAGTTCAAGAAAACTTTTTACCAAAAAGAAATTTAAAAAATTATCCTGTGCACGGAATAAACTTATCAGCTAGAGAGGTCTCAGGTGATTTCTTTAGCTTCTATCCTCACAATGATAGTATTTATTTTATAATTGCCGATGTTGCTGGCAAAGGTATTCATGCTGGAATGGTTATGGCTAAAGCGTCTACCTTGTTTGAAGTTTTGTCCCAATCAAAAGTAGATCCAGATGAAATGGTTTTGCATATGAATAATGATTTAAATAATACTAAAACCGGTGGAATGTTTGTAACTTCAATAATTGGTGAATACAATTTAATTACAGATGAAATTAGATGGGTAAACGCAGGTCATCAGCCTGCAATTGTTAGAGATGATAATGGGAAATATCAGCAGTTTCTAAGTTCAGCACCTCCCTTGGGTGTTATCAAACAGAAAGACAAAAGTATTTATAATATCAATAAGATGAAACTAAATGGTTCAAGATTTTATGCATTTACAGATGGATTATCTGAAAGCTTAAATGATAAAGGACAAGAAATAGGTATCGACGGATCAATAGATATTATTGAGACTAATTACAACAAAGACACCACTCAACAATTAAATGATATAACTAAAATGGTCGTAAATACGAGCAAAAATCAAAAACTGACTGACGACTTAACAGTAATAAGTATTGGAAAATAGTCTTAATTCCCGAAAAAATATTAATTGAAAAAATGAATAGACTTAATATCTTTCACTTTTATGAATTTAAATACTAATAAGCTAATAGCAGTTATCATCTCAACTTTGTTGCTGATGACAACCTTGGCAGTCTCTTCCGAAAAAAATATTACTTATATGCAAATTTTACAAAAACCTAATGATTTAGATTTGAATTTAAAATATGCGCAGCAACAAGGTAAAATGGGAAATTTTAAGCAAACAATTTCTACACTTGAAAGATTGAATATGCTTTATCCCGATAATACTGAAATCAAATTATATTTGTTATCAGTTTTAGTCCAAGTTGACTCACCTGAAAAAGCATCAACCATTATTGAAGAAATGAAATTAAGAAGGGACCTTTCATCTGAAGATTTAGAAACATTACAAGAAATTGAAGAGGAATTAAAAGATCGAGAACCAGGTCTTTGGACTTTTGCTGCCGATTTTTCAACTGGAGTGATTGCATCTGATAATGTTAATAGTGTTTCAAGTACGAGATTTAAAGATTCATCTGGATCACGTGAAGCTTTTAATTCTCCAAAATTTGACAGAACTTTGAGTGGCAGTATGGGATTATCTGCATCTCGACCTGTTGGAGAGGAGTCCTCGTTACTTATTAATTTGTCCCAAACTACATCTGAACAATATCATGAAGCTGATGATGATTATCAAAGTTATGGTTTTACTCTTGGTTTAGATACAGTTTTTTTAGGACAAAGTGTTAGTCCGTATCTTATTTTAAGCAAATCAGATTACCAACATGATGCTGATAGTTTTTCTAAGATGTATGGTTTAGGAGGCTTCTTTTCTGTCGGTGAGAGAAATTCTTTTAGTTACGGATTTTCATACTCAAACTCGAAAGGAAATAACAATATATCTGATACTACTGCAAACGAGACGAATGCAAGTGGTCATAGTATAAATTTAGGCCACGACTTTATAGTAAATCAACTGATCACAACTAATATTAGTTTAGGTTACAGTGATACCGATTCAAGAGTTGATGATGGAAATGATTATGAAAACTACGATGTAGGTTTTGGAATTAATTTTGCATTTCCTTGGGCTTATATCGCAGTAAGTAATAGTATGAGTTTCAATGATTACAAGAAAGCAGACACGTCAGTTAATGATACAATAAGATCAGACTTTACAAATACATTTGATATAATTTTAACAAAGGCTATTGGAGACATTTTTCCAGGGATAGATCCTAACAGAAGCCTTTTTATAAATTTATCTTATGAAAAACTTTTTTCTGAAGCGAATATTATTAATTATGATTATATCGCAGATTCCTTTTCTTTAAGTTTTTCAAAATCTTTTAGGTTAAATTAATTTTTCTTATAAATATTTAAATTTTTGGTTAGATTAACCTTAGTTTTATTGAGTTTTTTTTAACCCATAATGAACATTAATTATTCCTATTTTCGTCTAAATTTGCTAGTTTCATGGTGATGAAAAAAATTTTTAGTGCAGTCATTGGGCTATTTTTAATTCTTTCTTCTCAAGTGAATTCTGCTGAGAAGCTTAGCATTGAAAAGCAACTTGTTGGAATAGTTGGAGCCATATCTGGAACGGTAAAAACTGAAACAAGACAGTTAAAGGCTGGCGATAAAATTTATTTAAATGAAACGATTTATGCTGCACCAGGTTCAGGTACACAGATTTTATTATTAGATCAGTCAACTTTTACAGTTGGTGAAGACTCTGAAGTTGTGATGGATACTTTTATTTTTGATCCAGAAACAAATGATGGAAAAATCGTTGCAAGCGTAAAACAAGGAAGTTTAAAAGTTATTTCAGGATTAATAAGTAAAAAAAATCCTGACAGCCTTACAGTCGAAGTTCCTGAGGGAACTTTAGGTTCAAGAGGAACAGAATTTCAAACTATAGTTTCAAAAGGAAAAACAGATACTTTATTAATTGGTCCAGGAAAAAATAATACCTTAGGTATGAGACCAGGAGCAGTTCTAGTTGGAAATAATCTTGGTCAAACTTTATTAGATAACCCGTATAGTATGACTTCGATGACCAAAGGAAAAGCGCCAGGTCAAGCGAAAAAAATTACTAAAAATCAATTAAAGAAATTTAATAAAAAAATGAAAGCTCTTAGAGTAGCCAAGCTATCTCCTAATGAGACTAAAGCTGAGAGAAAACAATTAAGAAAAAATCTTAAAAAAGAATTAAAAGCACTAGGTTTTGAAAAAGAAGAAATTAAAACAATAATTAAAGAGAACATTCAAAAAGATAAAGAGAAGAAAGTAGCGATTAAAGCTGAAAGAGCTGAAAAGAAAAAAGCTCAGAAAGCTAAAGCAAAAGCTAAAAAGCAAAAGAAAAAAGCTAAATTAGACGAAGGTAAGAAAAAAGGTAAGAAGAAAAAAGCTAAAGGAAAAAACAAAAAAGGTAAAAAGAAAAAAGCTGTTAAGAAAAAAGTAACAAAAACTGAAAAGAAAAAAGTAACTAAGAAAAAACCTGCTAAGAAAAAAGCTACTAAGAAAAAGCCAGCTAAAAAGAAAAAAGCAGTAAAGAAAAAGCCAGCTAAAAAGAAAAAAGCAGTGAAGAAAAAACCGAAAAAGAAGAAAAAAGTAGTTAAGAAGAAACCTAAGAGAAAAGTCGTTAAAAAGAAAAGAGTAGTGAAGAAGAAAAGAGCTGCTAAGAAGAGAAAAGCTAAAAAGAAAAGAAGAAGAAAAAAATAAACAGATCTTTCGTAAATAAGATTTATTTACTTTAATCCAATTACCTATAAATTTGATTTGTGAAAGCAATTTTACATAAAAATCTAAATTACGTAGTTTTCTTTGCCTTACTTATTCTCTTAATTTTTTTAAAAATTCTTAACCCAAGTTTTATCAAATCAATATCATTTTTAAGTTTTGATCTTTACCAAAAAGTATTTGCAGAAAAAAAAAATTCAGATGTTGTAATTATAGATATTGATGAAAAAAGTTTAGGTAAGTTTGGTCAGTTTCCTTGGAATAGAATTGTCTTTGCAGAAATTTTAGATAAGTTAAATGAGTCAAATCCAAAGGCAATAGGTTTTGATATTTTTTTCACTGAAAAAGATAAACAATCGCCTGATGCTATAATTAAATCATATGGTTTAATTCCATCTGACATAGCAGAACTTCAGAATTTAAAAAGTCCAGATGATATATTTTCTGAAAAACTGAAACAATCTAAATCAATAATTGCTGTTTTAGGTAGCAACGTTCCATCGCATTCAAATTATGATCGAAAAGCAAAAGCTAGATTTTTATCTAAAGGTGGGGAACCAAAACAATTTACTTACTCTTATCCCTATTCCATAGGCTCACTAGAAGTATTAGAAAAAAATGTCAAAGGATTAGGATCTATTTCTTTTTTAGATCAATTAGACGGTATCATTAGATCTTTACCACTAATTGTTCAATTCAATAAAAAAATGTATCCAACCATGGGTTTAGAAATGGTTAGAGTTGGTTCTAAACAAAAAAATATTTATGTAGAATTAAATGAAGTTGGAATTCAAAGAATTAGTGCAAGACCTCACAAAATAGACTCCGATCCTAATGGGATTATTTGGATTAAATATAAAAAGTCAGATAAAAATCAATATATTTCAGCCGGGGATGTTTATGATGGTAAATTTCAAACAGATTTTTTTAAAGACAAATATGTTTTAATTGGTGCCTCAGCACAAGGTTTATTCGATTTAGTTAAAACTCCTTTAGGAGTAACTATACCAGGAGTTGAAGTTCATGCTAATGTTATCGAAAACATTTTAGATCAGTCCTATTTGGTTAGAAATCCAAACACATATATATTTGAGTTATTGTTCTCAATTATCGTTGCTTTAATTACATTTATTTTATCTCAAAAAGTAAAACCAAAACTAAGTTTATCGATTTTCTTTGGAAATATTTTGGCGATCATAATTATTGGATTTTCTATTTATAAATTTAGATCTGAATTAGTAGATATGAGTTACCCTATATTTATTGTAACCGCTACCTTCTTAACCGGTCTTTATTTTAGATTTATTGAGGAAAACAAAATAGCTTTAGATAATTTACAAAAAGAGGCAAAATTATTAAAAGAACGAGAATTAGCTGCAGGAGTTCAAAAAAGCTTATTTCCAGACATATCTAAATTTGAAAATTTTATTTTTGCAAGAAACGTTCCTGCAAGAGATGTATCGGGAGATTATTTTGATGTGGTAAGATCTACCTCTGAAGAATACTTTTTCACATTAGCCGATGTATCAGGAAAAGGGGTAAAAGCGGGTATGTATATGGCTAAAGCATCTTCCATATTTAGAACATTAACTAATTTAAAATTTCCACTAGAGAAAGTTGTGTTCGGTGTCAATAATGAGCTTGTTGAGGCTAAATTTAAAGGGATGTTTGTGACCGCTGTTTTTGGAAAATTAAATATTAAAACTGGAGAACTCGTATTTATTAATGCAGGGCATGAAAGCATTTTAACTTTTGATCAAAATAAAAATTATGAATATATCAAATCAGAAATGCCACCCATTGGAATTGTTAAATATTTTACAGAATCTATGGTCAAATCAAATACCATGAACTTAAAAAATAAGACATTTGTTGTTTATACTGATGGTGTAACGGAAGGCTATTTGAAAAATGGTGAGGAATTAGGCGCAGAAGGAGTGCAAAAAATCATAGATGGCATGTCAGATGTGACACCAAAAACTATAGTTGAGTCTATTGAAAAAGAATTAAATTGGGGTGCTGAAAAATTAAGGGATGATATTACTTGTATGGCAATAAATATCAGTAATACTGAGCTAATCAAAAAGAAATAAATCTTAATTCATGAAAATTTTTAAAAAATTAAATATTAAAAAGATTTTTAAGTCTTTAAAAACAGGTGTTTTAAGTACTAATATATTTTTTTTCTTATTTACAGCCTTTTTTTCTACACTAGCTCTAGCCGCCGCTTTAACACTTACACATAAAGAAAATAGAATTCCAAATAGTGCACCCGGTTGTTTTAGCTCTAAATTAGAACAGATTAACCAAACAACATCGGTGCAAAGCTACTTTACAGAACTTAAACACGATAGAACCGAGAATCTAAGAGATATCGTGTGGAGTGATGACGGCACAATGGTTTTTTCTATTAATAATAACATGGATAAGAGTCCTTCTAGTGGTTATATGGGTGACCTTGATTTATCTATGAATAAAGTTGCTACTCCATTTGAATTAAACACTGTAAAAACTGATACTACAGATAATATACCACATACTTGTGATGATATTGATGGTTTTGATGTTGATCATCCAGAATTTCTGGCACAAGGTTTGAGCTTTTTTTCTACTGCATATAGAAGTATTCATGTAGCAAAAGGTGGTAGGATTTTTTATATTTTGAATAGCACAGGTGATGTATATAGATATGATTTAAGTACACCTTTTGATTTTAAAACGGCAAAATACATACATCAAATTGATTTAAGCACATCAACAAAAGTTACTGGTTTTTCGTTAAGCAGAGACGGTACAAGAATGTATTCTGTGGATCAAGGCGAAGATGCTGACACACCTGTGGTGGCAACTTTTTCATTATCACCAGCATTTGATATCACATCTGCTACAGAAATTCATAGTGTAAATCTATTTACAATTGGAGTTGAAGATGTCGCTAATTTTCAAGCGGCTAGAGATATTGAGTTTAGTGATGATGGAAGTCAAATGTTTGTCTCTTTTTTTAATAAAAATCATACTAATAGCATTGAGCAATTTAGTTTAGGCAAACCTTTTGATGTTTCAACAGCTACTCATTTAGGAGGCCATGATTTTCTATATCGTGTCTCCCCTGGAGGAGCATTACGAGATGCAGACGAAGCGAAGAGTTATCCAGCGGGTCATGGAATAATATGGGGTTTTTCTTTTTCAAGTGATGGTATGAAATTATTTATTTCACAAGCAGATGATGGACAAACGGTAGATAATATTTATCAATTTGACCTTGATTGTCCTTATGGCATTGTTTCATGTGTATCCAATGCAAGTGCATCTGTTAATGCTCAAGTTGAATTAGCTAAACAAAATATAAGTATAAACGTTGATACTATTTTTAAAAGATTTGAGTGGATCAAAAGAAATAGAGATCAAGAAGACTTAACTAGTCACAATATAAATATAAACTACCCCAATCCTATATTAAAATCTCTAGCAAGTAAGTTAGAACCTTCATTAAAAAATAATTTAGTATCCCTTGTGAGTAATACTCAGAAAAATGACGAAAAGAAAAAATCTAAATGGTCGTCATGGAGTTTACTGGATTTATCAATAGGAGATTATCAAGAAACACTCGTAGATAAAGCAAAAGGTATTAAAACGAAAGGTATAACATTTGGCTCAGATAGAAAAATTGGAGATAATAAGTTTTTTGGTTTGGCATTGAGGTATGGAGATAGTGCATCGAATATTAGACGATCTAGTCAAAAAGTTGACCTCGAGTCTTTGACATTAAATATTTATGGAACTGTACCAACAAATAACAATCGGTATATTAATGCAGTTTTAGGCCTGAGTGCTCTACGTTTTGATAACAAGTACTTAGGTAAAATATCAGGTGAACGAAATGGAAGACAGGCATTTGCATCTATTAATTACAGAACTAAAAAGACATATGGTAAGTTTAATATTACTCCTACTGGAAAACTTACTTATGGGGTGACAGAATTATCTGAATTTACAGATTTTATTAGCAAAGCTAGCGATCGACCAGCTACAGATATTCGTTTTCATGATGATACATTTGTAAGTGGAGAATTTACTGGTGGTGTTTTATTTGAAATGGAAAAAATTGAGAGAGATGGGGTAACATTCCAACCCATGGGAGGAATTGAAATTATTTATGATCTAGCAGATGATAATGCCTACAAATATTCATATGCAGGTTCAACTGTTGTAAATGAAGAGACAATTAATAGCTATTCGAATAAAAAATTAAAAACTAATATTGGTTTAGAGTATATACTTGAAAATGGCTTCACTATACTTTTTGATTATAAATACATAAAAAGTTTAGATAATTGTGAAAGTTGTTTACATTCAGCAGTATCTCAAAATTTTAATAACAAAACTTTTATTATTAAATTTAGTAAATCAAAAGAAGAAAATAATCAGTTTGCTCTCGATTTTGATCCAATAAACAACAATAATACGAAAGTCAGCTATCTAAAACAAATAGGTAATTTTAATTTAAAACTAAACTCTAATTATAGTTTATTTAGTAAAATTCCTGATTATGGTGCAAATATAGAAATTTCTGGTACTTTTTAGTTTAAAAGAAAATGATTAAAAAACTAATTTGGATTTTATTAATAATTTTTCCAATTTCTAATTCCTTTGGGGCCATGTATACCCTGTTACAAACTACAGACGTGAGTAGTAGTGGTGTTGTTCCAGGTGGTATTCATTTTAATCCTGATGGAACAAAAATGTTCATTGTATCTCAATCTAAAGACGGTGATTTTTCGCTAGTGGATGAGTATGATTTAACCACACCATTCGATATCTCTACTCAAAGTTATGCAGGTGATAGTGAGAGATGTAATTTAGATAATAGTAGTGGTGGCGACAGCTTTGGCCCCAATATGAATACTACTTTTGGTTTGGAATTCTCCAATGATGGAATGAAATTGTTTGTAGGTACTGGTGGTATAGCTAATGAAGTAAAAAGAGATAGAGTATTTAGGTTTGATTTGACTTCACCTTATGATGTTTCAACATGTTCATTTGCAAACCAAACTCCAGGTCTTGACACTGATGCCTTACAGGATGGGAGTAATGCAGGTGACAGGGAAAAATTTGATAATGGAAACACACATGCTTTACAGAGATTCCGACTTCAAGGTATTGAAATCAGCAATGATGGAAAAAAATTATTTGTAATTATGCATGGTCATAATACAGGTGGAACTGTACGTAATACCAGGCTACTAGAATACTCACTCACAACACCATTTGATTTAAGTAGTCTGTCGCTTATTTCAAACGCAGGAATAGAATTAGAAGATGAAGTAATGAACCCAAAAGACATGAGATTTAGTCCAGATGGAAAAAGACTTTGGTTGGTGGATCATCAAACTTCTCAAAGAAATGTTACTCAAATTTCTCTTGACGTTGCATTTTCTACATCTACATTTACAATTGATGGTTCTGTTACACTAGATCAAGAACAGCCTGCTGGAATTGCATTTAGCACAAATGGTTTAAAGATGTATGTTGGTGGGGATACAACTCAAATTGTTGAGGAATATAATCTCGTCTGTCCTTTCAATCTTTTTGCAGGCAAATGTCCTCCAATTACAGATAACAGTGATCGAACTGGAATGGCATTAGCTCAAATAGAAATTGCCAAAAGAACTATTGATCATTCAACAGATAGTGCACTTAATCGATTAAAATGGATTAGAAGAAATAAAGATAAACAAAATTTAACTAATTTAAATATTGATATTAATTTTACTAATCAAAGATTAGCTTCTTTAACCGAGATTGTTAAAAATGTTGCTGCTAAAAAAAAAGCAAAAGTCAAAGAAGAAGACGTATTTTATTGGAGTGAAGGAAGTATTGCAGTTGGAAGAATAGGAGATACAAGTATTTCATCTACTAAGAGAATTGATACGGATGCAATCACCTTTGGTGTAGATAAATTTACTGATGAAAATGGAATTAAAGGATTAGCATTTAGAGTTGCCAGAAACAATGTTGATGTTGGAAATTCTGGAAGTAATTTAGACACTGATACATTTAACATTACCTATTATTCTACCACCCCAATAGAAGATGATACTAAATTTCTTGATACCTTTATTGGGATCGGAGGATTAAAGTCTGATTTATTAACTGTTCTAGATGGTAAAAATTTAACTGCTAACAGAAAAGGAAAACAGATTTATGGAACAATAAGAATAAAAGATGAAATTAAAAAAGATAATTTGACTTTTATTCCTTCTGGAAGATTTGATATTGGTCACACTATTTTAGGATCCTATAATGAAGCTGGTAACGGTGGTATTGATGTTGAAAATCAACACATTCGAACGAAAAAAGTTAGAGCAGGTTTTGTTGCAGTCGAAGATGTCTCAAATAAAAAATATACATTAAAAAGACATGGAAAAATTGAATACATTGTGGATTTAGATCGATCCTCAAAATTTAAATATACATATACAGGTGACAGAAGCGTAACTTTTGATGATAGTTTATCTTCGGGAGCTTTACACAGTATTAATGGTGAGATTGGGATTGATATCGTGCTTCAGGATAATTTTAGTGTTTTTTTAATATATGAAAGAAATCAAGCGCTTGGATCAGGACATACTGATAAAATTCATTTAGCTATTGGATATTTACCTAGTAAAGAAACAAATTATGCTTTTAATATTCAAGGATCTGATGATCTAAGATCAGAATATATCTTAAGCAAAACCATTAATGATTTTGAATTAGATTTTAAGATAATAAATGAAGATCCTTTTAATATAAGTGATATTAAGCAAGCTTTTTTTAATTTAAGAAAAGTTTTTTAAACTAGATATTTTGCAAAGCTGTGACTTCTAATTTTTTAGTTTTTAGTGACTTTATCGCTTCTAAACAAGCATAAGCTGTTGACATATTTGTGCAATAAGGAACTTTATTTTTTAAGGTTGCTCTTCTTAAAGCTATAGCATCACTAACTCGATGTTCACTATTACCGCCACCAGTATTAATTACTAAAGCAATTTTTTTAGCATCTAAAACATCAACAATGTGAGGAGTACCTGAACTAACTTTATTAATCTTCTTACATTTCATACCAAATTTTCTAATATATTCAGCAGTTCCTTTTGTGGCACATAATTTAAATTTAAGCTTGATCAATTGTTTTGCTAAACTAATCCCTTCATCTTTGTGTGCATCTTTCAATGAAATAAAAGCCAAACCATCTTTTGGTAAAGAATTAGCAGAGGCAATTTGACTCTTAGCAAAAGCCATACCAAAATTTTTATCAAAACCCATAACCTCACCAGTTGATTTCATTTCAGGACCTAAAAGTAAATCGCTATTTGGAAATTTGTTAAATGGAAATACAGCTTCTTTAACAGCATACATTCCTTTGGATTTATCTTTTAAATTAAATTTAGATAATTTTTCACCAGCCATAATTCTTGAAGCAATTTTAGCAAGAGGTAGACCTTTTGCTTTTGATACGAAAGGAACAGTTCTACTTGCTCTTGGATTTACTTCAATTACATAAATTTGGTCTTTTTTAATTGCAAATTGGATATTCATAAATCCTTTGACCTTAAGAGCTAAAGCTAATTTTCTTGTTTGATTTTCTATTTCTTTAATTAAATAAGGTTTTATCGAAATAGGTGGTAGGCTACATGCCGAGTCTCCAGAGTGAATACCAGCTTCTTCAATATGCTGCATGATACCTGCAACAAATACATCCTTACCATCAGATAATGCATCCACATCAACTTCCATCGCTTGATTAATAAATTTATCAATTAATATTGGATTATCCTCTGCAGCTTTAAAGGCTTCTTCAACAAACTTTTTTAAATCATTTTTCTCATATACAATTTCCATAGCTCTTCCACCTAAAACGTAAGATGGTCTTACAATTAAAGGTAAACCAATTTTGTCAGCAATTTTTATTGCTTGCTTGTAAGTTTTAGCAATTCCACTTTCAGCCTGTTTTAATTTTAATTTATTTAAAAGATTTCTAAATCGATCTCTATCTTCAGCAAGATCAATTGAAGTGTATTGTGTTCCTAAAATTGGAAGCTTGTTTTGATATAAAAATTCAGCCAACTTTATAGGAGTTTGGCCACCGAATTGTGCTATCACTCCAATTAAGTTTCCTTTCTCTTGCTCTTTCTTAATGATGTTGAAAACATACTCTTCTTTAAGAGGTTCAAAATATAATCGATCACTTGTATCATAATCTGTTGATACAGTTTCTGGATTACAATTGACCATAATCGTTTCAAATCCTGCATCTTTTAAGGCGAAACTTGCTTGGCAACAACAATAATCAAATTCTATTCCCTGACCAATCCTGTTAGGACCCCCTCCTAAGATAATGATTTTTTTCTTTTGAGTTGGCTCTGCTTCACACTCAGAGTTTAATGAAAAATTTCTTTGATAACTTGAGTACATATAAGGTGTAAAAGATTTAAATTCTGCAGCACAAGTATCCACTTTTTTATAAACAGGTAATACTTTTAAAGCCATTCTTCTTTTTCTTACAACACTCTCAGGAATTTTAGTTAACTCAGATATTTTTTTGTCTGAAAAACCAATAGATTTAATACGATTGAATTCAACAAAGTCTCTTGGAACACCTTTGTTTTTAAGTTTATTTTCATTATCAATGATCTCTTTAATTTGTTCTAAAAACCATGGATCAATTTTCGATAAATTGTGAATTCTTTTTATATTGATCTTTTTTCTAAAAGCTTCTGCGACAAGTAAAAGTTTATTAGGGATATTTTCTTTAAGTTTTTTCTCTATTTTTTTTCTATTAATATTAAAAACTCTATCTAAGCCTGAATACCCTGTTTCAAGAGAAACCAATGCTTTTTGTAAAGACTCTTTAAAATTTCGACCTATCGCCATCGCCTCCCCAACTGATTTCATTGATGTACCTAATGTTGCAGGTGAAGTCGAAAATTTTTCAAAGGTAAATCTTGGAATTTTTGTAACGACATAATCAATAGTTGGTTCAAAAGATGCAGGGGTGACTTTTGTTATCTCATTTTTTAATTCATCTAATGTGTAACCAATAGCAAGTTTCGCTGCTATCTTTGCAATAGGAAAACCCGTTGCTTTAGAAGCTAAAGCAGATGATCTTGATACTCTTGGGTTCATTTCAATAATAACCATTCGTCCATTTTTTGGATTTATGGCAAACTGAACATTAGAACCTCCTGTTTCAACACCAATTTTTCTAAGGCATGCAATAGATGCGTTTCTCATTATTTGATACTCTTTATCGGTAAGTGTTAACGCTGGTGCAATTGTAACAGAGTCACCTGTATGAATTCCCATCGGATCAATATTTTCTATTGAACAAATAATTATACAATTATCTTTCTTATCTCTTACAACCTCCATTTCAAATTCCTTCCATCCTTCCAAACATTCTTCAACTAGAACTTGGCTTACTGGAGACTCGTGTAATCCATTTTTAATTATTTTATAAAAGTCTTTTTTTGTTTTCGCTATTCCACCTCCAAGACCACCGAGTGTAAATGCAGGTCTAATAATAGCAGGTAGACCAATTTGTTTTAAAACTTTTGAGGCTTGATTGAATTTATTGACAACTTTTGATTTAGGTAAATCTATACCAATATCCATCATATTTTTTCTAAATTTTTTCCTATCTTCAGCATTAGAGATTGCTTTTGAATTCGCACCGATTAGTTCTATTTTATATTTTTTAAGAACACCTTTTTTTTCTGCTTCCATTGCCAAGTTCAACGCAGTCTGGCCACCCATGGTTGGCAAAATGGCATCAGGTTTTTCTTTTCTTAAAATTTTCTCAAGAATTTCTAACGTAATTGGTTCTATATAAGTTTTATCTGCAACATCTGGATCAGTCATTATTGTTGCTGGATTTGAATTAACCAAAACTACTTTATAACCTTCATCCTTTAGGGCTTTGCATGCTTGAGTTCCAGAATAATCAAATTCGCAAGCTTGACCAATAATTATTGGGCCAGCTCCAATGACTAAAATTTTTTTAATATCTTTTCTTTTTGGCATTTTTTTTTATGTTGTTTATAAATTCTTGAAAAAGGTAAACACTATCCTGCGGTCCTGGATTTGATTCTGGATGATATTGTACAGAAAACACAGGCTTATTTTTCAATCGAATTCCCTCTATACCTCCATCAAATAAAGACTTATGAGTAATTTCTAGATTTCTTGGCAGACCTTCTTTAACAATTTCAAAACCGTGGTTTTGACTGGTGATTTCAACACCGTCATTAATAAAGTTTTTTACTGGATGATTGGCTCCACGATGTCCAAGTTTCATTTTTTTAGTTTTTGCTCCTAAGGCTAAGCCAAGTAATTGGTGACCAAGACAAATTCCAAATATTGGAAAATCTTTTTTAATAAGATTTTTTATTATTCCAATAGCATATTTACCTGTTGCAGCAGGATCACCAGGACCATTTGATAGAAATATTCCATCAGGTTTTAGTGATGAAATTTTTTCATAACTAGTGTTACATGGAACCACTGTAACTTTACATTTAAAGTCAGAAAAATATCTTAAAATATTCTTTTTGATTCCATAGTCTATAGCAACGACATGAAAAGATTTTTGTTTATTTTTTTGATATCCAGTTTGCTTTTTCCAAGTTTTAAAACCTTTCCAAAGATAATTTTTTTTTGTCGTAACTTCTTTGGCAAGATCTAAATTTTTTAATCCACTCCATTTCGTAGTTAAATTGATAATCTTATTTATATTAAATTTTCCGGTTTTTGAGACTGATATTGTGCCTTTAGGTGCCCCTTTATCTCTAATAAAATTAGTTAAATTTCTTGTATCTAATCCAGTGATTCCAACTATTTTGTTTTTTTTGAGCCAAGCATCTAGGTGCAAAAAAGATCTATAATTTGAGGGTGATGTTATTTCCGAATTAAATATAACACCTTTTGTCCAAATTTTATCAGACTCATGATCTTCATTATTGGTACCCACATTACCAATATGAGGAAAGGTAAAATTGATTATTTGTCCAGCATAAGATGGATCAGAAATTATTTCTTGATAACCTGTGAGAGAAGTGTTGAAGCAAACTTCTCCAGTGGCAGTTCCTTGGTAGCCAATACCAATGCCTTTAAAAATTTTTCTATTTTCAAGAACTAAAATACCTGTTTGTTTATTTGAGATTTTTTTTGAGTTAGTTTTTTTTGCTTTTTTGATCAATTACAACTCATAAGTTAAAGGTTAATACAATAATTGGATTATTATCGCAACAGAGATGTATTATAAAATTGAAAAAAAACAATTTTTCTTTTGAGAATTTTTTGCTTTAAAGTAGATTAAAAATTATGTCTTTAAAAGAAACAATTGAAACTGAATATAAAAACGCACTAAAATCTAAAGATAAAACAAAAATATCAACTTATAGGTTAATTTTATCATCCATCAAAGATTTAGATATTCAAAATAGATCGGGTCCCAAGAAGAAAGAGACAGACGATGAGGATATTAAAAAATTATTTAAAAAAATGGTTAAGCAAAGAACCGAATCAATTGAAATCTACAAAAAAAATAATCGAACTGATTTACTTGAAGTTGAGCAAAATGAATATGACATTATATCAAGTTTTTTACCGAAGGTTTTAGGTGATGAAGAAACAAAAAAAATATGTGAGGAAATTATAACAAAATTAGGCGCTTCTTCACTCAAGGATATGGGTAAAGTTATGGGTGAACTAAAAAAAGAACATTCTGATAAAATTGATTTCGCTAAAGCGGGATCTCTTATCAAAGGACTCTTAAATAAATAATAATGAAATATCCAAAAGAATATCTTGATGAAATCAAAACTAGATTAAAGGTTTCTACAGTTGTATCTAAATTTGTAAGTCTAAAAAAAAGAGGAAAAGAATTCGTAGGTCTTTCACCTTTTAAAAATGAGAAAACACCATCTTTCACAGTTAACGATGAAAAAGAATTTTACCATTGTTTTGCTACATCTGAACATGGCAACATTTTTGATTTTGTAATGAAAACACAAAATCTTAGATTTGGCGAAGCTGTAAAGTATCTTGCAAATTTGGCTGGTATGCAACCTTATACGTTTACAAAACAAGATGAAGAAAGAGAAAAAAAATGGAAAGAGTATTGTTTGATTTATAGTCAATATGTTGAATTTTACCATGATGAATTAATTAAAAATGAAACTCATGATAACGCAAGAAATTATTTAAAAGAAAGAAATATTAACAAAGATCAAGTTAAAAAATTTAAAATAGGATATATAAAAAAAAATCCAAATTTTTTTGAAAAATTAAAAAATGATTTCAGTGAAGAAGTTTTAATAAGTACTGGGTTATTTTATTTTGATGAAAAAAAAAAAATTTATGTAGAGAGATTTAAAGGACGTTTAGTTTTTCCTATTAATAATATTTCTGGCCAACCAATTGCACTTGGCGGAAGAATAATTGAAAAAAGTGATTACCTTGCTAAATATATTAATTCTCCTGAAACTCCCTTTTTTAAAAAAGGTTCAAATTTATATAATTTAGATCAGGCTAGAAAATTATCTAATAAGTTAGATCATATTTTTCTTGTTGAAGGTTATATGGATGTGGTTGGATTGGCAAAAAATGGTATTGAAAATGTAGTTGCTAACTTGGGAACGTCACTTACTGATAGACAAATCTTAACATTAAATCAATTTTTCGATGATATCATTATTTGTTTTGATGGGGATGAGAGTGGTTATAAAGCAGCTTTAAGAGCAGCAGAAAATTCTATTATTTATTTAAAACCAGAAAAACAAATTTCATTTCTATTTTTACCTGACAAAGAGGATCCTGATAGCTTTGTTAACAAAAATGGTAAAGATTATTTTTTAGATTTTGCAAAAAACAGTAAAATTTCGATACACCAGTTTATTTTTGCACACTACAAAAAACAAACTCAAAATAATCCATCATCTATGGCAATTTTTGATAAAAAGCTTAGGTCTATAGTAAACACTATTAAGGATGAATATATTAAAAGATATGTTTTAGAGTATTTTTTGGAAAAAATTTCAGAGCTAACACCACATACTAATTTAAGTAAAAAATTCAATTACATAAGAAAAGTTAAATCTCTTGAAACAACAAAAAAATACTTTAATGAAAGTAAATCTTTATCAGCAATAGAGCTTAAAGAATTTTCATTACTTTATCTTTTAATGAACAATTTAGAATTAATGAGAGAAAATTTTCATTTAATTGAGAACGTGAATTTATTTACTGAAGTAAATAAGCAAATTTTTTCAAAAATTTTATCTAAACTTAAACTTAGTGAAAAACTCACTCTTAAAGATTTGGAAATCGATAAACAATTAATTGAAAAAATTGATAAGTTTGCTCCAATTAAATACATCTTAGGTAAAAAAAATAAAAATGAACATGAGATAATTGGACTATTAGATGACATTAATAGAGATTTGAATAGCTATAATCTCGAACTTAGAATTCAGGAGTTAGAATCGAAGTTTTCTAAAGATCTAAGTGAGACAACATTTAATGAGCTAAAAGAGCTCAAAAAAAAGCAAAATCTCAATTAATTCACATCATTTATTAATGGATTTTTATAAATTTAACATTATATAAGACTCTTCAAATTTATTGCTGTGGAAAGAATTATTACAAAATCGTTTGCAAGACTAATGGGTCGTGGAACCCATAGAGGTTTCATTACTTATGAAGAATTAAGCAAATCTCTTGGAAAGAGGAATTTGTCTGATGAAAATCTTGCTCAAGCATTCATACATATTCTTGATGAAAAAGTAACTCTAGTAGAAAAAAAATCAGATTTTAAAGTTTTAAGAAAAAAAGACAGTTCTTCTAAAGAAGAAGGTAAAACTATCGAGAAAAGCGATGATCCTATTAGAATGTATCTTAGAGAAATGGGTGGCGTTGAGTTATTGTCTAGAGAAGGTGAAATAGCTATCGCTAAAAGAATTGAAGCTGGAAAAGATGTAATGTTAATAGCGTTGTCACAAAGTCCTATAACAGCCCAACAATTTTTTGAATGGAATGAAAAACTTCAGAAAGATGAAATTTTAGTAAGAGAGATTATTGATATTGATACCAACTATATGGAAGATGAAACAACAGGTCCTAGTGCAAAGCAAAAAAATTCTGGAGAATTAGAGAAAGAGGAAGGTGCTAGTGAGGAAGATGAAGATTTTAATCCAACGCTCGCTGCAATGGAAAGTGAGATAAAACCTAAAGTATTAAAAACAGTTAATTTATTAACTAAAGAGTATAATAAGCTAATTAAGTACCAAAAAGAAAAATTAGATTGTGTACTAAATTCTAAGACATTTTCACCTGCAAAAGAAAAAGGTCATGATAAAATTGTAAATGATATCCTGGAAAATATTAAATCTCTTCAATTGTCTCCCTCTGTTTTAGAAGAGTTAGTTCAAAAACACTATATAGAGAATAAAAAGATTGTTTCTTTAGAGGGAAATTTACTTAGATTAGCGATAGATCATAAGATTTCTCGAAATGAATTTATAAAGTTTTATATAGGTAATGAAATTAACCCTAACTTAAAAAAGTTTTTAGATACAAATTCTTTATGGAAACAATTTTTCTCAAAAAATAAAAATGAATTTAAAAATATCAGAGATAGATTAGTTGAAATAAGTAATAAATTAGGAATGTCGGTAACTGACTTTAAAAAATTAGTCAGCAGAGTACAAAAAGGAGAGAAAGAGTCTAGAATTGCGAAAAAAGAAATGGTCGAAGCAAATTTGAGACTAGTTATCTCGATTGCCAAGAAATACACAAACAGAGGTTTACAATTTTTGGACTTAATTCAAGAGGGAAATATAGGTTTAATGAAAGCAGTCGATAAATTTGAGTACAGAAGAGGTTATAAATTTTCTACTTATGCTACCTGGTGGATTCGTCAAGCAATAACAAGATCAATTGCTGATCAAGCAAGAACAATCAGAATTCCAGTTCACATGATTGAGACTATAAATAAAATTGTAAGAACTCAAAGATTAATACTTAGTGAATTTGGAAGAGAAGCAACTCCAGAGGAATTAGCAAAAAAATTGAGAATGCCTTTAGATAAAGTTAGAAAAGTTTTAAAGATTTCGAAAGAACCAGTTTCATTAGAAAAACCTGTGGGTGATGAGGAAGATAGCAGTTTAGGAGATTTTATAGAAGATACGAAAGCCTTAGCGCCTCTTGAACAAGCAATTAAATCTAATTTAGGAGAGGCTACAACAAAAATATTATCAACTCTTACACCAAGAGAAGAAAGAGTTTTAAGAATGAGATTTGGAGTTGGAATGAATACAGATCACACTTTAGAGGAAGTGGGTCTACAATTCTCAGTTACTCGTGAACGTATAAGACAAATTGAGGCAAAAGCTCTAAGAAAACTAAAACATCCAAGTAGATCAAAACAATTGAAAAGTTTCTTAGAAAGTTAAGGTTTTCATTTGGGCCGTTAGCTCAATAGTAGAGTACTGCATTGACATTGCAGGGGTAGTTGGAGCGTAACCAACACGGCCCACCATTTAAAATTTTAATAGCAAAAGATCTATTCTTGTTTAATATATCAATTTATTGTAATAGGTTATCCCTATAAAAGGGCCTGTAGCTCAGTTGGTTAGAGCAGTACACTCATAATGTATTGGTCCCAGGTTCGAGTCCTGGCGGGCCCACCATTCTATAAAAAAATTATTTTGAAGAAAATTCTTCCAAGGTTTTGAAAAGAGAATTAATATCTCCATTATTAGAGTTTAGTATTGATGCAAATTCCTCTTTTTGAGTTCTTGCTAAACTTAAACCTTCTATAATTAGGTCCCTTATAAGAGGGTTACCCTGATTTTTTGTATAAATTCTCCAGTCAATTTTTATCTCAGGTCTTTCAGAGGTTCCTTTTAAAACACTATTTACAATAGTATAATTTTCACTTAATACGTTTTTTGATATAACGTCAATTTCTGGATTTGTATATTCTGATAATCTACTAGAAAAACTTTTTAAAAAATAATCCTCAAATAATTGTAAATATTGAATTTTTTCCTTCTCACTCAAATTTTTTCTAGCTGACCCTAGAGAATAAAAACCCACACCCTGAATATCAACAGTTTCCTTTGCTATCACTTTCAACTTATTTATTTTTTCTTCTTGTGAGATATTTTTAGCTAATATTTCTGAGGCTCTATTAACTGTAGATTGAACAAACACATCAGGCTCAACAGAAAAAACATTAATAATGTTAAAATTTAAAAATAATAATATTAAAAAAATTTTTTTCATATCTTTTTATTTAATTAAAATCTTAATTATTATCTATTTCTTCCCAATCTTCCTCATTTTTGTAAAAAATCTCGATATTTCCTTTTCGAACATTGCTAATTTTGTTTTCTCTGTCTTGTAAATATAAACTTTTTACTGACGCATAAAAGTCAATAGAATTTATTTCTAGATTGTCAAATGACTCGATATTATTTGATCTAAAATCGATACCCTCAACAGCTTTGGTTGCCATATAAAAACTCTCATTTAAATATTCATTATTTCCGTGCATTGAAGCGTTATAGTAAGGATCACCTCCTAACACATTCATGAAAGAACCTGTTGTATCTCTTAAAGTCGAAGGTCCCAAAACTGGTAAAACCACGTAACAGCCTGGGCCGACACCCCAAGCACCTAAAGTTTGACCATAATCCTCCCTTTCATATTTTGGAAAACCAATTTTATTTGCTACGTCAATAGTACCTAATATTCCAACAGTTGAGTTTACCACAAGCCTTGCCGTATTAATTATTGCTAATTTGATATCGCCCTGCAAAACATTATTCGGAATTGTAACTAAACTTGATAAATTTGTAACAAAGTTATGAGTACCTTTTTGGACAGGATCTGGTAATTTTCTGTAACTTTCGGCAAGAGGTTTTATAATTGCTTTGTCCAGACCTTGATTAAATGCAAAAGTTGCTTTATTTAAATTTTTGAAACAATCTTTAACTTGTTTTGGTTCTTTTTCTAACTTTAATTCACCATCAGAACCAGCATTTGCATTCAATGTTAATAAAAAAATTGAAATTAAAATTATCGGTAATTTTTTTAACATAAGCTCTACTTTATATATTAATATTAATTATGTAAATTAACATTTAATAATTAAAAATGTCCATAAAATGTTTATAAATGGCCTAAAATTGTATTAATATTAATAATGAATAAAATCTACGATTATTCACCAAATTTTAGCTTACCAAAAAGGCCAAAAAAAAGAATTAAATTTATAATCATTCATTACACAGGTATGAAAAAAGAAATAGATTCGATCAAGAGACTACAGAGTCCTAGTTCTAAAGTTAGTTCACATTATTTAATAAAAAAAAATGGTGAAATATTAATTCTAGTCCCTGATCTTTATGAAGCTTGGCATGCCGGTTTATCAAAATGGAAAAATCACAAATATTTAAATAAAAACTCAATTGGTATCGAAATTACTAATCCAGGTCACCAATATGGTTATAAAAATTTTTCAAAAAAACAAATTTATTCTCTAGAAAAACTATTAAAATATTTGATTAAAAAATTTAAAATTAAAAAAAATTCTATTCTTGGTCATTCGGATATATCTCCCGATCGAAAAAAAGATCCAGGTGAAAAATTCCCATGGGAAAAGCTGGCTAAGAATGGATTGGTTTGGTTTCATAATTTAGACTCAAATAAAATTGAAAAATTTAGAAAGGCTGAGCTTTTATCTAAATTTGAGGAAAAAATTTTTCTTAAAAATCTTTGTAAGATTGGATATAAAAAGATAGACGGTTTAAAATCGGATAAAAATACAGAATATCTTACAAAGGCTTTCCAAAGGAGATTTAGACAAGATTTAGTTGACGGTAAAATAGACCAAGAGTGTTTAATAATAAGCAAAAACCTTGTCTCTCATTAAAAAATTAAACTTGAAATTTTTTGATTAAATTATAAATTATTGAAGCCAGATGAACGATTTATCGCTTTAATTTTTTAAAGAGGAAAGTCCGGACTCTACAAGAATACAGTGCCAGGTAATTCCTGGCAGGGGCAACCCTAGGGATAGTGCCACAGAAAACAAACCGCCATAACATGGCAAGGGTGAAAAGGTGTGGTAAGAGCGCACCGGTTCTATTGGTAACAATGAACGCTGGAAAACCCCACTGGGAGCAAAACTAAGTAGAGATGACAATGTTGAAAAACTAAAAGCAATTCTTGGCTAGTCATCAGGGTTAGTTGCTTGAGCTTAAGAGTGATCTTGAGTCTAGATAAATGATAAATTTAAATGACAGAACCCGGCTTACAGTTTATCTGGCTTATCTAAAATAATTAAATTCAATATAAATGTTCACGTTTTGATTCATTTTTGATCAAATTTTTTACATTTATTCTACGTTAACCTAAGTGTTGACTCCTTCACTAAAAACCCATAATATCCCATAAAATCCCAAAATAAAGGGAACAAAGAATTTTATGGCTTATGTTTTTATCGACGTACGAAAACAAACTAGACAAAAAAGGAAGGGTGTCCGTGCCTGCAAATTTTAGGTCGTATTTATCAAATCTTGGTTATAACGGTATAATTTGTTATCCTTCTTTTAATAATCAATCTATAGAGGCATGGCCTCAAGACAGAATAGAAAAAATTTCTAATACAATAGATAATTTAAACCCATTTGAGGAAAAAAGAGATTTTTTTGCAACATCAATTTTATCTGAGAGTACAAATTTACAATTTGATAGTGAGGGTAGGATTTCACTAACCTCAAAATTACTAAAACATGCAAAAATAAAAAACAGTATGATTTTTGTTGGTCAAGGTAAAACATTCCAAATTTGGGAACCAATGGCATTTGAAAAATTTAAAACTAACGCTAGAAAAAAAGCAAATTTACATAGAGCTAGTCTTAAATGGGAGAGTCAACTTAACAAATAACGGGGGATAGAAATGACAATTAATTTTAAGGTACCAGAAATTAAAGAATTACAGCCAAGACTTTTAGTAATGGGAATTGGTGGAGCAGGTGGAAATGCAATTAATGAGATGATTGATAATGGAATGCAAGGAGTTGAGTTTATTGCAGTAAATACTGATGCGCAGGATTTAAAGCACAGCAAAGCAAAATCAAAAATTCAAATCGGCTTAAATTTAACTAAAGGTTTAGGTGCAGGTGCAAAAATTGATATAGGTCAAGCAGCTGCTGATGAATCTTTAAATGATATTGTCAATATCTTACAGGGTGCTAACATGGTATTTATTGCAGCTGGAATGGGTGGTGGAACTGGCACAGGTGCTGCTCATGTAATTGCTAGAGCTGCTAAAGAACTTAATATTTTAACTGTTGGTGTAGTCACTTTACCTTTTTTATATGAGGGACCATCAAGAATGAGAAGAGCTCAACAAGGATTAGAGGAACTAAGAAGACACGTAGATACAATTATAGTTATCCCAAATCAAAATTTATTTAAAATTGCTAATGAACAAACTACTTTTGAGGAGTCGTTTAACTTATCAAATAACGTCCTGATGCATGGAGTGCAGAGTATTACTGATTTAATGGTAAGACCTGGATTAATAAATCTTGATTTTGCTGATGTTGAGTCTGTAATGGCCTCAATGGGTAAAGCGATGATGGGTACAGGCGAAGCTGAGGGTGAAGGCAGAGCAATGAAGGCAGCTGAGATGGCAATTAGTAACCCATTAATCGATGATTATACCTTAAAAGGTGCCAAAGGATTATTAGTAAACATTACTGGGGGAAAGGATCTTAAACTTTTTGAAGTTGACGAGGCAGTCAATAAAGTTAGAGCAGAAGTAGATCCTGAGGCCGAATTAATTATTGGTGCCATCACAGATCCTGAACTTGATGGAAAAATGAGAGTCTCAATTGTTGCAACTTCTTTGGACGGTCAACAACCTGAAACTAAATCAGTAATTAATATGGTACATAGAATACAGAATAGAAATCCGGGTTATTCTGACTTTGTGGCCAATGGTATGACACAATCTTTTCAATTTAGTGGAAACAATTCAAATCCGGTCTCCCATGGTGCGAACGCTCTCAAGCTTGAGAACGAGATTGTAACTAATAATTTACAAAGTCAAACAAACAATCAATCAGTAAGTGATGTGAATAATCAATATCATGAAGAGCTTTTGAAAAATCAGGAAATTGAGAAAATTGATAGTTTAAGTTCTGAGGATAATGAGATGCCTTTTTCACAAGAAACCTCTGAGCCTTTAGAAAAAATAGAAGAAGACAAGAATGATTTGAGAGAATTTGGCGTAGACACTAACGAACCAGACTTATTTAGTTCTGAAAACGATAATTTAGATTCGAATGACCTCCTAAATTCTTCAGAAGATGAAAAAGAAGAGGATGATCTTGAAATTCCCGCATTTTTAAGAAGGCAAAAAAATTAATGTTCTTCGAGAAAATAAATGGAAGCCACCATAGTACCGGATAGATTAAATCACTATCCAGTATTGCTAAAAGAAATCATTAGCATTATTTCCCCTCAATATGGTGGCACATTTATTGATTGTACTTTTGGTCAAGGTGGATATTCAAAAGAGATACTTAAATTTCCAAACACTAAAGTAATTGGCATTGATAGAGATGTTAAGAGTAAAAAAATAGCAGACCAAATTAGCAGAAATTTTGAAGATAGGTTTTTTTTTAAGAATATTAAATTTAGTCAATTAAATAATTTAAAGTTAAAAAATGAAAATATTAAAGGAGTAATTTTTGATTTGGGTTATTCTTTAAATCAAATAAAAGATGATGAAAAAGGATTATCATTTAGTTTTCAAGGTCAACTAAATATGAAATTAGGTTTGAATGATTTTTCAGCAAAAGAAGTGATCAATAAATTAGAGACTAATGACTTACAAAAAATTTTCAAATATTTTGGTGAAGAAAAAGACGCAAGAAAAATTGCAAACAAGATAGTAAATGAAAGAGTAAAGTACGAAATTGATACACAAAATTTAGTAAAGATTATCGACTCAGTAAAAAAAAGAGATAATTATAAAATTCATAGTTCGACCAAAGTTTTTCAGGCAATTAGAATATTCGTAAATAAAGAAATTAGCGAATTAATTCATGGATTAATAAACGCTACAAAAATTCTAAAAAAGGATGGAATATTGGCGGTTGTTAGCTTTCACTCATTGGAGGATAAGATTATCAAATATTTTTTTAGAAGTTTGTCAGAAAATAAAAGTATCTCACGGTACCAACCTAGAATAATTCAATCAGAGCCTTTATTTTTTACAAAACAGAGAAAGCCTATTGTTCCAGGTAAAAAAGAGTTAAGTGAAAATATATCATCTAGATCTGCAAAATTGAGATTTATTATAAAAAAAAAAAATTTTTATAATTTTGATACTGATGTATTTGAGAAATTTAAATCTTTAATTGAGGTAGAAAATATAAGTAATAAATTATGAAAAAAATTGTAGTAATTATTTTCATATTTCTGTTGATATTTTCTACTGCAATAATAAAAAATTCTACAAAAAAAATTGAAGATGAAATTTTTGCAGTAAAAGAAAGTTTGAGAGTTTTTGAAAATGAACTAGGCGATACCAGATTAGAATTTGAATATTTAAGCTCGACGGAAAAATTACTTGAATACCAATCTAAGTATTTCGAAAAAGATCTAATACAGAAGAATATAGATTCAATAAAAACATTAAATAAAAAATCTAATGATTTATTTATTAGTGACTTAAATATTTTTGAAATAAATGAAAAAAAATAATTCCAATATTATTTTAGAGGATCAAAAAAATGACTTTTTGTATGAAAAAAGCAAATCAAATTTAAATGTTTCATTTAATAGAATAAGTTTCATTTTTTTTATTTTTTTTATTATTTCGGTTATTTACTCTGTTCAACTGACCCATTTAGGCTCAAGAAAGGATAATAAAATAACCAATTCAAATTTACTAAATCCAACTCACAAGCTTTATAGAGCAGATATAGTGGATAGAAATAATAAATATTTAGTTAAAACTGTAAATTCTATTGATATTGGTATTAGTTCAAAAAAGATTATTAATAAAGATAAACTAATTTTGAATTTAAAATATATTTTTCCAAACAAAGATTATGATTTAATTAAAAAAAAAATGGAAAAAAAAAATTTTTTCTATTTTGAAAAAAAAATATCACAAGATAATTATGAAAAAATAATGAAACTGGGTGATAAATCTATCCAACCAGAGAATAGATTAATACGAATATACCCTGACAAAAATTTATTCAGTCATATAATAGGTCAAATTGATGACAATAATACAGGTGTTTCTGGTTTAGAAAAATCCTTTGATGATAAACTAAAAATTTCAACTGAGCCAATTGTATTAAGTTTAGATAAAGATATTCAATATCTAATAAGAAATGAATTAATCAAGTTCAATAAAATTTTCGATACCAAAGGAAGTGCAGCCATTTTGATGGATGTAAATAGTGGCGAAATTTTATCTTTAATTTCTTTACCAGATTTTAACCCAAATAAAAGAGAGAAGATTACAGATGTAAATTATATTAATAGAGCAACAAAAGGAGTTTACGAATTTGGCTCAGTTTTTAAGACATTTACTCTTGCTGCAGCATTTAATGAGAGAATTATCGAGCCAGATTCTAAATTCTCAAATTTACCAAAATCTTTGACTTGTTCTGGATTTCCAATAAGAGAGTATGATAACAAAATTCCTTCAGATCTTACAGCTGAACAAATTTTAATTAGATCTGGAAACATAGGATCTGTTAGGATTGGCCAAAAAGTTGGAGAAGAAAAATTTAAATTATTTTTGTCAAAACTTGGTGTATTAAAAAAAATTGACTTTGATATCGAAGAAGTCGGTAAGCCAATAGATTTTAGGTGGGGAAAATGTCCATTAGCTACTGCTTCTTTTGGTCATGGTATTACAACTACATTACTTCAAGTTGTTAAAGCATACTCAATCATTGTGAATGGAGGTTATTATATTAAGCCGACTCTTGTTAGAACTGATAAAAAAATAAAAACTGAAAAAGTTTTAGATGAAAATATTTCAATAAAAATTTTACCAATTTTAAGAAAGATTGTATCTACTAAAGAAGGCACAGCTCAACTAGCTGATATTTACGGGTATGATATTGGTGGTAAAACAGGAACTGCAAACAAAAGTCTTAAAGGCGTCTACTCAAATGAAAAAGTTAATACTTTTGTTTCAGTTTTTCCTACAACAAAACCAAAGTTTATTTTAGCGGTCATGCTAGATGCACCTAAAATAAATAGTGACTATATTTATAATTATAGAGATGGATCAAATTTTAAATTGAAAGGAAGCCCAAGAAATACCGCTGGTTGGAACAGTGTGGAAGCGGCAGGCCACATTATAGAAAAAATTGGGCCCATTTTAGCCACAAAATACAGTGAAATTAATTAATTTATGCAGCTTAAAGATTATTTTCCAGAAATTAAGAAAGAATATTCTAAATTTTTTTTCTCTGGTATTGCTTTTGAGAGTTCAAAGATCAAAAAAAATTATATTTTTTTTGCAATAAAAGGAAATAATTTTGATGGTAATGATTTTATACCAATCGCAATAAAAAGGGGATGCAGAATTATTATCACTGAAAAAAAAAACAAAAATAAACTCAAAGGCATTTTATTCATTTACACAAAAAATATTAGAAAATTATTGGCAGAGGTTTCATTTAGAATTTATAAAAATCGACCAAAAAATTTAATTGCGGTTACTGGAACAAATGGAAAATCGTCTGTATCTGATTTTTACTATCAAATATTAAAGTTGAATAATAAAAAAGTTGGTTCTATTGGAACATTAGGAGTTAAGTCAGAGGGTATTAAATTTGATTTATCTAACACTACAATGGATCCGATTAATTTAGGAAAAATACTGGATAAACTTAAAAAAAGAGGAGTCCATAATGTAATTATGGAGGCTTCAAGTCATGGTCTTAAACAAAATAGACTTGATGGCCTGTTATTCAATTTGGGAATATTTACAAATTTTTCCCAAGATCATTTAGATTATCATAAAAGTTTAAGTAATTATCTTAGAGCAAAACTCTACTTATTTGAAAATCTTATTAAAAAATCTGGTCATATTATAACAGATCATGAATTACCAGAGTTCAATGATATTAAAAAAATTTCATTAAAAAAAAATCTTAAACTTCACGAAATAAATAATGATAATTCATTTAAAATTTTATCTCACACATATCAAGGAGAAACACAGGTAATAAAAGTAGAATATAAAAAATCAATTAAAGTTATAAAATTAAATTTAATTGGTAAAATTCAATTAAAAAATATTTTGATGGCAATCATAGCAGCAAAAAAAAGTAACTTAAGTCTAGAGAGAATTTTTAAAGTTCTACCTAAAATAATACCAGTTGAGGGAAGATGTGAAAAAATTGGTAGAATTAAAAATAATTCAAAAGTAATACTTGATTATGCCCACACCCCAGAAGCTCTGAAAACATGTTTATTGAATTTAAGAGAGCAATTTAAAAATAAAAAAATTTCTTTACTTTTTGGTTGTGGTGGAAACAGAGATCAAAATAAAAGATCTAAAATGGGTAAGATTGCATCAAACTATGCTGATAAAATTTATCTTACAGATGATAATCCAAGATATGAGGATCCAAAAAAAATTCGAGGAGATATAAAAAAAGGAATTAATAATAAAAAAATTATTGAAATTTCAGATAGGTCTAAAGCTATATCTAAAGCGATTAAGAATCTAAATTCAGGTGAAATATTACTTATTGCAGGAAAAGGTCACGAAAAAACTCAAGACTTAGGTGATAAAAAAATTTATTTTTCAGACAAACAAATTATCTTAGATTCAATAAAAAAAAAAAATCTAAATTTATCTAATAACCTAAAATTTAATATCTTAAGAGAATTATCAAGTAACAAAAAACTGCCTACAAAGTTGTCCTTGAAGCTCGCTAGAATTAATTCACAGGAGGTAAAGCAAAATGACTTTTTTTTTGCAATTAAAGGAAAAAAAAAAGATGGAAATAAATTTGTAAATGATGCATTTAAAAATAAAGCCTCGATTGCAGTAGTGAATCGAATTCAAAAAAAATTTCCAATTAATAAGCAAATAAAGGTACGGAACACATTAAAATTTTTGACTAATTTTTCAAAAATTTTTAGGGCAAACATTGGCACAAATTTAATAGCTATTACCGGAAGTTGCGGAAAGACGACACTTAAAGAATTATTAGGGGAAGCTTTAGGAACAATTTCTAAAGTAAGTATTTCTCCAAAATCTTACAATAATAAATATGGTGTTCCTCTGAGTTTATTAAACTTGAGAGAGAATGATGAATTTGGTGTTTTAGAAGTTGGAATGGATAAAAAAGGTGAAATAGATTACCTAACTAGAATCATAAAACCTGATGTTAGTGTAATAACAAATATTAATTTTGCTCATGTTAAAAATTTTAAAAATATTAAGCAAATTGCAATTGCTAAATCTGAAATTATTCAAAACACTAAACAAGGTGGTTTTGTAGTATTAAATGCTGATGATAATTTTTTTAACTTACATAAAAGAATAGCTATAAAAAATAATCTAAGATTTATTTCCTTTGGAATAAAAAACAAAAATTCGAATGTAAAATTTTTAGATATTAAAAATAAAAGTAATTATTTTCAACTTTATATTCAAGTTAACAATTTAAAAAAATATTTTTTAGTCCCGAATAACTTTCAAAATAATATTTATAATATTCTTGCTGCATTAGCTATTATGAGTATTTATATTAATATTCTTTCATTGAGCAAAAATATTTTTCTAAAATTTAAAGTACCACAAGGTAGGGGAGATTTATCAAAAATTAAAATTTTTAAAAAAAATATTAATTTAGTCGATGAAAGTTACAATTCAAATCCATTATCATTAAAATCTGCTATCTTAAACTATGATAAAATTATTTCAAAAAAATTTAAAAAATATCTTTTGCTTGGTGATATGTTAGAGTTAGGAAAACATTCAAAAAAGCTTCATCAATCAATTGCAGCTATAATTAATAAAACTAATATTGATAAAGTATTCATAAAAGGTCGCTTTATGAAATTTATGTTTGAAAAACTCTCAGATTCCAAAAAGGGTGGAGTTTTATCCAATAAATCCCAAATTATTGATTTGATTAGAAATGATTTAAATAATAATGATAGTCTTATGGTCAAGGCTTCAAATGCTACAGGTTTTAATAAGATAATAAAAGAGATAAAAGACTTTGATTAA
The DNA here is from genome assembly GCA_902615145.1 of uncultured Pelagibacteraceae bacterium. Lineage (GTDB taxonomy): Bacteria > Pseudomonadota > Alphaproteobacteria > Pelagibacterales > Pelagibacteraceae > Pelagibacter. The sequence continues at coordinate 13,753 of CACMNK010000002.1, read as the reverse complement.
TGTTATACCAATTCTTATTAAACTTTGTTGATATATTCAGTTTCCTGAATGTCTTTAAATATCTCACATTTAGGACTGGTCTTTCTGTGTTTACATCATTGGTGATTGTTCTATTCATTGGAGGTCCATTTATAAAATTTTTCTCCAATAAAAAAATTTTTAACCCTATAAGAGATGATGGTCCAGAAGATCATGTTATTAAGAAAATAGGAACACCAACAATGGGTGGCGCAATCATTCTATTAGGATTATTAATTTCAGTATTATTCTGGGCAGATTTATCGAACTTAAATATTTTATTTTGCATGTATATTGCTATTACTTTTGGATTACTTGGGGCCTTTGATGACTATAAAAAAATTAAATATAGCAACTCTTCTGGAATTTCCTCTAAATTAAAAATAATTTTACAAATTTTGTTAGCGGTTGTTGGAGTAAGTTTATTTGTCTACTTTGCAGATTATCAAGATATGTCCAACTTATATTTCCCATTTTTTAAAAATCTTATTGTAAATCTAGGATGGTTTTTTATTCCTTTTTCTGTTTTTGTAATAATTGGATCATCAAATGCTGTAAATCTTACAGATGGTCTTGATGGTTTAGCTACGGTACCCGTAATATTGGTAGCTGCTTGTTTTGCATTTATAAGTTATGTAACTGGAAATATAGTATTTTCTGATTATTTACAAATCCCCTACATAGAGGGTACGGGGGAAGTTTCAATTTTTTGTGGAGCAATTATAGGTTCTTGCCTTGGTTTTTTATGGTTTAACGCACCACCAGCTAAAATTTTTATGGGAGATACAGGTTCTTTATCTCTTGGTGGGTCTTTAGGTGCTGTAGGAATAATTACTAAGCATGAGATTGTATTAGCTATAACAGGTGGCCTTTTTGTCTTAGAGGCTGTATCAGTAATGGTCCAGGTAATATCTTTTAAACTGACAGGTAAAAGAATTTTTAAGATGGCACCAATTCATCATCATTTTGAAAAAAAAGGATGGCCAGAGTCAACAGTTGTAATAAGATTTTGGATTATTTCAATAATTCTAGCTATGATTGGTTTGGCAACACTCAAATTAAGATAACGGAGAACTATTTGAGTATTTTTTTAAATAAAAGAATATTAATTTACGGCTCAGGTAAAAGTGGATTATCAACCTTAGAATTTTTAAAAAATAAATGTGAGGTTTTTTTATACGATGACTTTAAAAAAAATTTGAAAAAATCAATTGGTGAGAAATTCATTTTAAAAAATCAATTTGATTTCATCATAATAAGTCCTGGTATAGATTTAAATAAATGTAAGTTGTCTGGTTATTTAAAAAAAAATTTAGAAAAAATTCACACAGATTTAGATGTTTTTTACTCTTTTTACAAAAATGATTGTATATCAGTTACAGGAACAAATGGAAAATCCACAACTTGCCAACTTTTATATGAAATATTATCAAAACATAAATACGATGTGAAATTGGCTGGAAATATAGGTAGACCAATATTATCCATAAAGAACATTAAATCTAAAACAATCTTTGTTATAGAGGCCTCATCTTATCAGCTTGAGTACAGTAAAATTTTTCAATCAAAATATGCGGTTATATTGAATATAGCACCAGATCATCTGGAAAGACATAAAACTATTAACAATTATGTAAAGGCTAAATTTAAAATTTTAGATAACAATTCAAAAAATTATTTTGGTTTTGTTAACAAAAAAGACCTATTGACAACTAATGAGTTGAGAAAACAAACAATAAAAAGAAAAATATTAAGAGTTAATGTGTATCCAGAAAATTATATAAAAGAAAAAATAGATAATGAATATTTTTTAAATGAGGCAAATATAGAAAATTTTTCATTCATAATGGCGATTTCAAATAAATTAAGATTAAAAAAAAAAATTGTTTTTGAAATTTTAAAAAAATTTAAAGGATTAAGATTTCGTCAACAAATAATTTACAAAAACTCTTTCCTTACTATAATTAATGATTCTAAATCTACTTCTTTTTCATCATCTATATCCATTTTAAAAAATAAATTAAATATTTACTGGCTATTAGGTGGAATTCCTAAAAAAGGAGATAAGTTCAATTTACCAAAAAAATATTATACTAATATTAAAGCATTCATATACGGAAGAAATAAAAAGTTTTTTATCAAACAACTAAAGGGTAAAATTCAACATAGCAATTTTAATAATTTAAACGATGCTTTAAAAAAAATATTTTTAATAATTAATAAAAAAAATTTTCCAAAAAAAAATATAATCTTTAGTCCTTCAGCAGCCTCTTTTGATAGTTTTAAAAATTTTGAGGATAGAGGAGACCATTTTAATAAACTTATAAAGAAATATTTAAATGATTAAAATAGAGTCATTTCAAAAACTTTATTACAGATGGTGGAAAAATATTGATAAATTTATACTTTCACTAATAATTTTGTTATTCTTAGTAGGTTTATTTTTCTCTTTAGTGTCAACATCATTAATTGCATCTGATAAATTAAATACAAACGACTATCTCTTTTTTTTTAAACATTTAATTTTTTTGTGTATTGGGGGGTTTTTTATTTTTACTTTCTCATCCATGAATCAAGAATATCTTTTTAAAATTTCTATAGCTTGCTTTGGTGCATCATTAGTCCTATTAATATTAGTTCCCTTAGTTGGAGTTGAAGTCAAAGGGTCTAAGAGGTGGATTGACTTGTACTTATTACCAAGATTTCAGCCAATTGAATTAGTCAAACCGTTTTTTATTGTTTTCCTAAGCATACTTTTAAGCAGTCAAAAGCATGTTAATATTTATCTAAAATATTCTCTTTCTTTTTTTGCAACCCTAGGAGTTGTTTTTTTTCTTGTTTTACAACCAGATATTGGCCAAACTCTATTAATTCTCTTTGCATGGTCAATATTAATTTTTATTTCTGGAATAAATTTAATCTTTTTAATAACTCTTTTTTTTATATTAATTTTATCTTTCTCATACTTAGTGTTATTTGTTCCCAAATTTGCTTATATTAAAAGTAGAATAATTTCATTTTTTGACTCGGATACTGGAACACATAATTTTCAGTCTGATAAAGCGATAGAGTCAATAGTAAGTGGTGGCTTTTTTGGCAAAGGTATAGGAGAGGGGACTTTAAAGAATAGAGTGCCAGAAGCACACACAGATTATATTATTTCTGTTATTTCGGAAGAATTTGGAATTGTTGCCATAATTTTAATTTTATTTTTGTTTTTAGTTTTTATTCATACAGTTTTTAAAAAAGTAAATTTAGAAAACAATGATCGATCAAAACTAATTTTAGTGGGGTGTATAAGTTTAATTTTGATGCAAGTGATGATACATGTTGGGGTAAATATAAGATTATTTCCTACAACAGGAATGACACTCCCTTTTATAAGCTATGGCGGTTCCTCAATAGTAGGAATGTCTATTATTTCAGGGATAATCCTTAATTTGACAAGAAGAAAAATTGATTGAAGTGAAAAAAAAAATTTTAATTTCTACAGGCGGCTCAGGAGGTCATGTAATACCCGCAACTATTCTGTATGAACATCTTTATGAAAAAAATGATATTATAATTTCAACGGATAATAGAGGATTTAGATATTTAGACAATAATGTTTATAAAACTTTATTGATTGATACCCCAAAATTGAATTTATTATCATTACCTCTAAATTTTTTTAAGATTTTATTTTTGATCATAAAATCCATCCTTTTTCTAAAAAAAGAGAAAATAAACTTTTTATTTTCAACAGGTGGTTACATGTCATTACCATTAATTCTAGCAGGAAAATTTTTAAATTTGAAAATTTATCTACTTGAACCAAATTTAGTTTTAGGAAAAGCCAATAAATTTTTTTTAAGCTCATGTAAAAAAATTTTCTGCTATACAAAACAAATAAAAAATTTTCCTGAAGAATATAAAAATAAAAAAGTAATTATAAACCCACTGGTGAGAAATGAATTCTACAAAACAAAAAATCTTAAAATTAATAACGATAAATTTCACCTATTAGTTGTTGGGGGAAGCCAAGGAGCGAGTATCTTTGACAAAAACCTAAAGAAATCAATTCTGAATATATCAAAAAAATTTTCTATAAAAGTTATTCAGCAAACTCATCTAAACAATCTTTCTTCACTCAAAGAATTTTATGCTAAAAACAATGTGGAGTGTGACATCTTTAATTACGATAAAAATTTTATAGATAAAGTCGCTGTAGCTGATCTTTGTATAACAAGAGCAGGAGCAACAACTTTAGCTGAATTATCAACTCTTGAAGTGCCATTTATAGCAGTGCCTTTGCCGAATTCTAAAGACAATCATCAATTTGAAAATGCAAATTTTTATGCAGAAAATAATGCTTGTTGGATATTAGACCAAGATCTTTTTGAGGAAAAAATAGAGCAATTGTTAGAAGAAATTTTGTCAAATAAAACAAATATTAATAAAAAAATACAAAATTTAAGTAATTTAAATTTTCAAAATACTTGGTTAAATGTTAATCAAAAAATAGTAAATATTTTAGATGAAAATTGAACTTGCAAAAAATGAAATCATTCACTTCATTGGAATAGGTGGAATAGGGATGAGTGGTTTATCTCTAATTATGAAAGGTAAAGAATTTAAAGTTCAAGGAAGTGATATAACTTTAAATAAAAATATAGAAAGGTTAAAAAAAGAAAAAATAAAAATATTTTTAGGCCATAAAAAACAACACATAAAAAATGCTACAATCGTTGTTGTTTCTTCAGCTATTAAAAAAAATAATCCAGAATTACTTGAAGCAAAAAGAAAAAACTTACCAATAATTAAAAGAGGAAGAATGTTGGCACATATTGTTTCTTTAACAAAAAATATAGTTGTGGCTGGATCTCACGGAAAAACTACAACTACTTCACTTGTAGCCTCAATTTTTCAAAAAACTAATTTAGACCCAACAATAATTAATGGTGGTGTCATTAACTCACTAAAAAGTTCCGCAAAACTAGGTAAAAGTGATTGGTCAATTTTGGAAGCAGACGAGTCAGATGGAAGCTTTGTACATATTCCTCCTACATATTCTATTGTAACCAACATAGATAGAGAACATATGGATTTTTACAAAACTATCGATGACTTAAAAAAAAACTTTAGTGAATTTATTAATAAAATTCCTTCATTTGGAAAATCTTTTATTTGTATTGATGATAAAATCAACAAAGAACTAATCAAAAGTATTAAAAGTAAAAATTATTATACTTACGGTAAGAATATAAAATCAAATTTTTTAATAAAGAATATAATTCAAAAAAGAGAAATGACACAATTTGATTTAATAGTAAATCTACCTAATAAAAAAAAACAAATAATCAAAAGTATCAAAATTCCACTTATCGGTATTCACAATATAAGAAATTCTGTAGCAGCTGCGGCTGTAGCATTAACAGTTGGTATTACAATTAATGATATCAAAGATGGTTTATTAAAATTTAATGGTGTTCAAAGAAGATTTAATAAAATATTTTCATTAAATGGTGTAGATTTTTATGATGATTATGCACATCATCCGACTGAAATTAAAATGACCCTAGATGGAGTTAAAAAAGTTTACAAAGATTATGAAAAAGTTTGCGTTTTTCAACCTCATCGAATTTCAAGATTAAGAGACCTTCGGAGAGAATTTTCATTTTCATTTCGAAACGCAGATATGGTTATATTATGTCCTGTTTATTCAGCAGGTGAAAAAATTAAATTAGGCTTCAGTTATTTTAAATTTGCAAAAGAAATTATAAAAAATTCCAGAGTTAGACTATTTTTAATTAAAGACAATATTCAATTGGCAAAATTTGTTAAAAAAAATATTTATGGAAAAAAAATAGTAATCGGTATGGGCGCTGGAACTATTTCAAATTGGATGAGAGAACTTCCTAAGTTGATGAAATGAAAATAAATCAACTTAAAAAACTACTTCATGATTTTAGTGAAAATCTACATTTTGAATATGACCTAAAAAAAAAAAATTGGTTTAATATAGGTGGTAAATCCAAAGTATTTTTTGAAGCAAATAATCTGAATCAGCTAATAAATTTTCTTAAAATTCTTAATAATCGAGAAAGAATCTTTGTACTTGGTGCTGGTTCAAATATTTTAATAACAGATGATTTATTCGACGGGGTAGTTATTAAGTTAGGAAAAAATTTTAGCAATATCACATTACATAGTGAGAATGTAATAATTGCAGGCAGCAGTGTACTAGATAAAAGTTTGTCTAATTTTGCTTTTAAAAACCATTTGAGTGGCTTTGAGTTTCTATCGTGTATACCAGGTACAATTGGTGGAGGTATATCAATGAATGCCGGCTGTTTTGGTAAAGAGTTTAAAGATATACTGGTCTCTGTTCAGGCAATCGACAAATTTGGCAAAGTAGTAGCAATACCTTCTAAAGAAATAAAATTTGAATATAGAAAAAACAATATACCAGAAGATTACATTTTTTTGAGCGCTTCCTTTAAAGGAATCAAGTCAAATCAAAAAGAAATTGAGGCCACAACAAATAAATTGAAATCTATAAAAGAAAAAAATCAACCTACGAGAATTAAAACAAGTGGAAGCACATTCAAAAATCCGGTATCTCAAACTGATAAAAAAGTTTGGGAGCTTATAAAAGACTCTGTACCGCTTAATCAATCATTTGGTGATGCTTGTATTTCAGAAAAGCATTGTAACTTTTTTGTAAACAAAGGTAATGCGAAGTTTAAGGATATGAAGAAATTGATAGATTATGTATCTGAAAAAGTTTTAAAAAAAACTGGAATTAGTTTAGAAAAAGAAATTAAAATATTGGAGTAATTTGAAAAAAAAGATATTAATTATTTCAGGGGGTATTTCGAAAGAGAGAGTAATTAGTCTTGATACTGGAAGACAAGTAGCAAGAGAACTGAAAAAAAACAATTATCAGGTAGAAATAACAGAACCGAATTACAAACTATTTGAAACAATTAAATCTTTTAAACCAAAAATTATCTTTAATGCATTGCATGGTCAATTCGGCGAGGATGGGTATATTCAGACAATTTTAGAAAGTACCAGAATACCTTATACTCACTCAGGAGTAATCTCATCTGCTTTGGCTATGAATAAAGAGATATCTAAAAAAATTTTCAAAAAAAATAACATATTAACCCCAAAATATTTTTGTTATTCATTTAATTTATCTAAAACTAATTTATTAAAAAAAATAGATAGAAAAATAAAATTTCCTGTCGTTATCAAACCAATAAACGAGGGGTCAAGTGTCAATGTTTTTATTTGCAATAAACTCAATATCTTTAAAAAATTGAATTTATTAAGAGAATATAAAAAAATCATTATCGAGGAATTTATCCCTGGTCGTGAAATTCAAGCGGCTATAATTGGATCGAATAAGCTAGGAGCTATCGAATTAAAGCCAAAGAGAAAATTTTATGACTATCAAGCCAAATATAATCCAAAGGCAAAAACTAAGCACATGATCCCAGTTGATCTAGCTAAAAATAAATATAATCAATTAATGAATATAGCTTTAAAAGCTCACAAAATATTAAAGTGCAGCGGTGTTACAAGATCAGATTTTAAATTTTTTAAAAATAAGTTCTATCTTTTGGAAATTAATACTCAACCAGGAATGACAAAACTTTCTTTAGTACCGGAAATAGCTGCATTTAAAAAAATCACTTTTATAAAATTAATTGAGTTAATCTTAAAAAATGCAATTAAGGGTAAATAAAAAAATACTTTTTTACATTTTTTTAATTATAATTTTAAGTACCCTAAATAATAAGTTTTTTTCAGCAATTAAATTAAAGACTATAGATAAAATTACAATAAAGGGATTAGAAGGTAAAGAAAAGCGAGAATTATTAAGTAATCTTGAATTTCTTAATTTAAATAATATTTTTTTTTTAGATAAGTTTAAAGTCATTGAAAAGTTAGAAGCTAACGAATTAATTGAAAATTATACTATATTTAAGAAGTATCCCTCATCATTAGAAATTAGAATTAATAAAACAGAATTTTTAGCTAATGTGTTTAAAGATGGAAAATTTTTTGTATTAGGTTCAAATGGTAAATTAATTCAGACTATCAGTAAAAATAACGATCTGCCAAATATTTTTGGCGACTATGATAAAGACTCTTTTTTTAGTTTGCTAAAATCTTTAAAAAAATTTAACTTTGAATTGTTTGAAATTAAAAACTTATATTTCTTTAAATCAGGTAGATGGGATATTGAAACTAATAATAATATGGTCATTAAGCTACCTAAAAAAAATTTAGAAGCTTCGTTAAATTTATTATTAGATTTAATGAATAATAACAAATTCAAAAATATTAAGATTTTAGATCTTCGTCAAGACAAACAGGTAATAATAAATGGAAAATGATTTAAACTTTGAGGTTTTTTTATTTTTTAGCTCAGAAAAAATAATATTATCTGTTAACCGCAAAACTGATTTTAAAATAATATTTAAAAATGAATTTTTTTTTGAAAATAATTCTACTCAGCTAAACTTTAATAAATTAGATTCATTTCTTAATGATAATATTTTTAAGATTGAAAAAATTTTGGGAAACTTTGTTGAAAAGATTAATATAATTATAGAAACACCAGATTTTTTTAATTTACAAATTTCTATGAAAAAGCATAATCATAATGAAAATATTAATTCTAATATAATTTTATACTTAATAAAAAGTGCTATGCATCAATGTGAAAAAACAGTTCATAACAAGAGGATTATTCATATTTTAATTGATAACTATCTTATTGACAATGTTCATTTTACAGAGTTGCCACTCAATCAAAAATGTAAAAATTTTTCTTTGGACATAAGTTTTATTTGTCTACCTAATGAACTAATTAAAGATATTGAAAAAACGTTAAAAAAATTTCAAATATCGATAAATCAAATATTAAGTGCGAGTTATATTGATAAATATGTGAGTGATACGGATATTAATTTTTTTGAGATGACTAGTAAAATTATTGACGGACATAATAAAAATGAGGTTAAACTAGTTAATAAAATATCAAAAAATAAGGGTTTTTTTGAAAAATTCTTTAATCTATTTAGTTAATCGTATTTTACAGTAACATTTGTTGTATTTGAATTAATTCATCTCAATAATAAAAGTACCCAATGAAGTTACTTACACAAAAAACTGTAAAGAGTTCTGTAAATTTTAGTGGTATTGGTTTACACAGTGGAAAAATTTCAAATATCTCCTTAAAACCATCTGAACCCAACTCAGGAATAATTTTCAAAAGAACTGATTTAAAAATAAACAATATAGTTCTTCCAAATTTTTCTAATGTTAATAATACTGTTCTTAACACTACTATTTCCAATGAATATGGTGTTAAAGTTTCTACAATAGAACATTTAATGGGAGCTTTGTTTGGTTTGGGTGTAGATAATGTTTTAATAGAGATTGACAGTGAAGAAGTGCCAATTTTAGATGGTTCAGCAAAAGAATTCATTGAAAAAATATTGTTGACTGGACTAGAAAAAAGTGAGGCACCTATCAAAATTATTAAGATTAATAAAAAAATAATTTATAGAGATAATGAAAAATTTATATCAATTGAACCATCTAAATTAAATTTAGAAATTGATTTTGAAATAAAATATCAAAATCCTATTATTGGAACTCAAAAAAATAAAATTAATATTTATGAAGATGATTTAACTGATATTTTTGATTCAAGAACTTTTTGCTTGTACGAAGATGTAAAAAAGATTAGAGAAAACGGCCTTGCAAAAGGTGGTAGTTTAGACAATGCCATTGTTGTTAATGACGAGACAGTTTTAAATAAAGATGGCTTAAGAAATTCATTAGAATTTGTTAATCATAAAATCCTAGATTGCGTGGGAGACTTATATACGTGTGGTTATCGAATGGTAGCAGGTGTAAAATGTTCCCAAGGTGGACATTTTATGACCAATCAACTACTTAAAAAAGTATTTGAAAATAAAGATAATTTTTCAATAATTGAAATTCAAGAGAGAAATCTTCCACATTCACTTATAAATAAAAGATTATTTAGATCTATAGCTTAAATATATTGTTCTTTTAAATTAATGTTTTAAATTATATAAAAGGTGAATGTTAATTTCTAAGGCCCTTTGTTTTTTGTTATCTTTGTTTATTCTAGTTTCTTGCTCCAAAAAAAATAATATTGAAAATTCAGTAATCAAAGAAAAAAGTTTAGAGCTTCAGGTTTTAGAAGTTTATGAAATTGGTAAAGATGCTCTCGAAGGTGGTGATGTTTTATATGCAGCAAAAAAATTTAATGAAGCTGAAACACTTTTTCCACAATCTGATTGGGCCCCCAAGTCTGCTTTAATGGCAGCTTATTCATATTATGTTCAAGATTACTACGGTGACTCTATCGCTGAATTAGAAAGATTTATAAGAGTTTATCCTTATCACAAAGATGTTTCATATGCACATTACTTATTGGGTATATGTTACTTTGAGCAAATAGTTGATGAAAAAAAAGATTTACAATCAATTAAGAATGCCAAAATAAAATTTGATTATGTTTTAAAACAATATGCTAATACAGAATATGCTTTAGATGCAGAATTCAAAATCAGTTTGATTAATGATATTTTAGCTTCCAAAGAAATGTATATTGGAAGATATTATTTTGAAAAAAAAAAATGGATATCGGCGATCAATCGTTTTAGGACTGTTGTAGACGACTATGATACAACAATCTATACTGCTGAGGCACTACATAGATTGGTAGAGGTCCATTACACAATAGGTCTAATTGATGAAGCAGAAAAATATGCACAACTTCTTGGTTATAATTACGGCTCATCCGAATGGTATCAAAATACCTACAGTTTGTTTGATAAGAATTATAAAATAAGAAAAAAAGATAGGTTTAAAGAAATAAAAAAAAAGAACAAAAAAGTATTAAAAAAATTTAAAACTCTTTTTGAGTAAAATGATAAGAAAAAAAATTGAGAAAGAGTATAATGAAAAAATTAAAGAAATAACTAAACTAAATAAATTTTATTATGAAAAAAATAATCCAATAGTTGACGATAGTGAATATGACATTCTTAAAAGAAATATTTTAGAACTTGAGAGTAAATATTCTTATCTTAAAAGCAAAAATTCTCCCTCAGTAACTGTAGGTTTTAAACCCTCCAAAAATTTCAGGAAAGCACCACATAGAGTACCCATGCTTTCACTTGCTAACGCTTTTGATCAAGATGATTTGAGTAATTTTGAAAAAAAAATTATGAATTATTTAAATCAAAAAAACCGAATAGAAATTGAGTACAGCGCTGAACCAAAAATTGATGGAATTTCAGCCTCTTTATCATACAAAAATGGAAACTTTATCACTGGTTTATCTAGAGGAGATGGTAAAGAGGGAGAGGACATAACTGAGAATTTAAAAACTATAAATGATATTCCACAAAAGATTTTATCAAAGGATTTTCCAAATGATATTGATGTAAGAGGAGAAATCTTTATTCAAAACAACGATTTTAAGAAATTGAGTGATAAGTTTGCTAATCCTAGGAATGCTGCATCTGGTTCCTTAAGACAAAAAGATTCACTTGAAACAAAAAAAATTCCTTTAAAGTTCATTGCTTATACTTTTGGTTATGAAAAAGGACTTAAAATTACCAAACAAAGCGAATTTTTGAAAAAGCTCAAAGAGTGGGGCTTTAAAACAAACCCTTTAAACAAGACTATTACGGGCATTGAAAATCTAATGAAAAATTACAAAGAAATAGAAAATAAAAGAGAAAGTTTAAATTTTGATATTGACGGTATTGTTTATAAGATTAATGATTTCAAATTGCAAAAGAGACTTGGTAATATTACAAATTCACCCAGATGGGCTATTGCACATAAATTTTCTGCTAACAATGGTGTTTCAAAAATTGAAAATATAGAAATTCAAATCGGTCGAACTGGAGCATTAACTCCAGTAGCTAAAATTAAACCAATTAATATTGGAGGAGTTGTAGTATCTAACGCAACATTACATAATGAAGAAGAAATAATTCGAAAAGATATAAGAATAGGAGATACTGTTTTGATTGAAAGAGCTGGGGATGTAATACCACACGTTATTTCAGTGGACTTGAAACTCAGAAATAAAGAGTCGAAAAAATTTATATTTCCATCGAAATGCCCCTCTTGTGGATCAAAAACAGTGAAAGAATATAATTCTATCACAAAAAAAGAGGATGCAGTGAGACGATGTATCAGTGAAGGTTTTGAATGTGAGAAAATTGCAATTGAAAAGATTAAACATTTTGTGTCTAAAGAAGCGTTTAACATAGATGGTTTTGGCAAAAAAATTGTTGAAAACTTCTGGAAGAAAAATTTAGTTAGGCTACCACAGAACATATTTACATTAGATTATTCGGTAATAGAAAGCTTAGATGGATGGGGAAAACAATCTGTTTCTAATTTAAAATACTCAATAGACTCAAAAAGAACAGTTCCTTTTGAGAAATTTATTTTTGCTTTAGGGATACGTCATATAGGTTTAGAAAATGCCAAGCTAATTTCGAAACATTTATTATCATTAAAAAATTTTATTTCATTAGCTGAGACAAAAAAATTCGATGATTTAATTAACATAGACGGCATTGGTGAAACACAAATCAATTCGATAAAAAGTTTTTTAGTGAACAAAACAAATTTAAAAGTACTAAATGACTTAAGTAGATTAATAAAAGTTAAAGATACAATTTTAGTAAAAAAAGATGGTTTATTTATAAATAAAACTTTTATGATAACGGGAAAACTTGAGGGAATTAGTAGAGCAGAAGCAAAGTCTTTAATTGAGGAAAATTCAGGATCAATTATTAGTAATGTGTCAAAAAAATTAGATTTTTTGATAATTGGTGAAAAACCAACAAAAAGAAAAATAGAAGCAGCTAAAGATTTAAAAATAAAAATACTGTCCCAAGCGGAATGGTTAAAAATGCTTGATAAAACCAGCTAACCATTTTTTTTCTTTTTTATTAAGATATTTTGATAAATTTAAATATATATTTAAGTGATAGTTAAAAAGATAATTTCTTTCGTTTCCAGTTAGTAGGTCAAAATTTATTAAATCCACATCAATAGGTGCCAAAGTTAAATTTACAAAAGATAATTTTTTGTTGTTACTATCTACATATAAAAGATTTTCTATTCTAATACCAAATTTTCCTTTTTTATAATATCCTGGCTCATTGCTTAGGATCATGCCTTGTTGTAATTTTATTGTGTTGAATTTTGAAATCGCTTGCGGTCCTTCATGAACATTAGAAAAAAAACCAACACCATGTCCTGTCCCATGATCATAATCGAGACCACTTTTTTTAAGATAAGCTCTAGCTCTTTTATCAATTAATTTACCATTGTAGTGAGTTTTGAGATTTGAAGTCACAACGGCAATATGACCTTTCAAAACTTTTGTAAAAATATCCTTTATATAGTTTGGGGGTTTAGAGAAACATACAGTTCTTGTTACATCGGTAGTGCCATATTGATATTGACCACCTGAGTCGCATAAAAATAATTCCTTTTTACTAATTTTTCTTGTATTTTTTTTTGTCGCTCTATAATGAATTATAGCTCCATTTGCCCCTGAACCTGCAATCGTATTAAAACTTGGAAATAAATATTTTTTATTTTTTTTTCTATATTTTTCTAACTTATTTTGTGCATCAACTTCAGTAATTTCTCTTTTGTTTGA
>CACMNK010000001.1 GCA_902615145.1 uncultured Pelagibacteraceae bacterium | reverse complement strand
TTGATATCTCCATTATTATTTTTAAAAATAGTTGTTCCCGAAACTAAAATATCTACCCCTGACTCAATTGCTAGTTTTGAATTTTCAAAATTAATCCCACCATCTATTTCAATAACAAAATTCAACTTTAAGTTTTTTCGAATTTCATCTAATTTTTTTACCTTATTCAAAACTTCAGGCATAAATTTTTGTCCTCCAAAACCTGGATTTACGCTCATTATCAAGACCAAATCTATTTGATTTAAATGCTCCTTAATGATTTCAATTTTTGTCTCCGGATTTAATGATACACCTACCTTTTTTTTAAATTCTCTAATTTTATTTATTGATCCCAAAAGATCATTAGTTGCCTCTGGATGAATAGTTATAATATCTGCACCCGCAATCGCGTAGCTCTCAATATACTTATGGACTGGTGAGATCATCAAGTGAACATCAAAGGGTAGTAATGAATTTTTTTTTAGTGCCTTAATTACAGGAGGTCCGATAGTCAAATTAGGTACAAAGTGACCATCCATTACATCAACATGAATCATATCTGCACCTGCGTCTTCTAATTTTTTTATTTCTTTTCCTAATTGACTAAAATCTGCAGATAAAATTGAAGGTGAAATTTGTATTTTTTTCATAGATTACTTAGCTAACTAGTACCAAATTTTAAAATCTAATTTAATTAAAAAATTGATAAATTTGTCTCGAAATCTCACTTTCCAACGGAAATGACAGCATACCCATTACTGAGTATCCTAAAATCCAAGGCATAAAATAAAACCTTATCATGAAAAAAAACCAGGCAACGTAAAGGGGAACGATTGGTTGAATTATAAAAGACGGAGTAATAGGCTTAAATAATTTAATAAGAGGATTAGTAAATTTAACAAAAACTTTCATAAAAAAAAATTGAGAGTCCTCTTTTTGAAAAATATTCATTGCAACTCTTCCAATTAAAGTCCACATGATTACTCCTAGAATATAATCAATTATATATACTAAAGGATGAAAGTTAGCTGACATTAAGAAATTTATATTGGAAAAAGATCGAAATTAAAAGGGGCGAAATTAATCGCCCCTTAATAAAAATTATTTAGTGTTGTTTGCCAAGGATCGATTTACCAGCTGGTACACGAACCTCATCAACCATTTTTTGTGTTGCAGCGTTAGGTGCTTGCGTTATCAAACTGACTACAACCATAGCTACTAAGCTGACAGCCGAACCAAAGATACCAAATGTTAACTGAGTAATACCTAAGAATCCACTTCCACCTGATCTTACCCAAACTAAGTAAGCAGCACCGGAAATTAATCCTAAAGCCATACCAGCTATAGCACCTTCTTTGTTAGCTCTCTTCCACCATACACCAAGTACTAGTGGGAAGAATAGTCCTGACATCGCAAAGTCAAAAGCCCAGATTACTGAACCTAAAATACCTTGGATCTCAAGAGCTGCGATTGTTGCTCCTGCAAAACCAATTACTACAAGTAATACCCTTGCAACAACTAGTCTCTTTGCAGTCTCAGCTTTTGGATCGATGATCTTATAGTAAACATCGTGTGAGATTGCGTTTGCAATTGCTAAAATCAAACCATCAGCTGTTGACATGGCAGCAGCCATACCTCCAGCAGCAACCAGACCTGAGATTACATATGGTAATCCAGCTATTTCTGGAGTTGCTAACACAACGGCTTTACCACCCATGAAAAACTCATTTAACTCAAGAGTTCCATTTCCGTTAAAGTCGCTTACAAACATTAAGTTTGCTTGGTTCCAGTTTTGATACCAATCTATCGCTTGAACTTCTGAAATTGATTTACCAATAATACCTGTTGGTAGTGACGGATCAATCAATGACAACTTAGATAGTGTCGCTAACATTGGAGCAGAAGAATAAAGTAAGAAGATAAAGAATAATGACCAACCTACTGATTTTCTAGCTGCCTTTACACTTGGAGTAGTAAAATATCTCATCATAACGTGAGGCAATGAGGCTGTTCCCATCATCATCGCTAACGCTAATGAAATAAATGCCCAAGGTGTTGCGTTCACCGCTGAGTGAGCTTTAGTTATTCCAGCCAAACCTTTTGGAACTTCTTTTAGATTTTCAGCAGAGTTTTTCACAAAACCAAACTGAGCCTCTAATTCAGCTATTCTAGAAACTTCATCAGCTAACATAAAGTGAGGGAAGAAACCCGCACCCATTTTGTTACTGATCCAGAATACCGGTAATAAGTAAGCTATGATAAGTACGATATATTGAGCTACCTGTGTCCAAGTTACCCCTCTCATACCACCAAGCATTGAACAAAGTAAGATACTTATAAGTCCAACGTATACAGCGTATTGGAATGGAATATCAAGTGCAACAGATGCAATTGTACCTGTGGCGTTAATTTGTGCAGTCACATAAGTAAATGAAGCAACAGTTAAAACTACCACTGCCATAAATCTACTTAAATTACCACCGTATCTTGTACCAATAAAATCTGGAACTGTGTAACAGCCAAATTTTCTTAGGTAAGGTGCTAATAGTGATGCGACTAATACATATCCACCAGTCCAACCTACAAGTAGTGCCATATAGCCGTAGCCTTTAAAATAAATACCACCTGCCATTGCAACGAATGATGCACCAGACATCCAGTCTGCTGCAGTTGCCATTCCGTTGAACACGGTTGGTACTTGTCTTCCAGCTACGTAATACGCATCAGCTTGAGCTGTACGTGATAGATAACCAATTATAGCATAGATGGCTACTGTAAAAGCAACGAAACAAATTCCAATTGTTTTTGCAGTGACACCCATTTGCTCGGCAATCGACATAATGATTATGAAAGCCAGGAAACCTCCTGTATAGATTCCATAAACTTTAGGTAGATTATCTATAAAATTACCTTTAATCATTAGTCATCTCCTTTTTCACTGAAGCCGAACTCTTCATCAATTTTCTCTTGTCTATTTGCAAACCAAAAAATTAGTATTACGAATATTCCAAGAGATCCCTGACATGTGAACCAATAAGTCAATGGATAACCAAATGGTCCCGTGACTTCGTTCATTTCTGCTCCGAAAAGGAAGATGCCAATTGAGAATACAAACCAAATTGCTAACGTCATCATTAGCAAACCCTTGGATTTTTCCCAGTGTTGTTCTTGTTTTGACATTTATACCTCTCTCTTTTTAGTTATAACTGCCTAAAACCATAACCATTATCAAAGAGATTTAAAGTGTTAAAATTGTTCAAAATCACTCCATTTTTGGGATATATATAATAAAAATATCTAATTTTATGGGTAAATATAAGCTTACTTGGAGAGATCTCACATTAAGAGATTTTAAAATTTACCTCTTTGCTCTTTTTAAAGCTTTCATCCCCAAAAAAAAAATTAATAATCTTGATGATCTAGAGGAATTTATTCAATCCAAGTCAGCCTGGGTAACTCAAGTCACCCTTTATGGATATTTAAAAACAAGAATGGGAACACGCTATGTTCTTCATTTTGAAAATGATGAATTTATGTCATCAGTCAACTTAGCAAAATGGAACATTTATTCAGTAGCTCTGCAAGATCTTACTTTTTATACTTTTTCTTACCTTAAAAATAATTTCAATTATAGTAATATTGAAAAATCTAAAGAAATTTTTTTAAAAATCTTAGATGATGAAATTTCCAACAAGATGCCACTTAATATTATAGACGGAGCAAAAAATAACTTTAGTGAAAGATTGCATGATATAAATTGGGATAATTATTATAATGATCTTCCATTTAACCTAAGCGCCTTATCTTTGTATAAATGGGCACCTATCGCAGAAGAATTAAAAACTTTAGATAGAAAAATTGTTTTAAATTCAGTTATCTTAAAATGGGATACTGTTAAAAAAGAATTTCAAGAAAGAATAAATTTTTAATTATTTTTTCTGTTCTCAACCAAACTATCAACAACATTTGGATCTGCTAAAGTGGTAGTGTCACCTAATTGACCGTGTTCATTGGCTGCAATTTTTCTCAAAATTCTTCTCATAATTTTACCCGATCTAGTTTTAGGTAACCCTGGAGTAAATTGTATAAGATCAGGTGTTGCTAATGGGCCAATTTGTTTTCTTACCCATAGTTTTAACTCCCTTTCAAGATCACCCGTTTCAGTCTCTCCAGCATTAAGTGTAACATAACAGTAAAGTCCGTTACCTTTTATATCATGAGGATAACCAACGACAGCTGCTTCAGCAACTTTTGGATGCGCAACAAAAGCACTTTCAATTTCTGCTGTTCCAAGATTATGACCTGATACTATAATTACATCATCTACTCTTCCTGTTATCCAATAATAACCATCTTTATCTCTTCGACATCCATCGCCTGTGAAATATTTTCCATCAAATTGAGAAAAGTAAGTATCAATAAATCTTTGATGGTCACCATAAACTGTTCTCATCTGTCCTGGCCAAGACTGGGATATACAAAGCCTACCTTCACCTGCTCCTTTTATCTCTTTCCCGTCTTTGTCCACTAAGCATGGTTTTATTCCGTAAAAAGGTTTAGTGGCAGAACCAGGTTTAAGTGGAATAGCTCCTGTTTGAGGGGCGATAAGTATTCCTCCCGTTTCTGTTTGCCACCAAGTGTCAACAATTGGACATTTTGAGTTTCCAACAGTTTTGTAGTACCACATCCATGCCTCCGGATTAATTGGTTCCCCAACAGTCCCTAATAATTTTAGGGATTTTCTGGATGTTTTATTAACTGGATCGCTGCCCTCTCTCATTAAAGCTCTAATAGCAGTCGGTGCTGTGTAAAACGTATTTACTTTATACTTGTCTACTATTTGCCACCATCTAGAGCTGTCAGGGTAATTAGGTATACCTTCAAACATTATAGTTGTTGCACCATTAGAAAGTGGTCCATATATAATATAACTATGTCCAGTAACCCATCCAATATCTGCCGTGCACCAGTAAATATCTTTGGGTTTGTAGTTAAATATATATTGGTGAGTCATTGATGCATAGACCATGTATCCACCAGTTGTATGCAAAACACCTTTCGGTTTACCAGTTGAGCCTGAAGTATAAAGTATAAACAGTGGATCTTCCGCATTCATCTCCTCAGGTTCGCAGTGTGCTGGAACATCCTTGATTAAATCGTGGTACCAAACGTCTCTATCATCATCCCAAAATACGTAATTTCCAGTTCTTTTAACAACAATACACTTTTTAACATTTGGACAGTTTGTTAATGCCTCATCAGTGGTAGCCTTTAAAGGTATTTTTTTTCCTCCCCTGACACCTTCGTCCGCAGTAATTATATACTCTGACTCACAATCGTTAACCCTTCCCGAAATAGATTCAGCTGAAAACCCTCCAAATATAATAGAATGAATTGCACCAATCCTTGCACAAGCTAGCATTAAAACTGCTAACTCTGGTATCATAGTCAAATAAATTGTAACTCGATCTCCTTTTTTAATTCCAAGTTTTTTTAATCCATTTGCAGCTTTTGATACTTTTTGATGTAATTGTTTGTAAGAAATTTTTTGACTGTCTTTAGGATCATCACCAACCCAAATGATAGCAGTCTTATCTTTTTTATCTTTTAAATGTCTATCAATACAGTTTGCTGATGCATTTAAAGTTCCATCTTCAAACCATTTAATTCTTACATCATCTTTACTATATTTAACATCTTTGATTTTTTTATAGGGTTTTATCCAAGTAATTCTTTTTCCCTCTTTTTTCCAAAAGGCGTTATTATTTTTAATTGACTCTTTATACCTTTTTAAATATTGCGCTTTATTTGCAAGACTACTTTTAATCCATTCAGGTTTAGTTTTTATTATTAATTCAGAAACTGATGAGCTTTCTTTTTTATTTTGTTTTTTCTTATTAGATAAAGTATTTCTTTTAATTACTTTCTTATTTTTAAGACCTTTTTTTTTAACTTTTCTTTTAGTTCTTTTTTTAATTTTTTTTTTATTTTTAGATTTTTTTTTTTTAGGCATAAGTTAAATTTTATAGTTAAATTTTACTCATCTTATTCAAGATTTTCCAGCTTTTAGAGTCTATTGGCATAACCGAAAGTCTACTTTGTTTTATTAATGATAAATGGCTTAATTCCTTGTTTTTTTTAATAGTTTCTAATGAAACTGGTGTTTTAAGTTTTTTTATGAATTTAACTGTTACGGCTACAAAACGACCAGTTTTGTCCGTTTTATCCAAATAAGCTTCTTTAATAACCTCAACAATGCCAACAATTTCTTTTCCAATATTTGAATGGTAGAAAAAACATTGATCTCCAGTTCTCATATTCTTTAAATTTTTTGAGGCTTGATAATTTCTAACACCATCCCAAGGGGCTCCTTTTTTTCCAGCTTTTTTTTGTTGATCAATCGACCAAACATCTGGTTCAGATTTAAGCAACCAATAACTCATTATAATTGGACGCCAGCTCCTTTAAGAAATGCCGCATCTTCATCTAATGGCCATCTAGGTTTTGCAGGATGGTCTAAATCACTAAATAATTTTAGTTTAAATTTTTCTAAACCAACCATGGCAATCATTGCCGCGTTATCACCGCAGAATTCTATTGGGGGAAAAATACTTTGGTAACTTTTTTCTTCACATAATTTCATTAACATCGCTCTTATTTTTTTATTTGCAGCTACACCACCAGCAACCACAAATTTTTTCTCTTTTGGGCTATTTGTTTTTTCAAACTCATTAAAAGCAACAATTGTTTTTTTATACAAAATTTCTTCAATCGTTTTTTGAAAAGAAGCTGCAAGATCAAATTTTTCTTGATCATTTTTAATTGTTTTGGATATTTTAAGCACAGCAGTTTTTAATCCTGCAAAAGATAAATTGCATCCACCTTTATTTATAATTGGTTTGGGTAATTTGAATCTTTCTGGATTTCCTTTTTCAGCCAAAACTTCGATTTCACGTCCTCCTGGAAATTCTATTTCTAAAAGTTTCGCAGTTTTATCAAATGCTTCTCCTAAAGCATCATCAATTGTCGTACCCAATCGTTTATATTTACCAATAGATTGCACACTTAAATATTGAGAATGACCTCCTGAAATCAGCAAGAGCAAATATGGGTAGTCTAGTTTAGAATTTAATTTTGGGCTCAAGGCGTGTCCCTCAAGATGATTGACAGCAATAAATGGTTTGTTTGTTGTAAGTGCAAAAGTTTTTCCAAAGCTTAGCCCGACTGATAGACATACGATCAGACCAGGCCCTGCTGTAGAAGCTATAGCGTCAATTTCATCAATTTTTTTTCCACTTTTATCAATGGCCTTTTTTACAATCCAATCTATTTTTTCGATGTGTGATCTTGCTGCTAATTCAGGAACTACTCCCCCGAATTCTTTATGGACATCTTCTTGACTGGAAACAATGTTAGATAAAACAACTGGTATCCCTTGCTCATTTTCAGTAACCAAAGATGCTGCTGTTTCATCACAACTTGATTCTATTCCAAGAATTAAGGGTTTTTTGCTCATTCAAATAAGTTTTAATAATTGTACAATCTCAATACAAGTAAGAAATATATTTTTTATGAAAAAAAAAATAACAATTGGTTCAAGAGGAAGCAAGCTAGCTATACTTTACGCGCAAAAAGTAAAAGATAAGATTATTAAAAGCGCTAGTTTTAGGGAGGATGAGATTTTTATAAAGCCAATATCAACAAAAGGTGATCAGGTTAAAGATATAAGATTATCTGAAGTTGGTGGCAAAGGTTTGTTTTCTAGTGAAATTGAAAAACAACTTCTAAAAAAAGAAATTGATATTGCTGTCCATGCTCTTAAAGACATGCCGGTAAATGAAGTGAAAGGGCTTATAACTGACACGTTCCTAGAAAGAAATGATCCACGGGAAATTCTTATGACATTTAATAAAAAAAAAATTAAAGACTTAGATGTTAATTCTATAATCGGAACTTCTTCTTATCGTAGAGAGTTTCAAATAAAAAAAAAAAGACCTGATCTTAATTGTAAACTCATAAGAGGAAACGTAGATACAAGAATCAAAAAGTTAAAAGATGGACTTTATGACGGAATACTTTTATCTAGTGCTGGAATAAAATTTTTAAAACTTGATGAATACATTACAGAAACTTTTGAAACTGAAGAAATTATACCTAGTGCTGGACAAGGTATTATTGCTATTCAGTGTAGAGAAAATGATGATGAAGTCATTTCAATTTTAAAAAAGATTAATCATGATCAAACCTACAGAAGAGCACATTCTGAGCGAAATGTTTTAAAAGTTTTAGATGGCGACTGTGAAACTGCAGTGGGTGTCCATTCAAAAATAGAAGGTGACCAACTAACATTAGAAGCTGAGCTTTTTTCTTTAGATGGATCAGAGAGATACTATGAAAAAAAAATTGTTGAAAAATCAAAGTTTAGAGAGGTTGGTGAAGAGATTGGCGGGATTCTAAAAAAAAAATCTAATAATTCTTATAAGAAATGATATGCATATTTTGTTGACTAGACCTTTGGAAGATTGCTCGGCACTAGCTTTGAAGTTTAAATCGCTTGGTCATAAAATATCCCATCTTCCCTTACTTAATATTGAAAAAATTGATTATGATAAAATTAATTTTTCTGAATTTGGGGGAATAATTTTTACCAGTGCCAACGCCGTTAAGTATTTAGAATTAAACAATATAGATAAAAAAATTAAGTGTTTTTGTGTGGGAAATGTAACAGAAAAAAAAGCTCGTGATTTAGGTTTTCAAAATACAGTTGCCGCAGAGGGAAATGTTTCAAATTTAAAAGAATTAATTTTAAGGACGTACGATACTAAAAATAAAAAACTTATTTATGTTAGTGGAGAAACGGTATCTGTTGACTTAGATCAACAGTTGGCTTTAGAGGGTTTTGTCGTAAAAAGAATTATTAATTATAGAGCAAAATATAATCAAAAATTTGATGACGAGTTTATAATCAAATTAAAAGAAAATTTACCTGACATAGTTTATGTTTATTCGCAAAATAGTGCCTCAAGTTTTCTTAATTTTATAAAAATATATCAAACCGAGGGTTTATGGATGAATACAAATTTGATGTGTATTGGTGAGAAAACCTCGTCTATATTGAATGAAATTAAATGGAAAAAAATATTTCTTTTTAATCCTGGTGAAGAGGAGTTTTTGTTATATAAAATTTAGTTATGGAATTAATAAATAATTTTTCAGAAATTTTTTTATCAGTTTGGAATAAAGGGATTTTAGGTATTGATATTTTTCAAATATTAATCGGTTTAGGAATTTTTTTAATTTTCTTAATCTTCAGAGGAATTTTAAGTAAACTAATAATAAAAAAATTAGAAATAATTTCAAAAAGAACAACTAATAAATTAGATGATACTTTTGTTAACGCTCTTGTAGGACCAGCAAGATTTTTACCAATAGTTTTAGGATTTTTTATTGCAAGTTATTATATGACTTTTTCTGCTGAAAGCAGAGATATTGTTGATACAATAAACAGAACTTTAATAACGATATTAATTTTTTGGGTAATGCATCAAATTATTGAACCCGTCTCATATGTTCTAAGTGGTCTTGATAAACTTTTAACCAAGGAGTTAATAGGATGGATAATTAAATCATTAAAGATTTTGATTTTTATTTTAGGTTTAGCTGCTGTTTTAGAATTATGGGGTATCAAAATCGGTCCCATTATCGCGGGTTTAGGTTTATTTGGTGTGGCTGTGGCTTTAGGTGCTCAAGATTTATTTAAAAATTTAATATCAGGCATTTTAGTTCTTGTTGAAAAAAGATTTAAAATAGGAGATTGGATTTTAGTTGATGGAATAATAGAGGGCATAGTTGAAAAAATTGGTTTTAGATCTACGACTATTAGAAAATTTGATAAATCTTTAGCAATAATTCCTAATTTTCAATTTGCAGAAAATGCAGTTATTAATGTAAGTGAAACTTCAAACTGGTTGATAAGTTGGATTATCACTCTTCAATATGACACAACAGTTGATCAATTAAAAACCATAAGGGATCAAATCGAAAACCATATCAATAAAAGTGATGACTTTAAGCAAAGTATTGGTGTTGCAGTTAGAGTTGATAAATTTTCAGATAGTTCGATAGATATGTATGTTCGTTGTTTTACAAAAACTAGCAGCTGGAATGATTGGTTGTCCGTAAAAGAGCGTCTAGCAATAGAAATTAAACAAATTGTTGAAAGCAACAAAGCTTCTTTCGCATTTCCAAGTCAGTCGATTTATGTTGAAAAGAAATGATAGCTGTTTTTTATTTAGTCTTACAGATCCTAAAACTATATTCCTATGTTGTAATTGCGAATGTAATAATAAGTTGGCTAGTTGCTTTTAATATTCTAAATACTCAAAATAGATTTGTTTATTTAGTTTTAGACTTTACTTATCGATTAACTGATCCAATTTTAAATAAGATAAGACGTTTTTTGCCAAATTTAGGTGCTTTGGATATTTCACCTATAATTTTACTTCTATTGATTTGGTTTATAGAAATGTGTATGAAGCTTTACGTTGCACCAATGATATTTTAAATAAATTATGATTTTAATTGATGGAAAAAAAGAAGCTGCATTATTAAGGCAAGAGCTTAAAAAAGAAGTCTCTAAACTTAAATCAAAATATAATAAAGTTCCTGGTCTGTCTGTAATCTTAATTGGAGATTTAACTCCAAGTCAAATTTATGTAAGAAATAAAGAAAAATCAGCAAATGAGGTTGGACTAAAGTCCGAGGTAATAAAGTATCCCGATAACGTCGAAGAAAAAGTAATTTTAGAAAAAATAAATGAATTAAATAATGATAAAAGTGTTTCTGGTATATTAGTACAATTACCTTTGCCAAAACATATAGATAAAAAGAAAGTTATTGAAGCGATTGATCACACAAAAGATGTTGATGGATTTCATCCTATAAACGTCGGCAATCTTTCTTCTGGTTATGAAAGTTCAGTACCTTGTACTCCTCTAGGATGCTACTTATTAATTAAAAAATTTGAGCCAAATTTAAATGGTAAAAAAGCTGTTGTAATAGGTAGATCAAATTTAAATGGCAAACCAATGACACAACTTCTTTTGAAAGAAAACTGCACTGTAACGATAACTCATTCAAAAACTAAAGATTTAAAAGCTGAATGTTTAGAGGCAGATATTGTTGTTGCTGCCGTCGGTATTCCTGAGTTGGTAAAAGGAGATTGGGTTAAAAAAGATGCAATTGTGATTGATGTAGGTATTAATAAAACTGAAAAGGGAATTGTTGGTGATGTTGCATTTGATGAAGTTTCAAAAAATGCAAAAGCCCTAACGCCAGTTCCTGGGGGTGTTGGTCCAATGACAATTGCGTGTTTGCTTAAAAATACGATTGACTGTTTCAAAAGATCGCAAATTTAACATTTAAATCATTAAAAAATTTTTGATAAGCTAAGCTATGAGAAAGCCAAAATACCCATATAGAATTTTAATTATTATGGTTATACTTACCATACCTCCGATTGGAGCAACTCAACTTGGATGGTATCTATACGATCAACAAACTGGATTTGATTATGGTATGATTGTTGGAACTTTTTCAGTAATATTAGCAGCATGGCTTATGTACGAAAAAAATTGGAGAGAGGAAGATGAGGACTAATTAATGGAAAAAATTATCTTTCTTGGTTTGGTAATACCAATTTTTGGATTTGTTTTATATCTTGGCGCAACTGCAATAATGAATGGATTTAGTGCCAAAAGTGCAAACAAAATAAATGAAAATTCTGATAATGAAAAAACTGATCCTCCTTTGGTTGATGAAGATAGTTTAAGTTATGAGCTTGAAAAATTGAATAAACTTTTAAAAGATGGAGTTTTAACCCAAGAAGAATTTGAGAAAGCAAAAAGAAAAATTTTAGACAACTAATTGTAACTAAGTAATTTTTTAAGTGAGTCAAACTCACCAATTTTATAAATCAAAACATCCTCTTTTTTAAAACCATACTTGTTGGCACTGGCTTTAAATCTTTTTGGTGGCTCCATTATAGGTTCTAAGGATAGAACGAAAGTTCCCCAATGCATGCCAACCACTTTATTACTTTTAAGATTTTGAGCAATTTCTAAAGCTTCCTCTGGGTTTGTGTGATAGATAGATTTATCTTTATAAGGCATAATCGGATAAAAATTGTAAGCACCAATATTTATAAACGTTAAATCAATTGGACCATATTTTTGACCAATAGACTTATATATGTCTCCAATCCCCGTATCACAGGCAAATAAAATTTTTTTTCCGTCATATTCAATTAAAAAATTTCCCCATAAAGTTTTATTGGTATCAGTTAGACTACGTTTTGACCAATGAACCGCGGGTAAAAATGTAACTTTTAATTTTTCGTTTATTTTTATTTCGTCATACCAATCCATTTCATTAACATCTTTATATCTTCTGAAGTATTTCCCAAGCTTAAGAGGCAATAACACTTTTGCATTTTTATATGGAAACTTCCTAATCGTGTATGCATCTTGATGGTCGTAGTGGTTATGAGTTAATAAAAATAAATCTATTTTTGGTATTTCATCTAGAGTAAGCGCCGGTTCTGTATATCTTTTTGGGCCAAATATAAGTGGGCCAGCATTTTTTGAGAAAACTGGGTCAGTAATTATTGTAGTTTCACCAAGTTTAATTAAGAAAGTTGCATGACCAATCCAAGCGATATAGTCGTCATCTTGATATTTTTTAAGATCTAAAATTACTTTTTCTTTTTCAATAACATGACTTTTTGGCACCGTCATATCAAGCTTCTTTTTTTCTTGATTAAAAATTTTATATGACCATTTTATATTGGCATCTCTTTTAGGTGATCCCTCAGGATTTCTAAAAGTTCCATCTGGCAAATGATGATAGGGTTTTTCCATTGCGATACTTAAACAATTATAAAATATTATTCCAACTAAAATACATAAAAAATTAATTAATTTTTTTCCATTAACCACAGACTATCTCCTGCTAAAAAATAAATTTTACCATTTTCTGGATGTACTTGTATATCTCTTAATCTTCCAATTTTTTTTTGAAAAATAATATCTTCTTTTACATTTGATAAATCTTTAAATATCAGTTTTCTTAGAGATTGATCTTTCAATGATGTTATAAGTGCATGACCATTCCATTCACTAAATTCCTTACCTTTGTAAATTGTGATAGCACTTGTGGCAATTGAGGGTACCCAATAATGAATTGCTTTTGTGAAGCCTGGCTTCCATTTAGGTCCAATTGGGATACCAGAGTAATTAGTCCCTCCCCATCCTAAAATTTTCCAACCATAATTTTCACCTGCTTTAGCCTCACCAAACCAATCTCCACCCCTTGCTCCGTGATTACTCATATAAATTTTTCCGTCAAATGGAGATAAAGTTAAACCTTGTGGATTTCTAATACCGATTTGATATATTTCTGGAAGCCAGTTGGATTTCCCTTTAAATCTAGGATTGTCTCGTGGAATACTGCCATCTAGATTTATTCTGATAATACTTCCTGGATGTTTTGTTGGATCTTGCGCAATCATACCCTCACCTCTTTCACCAGCAGATGCAAAAAGATAGTCATCTTTAATCGCTAATCTTGATCCAAAATGATAACCAGAATTAATAGGAGGATTTGCTTGGAAAATATTTTCAAATTTTAATTCTTTTTCGGCAAATTTTGTTTTTGCAATCGAGGTGCTGGTTTTACCATTACCTCTATTTTCTGTGTAAGATACATAAATAAAATTATCTTTAAAAAGAATATCTAGTATTCCACCTTGACCATGTTCTAAAAAGTTAAGATTGTGCTCTATTTCAGAAATTTGTTTTGAAATAATGTTTACAACTTTTATTTTTCCACTTTTTTCAGTTATTATTAGCTCTTCATTATTAATAAATGATGAGCCCCAAGGACCGTTTAAATCCACAATTTTTTCTAAATTAAAATTTTTTGCAAATGTGAGGTTTGTTAAGAGTAAGAATAAAGATACTGAGAAAATAAACTTTTTCACTTTACGAGAGCTTTGATCTTCCACCATCAACTGCTATAATTTGACCTGTCACCCATGAGCTATCATCTGTAATAAGAAATTTAGCTAAAGAGGCTGAGTCTTTTCCCTCACCCAATCTCTTTAATGGATGAGCTTTTGCAATTCCATCTGCTAAGGCCTTATTTTTTAACATTGGCTCAGCGATTTTAGAATTGGTTAAACTTGGTGCAATACAGTTTACTCTTATGTTTGGAGCAAATTCTGCAGCCAAAGAAACTGTTAAACCCTCAACAGCAGCTTTTGTAGAGGCAATTATTGCATGATTTGTAAAACCTCTTTGTGCAGCAACTGTAGAAAATAAAACGACCGAACCTTTATTTTTTTTCAAAATATCCTGATATCCCTTTATAACCTCGACTGCAGAGTATAAATTTAATTTCATACACTTATTAAAATCTTGCTCATTCACCATTCTTAAAGGTTTCAGATCAATTGAACCCACACAATAAGCAATACCTTTTACATCAGAAATATCACTTTTAACTTTATCCACAAATCCATCTTGCAAAACATCAGCTATTGTAAATGCACAACCTAATTTTTCAGAAATATTTTTAGTTTCATTTTCATTTCTACCAACTAAATGAACTGAATTCCCTGAATTTACTAATTGTTCAGCCAAACTAGAACCGATGGATCCTGTCGCACCAAAAATAAGATATTTTTCTGACATAAAAATTTTTATTAGTTATATTTAAATATGAAGTTATTTTTTATACTTGGCAATCAATTATTTCCACCAAAATACTTGGACCGCTTCAAAAAAGACCACCTATTTTTTATGGCAGAAGATTACCAATTATGCACTTATGAAAAACATCATAAAAATAAAATCCTTCTTTTCTTATCATCAATGCGTTCACATGCGGAGTCTCTTAAAAAGGATAAGTTCAAATTAGAATATTTGAGAATTGAAGATAAAGAATTTAAAGATGACTATTTAAAAAAATTAAAGAAATTAATTAATTCAAAAAAAATAAAAGAAATTTCGAGTTTTGAAATTGAGGATAAATTTTTTGAGAAAAAAATTGATCAATTCACAAAAAAAGAAAAAATTAAATGGAATATTGTGCAAACTCCTATGTTTTTAAATTCGAGAGATGAATTTAAACAATATTTATCAAAATCAAAAAAACCTTTTATGGCAACTTTTTATAAAGAAGTTAGAAAAAAATCCGGCATATTAATGGGTTTAGATGGGAATCCTATAGGAGGTAAGTGGAGTTTTGATGAAGATAATAGAAATAAGTTACCAAAAAATATCTCTATTCCAAAATTCCCAAAAATTAATGAGACTAAACATACTAAAAAATTAAAACCAATTATTGAAAAACTATTCAAAGATCATCCAGGAACAACCAAAAACTTTTGGCTTGCTACAGAATTTAATGATGTGGTCAAATTATTAAATTTTTTTATTAAAGAGAAATCTAATTTATTTGGTGATTATGAGGACGCTGTTGATCAAAAAGATAATATTTTATTTCACAGTGCTTTAAGTCCTTACATTAACCTAGGATTAATAACGCCTGAATTTATTATAAAAAAAGTTTTAGATTTCCATAAGAGTAAAAAAATCAAATTAAATTCTTTAGAAGGTTATGTGCGTCAGGTCATAGGATGGAGAGAATTTATGAGAGGAATTTATCAAAGTTATTCAAACGAAATGGAAACTAGAAATTTTTTCAAACAAAATCGCAAAATGAAAAAATCATGGTATGAAGGTACAACTGGTTTACCACCACTAGATTATGCAATCAAAAATGCTTTAAATCATGGATGGTCTCATCACATTGAAAGATTAATGATTTTATCTAACATCATGAATCTTTGTGAAATAAAGCCTACCATTGTTTATAAATGGTTTATGGAAATGTTTGTAGATTCCTCAGATTGGGTAATGGTGCCTAATGTTTATGGTATGGGATTATTTAGTGATGGAGGAATATTTGCTACAAAACCATATATATGTGGCTCGAGTTACTTTATGAAAATGATGGATTTTAAAAAAGGCGATTGGTGCAACATAATGGATGGGTTGTATTGGAGATTCATTGATAGAAATAGAAAATTTTTTTTGAAAAATCCAAGGTTATCTATGATGGTTAGAATTTTCGACAAAATGAAAAGTGACAGAAAAAAATTAATCCTTCCTGCTGCAGAAAAATTTATTAAACAAAACACACTTTAGTGAAAAAAGAAAATCTTCCATCTAAAATCTGTATTGTTTGTAAGAGACCTTTCAATTGGCGCAGAAAATGGAAGCTAAATTGGGAAAGAGTTAAGTATTGCTCAAAAAGATGTTCTAGCAAAAAAATATGAACTTAGAAAAATACAAATGGAAAAGTAGAATTTTACTTGTTTCTACAACAAGTTACAAGGATAGAATTTATCTAGAGGCAAAAAAAATATATCAAGATAAAATAAAAGATTTTCATAAAAGATTTGTAAAATTAATTTGTAAAATTAATAAGCAGGAAAAATCATCAATAGATTTAATTGGTTTTGATGGCAAATCTAAAAAAAAGATGAATAAACTTAATCATAAAACAATTTTTAAAATTATAGACAAAATGCCATTAAGTAAAAAATCTAAACCTATAAATTTATCGCTATATTCAGATTATAATCCTAAAACTACTACTCAGGGGCTAGGGTTCAAAAACAAAGAAAAAGCTCTTTACACAATTAGAACTATTAAAAATCGTTCAATTAAGTATCAGGTAAATGTTATTGCAACCATGCTCGGTAGAGCAAAGAACCATCCTAACAAAACTAGGGATATGGAGGATGCTATAAAAATATTTGGTGATTGGATGAAAAAGTATAAAAGTAAAAAAAATGAAAATTAGAATAATTAATTATTTAAAGAAATTAGTAGTTTTGTTTTTTCTATTAATCCCAAATAATCTGAATGCTGATTTTTTTGAAGATATAACAAGCCAAATAGTTGAGAATCCTAAAAGACTTAGTTATGGAGTTTCTGTCACCGATGTAAATCAAGATGGAAAATTTGATTTTATAGTTACTGGATTTGGTTATCTGAATTTAGCTTTATCATACGAGAATGGAAAACTGATTAATATTGTAAATCAAAAAAAATTTTCTGATGAATTTAGAAGAACAATTGGTGTTGCTGCATGCGATATAGATAGAGACGGTTATGAGGAAATATATTTTCTCAATACCGACACATATAGTGGAACAAAAAAATATTCAGATAGATTGATAGATTTAGAGAAGGGTAATTTTATTGATTTATTTGAAATTGAGAAAAATCAAAAAGATCTCAATTTAACTGCTGGGAGGTCAGTTGTTTGTGTTGATAGAAAAGGAGATGGCAATTATGGTGTATATGTTGCTAACTACGGAGGACCCACAAGATATTACGAATATAATGACGACATAATAGTCGATAAATCTGTTCAATTGAATCTGGCGAAAGTTACAGGTGGACGTGCTGTCGTGGCTGGACACATCATTTCTGATAAAATTGATATATTTGCAGCCAATGAGAGAGGAGCAAATTTTTTATACAAAAATGAAGAGGGTAAATTTTTAGATGTCGCATACGAATATAGAGTTCAAGACGTTCTTCAAAATGGGAGAGGTACAGCTTTGTCAGATATTTATTACCGAGGAAGACTTGATATTTTAAATGGAAATTGGGGAGGATTTCACAGAGCATATGTACTTAAAAATGATATTTTTGAGGATATATCAAAGCCACCTTTTGATGAGCCGTCAAGAATAAGAACTGTTATTTCAGCTGATTTAGATAATGATGGTTATGATGAAATATTCTTGAATAATATTGGTGAACCCAACAAACTTTTTAGAATTTTAGAGAATGGTTTGGTAAAACAAATACCTCTCGATATTGGTTTAGAACCAGATGGATATGGAACTGGAGCAGCAGTTGCTGACATAGATAACGATGGCATATTAGAATTGTTAGTTTCCCACGGAGAAAGCAGAGATCAGCCATTGTCTTTGTATAAAGCAAAGGTAAATCCTGAACACAAATATTTAAGGATTAGACCGCTAAATAAATATGGGGCACCCGCAAGAGGAGCAACAGTAACATTGATTTCAAATTTAAGAAAACATTCAAAAACAATTGACTCTGGTTCAGGGTATCTATGCCAAATGGAACCAGTAGCTCATTATGGTATTAGAAAAAATGAAAAGAGTATAAAAATAGAGGTTAGATGGACAAATGGAAAAACTAAAATAATCTCGGTAAAAAATCTAAACCAAACAATTACTTTAAAACAAAAATAACTAGTTTAAGGGCTGAAGAACTCTATTTATAAAATGGATTATACCATTAGAAGTTTCAACATCAGCAGTTACAACTTCAGCTTCATTTATATAAACTATACCATTAACTTTTTTTATAGTTATTTCCTCACCATTAATTGCTTTGAGTTTAATTTCACCTGCAACTTCTGAAGAAGGAATTTTTTTTGAAAAAACGTGTCGTCCCAAAATTTTTACAAGTTTATCTTTGTTTTCCTCTCTCAACAGACCATAATATGTTTGTGCACTAATTGCTGCAAATGCGTCGTCTAAAGGTGCAAAAACAGTAAATGGTCCTTCACCTTTTAAATTCTCACTTAATCCTGATTTCATTAAGGTTTCGTTTAATTTTGTAAATTTACCGGTTTCGTTTAATTTATCAATTACATTTCCAAATGTTATCGATGGGATAATCATCATGGCAAGTGTTAAAAATATTATGTGGAATTTTTTCATTGGACTTTAATAACTTTAAATTTATAATTTGAAAGTAAATTAAGTGCGACAAATAATAAAAATTTTTTTAAATTAATTAAATCTATGAATTTTTCAAAAGCTATCTTTAGATTTGTAATTATTTCTATCTTTACTTTATCTTTTTCCAATATTTCAAATTCAGTGGAAAAAAATTATTATAAAGATTTAATAACAGATTGGTCTAGAATCTTTCCCGACAGCAACAGAAATGCTGCTGGTCCAAAATTCTTCAAACATATAATTGATAAAGACATAAATTATGAAGATTTCATTGAATATAACAAACTTTATTGTGCTGTTTCTGGTTCTTTGATCGATCCCAATAGTGACCCTGATTTTTTATTTATCAGTGAGAGAGGAACTAAAAATAAAATTTGTGGTAATTACTATAAATGTTGTATTCCGTGTTCTTGTGATATTATGAAATATTCTGAAGTCGAAAGGATGAAATATAAATTTAAAGACGGCATCAAGGAGTTTTTTGTTTTTACAATTAAAAATCCCTGCAACAAAGAAGATTTTCCAAATAGGGTTAATAAAGATTATTTTTGTGTTGGAGAGAAAATAAATAACAAACAAGTTTATGATTTAAATGGCCGAATAGTAATTGGTTTATTGCATAACGGTAAAAGCTGCAGAAAAGATGAGATAGATTTTGTGAAAAGTCATCAGATAACTGGTAGATTTTGTGAATTTAGAAATAATACACCCATAGAGAATTTAGAGGCAGGCATGGGTGATATTTTTATTAAACTTGCGAGATAAAAATTATGGATAATAAGATTTTTGAATGGGCAGGAGTTATAACAGCAATATTATATTCATTATTCGTAGCTATGAATATTGGTATTGAATTTTTTGGTTTTTGCTTATTACTTTTATCTGCAATTTTAATTGGAATTTGGGCGTATAGAGGTGGTCATAGAGGAATATTATTTTTACAATTTTTTTACGCAACGGCAGGAATTATCGGAATGTTTAGGTGGTTTTAATTGAAAGTTGAAATTATTTTTGGAATATAATTTTTAAAATTAAAAAAACCTTTTTTGCAATATTGCCAAGAATACTGATCAAGTTTTCTATATAAAAAAGTTATTTTTGAGCTATTTAAATTTAAATAATCTAAATTTTCACCAACTGAGGGATATAAACCATAACAGTTTTGAATATCTTTTATTTTACTTATATTGACCACCTCATAATCAATAGACTTGGCTTTTAACCTTTCTTCTTGGTCTTCAATTAAAAGGGATTTAAATTTTACAACTTTTTCACTCAGCTTAATAGATCTATTATTATTTTCATTTGAAATTAAATAAATTTTTTTAAATTTGTAATTTTGAAAATCAGTAATTTCAAAAGCAAGATTATTATCAAAAATTAATAGACTTTTATCTTCAATATTTTGAGGATTACTAAAATCTTGTTTTATTATTGAGTAAGTTTTTTCAGATACTTTTGGAGGAGCATTTTCATTTAAATTAATATTATTGAATCTGTTAGCAGTGAATTTTTTAATGTTCCATTCGCTCGCCAAATAATGTTTTCCTTGTGTTTGAACTCCAGCAACCCATCTCCATCCAAGAGTATTGGACGCAGCATCGCCGTCATATAGATGTTGCATAAAAAATTCTGCACCTAATTGCCAAGGTAATTCTAGAGTAAAAATCCAAATACTGGCGAACCACATCCTTGTATGATTGTGTAAATAATTATTTTCTTTTAGTTCGATTACCCATTGATTAAAGCAATCTATCTTTGTTTTTCCTTCAATTGCATTTTTATAATTTTGATTATTTTTTAAATTTTCCTTAATTTTAATTAATTCTGTTAAATAATCTGACCAAACATTTGGTCTTAATTCTAGCCAGCCCTTCCAATATGTGCGCCATAATACTTCTTGTATAAATTTTTCATTTTTTGAAAAAGAAAATTTACCTAGAGATTTTTTAATGATCTCTTGTTCATTAACAATTCCATGAGTTATATATGGTGACAAACAAGAAACATTTGATCTTTTATCTGGACCAAAATCAAAATTTCTAAGCTTTGAGTATTCTGTAAGATTGTTTTCAACAAAACTTTCTAATCGATCTAAGGCCTTAGCCCTTGAGGGTTCAAAATTCATTTAAAACTATTTAGATTTTTTTTTCTTAAGACCTAATTTATCACTATGTCTTAATCTCAAGATTACAATAGCACCAGCAATTAAAACTATTGCAACTGCCTCATAAACCAATGCAGTAGGGTCCATCTCTTTACCTTGAAGAATAATAAATCGAGCAAGTGCAGTAATTGCTATTAGTAGTGGTAACGTAATACTGATTGATTGCTGGTTCCAAAAAACTCTAACCATTGCAAGAACTTCTAAATAAAGAAACATTAATAACAAGTCAGCTAACGTTACAGACATGTTTTGATACATTTTATAAATTTCAATACCTACAGCAATTACTGTGCTTATTAAAATAATGCACATTAGTATAAGTTGTAGATTCTTAGCTATTTTTTCCATTATTTGTCCTTACTAAATGGCAACCATTTTTCAAACACTGATTTTGATGGACCATCATATGGAATAGTATACGAGTTAGTATTTGTTAAAACTTCGATACCCTTAGAAAAAACAAAAATAAACACTATAACAAATACAATAACCATAATTTTAAATGGATCAAAATTTTTTGTTTGAAAGACGCTGGTCGATTTTTCCTCAGCTTTATGGAATTGTTTGAATGTCATATAGACTGCAAATATAAGGCCGATATGTGCTAAGTATGTTCCAGCCCAGCCAAAAGCAAAAGTCGTATATGAAAATACATACAAACTAAATACTGTTGTCCATATAAAACTTAGGACTAGTAATATTTGTAATCTAACAGCCTTAGGTAGTGATCTTAAATCATTTTTACTATCATCAAACAATATATTGGCTGAGTCTTGCATCCATTTTTTTAAATTGTCCATAAAACTAAGTTATGTTTTTTTTCAGAATTGACAATGTAAAAAATTGTCAATTTTTCTTGAGTTATCTTAATTTTTTTTTATGAAAATTTATAAATTTTTCAACGTTAGATTTATTGAAGGATTTATTTTCCTCAAATGAAACCTTTTTCATTGAATATGCTTTACTTTTTGTAATTCTTGATTGAATAATAATATTTCCTTTATAAAGCTTAAGTTTTACAGTTCCATTTACTTTATTTCTTTTGAGGTCGACGATTTTTTGAAGTTTAAACCTTTCTTTTGAAAACCAATAACCATTGTAAATTAATTCTGCATATCTAGACATGATGGAGTCTTTTTTATGCATTGTGTTTTTGTCTAATGTTACGGACTCTATAGCTCTATGTGCATGAATAAGAAGTGTACCACCAGGTGTTTCATAAACTCCTCTAGATTTTATACCAAGAAATCTATTTTCAACTAAATCAACTCTTCCAATACCGTTTTTACCAGCTATTAAATTAAGTTTTGTTAAAATTTTCTCAGGATTATATTTTTTTCCATTAATACCAACTGGGTCTCCATTTTTAAAATTTATGGATATAAATGTAGGCTTATTAGGAGCTTTCTCTGCAGAAACCGTTCTTTGAAAAATAATTTCTGGAGCAGAATTTTTAGGATTTTCTAAAACTTTTCCCTCGGTAGAGGTATGAAACAAGTTATCATCAACAGAAAAAGGTGTGGAACCTGCTTTATCTTTAGGTATCGGTATTTTGTATTTTTTTGCATATTTAATAAGATCTGTTCTAGATCTTAAATTCCAAATTCGCCAGGGTGCTATTATCTTAATCTTTGGACCAAAAAAATGATAGCCAAGCTCAAATCTTACTTGATCATTTCCTTTACCGGTGGCTCCATGAGATACTGCATAAGCTTTATATTTTTTTGCAATTCTTATTTGATCTTTTGCTATTAAAGGTCTTGCAATTGAGGTACCCAATAAATATACGCCCTCATAAATCGCGTGACCTCTGATCATCGGAAAAACATAATCTTTAACAAAAATATTTTTTAAGTCTTTTATTATAATATTTTTTACCCCAAATTTTTTAGCATTTTTGATTATCTTTTTTTTATCTATCACTTGACCAATATCAGCCGTGTAACAGATTACTTCGGCATTATAATTTTCTTGAAGCCATTTAAGTATTATGGAGGTATCTAGTCCTCCAGAATAAGCTAATACAATTCTTCTGTTTTGTGTCATTAACTAACTACAAGCTTTTTTCGCTGTGTTATAAGCTTTAGTGAAACCTAATAATGAATAATGATCAATTGTTTGAGAACCTTTTTCGTTATAACCAGTAACCATAATTCTAGAACCTTTTTTCATAACCCTAACCATTATTTTTTCTTTTTTATTACTGGTCATCCAAGCAAAACCTTGTTGTTTGATATCAAATTTAAATTTGTTATTTCCAGATGTTGCAAGAACAGTATTATTTTTATTAAATTCATATCCAGCGGTAGTGCTTATTTCATTAGTAATTTTTTCACCTGGTCTGAATGTCACAAACAGCCTTGCATCTCTTTTACTTGTTTTTGGAGATTGTAAAATTGGTGAGGATTGAGCAAAACAAACTTTACCCGATGTTTCTGCTAGCACTATGGTTTCCCAATCTTTATATTTTCCAATTTTTTTGAGATCTTCAGCTAGGGTTTTTGTAATTGAAAAAAAAATAAAAAATAAAGACAATAATAAAGTTTTTTTAATTATGGGCATGGGTTTGGGTATTTTTTTTGAATATTATTAATTTCATTTAGTATTTCACTTGATAGAGTTACATTTACACTTTCTATATTTGTTTTCAACTGTTCCATTGTCGTTGCTCCAATAATTACACTTGTTACGAAAGGCTGAATCTCACAAAATTTTAAAGACATTTGGGTAAAATCAACGTTAAATTTTTTTGATATTTTATAATATTCCTCAATTGCGTTTTGACCATTTTCGTTTTTATATCTTGTAAAATCTTTAAATAGTTTCATTCTTGATTTTTCAGGCAAATTATTATTCCTATATTTTCCCGTTAAGTAACCAAATGCTAGTGGTGAATAGGCTAACAATCCACTTTTCTCTCTTACTGAAATTTCTGCTAATCCAACTTCATAAGATCTATTGAGTAAATTATAAGGGTTTTGAACAGACATCATTTTAGGAAGATTTTTTAACTTAGAGATTTCAAGAAATTTTGACAAACCCCATGCTGTCTCGTTAGACAAACCTACATATCTAATTTTTCCCTGCTTAATAAAATTTTCTAGACTTTTAAGTATTTCCTCAAATGGTGTCCAGTCATTATCGTTTTCATCGTGCTCGTAACCGTGTTTTCCAAAAAAATTAGTATTTCTCTCAGGCCAATGAAGTTGATATAAATCTATGTAGTCTGTTTTTAACCTTTTAAGGCTTTCTTCTAAAGCATCTGAAATTTTCTTTTTTCCAAAATTATTTCCACCACCCCGAATATATTTATTTGAGGTATTTCCACAGACTTTTGTAGCAATTACAACTTTGTCCCTTTTATTTGTTTTTTTAAACCAGTTTCCAATTATTCTCTCTGTTTCACCATAAGTTTCTTTTCTCATGGGAATTGAATAAATTTCTGCTGTATCCCAAAAGTTTACTCCATGATCTAATGCCCAGTCCATTTGCTCGAAACCTTCTTCTTCCGTATTTTGTTCTCCCCAGGTCATTGTACCGAGACAAATTGTACTAACGTCAAGATCAGTATTACCTAATTTTTTGTAATTCATTGTGGTTTTAAAGTGTTAATATTTATTAATCTTTTAAGGTATCTTGAATAATTAGTAAAAGACTATATATCTATATCAATTATGGAATTTGATAAAAAAGGAATTTTAGCAAGAGCAAAAGCTGCAGCGCAAGAGACAACTGCGGTTATGGATGAAGGCTTAAGAGCCTATATGCTAAAAGTTTACAATTATATGGCAACCGGTGTTCTTTTAACTGGGATTGTAGCTTTATTATCCTTTAAGATGTCGGTAGTAACTGATGCAGGTGGTTCTATTGTTGCATTAACGAGTTTTGGTTCAGCAATTTATATGTCCGGATTGAAATGGGTTGTAATGTTAGCTCCATTAGCAATTGTGTTTTACATGAGTTTTGGAATAAATAAAATGAGTGCTGGAAAAGCACAAACTACTTTTTGGGTTTTTGCTGCATTAATGGGATTATCTCTTTCATCAATATTATTAGTGTATACTGGTTTGAGTGTAACTAGAGTTTTCTTCATATCTTCAGCAACTTTTGGTGCGATGAGCATTTATGGATATACAACAAAAAGAGACTTAACGAAATTAGGTTCTTTCTTGATGATGGGATTGATTGGAATTATCATTGCTTCGTTGGTAAATATTTTCATGAAGTCATCTATGATGTATTTTGTTATTTCAATTTTAGGTGTGCTTATATTTGTTGGATTAACCGCTTATGATACACAAAAAATAAAAAATATGTATGTAGCAAGTGATACTGGTGAATTAATGGGTAAAAAGGCTGTAATGGGTGCTTTAACCTTGTATCTTGATTTCATAAATCTATTTATAATGCTTCTTAGACTTTTTGGTCAAAGAAGATAACGTTAATCTGAAAGTTTTTTCCAATTAGTATTTTTCAGCAAATTACTTAGATTGTCAGAATTTTTTAAAATCTTGCCATTTGTATCAGTAATCAAATATCTTAAATTTTTGTTTTTTGGTTTAAAATTTTTACAGATTTTATATAGAGCATTTTCAGCAGCATTCTTAAAAACACTAAACCCAACCTGTCTACTGGAAATATTTAATCCATAATCTTTCCAAGATCCTTCAGAAACCATTTTAGCATATAAATCCAGAATTATTTTAAGTTCGTTTTTTTCAAAAAAATATTTTTCATCGATACTTTTATTGTGTGTATTATTTATGATTAATCGTAAATTGTTATTCATTAATTTTATATTTATTAATTAAACTGATCTGAAAAGCAGTGAAAATAAATGTGATAGGTAATAAGCCCCATACTTTAAAGTTAACCCAAAACTCCTCAGTTTGAGTTCTCCATACTAACTCATTCAAAACTGCTAATCCAAAGAAAAAATATATCCATCTTTTATTCAATATTTCCCAGCCTGTATCTGATAATGAAATTGAACCACCCATAATTTTTTTAAGCACAGGCTCTTTTGTAAAATATCTACCAAATATTAGAGATAATCCGAATAAGATATTTATAATAGTTGGTTTAATATAAATGAAAACTGGATTATCAAAATAGATAGTCAGTCCACCAAATAATGTAATTAGTATTCCACTAATTAAAGGAACTTTAGGAATTTTTTTCTCTAGCATCCACATAATTATTAGTGCGATAATAGTTGCAATTATGAAAGGTGGTATTGCAATCTTTAAATCTTTGTCACTATCGTAATAGTAGTAAAAAAAAATTATAAGCGGTCCAAAATCTGTAAGAAATTTAATTAAGGATTTATTCACAAAAAAGATATTAACATAAATAAAATTTAACAAAAACTTTATATTTTTTCCTATTGATTTTTATTTTTAAATACCCATACTCTCTTCAATGGCAATTCAAAAAGCGAAATTTTCAATTGGTGACATTGTAAAACATAAACACTTTGAATTTAGAGGTGTAATTTATGATGTTGATTTTGAATTTAATAATTCTGAGGAGTGGTATCAGTCTATTCCGAAAAATGTTAGACCAAGAAAAGATCAACCATTTTATCATTTATTGGCTGAAAATGATGAAATTACATATGAGGCGTATGTCTCAGAGCAGAATTTATTAGTAGACGATTCTAATGAGCCCATAAAACACCCGCTTATAGAGGAAATTTTTTCTGGTAAAAAAGGCTCAAGTTATTTCAAGCAATCTAACTAAAATTCATTTTTTAAACACAATTAGCTCAAAACTTAGACACACGATCCTTCTAAAGATAATATAATTCGATCAAGGATGCTAAAATTTTACCCTTCGTTATTATCTCCCTCTGCATTCTTGATCGGATAATTTTTCACATTATATTCAGCGTATTAATTAGTATATATCTTTTATGTTTAAACATTTTGAACCAAACAAAATATTTTCAATCACTTCCAAAGCCCCGAGATATGTCCTTTATCTACTTGTAATCGTTTTGACTATCGGTCTTATTGAGTCTTTATTATTGTCCCCCGAGGACTATTTGCAAAGTCATACTGTTAGAATTATGTATGTTCATGTACCCGCAGCATGGTTAGCACTTGGAATTTTTTCTTCAATTACATTTTTATCAGTAACTGGTTATATTTTTAAATTAAAAAACTTTTTTTTGATCGCTAAAAGTTTAGCTCCATCAGGTTTCATCTTTAATATTATTGCTTTAGTCACAGGATCTATTTGGGGTAAACCAACATGGGGAACATGGTGGGCTTGGGATGCTAGAATTACTTCTATGTTAATTCTTGCACTTTTTTATTTAATGTTTTTAATGGCTTGGAGAATTTATGATAA
Organism: uncultured Pelagibacteraceae bacterium; assembly: GCA_902615145.1. Taxonomy (GTDB): domain Bacteria; phylum Pseudomonadota; class Alphaproteobacteria; order Pelagibacterales; family Pelagibacteraceae; genus Pelagibacter. Next base: position 112,477 of record CACMNK010000001.1, on the reverse strand, counting down.
AAAAGAACAAGTTTTAAAAATTACCTCAATCATAACAGTTTTAGGAATAATAAATGTTCCAATTATTAAGTACTCTGTAGATTGGTGGAATACGCTTCATCAGCCAGCATCAATAAATATTTTGTCAAAATCTACAATTCATTCTTCAATGTTGGTACCTTTGATGATTATGACTGCGGCATTTGCCCTATTCTCGTTGTTAATTTTTTTAATGCAATATAATACAGAACTGATAAAAATAAAAAACAAGGGTTTAGACAGATTATGATTACTGAATTATTTTATATGAGTGGATATGGAATTTATGTTTGGAGTTCATTTGCTTTTACTTTTTTAAGTTTTATTTCTTTATATGTCGTTACTAAGAATCAGTATGTAAAAGAAAAAAATAAGTTTATAGCTAAATTTGGGAACCTAAACGCTGAGAGAGCTGCCTCTGCTAAACTACAAAGAATTAATAGAGAGATTTTGTCCAACACTTCAACAATTTAACTTTTTAAGCCATGTATGGTCGTAAAGTTAAACTAAGATTTTTTTTCGTTTTCTTAATTATTGTTACATTAAGTTTGACAGTATTTCTTATTCTAAAATCTTTGGAAGAAAATGTTATTTATTTTAAATCTCCGTCTGAGGTAAAAGTTTTATCTGAAAAGCAGCAGAAAAAGATTAGAATTGGAGGAATGGTAAAAACTGACTCGATTTCTATTGTAAATAAAGAATTAAGTTTTGTTATCACAGACTTTAAAAGTGAAATTAATGTTGTTTATTCAGGACTAATACCTAATCTTTTTGAAGAAGGTAAAGGTGTTGTTGCAGAAGGATTTTTAAAAGATGAAAATTTTTTTTCGGCAACTAAAATTTTAGCTAAACATGACGAAAATTATATGCCCCCCGAAGTTAAGGCTGCTTTAGAGGAGAAATAAAATGTCAAGCTTAATTGGATATTATTCTTTAATTTTTGGTGTTGGTATTTCAATTCTAGTTATATTCTTTTCAATTAAAAATTTTAATGACACTCGAAATCTTGATATTAAAGTAATATCATTAGTCTTCTTACAACTTTTATTCGTGATAATAAGTTTCTCAGGTTTAATTTTATCTTTTGTAAACTCTGATTTTAGTAATGAGACAGTTTTTAATCACTCCCACACGACTAAGCCTCTTTTTTATAAAATCTCTGGTACTTGGGGCAATCATGAAGGAAGTCTATTACTATGGTTGTTAGTTTTAACATTATTTATATTTGTTTTTTTGTTGAAATCCAAAAATCAACCAAACCAATATAGAATTTTAACTTTATTATTTCAGCAAATAATTATAGTAGGTTTTTTTATTTTTCTGATACAGACCTCTAATCCTTTTAATCATATTTTTCCGGTCCCAAAAGAGGGATTAGGTTTAAATCCTATATTGCAAGACCCTGCATTAGCAATTCACCCACCAATTTTATATTTAGGGTACGTTGGAACCTCTATAATTTTTTCCTCGGCACTTGCAGCAGTTTGTTCAAATAATATTACAAAAATGTGGGCGTCACATATAAAAAAATGGGTTTTAGTCTCTTGGATTTTCTTAACTTTAGGAATTTTACTTGGATCTATTTGGGCTTATTATGAGTTAGGTTGGGGAGGTTTTTGGTTTTGGGATCCGGTTGAAAATGTATCTTTAATGCCGTGGTTTGCACTAACAACTTTATTACATTGCGTACTAGTTTTAGAAAAGAAACTAATTCTTACCTCGTGGGTTGTTGTTTTATCAATTGCAACTTTTACCTTAAGTATGTGTGGTACTTTTCTGGTTCGGTCGGGTATTTTAAATTCTGTCCACACATTTGCCAATGATCCAGAAAGAGGTTTGTATATTCTAATATTTTTATTTATTTTGATATTCTTATCTTTTTTTATTTTTTTAATTTTTCATAAAAGCGAAAACAATAACACTAAAACTTTCTATTTATTAAGCAAGGAAACATCAATATTAGTAAATAATTGGTTCATGATGTATTTTTTATCTGTTGTTTTAATCGGTACAATTTATCCGATATTTTTAGAAGTAATTTCATCTCAAAAAATATCTGTAGGTCCACCATTTTTTAACAAATTAATATTACCTTTTTTAATTCCTTTTATGTTGGCGATGGCAATAGGGCCTAAACTAAAGTGGATTAAATCAGATGTCGAAGACAAAATTTATTTAATTTTATTTTTTATTGTTTCTTTAATTTTATCCATGTTGATAATAAGAAATTTAGATATTGATTTCCTTTATAATACAGTTTTAATCACAGCAGCTTTTTATTTATTTTTTATTACTCTTAGAGATTTTTTTCATGCAAAATATAGAAACCTATCACAAATAATAGCGCATTTTAGTTTTAGCATTTTAATACTAAGTATTTTATTTAATAATATTTTCTCGTCTGAAATTATTACAAATTTAAAAATTAATGAAACTTACCAAGATCAAAATTTGAAGATTAATTTTGAAAGCATTGAGCAAGAAAATAAACAAAATTTTAAAGCCATTCGGGGAAAGTTTACTGTAGAGGATCAAAATGGATCAATTGAAGTGATGCAACCTGAATTAAGAATATATAATCAACCAAATATTGTTACTAGTGAAGCAGATATCAAAACAAACATGTTCACTGATAAATTTATGACAATGAATTATGTTCAAAATCAAGATTATTTTAATATTCGTTATCAAGTAAAACCATTTATGATTTGGATTTGGATTTCTACAATTCTATTGTGTTTCAGTGGTAGTTTAAGTTTTATCAGAAAAAAGTATGAGAACTAAAATTTTTCCAATATTTTTAATCATTACATTCTCAATAACTTTTTATGTTTTTTATAAGGGTTTACAAAATTCTAATATTTATACTCCTGAAATTAAATCAGAAATTAAAATTCCAAGGTTTGAAGCAAAAGAATTTTTTTCAAAAGACATGATAAATTCAGATCAAATTTTTATAGGGAGTGAATTCTATTTATTAAATATTTGGGCTTCGTGGTGTATTCCTTGTAAAGAGGAACATAAGTATTTAATGGATTTAAGTAAAAAAGAAAATATTAAAATTATTGGACAAAATTACAAAGATAATTTTGTTAATGCTAAAAATTTTTTGATAAAGTTAGATAATCCATACGATTTAATTTTTTCTGATAATGATGGTACGATAGCAATTGAATGGGGTGCATACGGAGTACCTGAGAGCTTTTTAATCAAAAATAATCAAATAATAAAAAAAATAATTGGTCCTTTGAATGAAAAATTATTTTCTGAGATAAAAGAATTGACCCAATGAATATTTTAAAGCTTTTAATTACAGTTATTTTTTTGATTAATTTTTATTCCTCTGATTTAAAAGCTAAAAATTTAGGAACCGAAATTACAAAAAATTTAAGATGTTTAATTTGTCAAGGACAATCAGTATATGACTCAGATTCTGAATTTGCTAATAGCTTAAAAATTTTGGTAGAAAAAAAATTAGATGATGGTTTAAATGAAAAACAGATATACGATTATTTGAAAAATAAATATGGAGATTGGATTTTGTATGATCCAGGATTCAATAAAAACACCTATTTTCTTTGGTTATTGCCGATATTGATGTTTGTATTTGGTGGTGCAATAATACTTAGAAAAGTTATATTAAAAAAAAAAAAATTATGAAACATCTAAGAATTTGTTACTTGGTTATATTGTCTTTTTTAATTTCTTCCTCAATTTTTGCTGAAGATATTAAAGTTAATGACGATAATACAAAGTTTAATATTTATTCGGGTATGTTTGATTTTAGTGATAATGGAAAGAGATCAACTTTAATTGGTTTCCAACACCAAAATACTGATTTAAATAGAGATACTTTTCTTGGTAATCTTTCTCCTATAACAGGTTTTATGTTTACCGCTGATAGTGCGGCTTATTTATATACCGGCATACAAGCACAATATTCTTTGGGAGCATTAAATATTACACCTAGTTTTACTCCAGGTCTTTATAATCAGGGAGATGGGAAAGATCTTGGACACTTACTGGAATTCAAAAGTGAGGTTCAAATTTCATTAAATTTTTTAAAAAATAGCCAATTAGGCTTTTCATACAACCATTTATCCAATGCTAGCTTAGGTGATAAGAATCCTGGGGCAAATAGTTATATGTTTAATTTTTTTAAAACCTTTTAAAAAAACATTTATGATATTAAGATTAAAAGACTGCCACAATTTTGCTGATTTTAGAAAACTTGCTAAGCTTAAGCTACCATCACCTATTTTTCATTACATTGACGGAGCAGCCGATGATGAGATTACATACGCCAGAAATACTAGTGCTTTTGATGATGTTGACTTGGTACCCAATGTTTTAAGAGGTGTTGAGGATGTTGATTTATCTACGACTATTTTTGGTAAAAAATTAGATTTACCATTTTATCTGTCACCAACAGCACTACAAAGACTTTTTCATTATGACGGTGAAAGAGCAGTTGGGAAAGCTGCCAAAAAATTCAATACAATGTTTGGTGTCTCTGCTTTAGCTACTGTCAGTGTTGAGGAAATTTCCTCAATGATTGATACACCTAAAATGTTTCAATTTTATTTTCATAAAGACAGAGGTTTAAACGACTCTTGCTTGGAAAGAGCAAAAGCTGCAAAATTTGATGTTATGGCTTTAACAGTTGATACTATTACTGGAGGAAATAGAGAGAGAGACTTAAGAACAGGATTTACCTCTCCACCAAAGTTAACTTTAGCAAGTTTATTTAGTTTTGCTACTAAACCGATGTGGGGAATTAATTATCTTACAAAAGGTAAGTTTGAATTACCTCATTTACAAGATTTCGTTAAAGAAGGTACTGATGTTAACTCATCTATTGGAAATTATTTTTCAACTATGTTGGATCAATCTATGAATTGGAAAGACGCTGAAAATCTTTGTTCTAAATGGGGAGGTCATTTCGCTCTTAAAGGAGTTATGAGTGTAGAAGATGCAAAAAGAGCAGCAGACATAGGATGTACAGGTATAATGGTATCAAACCATGGTGGAAGACAGTTAGATGGATCTAGAGCGCCTTTTGATCAACTTGCAGAAATTGTTGATGCAGTTGGTGATAAATTAGACGTAATTTGTGAAGGTGGGATTCATAGAGGTACACATATGCTTAAAGCATTATCATTAGGTGCCAAGGCTTGTTCAGGAGGAAGATTATATCTCTATGCTTTAGCAGCTGGAGGTCAAGCAGGTGTAGAAAGAGCTTTAGAAAAATATAAAGCTGAACTAGTGCGTGATATGAAACTTATGGGCTGTACAAAAATAAGTGATTTAAGTCGAAATAATTTAAGATTCAGAACATAGTGAGTTTAAAAAATTGCTATAATTTTAAAGATTTTAGAAATTTAGCAAAAAAAAAATTACCATCACCAATTTTTCATTACATAGACGGTGGCTCAGATGATGAAGCTACTTTAAGAAGAAACACAGAATCATTTAATGAATGTGATTTAGTTCCGAATGTGTTAGCAAATGTTGGTAAACCTGACTTAACAACAACTTTATTTGGAAGAAAAATAGATATGCCAATTTTTCTTTCTCCAGCCGCAATGCAAAGACTTTATCACGTTGATGGTGACAAAGCATCAGCAAGAGCAGCAGAAAAATTTGGAACTTTTTATAGTATGTCTTCGATGAGTAATAATTCTATTGAGGAGATAGCCAATATTTCTGGTGGTCCAAAATTATTTCAACTTTATGTTCATAAAGATAAATCAATCACAGATGATTTGATTGATAGGTCAAGAAGATCAGGATTTGATGCAATGTGTTTGACTGTAGATACATTGGTAGCTGGAAACAGAGAAAAAGATCATAGAACAGGATTTACAACACCTCCAAAACTTACATTAAAAAGCTTAATGAGTTTTGCAATGAGACCTAATTGGGTTTTTAATTATTTAACTGGAAAAAAATTTGAACTCTCAAATGTTAAAAAAAAAACAGACAAAGGAACGAACATTGCAAAATCAGTTATTGAGTATATTAATGAGCAGTATGATCCACTGATGGGATGGAAAGATGCAGAATATTGTGCAAAAAAATGGAATGGACCATTTGCTCTAAAAGGAGTTATGTCAGTTGAGGACGCAAAAAAGGCTGTTGATATTGGTTGTACTGCTATTATGATCTCAAATCATGGAGGTCGACAGCTAGATGGCTCTAGATCACCTTTTGATCAAGTGAAAGCAATTTCAGATGCAGTTGGCGATAAACTTGAGATTATTCTAGATGGAGGTATTAGAAGAGGCACGCATGTTTTAAAAGCATTAGCAGCTGGCGCAAAAGCATGCAGTTTTGGTAAAATGTTTTTGTTCTCTTTGGCCGCAGGGGGTCAGCAAGGTGTTGAACATTTACTTAAAAATATGCACGATGAGATTTATAGAAATATGGTTTTAATGGGTTGCAAAAGTTTAAAAGAGTTGAATAGTTCAAAATTAATCTATAGAAAATAGAGGGGTAATTATGAAGTTAGCAAAAAGTTTAGATAGATTAGGCACAGAGTCTGCATTTACTGTTCTTGCAGAAGCAAAAAAATTAGAGGCACAAGGAAAGTCAATGATTCATTTGGGATTAGGACAGCCAGATTTTAAAACTCCTAAACATGTTGTTGAGGCTGCTAAAAAAGCACTAGATGATGGACATCATGGATATGTTATGTCAAATGGTATCCCAGAATGTCGTCAAGCTGTTACAAGGTGGATTAAAAAACGTTACAATGTAGATATTAATTTTGAAAGAATTCTAATTATGCCTGGTGGAAAACCTACTATGAGTTATGCCATCCAATGTTTTGGTGAACCAGGAGCAGAGATTATACATCCTACACCTGCTTTTCCAATTTATGAGTCAATGATAAACTATACTGGTTCAACTTCTGTTCCATATGACTTAACAGAAAATAAAGATTTAAAATTTGATCCAGATAAAATATTATCTATGATAACAGACAAAACTCGACTGTTAATTCTAATAAATCCAAATAATCCGACAGGAAGCTTTGTTGAAAAAAAAGACGTAGATGTTTTAGCTGACGGTCTGAAGAAGCACCCTCATGTTACAATACTTAGCGATGAAATTTATAGTAGACAAATTTTTGATGGAAAAGAAATGCCAACATTTTTTAATTATCCAGAGTTAAGAGAAAGATTAATTGTATTAGAAGGATGGAGTAAAGCTTATTCCATGACTGGATGGAGACTTGGTTGGAGCTTTTGGCCAGAACATTTAGTCGAACATGTTAATAAATTATTAATTAATAGTGTTTCATGTGTTAATGCTGCTGCTCAATTTGCTGGTATTGCTGCTTTAGATGGACCAGACGACTCAATTGATGCAATGATGGAAAAATTTACTCAAAGAAGAGATTTAATTTATAAAGGTTTAAATGATTTACCAGGTGTAGAATGTAGTTTACCTGGTGGGGCTTTCTATGCATTTCCTAAGGTAATCGGTACTGGTATGAATGGTGCAGAGTTTGCAAGGAAGGCTATGCATGAAGCAGGAGTTGCAATAGTTCCTGGATCGGCTTTTGGTGAAACTTGCCAAAATTACGTTAGATTTAGTTTTGCAGCATCAAGGGATAATATTTCTCAAGCTCTTGAAAATATAAAGAAAATGCTGACTAAATAAGCTGTATTTTTGCTAAAATTTTTATTAATATTTATCAATGAACGATCAAGTACAAGCTGAGTTAAAAAAGATTTTTAATGGTAGGTTTTCAACATCAGTATCGACTAGAGCAAACTATGCAAGGGGTGAAGATACGTATGATCCTATTCTATCAAAGGCAGTTGTGTTCCCTGAAACTAATGAGGAAGTTTCTAAGATATTAAGCCTTTGCAACAAACATAAAATCCCAGTTGTTCCTTTTGGGACAGGAACCTCTTTAGAAGGAAACGTTGTGGGTCATGACAAGGGAATCACAATTAGTCTTGAAAAAATGAATAAAATTTTGAGTGTCAACGTTGAGGATTTTGATTGTAGAGTTCAAGCTTGTGTAACTAAAGAGCAGCTAAATGATTATTTAAGGGAGGACGGAGTTTTCTTTCCAATCGATCCAGGAGCTAATGCAGCTATAGGTGGTATGGCGTCGACTTCAGCTTCGGGAACCATGGCAGTAAAATATGGCACGATGAAAACTGTAATAACTGGTTTAACTGTAATTTTGCCTAATGGAGATATTATTAATACAGGTAGCAGAACTAAAAAAACCTCAGCAGGTTACAATTTGACAAATTTATTTATTGGTTCAGAGGGAACTTTGGGGATTATAACAGAAATTCAATTGAGATTATCCCCAATACCAGAGAGTATTATGTCAGCTGTATGTCACTTTCCTACTTTAGAAAGCGCAGTTCAGACTGCTCAACAGGTTATTCAATATGGTGTGCCTATTGCTAGGATTGAAATGCTTAATAAAGATCAAATGGAAATTAGTATTAATTACTCAAAATTAAAAGATATTGAAGCAGTCCCAACTTTATTTTTTGAGTTTCACGGAACAGAGGGATCAAATAAGGAGAATATAAAAATTGTTAAGGAAATTTCAAAGGATAATAATGGAAGTTCTTTTAAATGGGCAAAAGATTTAGAGGAAAGAAATAAACTTTGGAAAGCTAGGTGGGATGTTTATTACTCTGTTAAAGCATTAATCAACAATGGGAGAGTTTATTCTACAGATGTTTGTTTACCTATTTCCAAAATCACTGAGTGTGTAAATTTTGCTGAGGCGCAAACAAAAAAGCTTGGTTTGAGAGCTCCAATGGTAGGTCATTTAGGTGATGGAAATTTTCATGTAATTTTACCTTATGATCCAAAAGAAGAGGGAACCTATAACAAAATAAGAGACTTTAGTGATCTTTTAATTGAAAAAACTTTGGAACTTAATGGTACAATAACAGGTGAACACGGAGTTGGATTACACAAAAAAGCTTATCTATTGAAAGAACATGGTGACTGCATTCCATTAATGAAATCTATAAAAAGAAGTATTGATCAAAATAACATTATGAATCCTGGTAAGATATTTGATCTTAACTAGTTAAATTTAGGTATTTTATGAAAAAAATTCTAATTACAAGAAAGTTGATTAAAGAAAGCGAGGACAAAGCTGTTAAAACTTTTAGTCCAATTTTTAACACTAATGATGAGCTGTACTCACAAAAAAAAGTTATTGAAATGAGTAATGGGTGTGATGGAATTTTATCATCACTCACTGACAAAATGGATAAACAGACTATTGATAAACTACCTGATACTATCAAGATAATATCAAATTTTGCTGTTGGATTTGGAAACATTGATTTAGAGGCTGCAAAGAGCAGAGGTATTGCTGTTACAAATACTCCTGAGGTATTATCTGATGCAACTGCAGAGATAGGAATACTTTTAATTCTTGGTGCATGCAGAAGAGCTGCAGAGGGCATACAGTCAGCACAAGAAGGTGGATGGAAATGGTCAGCAGATTATTTAATTGGTAAGCAATTAACGGGAACAAGATTAGGAGTTTTAGGAATGGGAAGAATAGGTCAAAAAATTGCAAAAATTGCTAGATCATTAGGAATGATTATTCATTATCACAACAGATCCAAACTTAGTGAGGAAAAAGAACAAGGCGCTGTTTATCATAAAGATATAAAAAGTCTTTTTTCTGTCTCTGATGTTTTATCTATTTGTTGTCCTGCAACAAAAGAAACAGAGAACATGATTAACAAGGAAACAGTAGAGTATTTTCCAAAAGGTGCAGTCATAACCAATGTAGCTAGAGGAGACATTGTTGATGATGAGGCTTTAATAGATGCTTTAAATAGAAGAAAAATTTACGCAGTTGGTCTTGATGTTTATAAAAATGAGCCAAACTTAAATCCAGGGTATAGTAAAATTAAATCAGCATTTATTTTACCTCACCTTGGTAGTGCAACAAAGGACACAAGAATTGCAATGGCTAATTTAGCTATAGATAATATTGATGAGTTTTTTAAAACTGGAAATTGTAAAAATAAAGTCAATTAATTCTACCTTGGATTGAATAAAATTCAACTTCTGCGACATCTACGCTACTTTTTAGAAAGACTCCAATCTCAAACTATGCTTAACTTCATCAGTTAATTAACTGTAATAGGAGAAATAATGACTAAAGAAAATAAATCATTGAAGGTGAAAACATCTTCAAGACGTAAGTTCTTTAAGACTGCTGCGAAGACAGGTGCTTTAGCTGCAGCCGCTGTTGCAATGCCATATGTAAAGGCAAATGCAGCAACTACATTAAAGATGCAAGCTGCATGGCCTAGTGGAGCAAACATCTTTTTTGAAATGGCTGGAGACTATTGTAACATGGTAAAAGAAATGTCTGGAGGATCTCTTCAGATTGATCTTCAACCAGTTGGAGCAGTTGTAAAGACTTCAGAAATCGGACAAGCGGTTAGTTCCGGTGTAGTAGATATGGGTCACTGGGTGACTGCATATTGGTATGGTAAAAATCCTGCTGCATCATTATTTGGAACTGGTCCTTCATACGGAATGTCATCTCAAGAAGTAATGGGATGGATGGAGTATGGTGGAGGAAGAAAACTATATGACGAAACACTTGCAAAAGTTGGTTTCGATTACATTGGTTTTTTCCATATGCCTATGCCAGCACAGCCTTTTGGTTGGTTCAAAAAGAACGTAACTAAAGTATCTGATGTTAAAGGTATGAAGTACAGAACTGTTGGTTTAGCGACTAACGTTTTGACTGCAATGGGAATGGTAGTTAGACAGTTACCAGGTGGTGAAATCCAGCCAGCAATGAAAACTGGTTTGATTGAAGCTGCTGAGTTTAACAACCCGACTTCAGACTCTCAATTTGGTATGCAAGATGTTTCTAAGCATTATCACTTAGGAAGCTTCCACCAATCTCAAGAGATGTTTGAAATCCCAGTTAACAAAAAAACATACAACAGTTTATCACCTGCACATCAAGCAATATTGAAAAATGCTGCTTATGCTGCAAACAGTGATAACTACTTTAAAGCTTTAGTAAGATACTCAGCTGACTTAGCTAAGTTAATGAATGAGCATAAAGTAAATGTGTATCAAACTTCAGATGAGATTTTAGCTCAACAATTAAAAGGTTGGGATAAAGTTATCGGTGACTTCAATAAGAAAGATCCTTTCTTTAAGAAAGTCGTAGATTCTCAAAAATCATATGCGAAGAGAGTAATGAAATACTTGCTGATGAATCAGCCAAATTACAAACTCGCATACGAAAATGAGTTTGGTCCAATAGGAAAAGTTAAACTGTAATTAACTTTAAATAAATTTAAAGGGGGGCTTAGGCCCCCTTTTTTATTTGATTAATTCAATACAATTCAATAAAAGTTTATATCTATGATGAGATCTTATATAAAATTTGCAGATAGATTAAGCGTCTCAATGGGTAAAGCTTTCTCATGGTGCATCGTAATATTAATGGGAGGAACTTGCTATGAAGTTTTCATGGCATACGCTTTAAATGCACCAACTTTATGGAATTTTGATTTTAGCCTTCAAATGTATGGCGCAATTTTTATGATGGCAGGTGCATACACTTTATGTACTGAAGCGCATGTTAGAGGAGACGTTATTTACAGATTATTTCCTCAAAAAACACAAGCTTGGATAGATTTAGTTTTGTATTTTATTTTCTTTTTCCCTGGTGTTGTTGCATTAGCTTTTTATGGTTACGAATACGCAGCGCTTGCATGGAAAATTAAAGAAACAAGTTGGAACAGCCCAGCTCAAATTCAAATTTACATGGCGAAATCTTTGATACCCTTGTCTGGAACTTTATTAACTCTCCAGGGAATAAGTGAGGTGTTCAGATGTATCATATGTATAAAAACCGGTAGTTGGCCAGAGAGAGGAACTGAACGTGACGCAGAAGAAACCGAAAAAGTATTAATGAGAACTTCACAAGAAGGAAATAAAGAAGATGTTATTTAGTCTAACAAATCCTGAAGTGGCAATTATGATGATGGGTATATTTTTATTTGCCGTGCTATTAGGTTTTCCGATTGCATTCACTTTAATGGCGATGGGACTAGGTTTTGGTTATTATGCTTACTTTGACCCAACTAAGATGGAACATCTCTTTGATAATAGGATATTTCAACTTTTTGTTCAAAATACATACACTGTCATGGATAATAATGTGCTTACCGCGGTTCCGCTCTTTTTATTTATGGGATATTTGGTTGAAAGAGCAGGTATCGTAGCAAAATTATTTTTTGCAATTAGATTAGCATCTCATAAGCTTCCTGCATCAATGGCAGTTGCAGCATTGATTACTTGTGCATTGTTTTCAACAGCTACAGGTATTATCGGTGCAGTTGTTACTTTAATGGGATTACTAGCATGGCCTGCTATGATTAAAGCGGGTTATGACAAAAAATTTGCATCTGGAATAATTTGCTCAGGCGGGTGTTTAGGAATTTTAATTCCACCTAGCATTATGTTGATTGTTTACTCCGTAATTGCTCAACTATCGCCCTTAAGATTATTCGCCGCTGCTATTTTTCCAGGACTTATGTTAGCGGGACTTTACATTGCCTATGCAGTGTTTAGAGCTTGGTTAAATCCATCGATAGCACCAAAACCTGCCGCAGAGGAAATACCTCCTACAGCAGTAATCATGAAAGAGGTTCTTGTCTCTTTTTTACCTTTATTTTCTCTAATAATTTTAGTTCTAGGTACAATTTTAGCTGGAATCGCAACACCTGCTGAAGCTGCAGCAGTCGGGGCATTTGGTTCATTAGTGCTCTCATATTTCTACAAAACTCTTAAATGGAAAAATTTCAAAGAGTCTGTCTTTCTAACAGCTAAAACAACTGCAATGATTATGTGGTTATTCATAGGATCGTGGACATTTGCCTCTGTATTTTCTTATCTTGGTGGTCACGAAGTTTTTGAACATTTTTTTAAATCTCTAAATTTACAGCCTTGGCAATTTTTAGTAATTACACAATTGATTATATTTTTATTAGGTTGGCCATTAGAGTGGACAGAAATATTAATTATTTTTGTGCCGATATTTTTACCATTAGTTGAATTTTTTGGAGTTAACCCATATTTCTTTGCAATGTTAATTGCTTTAAATTTGCAAACCTCATTTTTAACACCCCCCATGGCAATGTCCGCCTACTACTTAAAGGGAGTTCAATCAAAGAATGTAGAATTAATGCAGATCTTTGGAGGAATCATGCCATTTTTAGGTATTGTGATTTTAGCTATGGTTTTAATGTATTTATTCCCAGGTATAGCACTTTGGTTACCAGAGACATTATTTGCAAATTAATTTTTAAATGACAGATATATTTTCTTTAAGTCTTGAAGAACTTGCAGACAAGATTAAAGACGCCCAACTCACTTCAGTTGATATTTGTGAAAAGTATATTGAAAGAATAAATAAATTTGACAAAGATATAAAGGCATGGGCCCATTTCGATAAAAAAGTTTTGTTGGAAAAAGCTTCTGAGGCTGATGATCATAGAAGATCTGGAAAACCAACTGGTCCACTTCACGGTGTACCCATTGCGGTTAAAGACATCATTGGCACAGTTGATATGCCAACAGAATGTGGAACAGTTATAAGAAAAGGTAAATCATATTCACAAAATGCAGAAATAATAGATTTGCTTCATGCATCCGGAGCAATTGTAATGGGTAAAACAGCAACCTCAGAACTTGCTTATTTAGGACCTCCGGCAACCACAAATCCGCACGATAAAACAAGAACACCAGGTGGTTCCTCAAGCGGATCTGCCGCATCTGTGGCTTCTTTTATGGCACCTGCATCAATCGGATCTCAAACTGGTGGATCTATTATTAGACCGGCATCTTATTGTGGAGTAGTGGGATATAAGCCTAGTTACGGATTAATATCTAGAAATGGTGTTTTGAGAACATCTTATAGTCTAGATCATATAGGAATTTTTGGACGAAAAGTTGAAGATGTAGCTATGTTGGCAAAAGTTCTCATAAAAAAAGATAAATTTGATCCAGCAACCATACATTACTCAACAGAAAATATTTTATCTGAGACAAAAAAAGGACCTCTATTCGATCCAAAATTTATTTTTTACAAAACTGAACATTGGAAATTAATAGATAAAAAGTCTAGAGAGTCGTTTGAATACTTCATTAAATCATTTAAAAAAAATATTGAGATTTTTGACACTCCTTCTTATTTTAAAGATATACATAAATACCATCAAATTATTCATGAGACTGATTTAGCTAATAATTTTTCAGTTTATTTTAAAAAATTTAAAAAAAAATTGTCTAAGTATATGCAAGATGCAATCACAAGAGGAAATAAATATTCGGCCAAAGAATATGCAGAGGCAATTGATTTTATGAAAAGAAGTTATGAGTCATACCAAGAAGTTTTTGAGGATTATCATGGAGTATTGTCGCCAGCTAGTCCAGGTGTTGCGCCCACAGGTTTAAAAAGTACAGGAACAGCGGAATTTAATAAAGTTTGGTCTTATCTTGGGACGCCATGTATTTCGTTACCTTTACTTGAGGGAGAAAATAATTTACCATTAGGTGTTCAATTAATTGGCAATAAATATGATGATCATAGATTTTTAGGAGTTGCTAATTGGTTAGAGAAAGAATGTCAGGAATAAAATGAATAAAATTACTACAATCATAGGATTATCTTTTGCAGTTTTCTTTTTAATTGGTTTAGCAACAACTCTAACGAGATCAATGATGATAGGCTTTTTGGATGTTATCCCAGTTTATCTTTTAATGGGTGCAGCAATCATCATGATGATATACGAAGCCTTCTTTGATAAAGATTAGTATCAATTAAATTGAAAAATATTAAGACAGATATATTCTCATACTCATTATTATTTATACAACCAATCTTTATGGCTAGTAACCTAGTTGTAGCTAGGGGTGGTGTTGAATTTGTTCCACCTATTTCACTTGCATTTTGGCGTTGGACAGTTGTTTTTTTAATTTTGTTACCATTCACTTATCTAACTTTAAAAAATAATTTTCATATAATTAAAAAGGAATATAAAAAATTATTTTTTTTAGGATCAATGGGATGTGGTGTATGTGGCGCCTTCCCTTTTTTAGCTGGTGAGACAACAACTGTTATCAATATGGGAATAATTTACACATCCTCTCCAGTTTTTATTATTTTAATCTCATATTTTTTTTTTCATGAGAAAATAAATACAACAAAGATAATTGGCTTAATTACTTGCTTGATCGGAGTACTTATCATCATTATCAAAGGTGATTTCGACTTACTGATTAATCTAAAATTTACAATTGGTGAT
Organism: uncultured Pelagibacteraceae bacterium; assembly: GCA_902615145.1. Classification (GTDB taxonomy): domain Bacteria; phylum Pseudomonadota; class Alphaproteobacteria; order Pelagibacterales; family Pelagibacteraceae; genus Pelagibacter. Next base: position 97,103 of record CACMNK010000001.1, on the reverse strand, counting down.
TTGTGGATGTTGGCTGCTGCAATTGGATGGGCTTTATATTCAATCTATTTATTCTATTGGAAATCTAAATTAAAAATTTTTGATAGATTTACTATGATTTCTTTTTTTGGTGCGTTGAGTTTGTTACCTTTTTACGTTGCTGAGGAATTATTTTATAAAGAGACTATTTTTGAGACAGAATTCTATTTATGGGTAATTTTTGCAGCTATATCACCAGGGATTATTGCTTTTACTCTTTATACTATAGCTCAGAAAAAATTAGGTGCATCATTGACTGGCTTTACACTTTATGTTTTTACAGTTTATGGAGCAATTTATGGATACTTTTTATTTGACGAAAAATTTGAAAATTTTCATATTATTGGAACCATTTTAGTTTTCTTTGGCGTATATTTGGCTAAGAAAAATAATGTTAAAAAAGTTTAGGAATAATTTGTTATCATTTTTACAACTAATAATTTTAGTTTACCTTTTTCTTTTGGCATTTCTTTATTTTTATCAAAGAAATTTAATGTACCATCCTGATGAAAACAATTATTTTAACGATAAACTTTCAGTTAATATTGAAGAGGTTGAAATATCAACACAAGACGGATTAGGCTTGATAGGCTGGTATCATGAAAAAGATATAAGAAAAAATAAAACAATTTTATTTTTTCATGGGAATGCTGGATCTTTAGAAAATAGAATTCATAAATTGAATCATTTTAGAGACATGAGTGTTAATTTTTTAATAGTCGCCTGGAGAGGTTTTAGTGGAAATGAGGGCAAACCATCAGAAGTTGGATTATATGAGGATGGTGAAAGTGCAATTAGATGGTTGATGAAAAAAGGTGTAGATGAAAAAAATATAGTAATTTATGGAGAGTCATTAGGAACAGGAGTTGCAACACATTTATCCCAAAATAGAAATTTTGCAGGTATAATTTTAGAAACCCCATTTACATCAATGATTGACGCTGCTAAAAAATTTTATCCATATATACCCGTTGGTCTTTTACTAAAAGATAAATTTGAAAATAAAAATAAAATTAAAAATGTTAAGTCTCCAATTTTGATAATGCACGGTGAAAAAGATCAAATAGTCCCTTTTGAGATGGGTCAAAAGATGTTCGAAATAGCTAATGAACCTAAATATTCTTATTTTACCAAATATGACAATCATATGATGGAGTATGATGAGAATCTTATAAAAACATTAAATTCATTTTTAATTAATTTAAATTAGGCCATATTCTAAACAAATAGTGCTCAAGATTTAATTTTACGCTTAAAAAGTGAAAATTTTTTATTTAATCACAATTTTATTGTTAACTTTAAAAAGTTTTGCATTCTCAAAAGATAATTCATTTTATCCTGATGATTTATTTCATATAGATCATATGGACTCACACAATAAAAAATTTGCACTATATTTTAAGACAAGAAATAAATCTATTTTAGCCAGAGGTGAAGAAAGTAATTATATAAATGATTACCCAAAAGATCTTTATATCTATAATTATTCAACAAAGTCCTCTTCACCATTGATCTCTTATGATTGGTTTCCCTCTCAAGCCAAGTTTCATTTAGCGGATTATGACTTTCCTATATTTCCAGATGATTTCGCTTATTACCTTTTAAAAGACGATAAAACGCTAGTAATGATTAGTGCAGTTAAAAGTTTAAATGCTAATTTTAAATATGATATTTTTAATAAGAAACTTGAACTTTACTCTACTACAGGAAAATTTGATTTTATTATTTCCTCTTTCTCTAAAGATTGTGGGCATTATAAATTTAAGGATAATTATAAGTGTAGTATTTATAAACCTTTAATTTCGAGTAATTTAATTAACTAACTTGCGTAAAAGCCTCAGCAAATTTTTCTGCATTGAATAATTCTAAATCATCTTCTTTTTCACCTAAACCTAAAGCAATAATAGGTAGTTGATATTTTTTTGCTATTGCCAGCAGAATACCACCTTTGGCAGTTCCATCTAATTTAGTCATGATTAAACCAGTTAAAGGAATAATTTTGTTAAATTCTTCCACTTGATTAATCACATTCTGTCCTGATGTTGCATCTAAAACTAAAATAATATTGTGAGGAGCATCTTGGTCAATTTTTTTTGTTACATTAGCTATCTTTTTATATTCTTCCATTAAATTTTTTTTATTTTGTAGTCTTCCAGCAGTATCGATTAAAACTTGGTGAAAATTATTTTTGATCGCTTCCTCAACTGCTTTGTATGCCACCGATGCTGGATCAGAACCTTGAGATGATTTAGTTAATTTAACATCAATTTTATTTGCCCAATTTTCTAATTGTTCAATAGCAGCTGCTCGAAAAGTATCAGAAGCAGCAAACATAACTTTGTTGCCATTAGTTTTTAATATTTTACCTATTTTACCAATTGTTGTTGTTTTACCAACACCATTTACTCCTGAGATTAAAGTTGCATTGAGTTTATTTTTTTTTTCAAAAAAAGAATTATTTTCTAAAGGCTTCATTAAATTAACAATGTACTCTTTTAAAATAAGATTTATCTCGGTAGATAGATCTTTGTTGGGATCAATCTTTTTATTCGAAATGATTTCTTTAATTTCAGATGCAGCCTCTACACCAACATCAGACTCAATTAAAAACTCTTCGATTTTATCTAAATTTTTATCGTCTATCTCTTTTTTTATTATTATTTCTTTTAATCCAGATGTCAGTGCAGAAGCACTTTTTTTAAAACCTATCTTAAATTTGTCAAAAATTCCCATTATAGTTTGATCTCAATTTCTTTTATTTTTGAAACAGGTCCTTTCATGTGGATTGAATTTCTATCATCTATAAGAATTGATAACTTACCTGTTTGAAATTCTATGTCTGTTTTATTTTCATTAAGATTGTTTAATTTACCGGCAAATGCAGTTGCGCATGCAGCTGTTCCACATGCTTTGGTTAGGCCAGCCCCTCTCTCCCATACTTTCACTTTAATCAAATTTTTATTAATTATTTTAGCAATTGTAACATTACATTTTTCTGGAAAAATTTTATGATTTTCGATTTTGGGTCCGATTTTTTCAATACTAAAATTTTCAATTTCGTTTACAAAAAAAACAATATGTGGATTTCCAACATTAACAGCAGTACCACCAAAATGTTCTTTATTATTCAAATCAGTGATCCCAATATTCAAATTTTTAGTATCTAATTTTTCCGATAAGGGAATTTCGTTCCATTGTAATTTAGCTTTACCAATTTCAGTTGTAACAACATTTTTATCTAAAATTTTTGACTCTAAGTTTCCATTTAAAGTAGATAAGATGATCTTTTCAGCTTTTGTCTCCTCAGAGATTAATTTTGCAACACATCTAGTGCCATTTCCACATGCACCAGACTCCCCTCCATCAGAATTAAAAAATTTTAAATTCGCATCACTTGATTTGCTGGTCTCAATAAATATTAATTGATCACAACCAATAAAATTTCTATCACAAATCTTTATAATCTGATCTTTAGTTAAATCGGTAATTTTTTGTCTATTATCAATGATGACAAAATCATTACCTAATCCATCCATTTTAAAAGCTCTTATCTCCATATATAGTTATTTAACTTATTTATTGACTTTTTGAACCTCTATTATAGTTTGTGGCAGTTTCCGCAAAAACGTTAAATTTGCGGTGTCTTTGGAAACAAAGAGATCGACACTAGTCAGCGAGGGTTCGCCCACTAGTGCAGTTACTGCTGTGTAAAATAAATATGTTTGAAAATTTGACAAATAAATTCGAGGAAGTCTTTTCCTCTTTAAAAAAAGCACCTTCGCTTGATGAGCGTCAAGTTGATGAAGGTCTGAGATCCATTAGGCAAGCTTTATTAGAAGCTGACGTATCACTTGATGTTGCAAAAGAGTTTATTGAGAAAGTTAAACCTAAAGCTTTAGGACAAGAAATCATCAGATCTACATCTCCTGGCGATATGGTTGTTAAGATTGTTTACGATGAATTAGTATCTTTATTAGGTGAAAAAAATAATGATGTAAATCTTAATGCCGTACCACCAGTGCCTATGATGTTAGTTGGTCTACAAGGTTCTGGTAAAACTACAACTACCGCTAAACTTGCAAAATATTTGGAAAATAACAAAAAAAAGAGAGTTATGATGGTGAGTTTAGATATTTATAGGCCAGCAGCCCAAGAGCAATTAAAATCTTTAGGTGAACAAAATAATATTTTAACTTTGCCGATAATTGAAGGGCAACAACCAGCTGATATTTGTCAAAGAGCAATTAGTGCTGCAAATCTAAATGGTGCTGATGTCATTTTATTTGATACAGCAGGTAGAACACAAATAGACTTGCAAATGATGAGTGAAATAAAACAAATCGAGAATATAATTAAACCTGCTGAAACCTTTTTAGTTGCTGACTCTTTGACTGGTCAAGTAGCAGCATCCGTAGCAAAAGAATTTAAAGATACTGTAAATCTCTCTGGTATTATTTTAACAAGAGCTGATGGTGATGCAAGAGGTGGAGCCGCAGTGAGTATGAAATTTATCTCACAAGTACCAATTAAATTTTTGGGTATAGGCGAAAAAATTAATAATCTTGAGGTTTTTCATCCAGATAGAATTGCTAATAGAATTTTAGGGATGGGAGATATTGTTTCTCTAGTAGAGAAAGCGGCTCAAGATCTTGGTGAAGAAAATATTAAAAAGGCAGAAGAGAATTTAAAAAAGGGACAATTCTCTATGGAAGATTATTTAGCACAACTAAGACAAATGAAAAAAATGGGTGGAATAGAAGGTATCATGTCTTTTATGCCTGGTGTTTCAAAAGTTAAATCACAAATGGATGCGGCTGGAATTGATGAGAGTATTATTACAAAGAATGAAGCTATAATATTGTCTATGACAAAAAAAGAGAGAGAGAATCCAAAGATAATTGATGGTTCTAGAAAAAAAAGAATTGCTAATGGTTCTGGCACAGATCCAGCCACTATCAATAAGTTGTTAAAACAATTTAAAATGATGTCTGAAATGATGAAAAAGATGTCAAAGGGTAATCTGAAAGGTATGACTGACAAAGGAATACCTCCAGAATTATTTAATCAATTAAAGTAAAAGAAGGAGAGTGAATGTTAAAGTTAAGATTATCAAGAGGCGGAACTAAGAAAAGACCCGTTTATAAAGTAGTTGTTGCAGACAGTCGTTTTGCAAGAGATGGTAGATTTATAGAGAAAGTGGGATTTTTTAATCCACTATTACCAAAGGAAAAAAAAGAAAGAATTGGATTAGAAGCAGAACGAATAAAGTATTGGTTGGGTCAAGGCGCACAACCAACAACTAGAGTAGCAAGAATTTTAGGTGAAAATGAATTAATGCCTATGCCGGCGAATGGAAATAATCCTCAGAAAGCTATTCCAAAAAAAGATCGAAAAAAAGAAGGCAGTGAGGAAGCTAAAAAAGAAGAAGCTCCAAAAGCAGAAGCTAAAAAAGAGGAAGCTCCAAAAGCAGAAGCTCCAAAAGCAGAAGCTAAAAAAGAGGAAGCTCCAAAAGCAGAAGCTAAAAAAGAGGATAAGAAATAATACAAAGATTATTTATGATGCAAGCTCAAGTATTTACACTTTATCCAGAAGTTTTCCCTGGGCCTTTAAATAAAGGTATTTACAGTAAAGCAATGGTTAAAAAGTTATGGAGCTTAAAAGTAATTAATATTAGAGACTCTGCTCAAGATAAACATAAAACAGTTGATGATACTCCTTACGGCGGTGGGACAGGTATGTTAATTAAACCAGATGTCTTGGCGAATTCTATTGATCAAAATGTTAATAAGGGAGATAAAATTTTTTATCTTTCACCAAAAGGTAAAAGATTTGATCAAAAATTTGCACAAGATTTATCTAAAGAAAAATCATTTTCTTTGATTTGCGGACAGTTTGAGGGTGTTGATGAAAGAGTTTTGGGTACAAGAAATATTGAAGAGGTGAGCATTGGAGATTATGTATTGTCTGGAGGAGAAACGGCAGCTTTGGTTATTCTAGATAGCGTATTAAGACTTTTACCAGGAGTTTTAGGAAATGATAAATCCTCGGCTGATGAAACTTTTGAAAATGGCCTTTTAGAGTATCCGCAGTTCACAAAACCTCAAATATGGGAAGAAAAAGCAGTGCCAGAAGTGTTATTATCTGGAGATCACAGTAAAATTAAAGACTGGCGTTTATCTCAATCTGAGGCTATAACACGCGACCGAAGACCAGATTTGTGGCAAAAATATAAGAAAGATTAAATTGATAAATACTGAAATGAAAACAATAGAAGAAATTAACCAAAACAACGTTAAAAAGATTCTCTCTGAAAAAAAGATACCTGAATTTTTTCCAGGAGATGTTGTAAAGGTTGGGGTAAGAATTACAGAAGGTAAAAAAGAAAGAATTCAGTATTTTGAAGGAGTATGTATTGCTAAAAAAAGTAGAGACTTAAACTCCTCATTTACTGTCAGAAAAATATCATTTGGTGAGGGAGTTGAGAGAACATTTCCATTGTTTGGAACTGTGATTGACTCAATTAAAGTAATTCGATCTGGAAAAGTAAGAAGAGCAAAACTTTACTATTTAAGAGATAGAACTGGGAAGTCAGCAAGGATTGCCGAAAAAATTAGAAAAAAAATTGGTATCGATATTGATGTTAAACCAGAAACAGTAACTGAGGAAAATTTAGCTCCAATCACTAAAGAAAATACTTCAGAAATTAAAAATGAGGCTGCGCCAGCGGTTGAGCCAAAAATAGACGAAACTTCAAAAAATGAAGTTAAAAAAGATGCCCCTAAGGCCGAAACTAGTACAGAAAAAAAGCTTGAAAACTTACAAGAAAAAAAATAATTTTTTTCTCAATGCCTAATACTCTTTACGATAAAATTTGGAATGACCATTTAGTACATCAACAAGATGATGGAACAGCATTATTATTTGTTGATAGACATTTGGTCCATGAGGTTACCAGCCCACAAGCTTTTGAGGGACTTAGAAATACTCAAAGAAAAGTCAGGCACCCAAAATTAACTTTAGCTGTGGCAGACCATAATGTGCCAACAACCGATAGATCAAAGGGTATTTCAGATCATGAGTCTAAAATTCAGGTAGAGACCTTAGAGGAAAATTGCAAAGAATTTGAAATTAAACTTTTTAGCATGAATGATAAGCGACAAGGTATTGTTCATGTAACTGGTCCAGAGCAGGGTTTTACACAACCCGGAACAGTTATTGTTTGTGGGGATAGCCATACTGCAACCCATGGAGCATTTGGTGCTTTAGCCTTCGGAATTGGAACTTCAGAGGTAGAACATGTTTTAGCAACTCAAACACTTGTTCAAAAAAAAGCAAAAAATTTTAGAATAAATGTTAATGGTAAACTTCCGGTAGGTGTCACTTCAAAAGATGTTATCTTACAAATAATTGGAAAAATTGGAACCGCAGGTGGCACAGGTTGTGTTGTTGAATATGCAGGCGATTTAATAAGGTCGCTAAGCGTTGAACAAAGAATGACGATATGCAATATGACAATAGAAGGTGGCGCAAGAGCTGGATTAATAGCACCAGATGAAAAAATATTTAAATATTTAAAAGGAAAACCAATGTCACCAAAAGGTGAAAAATGGAATAAAGCTTTAGAACATTGGCAAAGTTTAAAAACTGATGATAATGCAAGCTTTGATAAAGAAGTAAGTTTGCAGGCCAACGAAATTTTGCCAATGATAACTTGGGGAACTTCGCCTCAAGATGTAATTACGATTGACGGCAAAGTTCCAAATCCAAGTGAAGAAAAAGACGAGGACCGTAAAAATTCCATAGAGAGATCCTTAAAATATATGGGTCTTAAACCTGATATGTCAGCCAGAGATATCAAAATAGATAAAGTTTTTATAGGTAGTTGCACAAATGGTAGAATTGAGGATCTAAGAGAAGCAGCAAAGATTTTAAAAGATAAAAAAATAGCTTCCCATGTTCATGCAATGGTAGTTCCAGGATCTGGATTGGTAAAACAACAAGCAGAACAAGAAGGATTAGATAAAATCTTTGTTAATTCAGGGTTTGAATGGAGAGAACCAGGTTGCTCAATGTGTTTAGCCATGAATGCAGACAAGTTGAAACCTGAAGAAAGATGTGCCTCTACCTCAAATAGGAATTTTGAAGGAAGACAAGGAAGAGGTGGAAGAACTCATTTAGTTAGTCCTGGAATGGCTGCAGCTGCTGCAATATCAGGCAGCCTTGATGATGTGAGAAAGTATCAAAATTAAATGCAAAAATTTAGCACATTAAAAAGTATCCCAGCTTATTTACCGATAGTAAATATTGATACAGATATGATTATTCCAAAACAATTTCTTAAAACAATTAAGAGAACTGGATTGGGTAAAAATTTATTTTTTGAGATGAGATATGATGATAATGGTAAAGAAATAAATGATTTCATTTTAAATAAACATCCATTCAATAATTCAAAAATTCTAATTGCAGGAAAAAATTTTGGCTGTGGTTCATCAAGAGAGCACGCACCATGGGCATTATTAGATTTTGGTATTACTTGTGTTATAAGCTCAAGTTTTGCTGATATTTTTCATAATAATTGTTTTAAGAATGGAATTTTACCAATCACATTAGATGATGAAAAAATAAAGGAGTTATCAGAGTATACCAACAGAAAAGAGGAAATTTTTGTGGATCTCAACGAGGAGAAAATTGTTTACGGAAACAACGAGGTTAAATTTAAAATTGACCCATTTAAGAAAAAATGTCTTTTAGAGGGATTAGATGACATAGCTTTATCTTTAAAAAAATCTGACAAAATTGAAAACTTCGAAAAAGATCTAAAAAATAAAAAGCCTTGGATCTTTAATGATTAAAGTCAAAAAAAGAAAAATCCTTTTATTGCCAGGAGATGGTATTGGACCAGAAGTTATTGGTGAAGTTAAAAAAATAATAAACTGGTTCAATGATAAAAAATCTTTAGATTTTGAAATCGATGAAGATTTAGCAGGAGGTTGTTCTTATGACAAACATGGGACACCGATTACTGATGAAGTTTTTTATAAAGCTTTGGAAAGTGAAGCTGTTATGCTTGGTGCAGTTGGAGGACCTAAATGGGATGATGTTGAATTTTCAAAAAAACCTGAGAGAGCACTTTTAAAATTGAGAAAAGAATTAAAATTATTTGCAAACTTAAGACCCGCTATATGTTTCAAACAATTAGTTGAAGCATCTACATTAAAACCTGAGATCGTCTCAGGATTAGATATTATGATCGTGAGAGAGTTGACTGGTGGAATTTATTTTGGTGAACCCAGAGGTATTAAACCAATTGAAAATGGTGAAAGAAAAGGAATAAATACTCACACTTACACAAGTAGTGAAATTACAAGAGTAGCAAGAGTAGCTTTTGATTTAGCGAAAAAAAGATCAAATAAAGTTACATCTTGTGAAAAATCTAATGTAATGGAGGCTGGACAATTATGGAAAGAGGAGGTTCAAGCACTTCATGAAAAGGAGTATAAAGATGTAGAATTAAGTCATATGCTTGCCGACAATTGTGCAATGCAGTTATTAAGAAATCCGAAACAATTTGATGTCATTGTCACAGATAATCTTTTTGGGGATATGCTTTCAGATCAAGCTTCAATGTTAACAGGTTCATTAGGATTATTACCCTCAGCCTCATTAGGTGCAAAAAATAAAGATGGAGAAATGAGAGCGATGTATGAGCCTATTCATGGGTCTGCACCTGATATAGCAGGAAAAGGTCTAGCAAATCCAATAGCAACAATTTTAAGCTTTGCAATGGCTTTAAGATACTCCTTGGACCTTGATAAAGAGGCAGAGGGCTTAGAAAAAGCTGTTCAGGATGTCTTAAATGATGGTTTAAGAACCAAAGATATTCTATCCAAGGGAATGAAAGAAATATCAACATCTAAAATGGGTGATGCGATCATTTCAAAATTGCAATAATTAATTAATTATTTTAAACTTTAAAAATGCCAAGCTATATAGCACCAGTTGATGATATGATGTTTCTTTTTGAGAAATTAAGGGACAATAAAAACTATAATGAACTGGAAAAATATAAAGAGGTAAGTCCAGAACTAGTAAAAGATATTTTAGAGGAAGCTGCAAAAATCAATCAAAATTTGATTTTGCCACTCGCAAAAGCTGGAGATGAAAATCCTGCAATTTTAGAAAATGGAGTTGTAAGAACTCCACCGGGATACAAAGAGGCTTACCAAAAATATATAGAGGACGGTTGGACTTCATTATCCTGTGATCCAAAATATGGAGGACAAGGCATGCCTCGAACTGTTAGTGCATTTTTTGATGAAATGATATCATCTGCAAGTCTAGCATTTAAACTTTACAGTGAATTAACTTTAGGAGCTTATAATTGTATTCATCACCATGCTACAGATGAAATAAAAGAAAAATACCTTCCTAAAATGGTTGAAGGTAAATGGAGTGGCACAATGTGTTTAACCGAACCAGTCTGTGGAACAGACTTAGGTTTATTAAAAACAAAGGCAGTAGAACAACCAGACGGAACATATAAAATCACGGGGCAAAAAATATTTATTACCTCTGGTGATCATGATTTAACAGAAAATATTATACATTTGGTAATAGCAAGAGCAACAGATTCGCCTAAAGGGACCAAGGGAATAAGCTTATTCTTAGTTCCAAAATTTATTGTAAAAGAAGATGGAACTGTTGGCTCAAGAAATGGGATATCTACTGGATCAATAGAAACAAAAATGGGCATTAAGGGTTCAGCTACATGTGTATTAAATTTTGATGAGGCCACAGGAATAATGATTGGCCCTAAAAACAAGGGATTGAGTCAAATGTTCACAATGATGAATCTAGAGAGAATCGTTGTAGGTATTCAAGGTTTAGGAATTTCAGAAATTGCTTATCAAAATTCTCTTAATTATGCAAAAGAGCGAAAACAAGGAAAAAGTAATAATAATAAGTCTGAAAATGGAAAAGCAGATTCAATTATTGAGCATGCTGATATAAGAAAAACTTTGTTGAACATGAAGTCTATAATTGAGGGAGAAAGAGCGTTATGTTTCTGGTTGTCTCAACAAACTGAAGTTAGTTTAAATCATGATGATCAAAAGATCAAACAGGAGGCCTTGGATATGGTCTCGTTAATGACACCAGTTGTAAAATCGTTATTTTCTGATTTAGGAATGGAAATAACAAGTGATGCAATGCAAATATTTGGTGGATACGGTTATACAAAAGATCAAGGTATAGAGCAGTTGTATAGAGATAACAGGATTACGCCGATTTATGAAGGAACCAATTCAGTACAAGCAGCTGATTTAGTTTTTAGAAAACTGTCAAATAAGAATGGAAACATAGTCGATAAATTTATGAATTTAATTAAATCTGAAACTAATTCAAATGATGAAAAAATGAAGCCATTTGTTGATACATTAAATTATAATTTAGGGATTTTAAAAAAATTTAGTGATTGGACTATTGATAAAATAAAGACCAACAAAGATGATGTCAGTGCAGCCGCCAATGATTATTTGAAGACACTTGGTTATATATCTCTAGCTTTTTCTTGGGTAAAAGTTTTAACTGTAAGTTTTAAAGATTTTGAGGAAAATAAAAAGTTTCATGAAGATAAAATAAATACTGCAAAATTTTATTTTGAAAAAGTTCTGCCGAGAGCTGAACAACATTATAAATCTGCCATCTCGGGAAGTTCAAATATCATGAATTTTAAATTTAATTAAAATGAGTCATTACGACACAAATTTAGATAAAAACGATGCTAATTATATACCCTTAACACCCCTAACTTTCTTAAAAAGAGCCAAAGATATATATCCAGACTATGAGGCGGTTATTTATGAGGATCGTAAATACTCTTGGACTGAAGTCTATAAGCGTGCTGTAAAATTTGCAAGTGCTCTCACTAAAATTGGTGTCAAAAAAGGTGACACTGTCTCATTTTTAGCTTTTAACACTCCAGAAATTTTTGAAGGTCATTACTCTGTACCAATGACCGGTGCAGTTTTAAACACAATCAATATTAGATTGGATGCTAAGACTATTGCATATATTTTAAATCATAGCGACGCAAAAGTATTAGTCGTTGATAGACAGCTTCATGGTGAAGTTAAGAAAGCATTGAACACACTAAATAAGAAAATAATCATTATTGATATTGTAGATAAATTTGCCGATCAATCAAAGTGTGAAAAAATTGGAGAGTTAGAATATGAAAGTTTTCTAAATACTGGAGATGAAAATTTTGATTGGAAAATGCCCGAGGATGAGTGGCAGGCAATTTCATTAAGTTACACATCTGGAACCACTGGAAATCCAAAAGGTGTTGTTTATCATCACAGAGGATCTTATTTGATGTCTACCGGAAGTGCAGTTGCTTGGAATATGCCAAATAGGTTAAATTTCTTAACTATCGTCCCAATGTTTCATTGCAATGGATGGGGTTACCCGTGGACCGTGCCTATGTTAAATGGAAGAACTATTTGTTTAAGAAATATTGATGTGAAGAAGATATTTGAATTAATAGACAAACACAATATAACCCATTTTGGCGGAGCACCGATCGTATTAAACATGATCACTGGCGCACCTGAGTCTGATAGAAAAAAATTAAAACAAAAAGTCTTTGTTTTGACTGCTGGAGCCCCCCCGCCTAGTATAATATTTAAAAAAATGAAAGAACTCGGATTTGAAGTTATGCATGTTTATGGATTAACAGAAACTTATGGTCATGTCACTCAATGCGCATGGAATGAGTCTTGGAGTAAATTTGATGAAGAAAAACAAAATGAAATTAAAGCAAGGCAGGGAGTTAGATATCCAAACACCGAGGGAATAGCTGTTATGGATCCTAAGACCATGAAAGAAGTACCAAAAGATGGAAAAACTATTGGTGAGATTATGATTAAAGGGAATGTTGTGATGAAAGGGTATTTTAAAGATAAAGAAGCCACCAACAAAGCAATGGATGGAGGATGGTTTCATTCAGGTGACTTAGCGGTAATGTATTCAGATGGCTATGTAAAAATCCAAGATAGGTCCAAAGATATTATTATTTCAGGCGGTGAAAATATTTCTTCAATCGAGATAGAAAATACTTTAGCTAAACATCCTTCAGTGTCCATTGCAGCTGTAGTTGCTAAACCAGATGATAAGTGGGGAGAGGTACCTTGCGCATTTATTGAAATGGTTAAGGACAAACCAGTGACTGAAAAAGAACTAATTAGTTTTTGTAAAGAAACTTTAGCAGGGTTTAAGGTTCCAAAACAAGTAGTTTTTTGTGATTTACCCAAAACATCAACAGGTAAAATTCAAAAATTTGAATTGAGAAAAAAGTTTTAGAAAAATAAATGAAAGGTTTTCCTATAGTAAAATCTAGAAGAATAAGAAGTTCGCCTTATACTTCAAGGATTGAAAAGCAAGGGGTAACAGCTTACACAGTATATAACCATATGCTTCTACCTGCAGCATTTGGATCTTTAGAAGATTCTTGTAATCATTTAAAAAAAAACGTTCAAGTTTGGGATGTTGCTGCAGAAAGACAAGTTGAAATTTCAGGAAAAGATGCCTCAAAACTTGTTCAATTAATGACTTGTAGAGACTTATCTAAATCAAAAATAGGAAGATGTTATTATTGTCCTTTAATTGATGGTGACGGCAACTTAGTAAATGATCCAGTAATTTTAAAATTGGCAGAAGATAGATGGTGGATTTCAATTGCAGATTCGGATGTAATTTTTTTTGCAAAAGGACTAGCTTCTGGAAATAATTTTGATGTAGAAATATTTGAGCCCAATGTAGATATTTTGGCAATTCAAGGCCCAAAATCTTTTGACTTAATGGAAAAAATTTTTGGCAAAAAAATAAAAGAATTGAAATTTTTTGGTTTTGATTATTTTGATTTTAAAGGGGTAAAACATTTAATTGCTAGGTCGGGATGGTCAAAACAAGGCGGTTTTGAAGTTTATGTAGAAAATACTAAATCTGGTTTAGATCTTTATGATGAATTGTTTAAAGAGGGAAAAGAATTTGATGTTAAACCAGGATGTCCAAATTTGATTGAGAGAATTGAAAGTGGCTTACTTTCTTATGGTAATGATTTTGATAATCAAGATAATCCATTTGAATGTGGATTTGAAAAATACGTTCATCTAGATTCTGATGTCAATTTTTTAGGAAAAGAAAAATTAATCAAAATAAAAAAAGATGGTATCAAAAAAAAATTAATGGGTATTCAATTAGATACTAATAAAATTAATTTAACTAAATCTTTAGATATTAAAGATGAAAATGGAAGTTTTATCGGTGAACTTAGGTCAGCCTGTTATTCACCTCATTTTAAAAAAGTTATAGGTATAGCAATGATAAATGAGCCATATTGTAAAGCTTCTATGGCTGGAAAGCTGGAAATTGAGGGAAATTCATTTACTGTAAGAGTTTGCGATTTACCTTTCATCTAGTATAAAACTTACATCATGAATATCGTAATAGTCGGAGCTACAGGAAATGTAGGTAGAAAAACTCTCGAAGTTCTTGAAAAAAAAGAACTGTCTATCGATAATTTATATTTAGTGGCTTCATCAAAAAGTGCAGGAAAAAAAATGAATTTTAAAGGTAAAGAATTAGAGGTCTCTGATTTAGAGAGCTTTGATTTTTCAAAAGTTAAAATAGCTTTTTTTGCAGCGGGAGGAAAAATTTCAGAAAAATTTGCGTTAAAAGCTGCTAAAGACTGTCTTGTAATTGATAACTCAAGTTTTTTTAGAATGGATCCTGACGTACCTTTAATAGTTCCTCAGGTAAATCCTAATCATTTAAATAATATAAAAAAAAATATCGTTGCAAATCCAAACTGTTCAACAGCTCAATTGGTAATTGTTTTAAAACCTTTGCATGACTTATTTAAAATTAAAAGAGTAGTTGTATCTACATATCAATCAGTTTCTGGGGGTGGGAAAGCTCCTATGGATGAATTGATTGAACAAACAAAGTCAATCTTACAAGGTAAAAACGTTGTATCAAAAAATTTTACTAAACAGATAGCATTTAATGCAATTCCTCACATCGATGTTTTTTCTGATGATGGTTACACGAAGGAAGAACTTAAAATGATCAATGAAACAAAAAAAATTTTAGATAATAAAATTGATCTAACAGCAACCTGTGTAAGGTTACCAATTACTGTTTCACATTCAGAGTCTGTAAATTTAGAATTTGAAAAACATTTTTCGCTTGAAGAGGTAAGAGGAGCATTAAATAACTTTGAAGGTTGTGAAGTTGTTGATGAAAGAAAGGATGGTGGATATTCAACACCTTTAGAAGCAGAGGGAAAAGAAGAAACTTTTATTTCAAGAATAAGAGTGGATAAATCTATAAAAAATGGATTAAATCTTTGGATTGTTTCTGACAACTTATTGAGAGGTGCGGCTTTGAATGCCGTAGAAATAGCTGAAACGTTGATAAAAAATAATTATTATGGAAAATAAAAGACCATTATCCCCACATATTCAAATTTATAGATGGCATGTTTCATCTTTAGTATCTATATCGCATAGAATTACAGGAATTATAAATATCATTGCTATCACTCTAATTTGTTTGTGGGTATCATTAATTTTTATTAGTGAAAATAATCACGAGATGATTAATATATTCTTAAGATCTAAAATTGGTAAATTTATTATTTTAGGTCTAACATGGTCTTTTTCATTTCAAATATTAAGTGAAATAAGACACTTAATAATGGATTTGGGCTATGGATTTGAGTTAAAGACTTCTAAAATTACAGGTCTGTTAGTTATGTTTGGTTCTTTAATTTTAACAGTGATATTTTATATAATTGGGAAAAATTTAATTTAACATGATAAATGCAACGAAGAAGTGGATTTTTTTAAAAATAAGTGGTGCATTACTAGTTCCACTGATGTTGTGGTTCATTTTAAACTTTATAAAAATCTATGACCAAGATTACTTAAATTTTGTAAGCTTTTTTTCAAACCCTTTAACTAAGTTTTTGTTTAGTATATTTATTGTTAATGCTTATTTTTTTTCTGCATTAAGTATAAGCGAGGTTTTTGAGGATTATATTAAGGAAGACAAAATCAAAAATGTCGCAAATAGACTTTTATATATTTCGGCAGTGGTAATTCCTCTAATTACAATTATATTAATTAATTAAATATGAGTTCTTATAAAATAGTTGATCATGAGTATGACGTTGTCGTTTTAGGAGCGGGTGGGTCCGGACTAAGAGCTGCAGTAGGTTTAAGTGAAGCAGGATTAAAAACTGCATGTATCTCAAAAGTGTTTCCTACCAGAAGTCATACTTCTGCTGCGCAAGGAGGAATATCAGCTGCGCTTGGTAACATGGGAGAAGATGATTGGCGTTGGCATATGTATGACACAGTCAAAGGTGCGGATTGGTTAGGCGATCAAGACAGTATCGAGTACCTATGTAAAGAGGCTCCAAAGGCAGTAATTGAATTAGAAAAATATGGTGTACCGTTTAGTAGGACGGAGGATGGAAAGATTTATCAGAGACCATTTGGTGGTATGACCAAAGATTATGGAAATGGAATCGTCCAAAGAACTTGTGCGGCTGCTGATAGAACTGGACATGCAATTTTGCATACTTTGTATGGACAAGCTTTAAAACACAAAACAGAATTTTTTATTGAATATTTTGCA
Source organism: uncultured Pelagibacteraceae bacterium (assembly GCA_902615145.1). Lineage (GTDB taxonomy): Bacteria > Pseudomonadota > Alphaproteobacteria > Pelagibacterales > Pelagibacteraceae > Pelagibacter. The sequence goes on along the minus strand of CACMNK010000001.1, from coordinate 80,378 downwards.
TTAGATTTGTTGATGAAAGATGGAGCATGCAAAGGCTTAATTGCTTGGAATTTGAATGACGGAACGATCCATAGATTCAGAGCCCATACAGTAATTATTGCAACAGGTGGTTATGGAAAAGTTTATTATTCAGCAACCTCGGCACACACATGTACTGGAGATGGAAATGCTATGGTTTTAAGAGCAGGTTTGCCGCTTCAGGATATGGAATTTGTTCAATTTCATCCTACAGGAATTTATGGACATGGTACATTAATAACTGAAGGTGCTAGAGGTGAAGGAGGCTACCTAACAAATTCTAAAGGTGAAAGGTTTATGGAGAGATATGCACCTAAAGCAAAAGATTTGGCATCAAGAGATGTTGTAAGTAGATCAATGTCAATTGAAATAAATGAAGGAAGAGGTGTTGGAAAAGATCAAGATCATGTTCATTTGAATTTAAGCCACTTAGATAAAGATATAATTGAAAGTAGATTACCAGGTATTACTGATGCTGCGCGATTATTTGCAAATGTTGATGTTACAAAAGATCCAATTCCTGTAGTACCAACTGTTCATTACAATATGGGTGGTATTCCAACGAATTATAAAGCAGAAGTACTGACTGTTAACGGTTCAGAAAAAACTGTGCCTGGATTAATGGCAATAGGAGAAGCTGCATGCGTGTCAGTGCACGGAGCTAACAGATTAGGTTCCAATTCGTTAATTGACTTAGTTGTTTTTGGAAGAGCAGCAGCAAAAAGAGCAGCAGAATTAATTAAACCAGGGACGCCTCATGAACAAATTAGTGAGACAGAAACACAAAAATGTTTGGATCGTTTTGACAAATTAAGGAATGCAGAGGGAGATATCGGTACAGCAGAATTGAGACAATCAATGCAAAAAACAATGCAATCAAAATGTGCAGTTTTTAGAACAGAAAAAACTTTAAAAGAAGGTGTTAATGAAATTAGAAAAACCTATGATGGATTAGACTCTGTATCAGTAAAAGATAAATCTTTAATATTTAACACAGATTTAGTAGAGACACTTGAATTTGATAATTTAATAAGACAGGCAGTTGTAACAGTAGATTCAGCGTATAACAGAAAAGAGAGCCGAGGGGCTCATGCGAGGGAGGATTACCCAAAAAGAGATGACGAAAAATTCATGCAACATACTCTTGCTTGGTGCAATGGAAAAGATACTAAAATAAGTTATAGAGAAGTTCATAAGTCTACTTTAACCAACGATGTTCAATATTTTCCACCTCAGGAAAGAGTATATTGATGGTACAAATTAATTTACCTAAAGACTCAGAGATAAAAAAAGGTAAATATTTTAAAGATAAAACTGGCTCAAAAAATTTAAGAAAAGTAAATATTTATAGATGGGACCCTTCAACTGGCGAAAATCCTCGTATAGATAGCTACGAGGTTGATATGGATAATTGTCCATCCAAAGTTTTAGATATTTTAAATAAAATTAAAAATGAGATAGATCCAACATTAGCTTATAGGAGATCTTGTGCCCATGGAGTTTGTGGGTCATGTGCAATGAATATGGGTGGCAAAAATGGTTTAGCATGCACAAAACCACATGAAGAAATAGATGGTGATATAGATATTTATCCATTGCCACACCTAAAAGTTAAAAAAGATTTAATCGGAGATTTAGATGGATTGTATAAACAATATCAGTCAATCGAGCCTTGGCTAAAAAATAATTCCAAATCCAAGACAAGCGAAATTATTCAATCTAAAGAAGATAGGGCTAAACTAGATGGTGCATATGAGTGTATTATGTGTGCCTGTTGTTCAACATCATGCCCAAGCTATTGGTGGAACGGTGATAAATATTTAGGTCCTGCAGTTCTTTTACAGGCATATAGATGGATAGTTGATAGCAGAGATGAGGAAAGAAATGCCAGACTAAAAAAAGTGGCAGATGAACTTAAACTTTATAGGTGTCATACAATTATGAACTGTACAAGTGCTTGTCCTAAAGGTTTAAATCCCGCAAAAGCTATTGCTGAAATAAAAAAAATGTTAGCAACTGCCAATATTTAAACAATAGACTAATAAGAATTTTTAATCTAAAACACCCTATTCATGAAATTAATTGAACATTTTGTTGGTGGAAAAATAATTCCTGGCACTTCTAATAAAAAAGGTAAAGTTTTTAATCCGGCTACAGGTGAACAAGAAAAAGAAGTGAGGTTAGGCTCTAAAGATGACCTGGATAAAGCAGTTTTAATTGCTAGAGAAGCCTTTAAAGAATGGTCTTTAAAACCTCCACTCCAAAGAGCTAGAATAATGTTCAAATTTAAGGAACTTATAGAAAAAAATTCAGATGAGTTAACAAAACTAATAGTTTCAGAACATGGAAAGGTTTATGAGGATGCAAGAGGTTCTCTTACTAGAGGTTTAGAAGTTGTAGAATTTGCGTGTGGTATTCCTCATTTGCTTAAAGGGGAATTTTCAGAAAATGTTGGAACCAACGTTGATAGTTGGTCTATGAGACAGCCTTTAGGAGTTGTTGCTGGTATCACTCCATTTAATTTTCCCGCAATGGTCCCTATGTGGATGTTTCCAATAGCAATTGCTTGTGGAAATACTTTTATTTTAAAGCCATCCGAAAAAGATCCATCATGCTCGATTAAGTTAGCTGAATTATTAAAAGAGGCTGGACTTCCTGATGGAGTTTTTAATGTTTTAAATGGTGATAAAGAAGCGGTTGATGCAATTTTAACAAACAAAGATATTAAAGCAGTGAGTTTTGTTGGTTCCACTCCTATTGCTAAATACATTTATGAAAACTCAGCTAAAAATGAAAAAAGAGTTCAAGCGCTTGGTGGTGCAAAAAATCATTTAGTTGTTATGCCTGATTGTGACTTGGATGGTGCAGTAAACGGCTTAATGGGGGCTGCTTATGGGTCTGCTGGAGAACGATGTATGGCTCAATCGGTGGCAGTTGCAGTGGGTGATATAGGAGATGAATTAGTGTCAAGATTATCAAAAAAAGCTGAAGCTTTAAAGGTTGGTCCAGGGATGGATAAGGACTCTGAGATGGGCCCATTAGTTACAAAAGAACATCTTGAAAAAGTAAAAAGTTATGTAGACCTGGGTGAAAAAGAAGGTGCAAAATTAATAGTTGATGGAAGAAATTTAAAATTACAAGGATATGAGAATGGTTTCTATATTGGTGGCTGTTTATTTGATCATGTTAAAAAAGATATGAGAATTTATAAGGAAGAAATTTTTGGGCCTGTTTTATCTGTTGTGAGAGTTAAAACTTTCGAAGAAGCAGCAAAATTAATCAATGATCATGAATATGGAAATGGAGTAAGTATTTACACAAGGGATGGTGATGCCGGAAGAACTTTTGCAAGTAAAATTCAAGTAGGTATGGTTGGTATTAATGTGCCTATTCCTGTGCCGATGGCTTTTCATAGTTTTGGTGGATGGAAAAGATCTTTATTTGGCGATAGTGCAATGCATGGCATGGAAGGGATTAAATTTTATACAAAATTAAAAACAATAACATCTAGATGGCCTTCAGGTATTCGGTCTAATGCCGAATTTGTGATGCCAACAATGAAATAAAAAATGAGCAAAATATCTTTAATTGGAGCAGGACAAATTGGTGGAACTCTTGCACATTTAATAGGAACAAAAGAACTAGTTAATGAAGTGGTTTTATTTGATGTGGCTAGTGGTATTGCAAAAGGAAAGGCATTAGATATTGCACAATCTTCATCTGTAGATGGATTTAATGTCAGGTTTTCTGGAACTGATAATTATGAGAATATAAAAAATTCAGATGTAATTATAATTACAGCAGGTGTCCCAAGAAAACCTGGAATGAGCCGAGATGATCTTCTTGGAATTAATTTAAAAATTATTAAACAAGTTGCTGAAGGAGTAAAGAAAAATGCTCCGAACGCCTTTGTGATTTGTATCACTAATCCTTTAGATGTTATGGTTATGGCATTCCAAAAATTTTCAGGTTTGCCATCAAATAAAGTTGTTGGTATGGCAGGTATTTTAGATAGTTCAAGATTTAAATTATTTTTATCACTAGAATTAAATGTGCCGGTAAGAGAAATTGAGGCAATGGTTATGGGTGGTCATGGTGACACCATGGTTCCTATGCCAAGATTTACAAAAATTTCGGGTAAACCATTGTTAGAGTTTGTAAAGGATGGAAAGATCTCTTTAGAGAGAATTGAGGAAATTAATCAAAGAACACGAGATGGTGGTGCAGAGATAGTTAAATTTTTAGAAAAAGGATCAGCTTTTTATGCACCAGCAGCTTCAGGTGTTCAAATGGCAGAAGCATATTTGAACGATCAGAAAAAATTATTACCTTGTGCTGTACAATTAAATGGAGAATACGGTGTGAAAAATGTTTATGCAGGTGTTCCTGTTGTAATTGGAAAAGATGGAGTAGAAAAAATTCAAGAGATTGATTTAGATGAAAAAGAAAAAAAAGAATTTATGCATTCAATAGATGCTGTAAAAGCTTTATGGGAAGCTGCATCTAAAATAGATCCTGATTTATCTAAATAATAATGAATATTCACGAGCATCAAGCAAAACAAATATTAAAAAAATATGGAGCTGTAGTTCCTAAAGGGGTATTTGCACTCAGTGTTGATGAACTTATTGAAAAAGCAAAAGTATTAAAAACTGATAAATATGTTCTTAAAGCCCAAATTCATGCTGGTGGTAGAGGAAAAGCAGGTGGTGTAAAAATTTTAAACTCAATAGAGGAACTTACAGTAGCGGCCAAAGAATTACTTGGAAAAAGACTAATAACTCATCAAACCGGTCCTGAGGGTAGAGAGGTAAAAAGATTATACGTAGAGGAGTCTTCAAACATAGATAAAGAGTTTTATTTATCGTGTCTAGTTGATAGAGCAAGTTCTAAAATTGCGTTCATATCAAGCGATCAAGGAGGAATGGATATTGAAGAAGTTGCAAGCAGCTCACCTGAAAAAATTATAACCACAAAAGTAGATATGGGTAACGAAATTTCAAATTCAGATTGTGAAAAAATAATTAAAATTTTTAATTTAAAAGAGGACTTAAAAAAACAAGCAGTATTATTAATAAAATCAATATATAAAATGTTTATAAGCACAGATGCAAACATGGTTGAGGTGAATCCATTGATTTTGACAAAAGAAGAAAAAATTGTTTGTTTAGATGCAAAAGTTAATTTCGATTCAAATGCTTTATTCAGACATCCAGAAATTGTTGAATTAAGAGATTTAAATGAGGAAGATCCTACCGAGATAAAAGCCAGTAAGCATGATCTCGCATATATCAAGCTAGATGGAAGTATCGGCTGTATGGTGAATGGAGCAGGATTAGCGATGGCGACAATGGATATAATTAAATTATATGGTCAAGAGCCAGCAAATTTTTTAGATGTAGGTGGTGGAGCATCTAAAGAAAAAGTATCTGCTGCATTAAAGATAATTCTATCAGATAAAAATGTTAAAGGTATTTTAATAAATATTTTTGGGGGAATTATGCGATGCGATGTCCTTGCTCAAGGAGTAGTTGATGCAGCTAAAGAAATAAATATTAGTGTTCCTTTAGTTGTAAGATTAGCAGGTACAAATTTTAAAGAAGGCAAAGAGATCCTTGATAATTCTGGATTAAAATTAATTTCTGCAGAAAATTTAGATGATGCGGCTAAAAAAATTGTTGAGGCAATAAAATAATATGTCAGTTTTAGTAAACAAGAATACTAAAGTAATTTGTCAAGGATTTACTGGCGCGCATGGTACTTTCCATTCAGAGCAAGCTATAAAATATGGAACAAATCTTGTTGGTGGAGTTACACCAAAGAAAGGTGGACAAAAACATTTAGACAGACCAGTTTTTAATAGTGTTTTAGAGGCAAAAAATGAACTAGGAGCAGATGCAACTATGATTTATGTACCTGCTAAATTTGCAGCAGCAGCAATTATTGAAGCAATTGATGCATCAATTGAACTTATTGTTTGTATAACTGAAGGAATTCCAATTCAGGATATGCTTAAGGTCAGACAAAAATTAAGCGGATCTAGTTGCAGATTGATTGGACCCAATTGTCCAGGAATAATTACACCAGACGAATGTAAAATAGGAATTATGCCAGGCAATATCCATAAAAGAGGAAGTGTTGGAATTGTATCAAGGTCAGGCACATTAACATATGAGGCAGTGGCTCAAACAACTGAAAATGGACTCGGTCAATCAACTTGTATAGGAATTGGTGGAGATCCTATAAACGGTACAAATTTTATAGATTGTCTAGATTTATTTTTAAATGATGATGAAACAGAGTCTATTTTAATGATTGGTGAAATTGGAGGAACTGCTGAAGAAGAAGCTGCTGAATTTATAAAAAATCATAAGATCAAAAAGCCTATAGTTGGCTTTATTGCAGGAATTACTGCCCCTCCAGGCAGAAGAATGGGGCATGCTGGTGCTATAATTTCAGGTGGCAAAGGTGGAGCCGAAGATAAAATTAAAAAGATGGAAGAAAGTGGTATTACTGTTGCTAAATCACCATCAATTATTGGAAAAACTTTATTTAATAAACTGTCTAATTGAAAAAAAATATTAGAGAGATATATTAAATTAAAAAGATGTCTTCATCAAAAAATCTTGATTTCGAAAAAACTTCATTTTTAAACAAGTCTAATAGTGCGTTCATAGAAGAGATGTATTTAAAATTTATTAATAAAGATACAGATCTTCCTGAAAGTTGGGCAAATTATTTTGAGGGGATTGGTGAAGAATTAAATGTAATTGCAAAAGAAATTAATGGTCCATCTTGGGGACCAACTAAAAAAAAGATAAATATCGATGAACTACAAAAGAAAATAGAAGAGCAAGATAAAGGTTATGTAGACAATATTAAATCAGATTCATCAGAAAAATTTAATTTTCAATTACTTGCTGACTCTAACAAAGATTCTATAAGTGCTGTAGCATTAATTAGAGCATATAGATTAAGGGGCCATTTATTAGCAGATCTTGATCCTCTAGAAATGAGAGAGTCAGAATATTTAGACGAACTACATCCTGAATTCTATGGTTTTAAAAAAGAAAACTATGAAAAGAAAATTTTTCTAAATGGAGTGATCAATCGTAAATATGCAAATATAAGAGAGATACTTAAATTTATGAAGAGGACCTATTGTGGAAAAATAGGTTATGAGTTTATGCATATTTCAAATCCGGAAGAAAGAAAGTGGTTTAGAGACAGAATAGAGCAAGATAAAAATGCACTTCAGTTTACAAAAAATGGTAAGGAGGCAATTCTAAATAAACTAGTACAGGCAGAAGGTTTTGAAAAATTTTTAGCCACCAAGTATGTGGGAACAAAAAGGTTTGGTTTAGATGGTGGAGAAAGTTTAATACCTGCACTTGAACAAATAATAAAAATTGGAGGACAAAACAATATTAAAGAAGTTAAGATAGGTATGTCTCACAGAGGCAGACTGAATGTTTTAGCAAATGTTCTACAAAAATCTTATAAAAGAATTTTTAATGAATTTGCTGGTGAGTTTAGTTCTGATACTGAAGATAGCGCTGGAGATGTCAAATATCATCTTGGAGCATCATCAGATAGAGAGTTTGATGGAAATTCGGTTCATGTAAGTTTGACAGACAACCCTTCTCATTTAGAAGCTGTTAATCCAGTGGTTTTAGGACAGACAAGAGCCAAACAATATTTCCATAAAGATAAAGAGAGAAATAAAGTAATACCTATTCTTATTCATGGAGATGCAGCTTTTGCTGGCCAAGGAGTTGTAGCTGAATGTTTTGCAATGTCTGGATTACCAGGACATAATACTGGTGGAACAATTCATATTATTGTTAATAATCAAATAGGATTTACTACTAGCCCAAGATTTGCTAGGTCCTCACCTTATCCATCAGATGTTGCAAAAATGGTAGAAGCACCCATCCTTCATGTTAATGGAGACGACCCAGAAGCGGTTGTTTACGCGACCAGAATAGCTACAGAGTTTCGATTAAAGTTTAACAGAGACGTAGTAGTAGACTTAATTTGTTATAGAAGGTTTGGACATAATGAAGGAGATGAGCCTTCATTTACCCAACCTTTAATGTATAAAAAAATTAGATCACATCCCAGTGTTTATAAAATTTATGGAAGTAAACTTGTAAATGAAAACTCTATAACGCAAGAATTGTTAGATCAAAACGTCAAATCATTTAAGAATTTGCTTGATGAACAATATAAAAGTGCAAAAGATTATAAACCTAAAATAGAATGGTTTGAGGGAACATGGTCAAGATATAAGCCTGAAAAAGGTAAAGATAAGAGGGGTATAACGGGTTATGACGAAAATAAACTAAAGATAATTTCAAATAAAATAAATGTCATTCCGAAGGAAAAGAATATTCACAAAACTATATCTAAAATATTTAATGTCAGAAAAGAAAGGATTGAAAAAGGTACTGGAATCGATTGGTCTTCTGCAGAGGCTCTTGCGTTTGGATCTTTGCTTGAGGAAGGATATCCAGTTAGACTTGTAGGACAAGACTCTGGTAGGGGGACATTCAGTCAAAGACATTCTGTTTTAAGAAATCAAATAGATAATTCTAGGTATGTTCCTCTTAATAATATTTCTAAAAATCAAAAGCAATTTGAAGTAGTGGATAGTTTTTTATCAGAACTTGCAGTTTTAGGTTTTGAATATGGCTACAGTCTTGTAGAACCAAACACCCTCACTCTTTGGGAAGCTCAATTTGGTGATTTTGCAAATGGTGCCCAAGTAGTAATTGATCAATTTATTGCATCAGGAGAGAGAAAATGGAATAGAGCATCTGGGATAGTGATGCTATTACCTCATGGGTATGAAGGACAGGGACCAGAGCATTCATCAGCAAGGTTGGAAAGGTTTTTACAATTATGTTCAAATGATAATTTACAAGTTATGAATTGTACAACCCCAGCAAACTATTTTCATGCCTTAAGAAGACAAATGCATAGAGATTTTAGAAAACCTTTAATAATTATGACGCCTAAATCTTTATTAAGACACAAACATTGTGTTTCTGATTTAGATGATTTTAATAAAAAAAATTCTTTTCATAGAGTTTTATGGGATCATGCTATAGATCCAAAAACTAAAGGATTTATAAAATTAAAAAAGTCCAAAAAAATCAAAAAAGTGATTATTTGTTCTGGAAAAATTTATTTTGATTTACTTGAGGCTAGAGAAAAACTTAAAAAAGATGATATTGTATTTTATAGAGTTGAACAACTTTATCCCTTTCCAGCCAAAGCTCTAGCAAAGGAACTAAAACCTTATGCCAAGAATGCTAATTTTTACTGGTGTCAAGAGGAACCAAAAAATATGGGGGCTTGGTTTTCAGTTAGAGACTATATCCAATGGACATTAGATAATATAAAAGCTAATAATAATTATGTTTCTTATATTGGAAGAAGTCCTGATGCATCACCCGCTACAGGATATGCTAAAAGACATATTATGCAACAACAAGAAATTATTAAAAAAGTTTTTGATTAATAAGATATGAGTGAAAAAATTATAGTTCCAGTATTAGGTGAGAGTATAACTGAGGCAACAGTTTCAAAATGGTTAAAAAATGAGGGTGATGAAGTTAAAACTGATGAGCCAATTGTTGAGTTAGAAACTGATAAAGTAAATTTAGAGGTTCCATCACCCATATCAGGTAAATTGACAGAAATTATCTCAAAAAATGGATCTGTTGTAGAAGTTGGAGCACATTTAGGATCAATTGAAGAAATTGGGATAAGTGAAAAAAAGAGTAAAAAAATTGAGAAAATTAAACCAACTGTAAAAAGAGAAAATATTGAAAATTTAGAACCTCAGCAAAATGAGCCTCAACTGTTAGAAACTGAACCTGATAAATTAGACGAACAAGAGCAACCACTTATTTTAACGAAAGAAGTAAAGACTAAACCAATTGTAAAAGAAAAATCAAATGATCAGGTTTTGTCTCCTGCAGTAAGAAAAATTGTTGCTGAGAATAAAATTAACTTAGAAACTATAAAAGGGTCTGGAAAAGATGGAAGATTATTAAAGGGAGACTTAATTAATTTAATGAGCAAGAATCCCTCACCATCAGAAAGAAAAATAAAATATGGTCATGAAGAACGAATAAGAATGACTAGATTGAGACAGACTATTGCTAAAAGATTAAAACAAGCTCAAGAGAATGCTGCATTATTAACTACTTTTAATGAAGTAGATATGACTAACATAATTGAGATGAGAAAAAATAATCAAGATGATTTTCAAAATCGATTTGGAATAAAGCTAGGAATGATGTCTTTTTTTGTAAAGGCTTCTATCGTAGCACTAAAAAACTTTCCAGCTGTAAATGCTGAAATTGAGGGTGATGAGATTATTTACAAAAATTATTACAACATAAGCTTCGCAGTCGGCACAGATAAAGGTCTTGTTGTTCCTGTTTTAAAAGATGCTGACGTTATGTCATTTGCAGACATTGAAAAAAATATTAAAGAAATATCAGATAAAGCAAAAAGTGGAAAACTTACTATTGAAGATCTTCAGGGTGGAACTTTTACCATTAGTAATGGAGGGGTCTATGGTTCTATGTTGTCAACACCAATATTAAATTTACCACAATCAGGTGTTTTAGGTATGCACAATATAGTTGAGAGACCTGTTGTAATAGAGGGTGAAATTATGATTAGACCAATTATGTATTTAGCTTTATCTTATGATCATAGAATTATTGATGGCAAAGAGTCTGTTTCTTTTTTAAAAATGATAAAAGAAAATTTAGAAGATCCAAGAAGATTATTTTTAGATATTTAAATGCAAGACAAATTTCAAGCAGTAGTAATCGGAGGAGGCCCTGGAGGTTACGTGTGTGCAATTAGACTTGCACAATTAGGTCTAAAAACTGCATGCGTAGAGTCAAGAGGATCTCTTGGCGGCACCTGTTTGAATGTTGGATGTATTCCATCAAAAAGCTTGTTAAACTTATCAGAGGAATTTCATAAAGTAAAAAATTTATCTAATAAAGGTATTGAAGTAGGTGAGGTTAAACTCAATTTAGATAAAATGATGAAAAGTAAAGATAAGGCGGTAACAGTTTTGACAAAAGGTGTTGAGTTTTTGTTAAAAAAAAACAAAGTGACTTATTACAAGGGTGTTGGAAGTTTTAAATCTAAAAATGAAATTTCTATAAAAGGTGAAGATAATAATGAGGCTTTAATATTTTCCGAAAAAACAATAATCGCAACTGGTTCAGTTCCGACAACTTTACCAGGAATAAGTTTTGATGAAAAAACAATTGTATCATCAACAGGTGTATTAAAATTAGATAAAGTTCCAAAAAAGATGATTGTAGTAGGTGGTGGTTATATTGGTTTAGAAATGGGATCTGTTTGGTCCAGGCTTGGATCTGAGGTCCATGTTGTTGAATTTTTAGATCATATTACACCAGGGATGGATAAAGAAATCTCTAATGAATTTATGAAAATTTTAAAGAAGCAGGGAATTAAGTTTAATATGCAGCATAAAGTCGAGAAAATTACAAAAAAAAATTCAAGCGCAATTGTTTCAACAATAGATAAAGATGGAAATAAAAAAGATTTTGATTGTGAAGTTGTTCTAGTTTCAGTGGGGAGAAAACCTAATACTGAAGGACTCAATTTAGAAAAGATTGGTGTCAATCTAGATGATAAGAATAGAATTCAAACTGATAAATATTTTAAAACAAATTTAGATAACATTTATGCCATTGGTGATGTTATTGCAGGACCAATGCTTGCACATAAAGCTGAGGATGAAGGTATTGCAGTTGCTGAAAATATTGTAGGACAATCGGGCCATGTTAATTATGACACTATTCCAGGTGTAATTTATACGACACCTGAAGTTGCATCAATTGGTAAAACCGAAGAACAACTGAAAAAGGCTAATATTAAATATAAGATTGGAAAGTTTTCATTCATGGCAAATTCAAGGGCAAAAGCAATAGATGATACTGAGGGTTTTGTAAAAATTTTAGCAGATGAAAAAACAGATAAAGTTTTGGGAGCTCATTTAATAGGGCCTCATGCCGGTGAGTTAATTGCTGAAATTGGAATCGCAATGGAATTTGGAGCCAGCTCAGAAGATATAGCAAGAACGTGCCATGCTCACCCTACATTTTCGGAAGCAGTAAAAGAAGCGGCTTTATCTGTTGATAAAAGAGCAATACACTCTTAAAAAAAATTCATATTATCTAAAAATGAAATTTCCGATTCTGTTGCCGAATGTATTTAATCACCCATTTACTTATGAAAGTGATATTAAATTAAAAGTTGGAGATTTTGTTGAAGTTCCTTTTGGTAAAACTAAAATAACAGGTGTTGTATGGAATGAATTTGAAAAAAATAATTCAAAAAAATTTAAGATAAAAAAAGTTATTAATAAATTAGATATTCCAAGTTTAAAAAAAAATATGTTAGATTTTTTAAATTGGTTTTCAGAATATAACATTGTTCCAAAAGGTATGGCTCTAAAGCTTGTATTGACAGGTGGCAAAGAGCTCAAAAGTATTGACCAAAAATTTTATGATAGTTTAACATTTAATTGTCATGAAAATCTTATTGAATTAACAAATGATCAAAAAAAATCTCTGGAGCAGATAAATAGTTCTAATAAGAGATTCAATGTACATGTTTTGCAGGGCACAACAGGATCTGGTAAAACATTTGTATATTTTGAGGCTTTAAAAAATGTTTTGTTAAGGGGTTTTCAAGGTTTAATTCTTTTACCAGAAATTGGTTTGACCACTCAATTTGAAAAAAAATTTATAGAATTTTTTAAGTTTAAACCTGCAGTTTGGCATTCTGGTATTACAAAAAAAAATAAAAAAATAATATGGGAAGGTATCATTAGAGGAAAAATAAGTGTTGTAATTGGAGCAAGATCATCTTTATTCCTACCATTTAAAAATTTAGGATTAATTATTGTTGATGAAGAACATGACCAATCATATAAACAAGATGAAGGAGTAACATATAATGCTAGAGACATGGCTATCTCTAGGGCATCATTTGAAAAAGTTCCAATTAATTTAATTACATCTGTTCCTTCTTTGGAAACATATGTAAATATAAAAAAAAAGAAGTACAATTTTTCAAGACTTGAACAGAGGTATCAAAATGCTTCTTTGCCAAATTTTGAAATTATAAATTTAAATCATGTTAAATTACAGAAGCAATCTTGGCTTTCAAAAGAAATAATTCAGAAAGTTAATTTTCATTTAGAAAAGAAAGATCAAGTTTTATTTTTTTTAAACAGAAGAGGTTTTTCACCAAATGTTTTATGTAAAAAATGTGTAAGTAGTTTTTCATGTCCAAAATGTTCAATAAACTTAGTTTACCATAAGATCAAAAATAACTTATTGTGTCACTATTGTGGTTTTAAAACCTCTTTAATTAGAAACTGCTCTCAAGATGGAAGTTGTGATTTTATATTTAGTGGGCCTGGAGTGGAAAGAATTTCGGAAGAAGTCAAAAAAAACTTTCCACATAAAAAAATTGAAATTTTTTCAAGCGATACCATGAATAAAAAAAACTCAAAGGAAAAACTTGAAAAGATTATAAATAATGAAATTCAAATACTGATTGGAACACAATTAATTTCTAAAGGATTTCATTTTCCAAATCTCAATTGCATAGTTGTAGTTGATATTAATTTATCATCCTATGGTCATGATTTAAGAGGTGCAGAAAAAAACTTACAACTATATCACCAATTATCTGGAAGAGCTGGACGTACAGGACAACCCTCAACCGTTTATTTTCAAACTTATAGTCATAATTCAACAATGATTAATGACATCACTAATAAAAATCCAAACATTTTTTTAGAAAAAGAAATAGAAATAAGAAAAAAAAACAATTTACCTCCATTTCAAAGATTTATCTCTCTAATTTTATTAGGAGAAAATGAAAGTAAATTGGAGAAAGAAGCTATTAAATTCAAATTATTTTTGGAAAATAAAATAATTGGTAAAGTTTTAGGACCTGTAAATGCACCAATATTTAGGCTAAAAGGTAAGTACAGAATTAGATTGCTGATTAGAGGTCCTAAGAATTTAAAATTACAGAAAACTTTATCTACTTTAATAACAAAATATAAATTTTTACCAGGAATAAAACTTTCAGTTGATGTTGACCCGATAAGCTTCAATTAACGCCTAAAAAAAACATTTTTTTGTCAACGTGTTACTTGAAGAGTATTATGGCATATGTTAATTAAATCCTGATTTTTAAAAATTAATCACGTACATTTAAAGGTAATAAATTGAGCAAAGATAAAGGTTTTTCTAGCACTTCAGCTAACAGATATTCTCTAACTTTGTACGAATTAGCAGCAGAGGCAAATGTGCTTTCTCAAATAGAGATAAATGTATTATCAATAATTGATTTAATTGAGAAAAGTAACGATTTTAAAAACTTAATTAAAGATCCTACAGTAAGTCAGAATGATTTAAGTAACGCAATTGATAAAATTTTTGATTATTTGAAAATTGAAAATTTACTAAAAAATTTCACAAATTTTTTAGTAATAAAAAGGCGATTTTTCTTTGTAGAGCAAATATTAAATAACTTTATTGAGATTTGCTCAGAAAAAAGAGGTGAGTTAAAGACAGAGATAAAATCAGCAAAAAACCTATCAAAAGACGAAATTAATAAGATCAAAGATGAATTATCAAAACATTTCACTTCAAAAATAAAACTAAATTATAAATATGATGAAAGTTTAATTGGAGGACTGATAGTGCAAGTGGGCAGTATGATGATTGATACTTCCATTAAAAATAAATTACAGCAAATAGAAAATAAAATGATGAAGGTATAATATGGAAATAAACCCCTCAGAAGTAACAAAAATATTAAAAGAACAAATTAAAAACTTTGGAGAAAAAGCGGAGGTGTCTGAAGTTGGTCAAGTTTTGTCAGTCGGAGATGGTATAGCTAGAATTTATGGACTTGACAATGTTCAAGCAGGAGAAATGGTTGAGTTTACTGATGGTTCAAAAGGTATGGCTCTTAATTTAGAGAGCGAAAATGTTGGAGTTGTTATTTTCGGTGATGATAGAAATATTAAAGAAGGAGATATTGTAAAGAGAACAGGAAGCATCGTTGATACTCCAGTCGGAAAAGAATTGCTGGGTCGTGTAGTAGATGGTTTAGGTAACCCTATTGATGGAAAAGGTGCTTTAGATAAAGGTGTTAAAAAAAGCAGGGTAGAAGTTAAAGCACCAGGTATCATACCCCGTCAATCTGTTAGCGAACCGATGCAAACAGGTTTAAAATCTATTGATAGTTTAGTGCCAATTGGAAGAGGGCAAAGAGAATTAATTATTGGAGATAGACAAACAGGTAAAACAGCAGTTGCTGTTGATGCAATTATAAATCAAAAAAAAATTAATGAGTCAGGAGATGAGAAACAAAAGTTATATTGTATTTATGTAGCTGTTGGTCAAAAAAGATCAACCGTAAGGCAAATTCAAAAAACTTTAGAGGAAGCTGGAGCAATGGAATACACAACAATTGTTGCTGCCACGGCATCAGACTCAGCTCCATTGCAATTTTTGGCACCGTACACTGGTTGTGCTATGGGTGAGTATTTCAGAGACAACGGAATGCATGCATTAATAATTTATGATGATCTTTCAAAGCAAGCGGTTGCTTATAGACAAATGTCTTTGATCTTAAGAAGACCGCCAGGAAGGGAAGCATATCCTGGAGATGTATTTTACCTTCATAGCAGACTACTTGAAAGAGCAGCAAAACTAAGTGATGAGCACGGCGGCGGTTCTTTAACAGCATTACCAATTATTGAAACACAAGGTGGAGATGTTTCTGCTTACATACCCACAAATGTGATTTCAATTACGGATGGACAAATATTTTTAGAAACTGAGCTTTTTAATCAAGGTATAAGACCAGCTATAAACGTAGGGCTCTCAGTTTCAAGAGTTGGATCTGCAGCACAAACAAAGGCTATGAAAAAAGTTTCTGGTTCAATGAAATTAGAATTGGCACAATATAGAGAAATGGCAGCGTTTGCGCAATTTGGCTCTGACTTAGATGCATCAACTCAACAACTACTTAATAGAGGATCAAAGCTTACAGAGTTACTTAAACAAAAACAATATTCTCCGATGACTGTGGCTGAGCAAGTAATTTCAGTATTTTGTGGTGTTAAAGGTTATCTAGATGACATAGAGCTAAAAGAAATTGCAAATTTTGAAAATAAAATAATTGAAAAATGTAAATCTGAAAAGCCAGAAATAGTGGAGTCTATTTTAAGTTCAGGTAAGCTTGAGGAAGACTCTGAACAAAAATTAGTAGAAGTAATAAAACAGCTAAAACAAAGATTTAATTCATAAAATATTTATGGCTAGTTTAGATGATTTAAAAAAAAGAATTGCGAGTGTTAAGTCTACACAAAAAATTACTAAAGCTATGAAGATGGTTGCTGCAGCTAAACTTAAAAGGGCTCAAGATAGCGCAGAAAAAGGAAGGCCATACTCTGAAAAAATGAATAATATAATCTTAAATTTGTCGGAGGGAATTTCTGATAAAGAAAATGCCCCTAAGCTTTTATCTGGAACAGGAAAAGATCAAATTCATTTGTGTGTTGTAATGACTTCAGATAGAGGTTTATGTGGCGGCTTTAATTCTAATATTATTAAAAAAGCCAAAAGTTATTTTTCTAGATTATCTAGTGAGGGTAAAGAATTAAAGATTATAACTGTAGGCTCTAAAGGTAATGATCAATTAAAAAGAGTTTTTGGTGATAAAATAATTGAAAATATTTCATTTAAAAATTCAAAAAATGCCAATTTTTTTGACGCTGAAAAAGTAAGCAAAATAATTATTGAGAAGTTTCAAAAAGATGAATTTGATATTTGTACAATTTTTTTTAATCAATTTAAAAATGTTATTACACAAATACCCCAAGCTCAACAAATCATACCGTTAAAAACAGATATTAATGACAAGGAAAAATCAGAGGATAATTATGAATTTGAACCTGATGAGGATGAGATTTTGACCAATTTATTACCTAAAAATATATCTACACAAATATTTAAAGCAATGTTAGAGAATTCAGCTAGCGAACAAGGTGCAAGAATGAGTGCTATGGATAATGCTACCAGAAACGCAGGTGAAATGGTTGACAAACTTACTATTGAATATAATAGAAGTCGTCAAGCAGCAATTACAAAAGAACTAATAGAAATAATATCAGGAGCAGAGAGTTTATAATTATGAGCAAAGGAATAATTACACAAGTTATAGGTGCAGTAGTAGATGTTAAATTTGAGGGAGAACTTCCAGAAATTTTAACAGCATTAGAATGCAAAAATGGAAATAATCGTTTAGTTTTAGAGGTCGCTCAACATCTAGGCGAGTCAACTGCAAGAACTATTGCTATGGATGCTACAGAAGGATTAAAAAGAGGAGATGAAGTAATAAACACAAAAGCTCCAATAAAAGTTCCAGTTGGTCCAGAAACTTTGGGAAGAATTATTAATGTAGTTGGTGAACCAATTGATGAAAGAGGAGATGTTAAAACAAAAGAAAATTGGCCAATCCATAGAGCGGCACCAGAATTTAATGATCAATCAACTGAAACTGAAATTCTTGTTACTGGTATTAAAGTTATAGACTTATTAGCCCCATATGCAAAAGGTGGAAAAATTGGATTATTTGGAGGAGCAGGTGTTGGAAAAACTGTTTTAATTATGGAATTAATAAATAACGTTGCAAAGGCTCATGGAGGATTTTCTGTTTTTGCTGGTGTTGGTGAAAGAACAAGAGAAGGAAATGATCTTTATCATGAAATGATAGAGTCTGGTGTTATAAAAAAAGAGGGAGCAGGATCAAAAGCTGCCTTAGTATATGGTCAAATGAATGAACCTCCAGGAGCAAGAGCAAGAGTTGCATTAACAGGTTTGACTGTCGCTGAATATTTCAGAGATCAAGAAGGACAAGACGTTTTATTTTTTGTTGATAATATATTTAGATTTACACAAGCCGGTTCGGAGGTATCAGCTCTACTAGGAAGAATCCCCTCTGCTGTTGGATATCAACCAACTTTAGCAACAGATATGGGTAATCTTCAAGAGAGAATTACAACAACAAATAAAGGATCTATTACATCAGTACAAGCAATATATGTTCCTGCTGATGATTTAACTGACCCAGCACCAGCAACATCATTTGCTCACTTAGATGCAACAACAGTACTTTCAAGACAGATCGCTGAAATTGGAATTTATCCCGCAGTAGATCCTCTTGATTCTACTTCAAGAATTCTTGATCCTAGAATAGTTGGTGATGAGCATTATAGGGTTGCAAGAGAGGTTCAAAAAATACTTCAAACGTATAAATCTTTACAAGATATAATAGCAATTTTAGGTATGGATGAACTATCTGAGGAAGATAAATTGGTGGTTGCTAGAGCAAGAAAAATTCAAAGATTTTTATCACAACCTTTCTTTGTTGCCGAAGTATTTACGGGATCCCCAGGTAAACTCGTTGATCTTGAATCTACAATAAAAGGTTTTGATGCAATCTGTAAAGGTGAGTATGATCAACTTCCAGAGGCAGCATTTTATATGGTCGGTACTATAGAGGAAGCTGTAGAAAAAGCTGAAAAAATGAAAAAAGATGCTGCTTAATGGGTGAGGAATTTAAATTTGAAGTGGTAAACCCAGAAAAATCTTTTCTTTCAAAAGAAGATGTTACTGAAGTGGTAGTACCTGCGTTTGAGGGAGAGATGGGAATACTTAAAGATCATATATCCATAATTTCTTTTTTAAAACCTGGTATAATTAAAGTTTACTCAAAAACTGGTGAAGAAAAATATTATGTTGAAGATGGAATAATTGAATTTAAGAATAATAATTTATCAATTCTTACAAGTTCCATTTTCAATATAAAAGATATAGAAAAGAATAAAATAGATGAGATGTTAAGAAAAGCTGAAGAAGAAATAAAAAGAGATAAAGTAAACGATCAGGTTAAATTCCTGATTGATCAAAAAATAGAAGTTCTAAAATCTATTAATTGATAATTCTTTAATTTTTTGCTGAAGTGTCTTATAAACGTCGAGTTTAAATTTTACGACTATTTGAGTGATTGAATCTAGATCTGTCCATTTCCAATCTAAGAATTCAGGTTTGGGAGTATTAATATTAATTTCATCGTCAGTTCCAAGGTATCTCATAATAAACCATTTTTGTTTTTGTCCCTTAAATTTACCCTTCCAAATTTTACCCAAAAGATAATCGGGTAATTCATAGGTAGTTATTTCATCGATCTCTGTTATTAACTTAACATCTTTAATACTAGTTTCCTCTTCTAATTCTCTGTAAGCAGCAGATAAAAAATCTTCACCTTCATCAACTCCACCCTGTGGCATTTGCCAAAAATTTTTTGGATTATCAATTCTTTTTGCTACAAAAATTTTATTTTCTTTATTTAAAACAATGATACCCACGCCCATTCTATAAGGTAAGTTTTTGAATCTTTCTTGAATTTCAGCCATTAAGTAATTTAACAGCGTAATTTAATTGATTGTCAGTTTCTGTTTTAATTTTAAAATCATCATTTTCTTCATCAATCTCAATATCGGGTGACACACCTACCTCAGAAATGGATTCACCCGATGGTAAATAATATTTAGCTACAGTTAATCTTATAGCTCCTCTATTTTTGAGAGGAATAATTGATTGAACAGATCCTTTGCCATAACTATTTTCACCAACTATAATAGCTCTTTTATGATCTTTTAAAGCCCCAGCTACAATTTCTGATGCAGATGCTGAACCATAATTAATCAAAACAAGAAGAGTTTTTCCTTTTGTAAGATCTCCCTTTTTTGCAAACCATTTTCGATTTTCTGATGGTTGTCTACTTTTAGTAGAAACTATTTCACCATTATCTAGAAAAAAGTCAGAGATTTTTATGGCTTGGGAAAGCAACCCACCTGGGTTATTTCTTAAGTCTAAAATATAAGCTTTTAAATTTTTATTTTTTTCAAATTTATTAATTTCTTTTTTAATTTGTGCGGCACTATTTTCATTAAATGAAGTTAATCTTATATATCCAATATTCTTTTCTAATAATTCTGCTTTTACTGACTTAATTTGAATTATTTCTCTTGTAACGTTGAAAGTTAAAGCTTTTTTTTCTCCTCGTCTTCGAATTGTTAAATCAATTGCAGAACCAACAGGTCCTCTCATTAATTCAACTGCTTCGCTTAAAGATTTACCTTGTACTTGGGTGTTATTAATTTTCACAATATAATCTCCAGCTTTTATCCCAGCTTTAGATGCTGGTGTATCATCTATTGGTGATATAACTTTAACGACACCTGACTCCATTGTAACTTCTATTCCAAGTCCCCCAAATTCTCCACTTGTTTCAGTTTGCATCTCGTTAAAAATTTCAGGAGACATATAGCCAGAATATGGATCTAAAGACTGCAAAAGACCATTAATAGCAGAGTCCATGCTGTCAGATTGATTAATTTCATCTACGTATTCTTTATTAATTTTTTCTAAAACTTCACCAAAAACATCAATTTTTTTATAAATTTCACTTTCAGAGGAAATAGCTTTTTGAATAAGAAAAAACAAAATTAAAAAATAAGTTAAAAAATTTAGTATTATTTTTTTTATCATATTATCAACTTTTCCTTTGGTATTAGTTCAGACCACATTTTTTCAAGTTCATAAAACTTTCTTTTTTCAGGGTGGAAAATATGTATGATTAAATCAATACCGTCTACTAGTTTCCATTCACTACTATCTTTACCCTCAATTTTAGAGTCTTTTATTCCACTATCTTTAAGTTTTTCTAAAACTTGTTCCGATAAAGCCTGTATATGTCGAGAAGAAGTACCACTAGCTATTATCATATAATCAGCCATAGAACTTTTATCCTTTAAGTCTATACTTACAATATCTTGAGCTTTATTTATATCTAAAATTTCAATAATGTTTTTTTTTAAACTTAAGATTTTATCCATTAATTTAGTTTACATTATCAAATTTTTCTTAATTGAGAAGATGAAATATTGACTTTATTAAATTCAATAAACTTTAAACTTTTTTTATTTAATCTTTTGTATGATACTGAATTTAATGATTTTTTTTTATACCCATGACGGTCAAAAACTATAATTTTACATTTTTTTGAAATAGTTTTCCATTTATGCCATTTATGAAAATTGATAAGATTATCTGCTCCCATTAAAAAATAAATTTCAGACTTGGTAGTCTTTTTTAAATAATTTATTAAGTCGATAGTTTTATTAGATTTTATTATATTTTCATAAAATTTTATTTTGATAAAGTCATTTAACTTTATAATCTTTTTACAAGTTCGAATTCTTTTTGAAATGCTTGTATTATTTTTTTTCTTTAAAGGATTTTCTAAAGTGATCGCCCAAATTATTTTTTTTAATTTATATGTTTGTACAGCTTTTTTGGATATTGCTAAATGGCCTTTATGAGCAGGATCAAACGATCCACCAAGAACTCCAATTTTACTTTTAATTCTCAAATTATTTCCTTATTCTTCCATCACTCGTTATTTGGTACTTATAAGAAACTAACTGGTTAAGTCCAACAGGACCTCTAGGAGGAAGCTTGTTAGTTGAAATACCAACTTCACCACCAAAACCAAATTCTCCACCATCTGCAAATTGAGTTGAAGTATTATGCATGGCAATTGAGCTTTTAACTTCATTCAAAAATTTTTTTGCTGATTTTTTACTTGTGGTAATAATCGAGTCAGTGTGCATTGTACCGTATTTATTTATATGATTGATTGCATCATTTATATCAGTGACACATTTTACAGAAATTGTAGCTGATAAATATTCTTTCGACCAATCTTTATTAGTAGCTCGAATAATCTTTCCTTTATAATTTTTTTTAATTTTATTATCTCCAATAATTTTGCATCCATGATCTTCTAAATATTTCAAAATTATGTTACACGATCTTTTTAAAATTTTTTGATGAATTAAAATCGTTTCAGTAGCACCACAAATCGCTGTATTCCTTAATTTCGCATTAAAAATGATTTTTTTTGCTATATTTATGTTTGCGTTCTTATCAACATAAGTATGACATATTCCTTCCAAATGACCAATCACTGGTAAGTTGGATAGCTTCTGCACTTTTTTTACTAAATTCTTTCCTCCTCTAGGAATAACCACATCAATATATTCTTCCATTTTACTCAGTAAAAAATCAACAATATTTCTGTTGGTGGAATCAATAAATTGAACAAAATTTTCATTAATATTATTTTTTTTTAAAGAGTCTCTAAAGAGCTTTGACAAAATTTTATTTGAAAAAAAAGCTTCTGATCCACCTCTTAAAATAACTGGGTTTCCGGATTTAAAGCATAATGATGCGACATCTGATGTAACATTTGGCCTACTCTCATAAATAACAGCAATTATTCCTATTGGAATTGAAACCTTAGAAATATTTAACCCATTTGGTCTCTTCCATTTTTCTAAAACTCTATTGGTTGGGTCTTTAAGTTTTATTACAGATTTTATTGAACTAATAATACTATCTATTTTTTTTTCATTTAAAATAAGACGATCAATTAAGTTTTTTTTAATACCCTTATATAATGATCTATTTATATCTCTCTTATTAGCAGTGAGGATTGATTTTTGATTTTTTCTAATAAGTGTACAGTAGTCTATTAAAACTTTATTTTTCTTTTTAGTATCTACACGATGAGACAAGGCGCTTTTTGATTTTTTTCCAATATCGGTTAACATTTTTTTTATCATAGTTTTACCATATCGTCTTTGTGGACCACTTCAGATTTTGAAATATAGCCAAGTATCCTTTTAATCTCATTTGAATGGCATCCTAAAATTTTATTTATCTCATTTGATGAAAACGAACTCAAGCCTCTAGCAAATTCTTTACGCTTATTATCTAAAATTTTTATATGATCACCTTTTTTAAAATCACCATTAACCTTCTTAATTCCAGCTGCCAATAGACTTTTTCCATTTATTAATGCTTTCTTGGCACCATCATCAATGACTAGCTCCCCTTTTGGTGAAACGGAGCTAATAATCCATTTTTTTCTGGCATCTAATTTTGGAACTTCAGAGATGAACCATGTAGAATTCTTTTTCTTTTCTATTTGATTAATTGGATTTAAATATAGTCCATTTGCTATTACCATATTGCAACCAGCTAAATTACATATTCTTGCGGCTTCAATTTTAGTATCCATACCTCCACTTCCGAATTCTGTTCTTCCCCTAATATCGATATTATTTAAATCCTTTTTGATGTTAGAAATATTTTTAATCAACTTTGCATCTTTAAAATTTTTGGGATTTTTTGTATACAGACCGTCAACATCTGATAATAAAATTAATGTATCTGCATTGGTAATTTGAGCCACTCGAGAGGCTAATCTGTCATTATCTCCAAATTTTATTTCTGATGTAGCAATAGTGTCATTTTCATTTACTATAGGAATATAATTAAGCTGAAATAAATTTTCAAAAGTTCTTTTTGCGTTTATTGATCTTCTACGTTCTTCAGTATCCTCTAAAGTAAGTAGAATTTGGGAAATATTTAATTTATACTTAGAAAAAGTTTCTGAAAATAAATTCATCAACTCTATTTGTCCTATAGAGGCTATTGCTTGACTTTTATCTAGTTTTAAACTTGATTTACTATAATTCATTTTCTTACAACCAAGAGCTATAGCTCCAGAACTTACTATAACAACCTGCTGATTTTTAGATTTTAAAGTTTTTATATCTTTGGCAAAGCTTAGTAACCATTTTTTTCTTATTTTTTTGTTATTATCAACTATCAAAGAAGATCCAATTTTAACTACAATTATTTTTGAATTTTTAAGAGACATATGAAATAAGTTTAGCCTTAACTTTAGATATTGAATCTTTTTCTAATGTTGACAAGGTTAAAACCTCACAATTTTTATCTTCCGAAAAACTTCTGACTGTTTCTTGAACAGTATCTTTGTCTAATAAATCTATTTTATTTAAAACAATCAATTCCTTTTTTTTGATAAGATCCTTACTATAATTTCGAAGTTCTTTTTTGACTTGGTTGTAAGATTTTTTTAAATCATCATTTGTAATATCTATCAAATGCAAAAGAGATTTACACCTCTCGATATGTTTTAAAAATTTTGTACCAAGGCCAGTTCCCTCATGCGCTCCTTCTATTAAACCAGGTATGTCTGCTAGTGTAACTTCTTTATCATCATAACTTGCAACACCAAGATTTGGATTTAAAGTGGTAAATTGATAATTAGCAATCTTCGGATTTGCATTTGTTATAGCTGCTAATAAACTTGACTTACCTGCATTTGGTAATCCTATAATGCCAATGTCAGCAATAGTTTTTAATTGAAGCCAAATTGTAAACTCTTCACCCACCATACCTTTAGTATATTTTCTTGGCGCTCTATTAGTTGAACTTTTAAATCTTGTATTACCCAAACCTCCTTTTCCTCCAGAAGCAACAATGAACTTCTCTCCAATTTTGGTGAAATCATATAACAGTGTTTTATTGTCCTCTTCAAGGACTTGAGTTCCCAGAGGAACCTTAAGTATTAAATCCTCTCCACTTTTTCCTGTACGATTTTGACCTGAACCATTTTCACCTCTTTGAGCTTTGTGATGTTGCTGATATCTAAAGTCAATCAATGTATTTAAATTTTGTTCAGCCTTTAAAATAACAGAACCTCCTTTTCCACCGTCACCGCCATCTGGTCCACCAAATTCAATAAATTTTTCTCTTCTAAAACTAGGAGAACCATCTCCACCGTTCCCTGCTTTAATATAAATTTTTACTTGATCTAAGAATTTCATAATACAACGCTATTTTAAGTTGTACTATTAATTGGGTTTTACAGAAACAAAAGTTCTATCTGATTTAGTTTTTTTAAAAACAACTTTGCCCTTAATAACAGAAAAAATTGAGTGGTCCTTACCCATACCAACGTTTTCACCGGGAAAAATTTTTGTTCCTCTTTGTCTTACGATTATGTTTCCTGGCACCACGGTTTCTCCACCGTATTTTTTCACACCAAGTCTCCTACCAGCACTGTCACGTCCATTTCTTGATGATCCACCTGCTTTTTTTGTTGCCATAACTCTACCTTATTTTTTATTTTCTTTTGTATCCTTTGCTACTGTTTTTGTTACTTTAGAAAGCTCCTTTGCCTCAGATAAAACCTTACCATCTTTTGAAAAAATTTTATTTATTCTGATCATAGAATATTGTTGTCTATGACCATTCTTTCTTCTTGAATTTTGTCTTCGTCTTTTTTTAAAAATTAGAATAGTTCTGTTTTTACTATTTTTTATCAGGTTTGCTTCAACTTTCGCACCTTGCACCATAGGAGAGCCGATTTCGATCTCTTTTTCATTTCCGTAAGCTAAAATTTCTTTAAATTCTATTTTAGTATCCGGTTTCGAATTTGGCAGTTTCTCAATTTTTAGGATTTCACCTGACACTACTTTGTATTGTTTTCCACCAGTTTGTATTACTGCATAAGACATAAGGATTTCAATTTTTAATAATCGGAATATAATCTGAGCGAAACTTTAGTCAAGCTCAATAAATCAAAAATTATCCTTTAAATCTCTCAGTTTTGAAAAAGTCTCAATATCCTCAGCTTTTAAAAATATATTACACTCTAATTCATCATCCAAAACAGAGGGAATAGTTGGTGAATTAACTTTTAGATTATTCTTAATCTTTAAAATTTTTTCTTTTAGCTTCAAATTATCTGGATCATTGAATACACAAAATTCAGAATTTTTTAGAGTATACTCATGACCACAATAAATCAGAGTATCCTTAGGCAATTTTTTGAATATTTTTAAAGAGTTAAACATTTGCTCATAAGTTCCCTCGAAGATCCTACCGCAACCTAAAGAAAACAAAGTATCACCAGTAAAAATTATTTTTTCTTTAAAAAAATGAAAAGCAATATGGCCCGATGTATGACCCGGGGTATGATAAATTTTTGCCTCAAAGTTGTCTTTTTGCCAGATTTGATTATTTTCTACAAGAACATCTATTCCTGGAATTCGATCTTTATCATCTTCAAATCCAATAACATTACAATTATATTTTTTTTTCAGTTCAAGATTACCACCAATATGATCATGATGGTGATGGGTATTAAGAATGTATTTTGGATTAATTCCGTTATTATCTATAAAATCAATTATTGGTCTAGATTCGCTTGGGTCAACTATACAAGCAGATTGATTATTTTCATCAATTATTAGGTAACTATAATTATCTTGAAGACATTTAATAATTTGTATTTTCATTTATTTTCAATTAAAAATATTCCAAGCTCGCCAAATAAATTTTTCAAAAAAATGTTTGATTTACTTATATTTGAAATATTTTTATCTATTAGCGCTAAAGATTTAACAATTTTAAAATTTATAGTCTCTGAAAATCTTACAAAATCTTTAATAGTACACATATGAATATTTGGTGTGTTATACCATTCATGAGGTAGTGAACTTGTAATTGGCATAGTCCCTTTAAAAAGTAAGTCTAACCTCACTTTCCAATTTCCAAAATTTGGAATAGTTACTATGGCTTTTTTGCCAACTCTTAAAAGTTCCTTAATGACAATTTCTGGATTTATAAAAGCTTGCAGTGTTTGCCCTAAAACAACATAATCAAAAGAATTTTTTGGAAATTGCTTTAAATCAAGCTCTGCATTACCCTCAATAACTGTCAATCCTTTAGCTATACATATTTGAACTTTTTCTTTAGAAATTTCAATTCCTCTTATGTCCACATTTTTATTTTTTTTCAAAAATTCCATTAAAGTTCCATCATCACAACCAACATCCAATACAGTTGAGTTTTTTTCTATTATATTTGCAATAAAATTATATTCAGCTTTCATTACTACTTTCTATGTAAGATTTATCTAAAAAATTTTTGAGAGAATTTAAAAAATCTGGAACCTCAAGCAAAAAGGAGTCATGTCCTTTATCAGACTCTATTTCAACAAAACCCACATTTGCACCAATTGCGTTTAATGCAATAACTATATCTTTATTCTCTTGAGTTGGATAAAGCCAATCTGATGTGAATGACATAATAAAAAATTTTGTTTTAGTTTTTTTGAACGCGTTTGATAGATTACCATCAAATTGTTTAACCAAATCAAAATAATCCATTGCTCTAGTTATATAAAGATAACTGTTAGCATCAAATCTATCTACAAATACTGAACCTTGATAACGTAAATAACTTTCTATTTGAAAATCAGCATCAAATCCAAATTTAAGATCATCTCTTTCCTGGAGTTTCCTACCAAATTTTTCTTGAAGCCCCTTTTTAGATAAATAGGTAATATGAGCGGCCATTCTTGCTACAGCTAATCCTTTATCTGGCAACGTACTTTTAGAGTTATATTTTCCATCCATCCAATTATGATCAGCAGTTATTGCTTGTCTACCAAGTTCATTGAATGCAATATTTTGTGCTGAATGGCTAGACGTACAAGCAATAGGGACAGCTGTTTTAGCCTTGTCTGGAAAATTACTCACAAATTGTAAGACCTGCATTCCTCCCATTGATCCACCAACTACAGAAAAAAGTTTTTTAATATTAAAAAAATCTAATAAATTTACTTGGGCGTTTACCATATCATTAATAGTAATAACTGGGAAATCTGTACCATATATTTTTTTTGTTTCAGGATTTTCGTGACTTGGACCAAAAGACCCCATGCAACCACCAATCACATTAGCACAAATTACAAAATATTTATCTGTGTCGATAGATTTCTTTGGGCCTACCGCATAAGACCACCACCCATCCTTTTTGGTTATGGGATTTACACCTGTTACAAATTGATCACCTGTTAAGGCGTGAAATACCAAAATTGCATTATCTTTATTTTCATTTAATTTACCGTAGGTCTCGTATGCTAGAGGAAATTTGCTAATAGTTTGACCACAGTCTAACCTAAGTGGTTTTTCAATTATTAATGATTTTATATTTTCTCTTATATTCATAATTATTGCTGAAAATTGAATTGTGAGAAAAAAACTTTTTTAGCGGTTTTTTTATAGCGCTCGCAATTCAGATAAATCAGCGCAGAAATTTTGTACAAGAAGTTTTGAGCTATGTCAATTTTAATATATTTTAACTTAAACTATATAAAAAAATCTTAATTTATCTATAAAGAGCATAAAAATTAAAAAAAAAGAAAATATTATGAGATTTAAAAAATTCAATATTGATGCTTATGAGCCAGGTAAATCTAGCGTTGGTAATTTGAAAAAGGTTGTTAAATTATCAGCTAATGAGTCCGCTCTTGGTATGAGTTCCAAAGTAAAAAAAATAATATCAAGTAAAAACCTTAATTTCTTTAGATATCCAGATGGAAAATCCAAGGTGCTCAGGTCTCAAATCTCAAAGAAATTTAAATGCGATAAAGACAGAATTATTTGTGGGGCTGGGTCTGATGAGGTTATTCAGATGTTATGTCAATTATTTTTAAGACCAAAAGATGAAGTAATTGTTCCCCAATTTAGTTTTTTAATGTACAGAATTTATTCAAAAATAGTAGGTGCAAAAGTAATATTTGCTAAAGAAAAAAATTACAAAATCTCAATTTCAGAAATAATTAAAAAAGTCACAAAAAAAACTAAAATTGTTTTCTTAGCAAATCCAAATAACCCGACAGGAACTTATTTGACTAAAATTGAACTTATTGAATTAAGAAAAAAACTTAAAAAAGATATTTTACTTGTAGTAGATGATGCTTATGCAGAATATATGAAAAATCAAGATTACAAATCAGGTTTAGATTTATTTAAAAAAAAAGAGAATGTTTTTATTTTAAGGACATTCTCAAAAATTTATGGATTATCGTCATTAAGAATAGGATGGGGATATGGGTCAAAAAAAATTATAAATTCCCTTAACATTATTAAACCTCCATTTAATGTTAACGAGGTAGCACAAAAAGCAGCAGTAGAGTCTCTTAAAGATAATAAATTTATATCTCGTTCAATCAGCCATAACGTTTTTTATGCAAAAAAAATAAAAAATTTTTTGAAAAACTATGAAATTAATTCTAATAAAATTTCAGCTAATTTTTTACTTTTGGATTTTTCAAAATGTAGAATTAAAGCTAAATATTTTTATGAAAAACTAAAGAATAAAGGAATAATTTTAAGATCCACAGAGGATGGGTACAAAATAAAAAATATGTTGAGATTAACAGTGGGTTCAAAAACTGATAATATAAAATTTATGAAAGCAGCTGAAAGTATATTTAAAAGATGAAAAATATATTGATTATTGGCTGTGGTCTACTAGGTTCATCTTTGGTCAGAAAAATTTCCAAAAAAAAAATTTCAAAAAAAATTTTCATTTACGAAAAATCAAAAAAAAACATTGAAAAAATAAAAAAACTTAAATTAAAAGGTACCATTGTAAAAAAATTTAAGGATGTAGTACCATATACAGGTTTTATTATTTTTTGTACACCAATGAGTGAATATAAAAAAATAATTTTAAAAATAAATGATTATCTTTCATCTGATCATATAATTACGGACGTTGGTTCAGCAAAATTAAAATCTAATGAAATAATTAAAAAAAATTTAAAAAAAAAAATATTCTGGACTTCAAGTCACCCTATTGCAGGGTCTGAGGTTAGCGGGCCTGAAAATGGGAAAGAAGATTTATTCGAAAATAAATGGTGTGTTTTAATAAAAGATAAAGAAACTAATATTAAACATTTAAATTTTTTAAGATCTTTCTGGAAAAAGATAGGCTCTAAAACGGTTGTAATGGATTCTAAAAAACATGATAAGATTTTTTCAATGACAAGTCATTTGCCGCATTTAATTGCTTATAATCTCGTAAAATCTGCACAAGAGTTTGAAAAAAAACTGAGATACAATTTAATTAAATACAGCGCAGGTGGCTTGCGAGATTTTTCAAGAATAGCCGCATCAAATGAAATAATGTGGAGAGATATTTTTTTTAATAATAAAACAAATGTATCAAAAGCAATTGATATTTTTGTGAAAAATCTTCATTCTTTTAAAAGAGACATCATCTCAGGTAATAGTAAATCAGTTATTAAAAAATTAACTCAAACTAAGAAAGTAAGATTTAAAATTGTTAAATTAAAACAAGATACTAGCAAACCTGATTTTGGAAGAAATTAATATTTTTTAATATTACTAATTTTTATAACATGTAATTTAGCTGTTTTATCAATCAACATAATAGTAAATTTTGTTGGCATTATTACAACTTTTTTTCTGGGACCATAAGCATGAATAAATTGATGTTTATTCAGACACATTCCAACATGTCCTTTCCAAAAGACGATATCTCCCTCTGACAAATTTTTACTTATTTTTTTTTTACAATATTTCACTTGATCTTTTGTATCTCTAGGAAAAAAAGTTCTATTGTAATAATAGTATATTTGTATTAATGCGGAACAATCAATACCGTCAGCTGTCTTACCACCCCATTTATATTTAGAATTTAGAAATAATCTTAAAATTTTTTTATAATTTTTTTCAAAATGTGTAATTTCTCTTAAATCCTTATTTTTTAACCATTTATTATCTTCAAATTGGATAAAAGTTTTATTTTTACCAATTACAGATATTCCTGAAGCAAAATATAAAAATCGATTAGTTGGTAAAAATTTTTTTTTTACTTTTTTGTAAATTTTTGCTTTCAACTTATAAACTTTTTTTGTTGGTTTAAATTTTTTCTTAAAATTATTATTTTTTATAAAGCCTACATAGTTGTCATAACTAGTTTTAATTTTTACCCAACTTTTTTTCTTTGATAATATTTTAAATTTTTCTCCGTATATTATCTGAGAACTAACCTCTGCCTTACTAGATGGTTTAGTATATAAGTTAGATATAGATGTATTTAAGAAATTGTATCTCATTCAATTTTTTACTGGTGCCACTTTACTGATCCAAATAATCAAAATGAGAACAGGTAATCCTAAAAGAGCAGTTAAAGAAAAAAAATATGGATATCCCATAATATCAACCCAGCTACCAGCATACCCCGCAATTAACTTGGGTAAAAACAACATGATAGAGCTGAACAAAGCATATTGTGTTGCAGTAAACTTTATTGAAGTTAAGCCCGATAAATAAATTACAAAGGCAGCTCCAGCAAATCCACTAGATATGTTATCAGCTGTTATCACCGCAATTAAAAAGTTAATGCTGATTGGAGATACTGCTAACCATGCAAACAACAAATTACTTAAAGCAGCAATTAAGGCACCAAAGAATAAACATTTCATTGTACCAAATTTGTATGAGCAATAACCTCCAACAAATCCACCAAATATTGTAGCAAAAACCCCGAAAAATTTTGAATAAGTTGCAATGTCTGAAATTTTATAACCTTTTTCTAAATAGAATATATTTGCCATAACCCCCATTACGATATCAGCAATTCTATATAGCGAAATTAAAATAAGTATTAAAAATGCAAATTTTCCATATCTTTGAATAAAATTTAAAATTGGACCCATATAACTCTTTGAAATTTTATTTTTGGGAGCAAATTGAATCAATATAAGTAAAGAAATTATCAAATACGAAAAAAAAAAACAGATTATTAATCGTGATAATGAAAATAAAAAATTTATTAAAACATCTTTTTTTTCAAAAGGGCTATCTATAACTGAGTATAAATAAATAAAACCTATGACAGCAATAAAAATAGTTATTAGAAATTTTACATGATTGTCAGAATTTAAATTTCTTTTTAATTTTGGCTCATCTGAGATGAAAGTTGCAAAAACCCCAACAAACATGAACAAAGACATAATTAAATAAACTTTTTTCCATACATTTTGGTCATAGATCTCTGTCCCAAAAAAGGATGCTAACCATAAGCTTCCAGCACCTGCGACAAGCATTGCAATTCTATAACCAGCGATATACATAGATGATAACGGACCTTGCAAAGATTGTGGAGCAGACTCAATTCTAAAAGCATCAATTAGAATATCTTGAGTTGCACTAAAAAAAGCTAGAATTGTAATGAATAAAGCAGTAAAAAAAAGACTTTCTTTGGGATCTGTAAATGCAGTTAATATTAATGCAGTAATAATTAAAAATTGAGAAAATAAGAGCCAGCTTCTTCTGTGACCAAATTTTTTGAAGATTGGTAATTTGTAATTATCTACAAGTGGTGACCATAGATATTTAAATGCATACGCAAATCCTGCCCAGCTGAATAATGTTACAGTGCTTCTGCTTATTCCTGCTTTAACGAGCCAAACCGAAAGGGTTGAAAAAACCAGTAATATTGGAAGCCCAGATGAAAATCCTAAACAAATCATCTTTAAAGGTTTTTTTTCAAAAAAAATATTAATATTTTTCATAATTTAATTTCTCCAGAATGAGGGTAAAAATAAAACCAATATTGCAAATAATTCTAGTCTTCCTAAAATCATTCCTAAACACAATATCCATTTTGATATGTTTGGTATTGAGGAAAAATCCCCATTGGGACCTATAGTTGACCCTAAACCTGGTCCAACATTGGATATTGATGTAGCTGCTCCAGAAATTGAAGTCACAAAATCTAGTCCAGTTAAAGATAGCATAACAGCCAGAAGAAAAAATATAATTAGATATAAGTAAATAAAAGAAATTATTGACGAAATAAATTTATTATCGATTGGGTTTTGATCATACTTAAGAATAAAAACTCCTTTTGGATAAATAATTTTCTTTAAATTGTTAATCACAAAAGAGTATAAAATTTGGATTCTAAATATTTTAACACCACATGTTGTCGAACCTGCGCAACCACCTATAAACATTAATATTAAGAATAATACGAGTGAAAAACTTCCCCAACTATCAAATTGAGCGTTAACATAACCTGTACCAGTTAATATTGAAATTACGTTAAATAACACTGCAATAAAATCAAATTTAATTGACCCATTAAAATTCAGATAAATCGATAAAATTACTATTGAAAAAAAGACTATTTTTAAAAATGTTTTGATTTGTATATCTTTGAAAAAGATTTCTCTATCTCCATTTAAAAATTTTATGTAGGAAATAAAAGGAATACTCCCTAATAATATGAAAATTATTGCAGAACTTTCGATAAATCTACTATTAAAGAAACCTAACGACTCATTATAGTTCGAAAATCCACCAGTAGCTATTGTAGTCATAGAGTGAGTTATACTATCGAAGAAATTCATCCCAA
Source organism: uncultured Pelagibacteraceae bacterium (assembly GCA_902615145.1). Classification (GTDB taxonomy): domain Bacteria; phylum Pseudomonadota; class Alphaproteobacteria; order Pelagibacterales; family Pelagibacteraceae; genus Pelagibacter. The sequence continues at coordinate 47,010 of CACMNK010000001.1, read as the reverse complement.
AGATTTTGTAAGACGTTGCACAAAATATTGTTAGTGTTGTGTAAACAAGTATTAATCTTAATGCTATTTCTTTTGATTTAGGTAGAATTTTTTCAGATGAGTCATTATTTGAAATTTTAAAAAGTTGCATACCACCAACATTCATTATCGGCATCAATGTGATTGCCATCACAATGATACCAATGCCACCCAACCACTGAAGTAATGCTCTCCATAATAAAATACTTCTTGGCATATCCTCAAGGTTAGAAATAATAGTAGAGCCTGTAGTAGTGATACCAGACATGCTCTCAAAAAATGCATTCGTAAATGAAAAATTAATACTTGAGAACAAAAATGGAAGTGAACCAAATATAGCAATACTTAACCAAGACAAAGCAGTTAATAAAAAAGCCTGCTGAAGATTTAATTTTTTATTGTGATCTAGGTTTGATAAAAAAAATAAAGTTCCAAAAATAATTGTTACTATTGAAGCACCAAAAAAGGAGGAGTCAATTTCATTATATAAAAATTGCACACCAACTGGAATGAACATAAAAATTCCGAGTATTATTTGCAGAATTCCAAGTGTGAAAAAAACAGTTTTATAATTAGACATTTTGAAAGAACATTATTTTATGGTAAATAAATTTCAACTCTATAAGAATTAAGTTGTTCGTAATTTATAGAATTTATTAAGTTTATTAATGATAAAAAAAGAAAATTTAGACAAAACAAGTGCATGGCCTTTTGTTGAGGCAAAAAAAATGCTTCGAGAAAGAAAGTCCATAATAGAAAAAAAAGGTAAAATTACTCTACAAACAGGTTATGGCCCTAGTGGACTTCCTCACATAGGAACTTTTGGTGAAGTTGCTAGGACCTCAATGGTTGTTAATGCCTTGAAACATCTTACCGATCTTCCTACTGAAATTATTACTTTTTCTGATGATATGGATGGACTTAGAAAAGTTCCAGATAATGTACCGAATAAAGATTTGCTTGAAGAAAACTTACATAAACCGCTAACTAAAGTTCCAGATCCTTTTAAAAAATTTGATAGTTTTGGAGAGCACAATAATCAAATGCTTAAAAATTTTTTAGATAATTTTAACTTTAAATATAGTTTTAAAAGTTCAACAAAACTCTATAAGTCAGGTTTTTTTAATTCATCACTTCAAGAAATTTTAAAAAATTATGATGGAATTATGAATATCATATTGCCAACCTTGGGAAAGGAGCGTCAGAAAACATATTGTCCTTTTTTACCTATTTGTCCCGATACAGGTCATGTTTTAGAAATTCCGATGAAAGAAATAAATAAAGATAAATCGATAATAATTTTTGATAATAATGGGAAAGATTTAGAGGTGAGTATTCTAGATGGCAATTGCAAGCTTCAATGGAAAGTAGATTGGGCAATGAGATGGTATGCTTTAGATGTAGATTTTGAGATGTATGGAAAAGATCTTATTGAGAGTGCAATTTTATCCTCAAAAATAATAAAATTAATAGGAAAAATAAACCCATCTGGATTCGCTTATGAATTATTTTTAGATGAAAAAGGGGAGAAAATTTCTAAATCAAAGGGAAATGGAATTACGATTGATCAATGGCTAAAATATGCTTCACCAGAAAGTCTTTCTTTATATATGTATCAAAATCCTAAAAGAGCTAAAAAACTTTATAAAGAAATTGTTTCAAAAACTGTTGATGAATATCTAGAATTATTAGATAAGGCGAAAAATCAAGATGATTTCAAGTTGTTAATGAATCCTGTATGGCATGTACATGATAGTAAAGTTCCTGAAGAAAAAATGATAATGTCCTTTTCAATGCTTTTAAATCTTGTTGAAACAAGTAATGCTGATAATAAAGAGCTTCTATGGAAATTTGTAAAGAAATATAAAAAAGATATTGAGGAAAAAGATTATCCAATTTTTAATGATTTAGTAGGATATGCAATTAAATATTTTAACGATGTCATAAAAAAACAAAAAAAATATAAAATACCAAATAATGATGAAAAAATTGCACTTAAGGCTTTGGTTAGTACATTAGATAATTGTAATGATGAAATGTCACCGGAGGATATCCAAACATTAATTTATTCAACTGGTAAAGAGAATGGATACTCGAAAAATTTAAGAGACTGGTTTAAATTAATTTATGAAGTCGTTTTCGGTGACCAAAATGGACCACGAATGGGATTTTTTATAAGTTTTTTTGGTGTCCAAGAAACAAAAGATCTTATACAAAAAAGAGTAAAATGATGTTTTCAAATTTAAGATCTTTGATTTTTAAATTAGATCCAGAGACAGCCCATAATTTGGCTATAAAATCCCTAAAATTTAATTTTATTCCAAATATTTTAGATCGTGAAAAAAATAATCCCTTGTTTGAAACAAAATTATTTAATAAAAAATTAGAAAATCCTATTGGTATGGCAGCAGGTTTTGATAAAAATGCTGAAGTATATAATTCATTATTTAAATTGGGGTTCGGATTTGTAGAGGTAGGTACTATAACTCCTTTAAAGCAACACGGAAATCCTAAACCCAGAGTATTTAGATTAGAAGAGGATGAGGCATTAATAAATAGACTTGGCTTTAATAACTCTGGTGCAGAAAATATAGTCCGTAGAATTAAATCTAATAAACAAATTGGTTTACTAGGTATAAATATTGGACCAAATAAAGATTCTGAAAATAGACTTGAGGACTATTTAAAGTGTTTTAAAACCTTCCATAATGTTGCTGATTATATTACTATAAATATTTCTTCACCAAATACTGAAGATCTACGAAATTTTCATGATCAATCAAAATTAAATAAATTGCTAAAAGAAATAGAGAATGAAAAAAAAGAATTAAATTCAACAATTCCATTAGCAGTAAAAGTTTCTCCTGATATAGAAGATAAAGAAATTAATAACATTTCAGATGTATTATTAAATAATAACATTGAGGTTGTTATTATTTCAAATACTTCAGACTCAACTAGGGATAGTTTAAATAATATACAAAAGCATCAAAAAGGGGGTCTATCTGGAAAACCAATTGAGGAAAAATCTACTAATTTAATTAATAAATTTTACAAAATTCTCAAAGGAAGAATTAAAATTATAGGTGTTGGTGGAGTTGATTCAGGAAAAAGCGCTTATGAAAAATTTTTAGCTGGTGCCAATTATGTTCAACTTTACACAGGAATGGTTTATAGAGGCCCTAATATTGTAAATTTAATTAAAAAAGAGCTTAAAGAATTACTGATAAAAGACGGTGTTAAGAATTTCTCAGAAATTATAGGAAAAAAATAAGATTCAAATTTTATAAACTTGACGCAAGCATTTTCTAATCTTATATAGTCGGTTTATTATGTCAAAAAAATGTGAACTTACTGGGAAAATTCCAATGAAAGGTCATAATGTTAGTCACGCTAACAATAAGACAAAAAGAAGATTTTTACCAAATTTAAAAAAAGTTAAGTTCACCAGTGAACTTTTAAAAAGAAGTTTAAAATTGACAGTCAGTAATGCTGGGGTAAGATCAGTTGATAAAAAAGGTAGCTTCGATGAATTTTTAAAGACTGTAAAAAATAAAAATTTATCACCAAGATTGAAAAAATTAAAAAAAAACCTTTTGATTAAGTCACCATTTCAAAAAAAAATAATCCAATCTAAAAACGCCTGATGAATAAATTATTTTTGTTACTCTCATTTATTATGGGGGTTGTAGTTTTGGCTTCAAACTACTTAGTTCAGTTCCCAATTAACTATTATGGTTTAGAAGAGTTATTAACTTATGGTGCTTTTAGTTATCCCATTGCCTTTTTAATTACAGACTTGGCCAATAGATCTTTTGGAAAAATTGTGGCTAGAAAGATTGTATATATTGGTTTTACTATAGGAATTTTGTTTACATTAGTATTCTCGACAAATTTTACTGATCTCATCTCAATAAGAATTGCGATAGGATCAGGGACGGCATTTATAATCGCCCAACTTTTAGACGTTCAAATTTTTGATCAGTTGAGAAAAAGAAAATGGTACATAGCTCCTCTAACATCCTCTTTAATTGGCTCAACAGTAGATACTTTTCTGTTCTTCTCGATATCATTTTATGGAACAGGAATACCTTGGACCACTCTTTCACTTGGAGATTTAGCAGTTAAAATTTTTGTTGCCTTAGTTATGCTTATACCTTTTAGACTACTATTAGGTACATTAAAAGCAGCCTAACTAAATTTTAGGTTCTTGTTGGGTCATGCAGTGAATAGCCCCAAATCCCCATATCAATTTACTGCAATCAACTGTTTGAACTTTCTTTTTTCTAAAAAAGTTTTTGAATATTTTAATGGCGATAACATCTTCTTTAACTTTAAATATTGGAAGTAGTACTTTTTTATTACAAATATAAAAATTCAAATAACTTGCGGGAACTCTTGTGTTCTTGATATAGATAGGCGATGGCATAGGCACCTTTATAATTTTAAATTTTTTCCCTTTCTCATTTTTACTTTCTTTTAAAATTTTCAAATTTTCACTTAAGTTTTTGTAATTTTTATCTTTCTTATTAGTCTCAATCGCAGTCATAATCGTATTTCTAGAGACAAATCTTGTTATGTCATCAACATGTCCGTGTGTATCATCACCTGCAATCCCTTTTTTAAGCCATATAAAGTTTTTTATATTTAAATATCTTCTAAATAGTTCCTCGTAATCTTTTTTGATAAAATCTTTATTTCTTTCCTGAGTTTTGCTCAGTAAACACTCCTCAGTTAATAGAATTGATCCTGAACCATTTATATCAAATGCACCTCCTTCCATTATTATTTTTTTAGTTTTTCCATTTTTTTTAATTATTGGATCAATCTTTTCCAAATTAGAAATTTTACTGATATTTTCATTGATTTTATTGTCATTTTTGTAATTACTGTATTTTGACCATCCATTAAAACCAAAATTCAAAATCATTTTTTTATTTTCTTTTCTATTTGTTATAAATATTGGCCCGGAGTCTCTTAACCATATTCTATCAGTTTTAATATTATGAAATTTGATATTAGTGATTTTATTAGAATTTATTAGCTTTTTAATATTTGTTATTTTTTTGTTAACAATCAAATTAACTTTAAGACTTTTTGAAATGATAAATATAATTTCTAAAATTACTTTAGGAATAAATCTATATAAACCTGGCCAATCATTTTTATTATATGGCCAAGCAATCCAAACTGATTTTTGAGGTTCCCATTCAGCAGGCATCCTGAATTTTTTAAGCTCCTCACTCATCTACAGGATTTTTTAGTATGCCTTTATAAAAGTCGATTCTTCTATCTCTTAAAAAGGGCCAATGTTCTCTAGTGGTATCAATTTTTTTGTAATCTATTTCACGGATTAATATTTCCTCTTTTTTATTGCCCAGTTCTCCAATTATTTCTCCACTTGGATCAATAATCATTGAGTTTCCCCAAAACTCTATTTTTTTATTTCCTTTTTTTTCAACACCAACTCTATTTACTGCAACGACGTAAGTACCGTTTGCAATTGCGTGAGATTTTTGCATTGTGATCCAAGAGTTTAATTGAGTTTTTCCAAATTTCCTTTTTTCTTTAGGATGCCAACCAATAGCAGTAGGGTAAAAAATTATTTGTGCACCTTTTAGTGCAGTCAATCTTGCAGCCTCAGGAAACCACTGATCCCAACATATCAAAGGTCCAATTTTACCAAACTTAGTTTTTACAGATTTAAAACCTAAATCGCCAGGAGTGAAATAAAATTTCTCATAATAACCTGGATCATCTGGAATATGCATTTTTCTATACTTAGATAAAATTTTACCTTTTTCATTAATAACGATACTAGTATTATGATAGAAACCGTAAGTTTTTTTTTCAAATAATGAAATTATTAATACTATTTGTAATTCTTTTGCTAATTCACAAAATATTTTTGTAGTTTTACCTGGTATTTTTTCTGCAAGCTTAAAATTAGAATGACTTTCTGTTTGACAAAAATAACTTGATAAAAACAGTTCTGGCATACAAATTATCTTAGCTTTTTTTGATGCTGCTTTCTTTATATTTTTTATAGCTGAAATTAAATTTTTTTTAAAATTATCTGAAATTTTACTCTGAATAATTCCAATTTTTACTTTCTTGATCATCAATCAAAATATTTTGGAAAAGTTTTTTCTATCTCTATTTTTCCACTCACCTGTGTGATAAGCATCACTTGCAATCAACGGTAAAACAGATGTTGCTTCAGCAAAAACCATTTGTTCTTTAGTTGTATCGACTTTACCCCACGAACTTGCTTCTTTAAGTGTTGAGCTGCTACAAGCGCCATCTCTTGAATCTGCAACTGTAATTTGCACAGCATATTTATGCATATCTACGTTTTTACCTAAAAGTTCAGCACATATTACAGTATCCTGAATAAAATTTTTTGGAACTCCACCACCAATCATAAACAATCCAGAACCTTTAGATTTAATCTTTATTTCAGTTAATTCTCTAAATTCTTTAATAGAGTCTATTGTGATGTGATTATTAGGGTTTCTTTCTTGATGCATTACTAGACCAAAACCTGCACTGGAGTCTGTAAATGCTGGACAGAATATTGGAACATTATTATCATATGCTGTTTCTATTAAAGAACCCTTCTTCTTTGAATTTGATTTTAAATATTTTCCAATTTCTTTTATAAATTCTCTTGATGTATAAGCTTTAGGTTGTAACTTGTCAGCTATTTCACCTATTATTTTATCACACATTTGAAGCTCTTCTTCATCAATGTAAGTATCATAAATCCTATCTATGTAATTATTTCTTAATTCATTATCATTCTGGTACTGAGAACCCTGATAATGTTTAAATCCAAGTGCCTCAAAAAAATCCATATCAATTATTGATGCACCGGTTGCTACAATTGCATCGACCATATTATACTTCACCATATCCCGGTAAATATGCATACATCCAGCAGCAGAAGTAGATCCTGCTAAGGTTAGAAATATTGTGCAATCCTTATCTTTTAACATCTCATTATATATTTCAGATGCATTTGCTGTTTCTCTTGAAACAAAAGACATTTTTTTCATGGAAGAAATAATTTTTCTCGAGTCAAATGAGGTAATATCTATATGTTCAACTGGGGTTTTAAGAAAATCTTTTTTGCTATTATGGCCAAGATTTTTTTTTTCAGACATTAAGCAACTAATATGGCTTTATTAGCGTCTTTCCCATATAGACTCATTATTGGATTATCTTCAACTTCATAAATTTCATCTGAGAAGAAACCATTAAATTCCGTCCTAAATGTAAGACCATATGCACCAAGCTGACCAAGCTCAATATAATCATTTTCTTTAATATTATTAGGTAAAACAAAAGGACCTTTCATGTAGTCCATACTGTCACAAGTTGGACCATAAAAATCAAAAGCTGTTAACTTTTTAGAAATTATTTTATTAGAACTTTCTTTAATTAATTTTGACGGGAAAACTATATTTGGTGTCCCAGCATCAAAAAGAGTTCCATAAGTACCATCATTAATATAAAGTTTTTGTTTTTTTCTTAAGTTTACTCTAACAATTGTTGATCCACTTTCAGCAACCAATGCTCTTCCTGGTTCACATATGATTTTAGGCAAATTATTTAATTTTAAGCTATCTAAACTCATTTTTATTTCTCGAAAATAATTATCTAACGATTGTGGAACTAAATCTGGGTATATAGTTGGAAATCCTCCACCAACATTTATGTAATCTGGTACAATTTTTGTTTTCTTAATTATATTACCTATCTCAGCTATTCCTTTTGTGTAAGAAATTGGATGCATACATTGTGATCCAACATGGAAGCTCAAACCAATTTTATTTGCATATTGTTTTGCAAGTCTTAATAATCCACTAGCCTCATTGTTCATGGCTCCAAATTTTTTTGATAAGTCTATTTCTGCGTGTTCATTTGATACTGCAACTCTTACAAAAATTTCAAGATCTTTAGCATTTCTAGTGCTCTCAATTATCTTTATTAATTCTTCTTTAGTATCTAGTGCGAATGTTTTTACGCCGTACTTTAAGTAAGCTTCTTGCACATCCTCACGACTTTTCACTGTGTGCATAAAAGAACATTTTGCGCTCAGGCTAAATTTTCTAACAGACTTAATTTCTGATATTGATGCAACATCAAATTCACTGATACCACTTTTTACAAGAGTTTTAATCACCTCTGGATGAGGATTTGTTTTAACGGCATATAATATTCTGCCAGGAAATTTTTTTTGAAAAAATTTTGATGCAGAAAGAATTGATTTCTTTCTTATACAATAGACCGGTTTATCTGGTTTCAGCTGATTTACTAAATTTTCAACTGATGTAAATTTTTGCATTAAAATGCTCCCTAAAAAAAATTTAACAAAAAAAAAGCTTTTTATTTAAAAAAACTTTAATAAATCGAGCAATTAATTCAATAGTAAAGCAATGTAAAGAAAATAATACCCTATTGAATTGTGGAAAAAAAACACCATATTAAGCCTATGAGAGTGGACGCTACATTGCAAAATTTGAGTGATTTTGAGAACAAATCACTATTAATTGTCGATGATGACAATCCTTTCAGAGAGAGATTGGCTAGGGCAATGGAAAAAAAAGGTTTTGAGGTATTTCAAGCTGAGAGTGTGCAAAAAGGAATAGAATCAGTAAAATCTAAAAAACCTGGTTTTGCTGTAGTTGATCTGAGGTTGAATGATGGTAATGGATTAGAAGTAGTAAAAGAAATACAATCAAATAATTCATCAAGTAGAATAATAATGTTAACTGGTTATGGGAATATTCCTACTGCTGTAGCAGCAATTAAAGAAGGTGCCATAGACTATTTGGCTAAGCCTGCAGATGCCGATGATGTTGAAAAGGCTCTTTTAGCTGATCCAAACAAAAAGGCAGTTCCACCAGAAAATCCAATGTCAGCTGACAGAGTAAAATGGGAACACATTCACAGGGTCTTTGAGTTATGTAACAGAAATGTCTCTGAAACAGCAAGAAGGCTAAAAATGCATAGAAGAACTTTACAACGAATTTTATCTAAAAGATCTCCTAAGTAAATTTACTAATTTTAAGTAATTGTTTTGATAGCACTGTGAGAATCAAGATTTTATAGATTTCTATAAGTAAAAACGGTTTTGCTCCAACAGAGAAAACATCATTAAAAGTCTTATCGAACCCCATATAATTCCATAGACCTGCTAATCCAAGAATATAAATAAAACTTACCGAAAATAATAAATATAAAAAAACAATTATTGGGTCTTTATTTTCATTTATATGACCTGCAAAAAATGCGGTAAAAATAAAACCAATTAAGTAACCTCCGGTTGGACCCAAAAGATATCCAATGCCACCACCTTTAGCAAAAACTGGTAGTCCAAAAGATCCCTCAATCAAATATAAAATAACAGTTAGTGTCGCTAATTTATATCCCAATATAATCCCAAGAAACATAACTACAAAAGTTTGCATAGTTGCGGGTACTAAAGTAAATGGAGTTTGTATCTTAGATGATATAGCTAGTAAAGCTGTCCCAATTATCACCAAAATAGCTGATTTGATTATTTTCGAATTGTTGATAATGTTTTTAGTAAGTTCCATAAAATAATAATACTCTTATTTTTTTAATAATCTATATTAATTTATAATGAGTAAGATTCAAAAAACAGATCACTTTTACTTGATTGATGGATCTGGCTATATATTTAGAGCTTACTATGCGCTTCCACCTTTAACAAGAAAAAGTGATGGGTTACCAACCGGAGCCGTAAGTGGCTTTTGCAGTATGCTCTTCAAACTTCTTGAAGATTCTAAGTCAAAAGAAAATTTACAAAAACCATCTCACTTTGCAGTTATTTTTGACTCAGCCAGAAAGACATTTCGGAATGAAATTTATAAAGATTATAAAGCTAATAGAGCAGAAGCACCTGATGATTTAGCACCTCAATTCGATTATATTAGAAAGTCTGTATTAGCATTTAATTTACCATCAGTTGAGTTAACTAACTATGAAGCAGACGATTTAATAGCAACTTATACAAATATGATTTTAAAAGTCGGAGCTAAAGTGACAATAGTATCTTCAGACAAAGACTTAATGCAATTATACAAAAAAGGTGTTCGAATTTATGATCCAATGAAAAACAAGTTTATTAATGATGAAGATGTTAATAAAAAATTTGGTGTTACAGCTGACAAGGTGATAGATGTGCAGGCATTAGCTGGAGATAGTAGTGATAATGTACCCGGTGTTCCAGGAATTGGTGTAAAAACTGCAGCTGAATTGATAAATAAATATGGAGACTTGGAAACTCTTTTAAAATCTGCAAGTGAGATAAAACAAAATAAAAGAAGGGAAACTTTACTAGAAAATAAAGATAAAGCCATAATTAGCAAAAAATTAGTAACGTTGAAAAACGACGCTCCGATTGAAATAAATTTAGAGGAATTTCAACTAAAACAAATTAACAAAGAAAAGCTCTATAAATTTTTAAGGGAAATGGAATTTAATAGATTACTTAGTACAGCTATTTCAACTTATGGAGAACCAAATTTTGAGGATAAAAAAGAAGATACTAAAATTATTGAAACTCAAGAAAAAATTTCAAATAAGAATTATTTTTTGATTAAAGACATACAAGCAATAGATGATTGGATTAAAGAAGCTGAGGAGGTAGGAGAACTTGCTGTTGATACTGAAACAAGTTCATTAGATCCTCATCAAGCAGATTTAATAGGAATTTCCTTAAGTTCAAAAATCGGTAAAGCTTGTTATATACCTCTTAACCATAATTCTGAAAAAAATATTAATAAGGATCTTGTTTTAAAAAAATTAAAACCTTTATTTGAAGATCCTAGTATTAAAAAGATAGGTCAAAATATAAAGTTTGATTTTATTGTTTTACTTAAGCAAGGTATAAAACTTTCCTCAATGGAAGATACAATGCTGATGTCATATGTCCTTGATGCAGGTAAAAATAGACACAATATGGATACATTATCTGAAATCCATTTAGGTCACAAAACAATAGCTTTTAAAGATTTAGTAGGGACTGGAAAAAAAGAAATAAAATTTAGTGAAGTCGATCTAGAAAAAGCAAAAAATTACGCTGCTGAAGATGCTGATATTACTTATAGGCTTTATAAAAAATTTTACAAAAGTCTTAAAGATGAAAAAATGATTAATATTTACGAACTTTTTGAAAAACCAATGATAACAATTCTTGCAAAAATGGAGATTGAAGGAATTAAAATAGATTATAAATTCCTTAAAATTTTATCTTCAAATTTTGAAAAAAAAATTTTAAGAATTCAAAAAGAAGTTTTTAAAATATCAAAAAAAGAATTCAATATTGCATCACCAAAACAGCTTGGTGAAATTTTGTATAATGAGCTTAAAATTGCTGATTTAAAAAAAACCAAAAAAGGTAGTTTTGCTACGAGTGCAGCGGTATTAGAGGATTTAGCTTTTAAAGGTCATAAATTTCCACAACTAGTTTTAGATTGGAGACAAATATCAAAATTAAAAAATACTTACTCAGATGCTTTACCAGAGCACATTAATCCCAAAACAAAAAGAGTACACACCTCCTTTCTACTTGCTGCTACTACTACAGGAAGATTAGCATCTAGTGAACCTAATCTACAAAATATTCCAATAAAGTCTGAGGATGGCAAAGATATCAGAAAAGCGTTTATAGCAGAGAAAGAATATGCTTTGATCTCAGCAGATTATAATCAAATTGAAATGAGAATTTTAGCAGATATTGCTGATGTAAAAGAACTTAAAAAAGCTTTTAAAAATAATGAAGATATACACTCTTTGACGGCAAGTCAGATTTTTAATATTGATATCAAGAAAGTTAATGATGATCAGAGAAGAAAGGCAAAAGCAATTAACTTTGGTATAATTTATGGAATTTCACAATATGGATTAGCAAAACAAATTAATGTTTCCAACCATGAAGCAGAGGAATTTTTGAATTCGTACTTTGCAAAATTTCCTGAAATTAAAGTTTATATGGATAATACTATTAAATTTTGCAGAAAAAGCGGTTTTGTAAATAATATTTTTGGAAGAAAATCACATTTCGTTAGTATTAATGATAAAAATTATAATGTAAGAAATTTTCAAGAAAGAGCAGCTATAAATGCTCCAATTCAGGGATCTGCGTCTGAAATTATGAGATTAGCAATGATAAGATTACAAAAAAAACTATTAGAGGAAAAGAATAATAAAACAAAAATACTATTGCAAATCCATGATGAATTGATTTTTGAAACTCCAAAATCAGATGTAAAAAGAATAAGCAAAATAATTGTTAACGAAATGACTAGTGTTGTTAATAGTGATCATCACTCATTTTCGATACCTTTAACAGTAGATTTAAATACTGGCGATAATTGGGGTTCACTTCATTAATTTAATTTGATTGCCCAAATTAGAACAATTTAGTATTTTTATATTTTAGTATGTACAAACAAACAATTGCTTTGATTGATGATGATAGAAACATCCTGACAAGCCTCAGTATAGCCCTAGAAAAAGAAGGTTTTAAAGTTCAAACATATATAGATGGTGAGAGTGCGTTAATTGGATTAACAAGGACTCCGCCTGATCTAGCAATCATTGATATAAAAATGCCAAAAATGGATGGAGAAGAGTTATTAAAGAAATTAAGAAAAAAAACCTCATTGCCAGTGATATTTTTAACTTCTAAAGATGATGAAATAGATGAATTGCTTGGATTAAAGTTAGGAGCAGATGATTTTGTCAAAAAATCTGGAGGTTTCTCAATAAAAGTATTAATTGAGAGAATTAGAGTTCAATTGAGAAAAAAAGATACAAAAGATACTATTGAAGAAAATAAGAGTATTATCTCTCATGGAAAATTAAAACTAGATCCCTCACAATTAGAATGTGAATGGAACGGCAAACAATTACCTGATAAATTAACTACTACAGAATTTTTACTTGTTAAAGAATTAGCAAAAAGACCTGGTATAATAAAAGAAAGAGCTCAGTTGATGGACATTGCTTACAGAGAGGATACAGATATTGAAGACCGCACTATTGATAGTCACGTAAAGAGAATAAGAAAGAAATTTAAAAAAGTTGATCCAGATTTTTCAGCTATTGAGACTAGATATGGAAGTGGGTACAGATGGAATGTTAGCTAATGCTAAGTAACCTTCTTAAAAATTTGTCCATATTAAAAAAATTTTTATTCATAAACTTAATTTTTTTTACAATAATTGGATTATTTACATTTATATACTTGGAAAATGTTCAGCCAAATTTAATAAAGAAAAAATCCTCTAATCATATCGAAATTATAAACAACACTATTGATAATCTTAATAGACTTAACGTTAAGTTTATCGAGGAAGATATAAGAAAATTTTTGTTTTCTACAAGATTTCTTTTTCAAAATTTAGATAGAGTTATTTTTTTTGATAATGAATTAAAATTAATTGGGGACACAGATACGTTAGATCTTGATCCAAGATCATTTTCTACAAGATTAGATATAATAGAATTAGATATATTAAACGAGGATAAAACAGAAGAAATTACAGAGGATAAGAATATTGATATGGGTAGTAAAAACAATATATCACTAAAAGATATCTTATCTAATTATACTGAATCTAAAAATTATGGGATACCTTTTACGTTTACCGAAGATGAATTTAATAAATTTAAACTAACAACTATTAAAAATGTAATGAAAAACGATAAAAATATCGGATATCTAGCAATTAGCGAAAACGCAAATGATATTAAAGCTGCCATTGAAGAAAGAAAAACATTTATTATCAGAACAGCTATAGCTGTTGGAATAGTAATCTTAATTTTTTCATTTGTTTTAAATAGGTATTTTTTGAAACCAATTAAAAATTTGGTCACTTACACAAAAACAATTAAAGAAAAAAATTCAAAGATAACGAACATTGAGAATTTAAAACTTAGAAATGATGAACTTGGATTACTCTCAAGTTCTTTAGATGATATGACCCTAGAATTACAGAAAAGAATTTCACAAGCTGAGAATTTTTCAACTGATCTTGTGCACGAGATCAGAAATCCATTAGCTTCTCTTAAAAGCGCATCAGAAATTCTACAAGATACAAATGATATAGATCAAAGAGTAAAATTGTTAAATATTTTAAGTCATGACGTCCAGAGAATAGAGAGATTAATCACAGATTATTCTCAAATGTTAAAAGATGAGGTAGCCTTAAGTAAAGAAAAAATAAAAAAATTAGATATTGAACCTATTATAAAATCTGTTGTTGACGATTTTAATAATATTTACAAAGTGAAAAGAGGAATAGAAATTTCTTTTGAAAATGATGGCAAGAAAAATTACTACATTAATGGTATTGAAAATAGAATAGAACAAATAATTGCAAATCTTTTAGATAATGCAATATCTTTTAGTGAGGATAATAAAAATATAATTGTTAAAGTGTCTCAATCAGAGGACAAAAAAATTAATATTGATATTTTGGATGAGGGAAATGGGTTTAAGGAGAAAGATACAAATAAAATTTTCAAGAGATTTTATAGTAACAGGCCAGATAAATTCGGCCAACATTCTGGTTTAGGATTGAATATTGTTAAAAATTTAGTTGATCTACATAATGGTTCGATTAAAGCATCAAATCGAACTGACAAAAAGGGTGCAAGAATGGAAGTCATTTTTCCAATGTTATAAAGTTCTATTGATTAATTAAAACTTTGTTGTTAGAAGATTCACAACATGGCAGATTTTAAAGTTAAAGATATATCTCAAGCAGAATTTGGACGTAAGGAAATTTCAATAGCTGAAAGTGAGATGCCTGGATTGATGGCATTAAGAGAAGAATATAAAGGGAAATCTCCCCTTAAAGGAGCAAAGATTATTGGGTGTTTGCACATGACTATCCAAACAGCAGTCTTGATTGAAACATTAGCCGATTTAGGTGCAGAAGTAAGGTGGTCATCGTGCAATATTTTTTCTACTCAAGACCATGCAGCTGCTGCTATAGCTAAAGCAGGAATACCCGTTTATGCTTGGAAAGGTGAGACGGAAGAGGAATATTTATGGTGCATTAAACAAACAATCATAGGAAATAAAGATTGGAAACCAAACATGCTTTTAGATGATGGTGGTGATCTTACTGCAATAATGCATAAAGAATATAAAGATTTATTAAAAGACGTTAAAGGTGTTTCTGAAGAGACTACAACCGGAATTAAAGCGCTTAATAAAATGGAAAAAGACAAAACTCTTTTAGTTCCAGCTATAAATGTTAACGATTCTGTAACAAAATCAAAATTTGATAATCTTTATGGTTGTAGAGAAAGTTTAGTCGATGGAATACGAAGGGCAACAGATGTAATGATGTCTGGAAAAGTCGCTATTGTGGCAGGTTTTGGTGATGTGGGAAAAGGTAGTGCCGCCTCACTCAGACAAAGTGGCGCTAGAGTTTTGGTCACTGAAGCAGATCCAATTTGTGCACTACAAGCGGCTATGGAAGGTTATGAGGTTGTTTTAATGGAGGATGCTATTGGTCAAGCAGATATTATTGTTACAGCTACTGGTAACAAAGATATTGTTACTGCTGATCATATGAGAGAAATGAAAGATAGAGCAATACTATGTAATATTGGTCATTTTGATAATGAAATTCAGGTTGATGCTTTAAAAAATTATAAATGGACAGAGATTAAACCTCAAGTCCATGAAATCGAATTACCGAGTAAAAAAAGGATAATTCTTTTAGCGGAGGGCAGACTAGTCAATCTAGGATGTGCAACTGGGCATCCAAGCTTCGTGATGAGTGCATCATTTACCAATCAAGTAATTGCACAAATAGAACTTTGGAACAATCACAAAAATTATGAAAACAAAGTATATGTCTTGCCAAAACATTTAGATGAAAAAGTTGCTACTTTACATTTAAAGAAAGTTGGTGCAAAGTTAACTAAACTATCTAAAGATCAAGCAGACTATATAAGTGTCGGTGTTAATGGTCCATTCAAACCAAATGCCTATCGCTACTAACAGTGATAACATAATTTTAAACTCTGAAAAAGATACCAAAGAATTCGCTAAGAATTTTTTAAATAAAGTTAAACCAAATTATGTAGTTTTTGTATACGGTGAAATGGGAGTAGGCAAAACTACTTTTATAAAATATCTCGTGAATGCTTTTCAACAAGAGAATAAAGTAAAAATTACAGAGGTGACAAGCCCTACATTTAATCTTTTAAATCAGTACGATGTGAATAAATTTGTTATAAATCATTACGATTTATTTAGGTTAAAAAATGATGGTGAATTAAAGAGTCTGGGTTTATTTAAAGAAAATCTAAATACAATTTCATTAATAGAATGGCCCGAGATTATTCAAAAAAAACCTAAAAAATTGATAGAATTATTTTTTAAATATGAGGATGATTATCAAAAAAGATCAGTACAAATTAAGGGTCTAAAACTATAATTTTGATGAAAAATTTGAAAAAAATAAAGGGTGATGCATCTTTCAGAAAATTTTACAGAAAAAAAAGTAAAAACAGTAATTCTATAATAGTCCTCGCAAAAAAAGAAAAAATTAAAAATTTAATTATATATGAGGCAATAAATAGAATATTAAATAAAAATAAAATTTTAGCTCCAAAATTAATTAAAGAGAATTACAAAAAAAATTATATAGAAATTCAGGATTTTGGTGACCACACAATATTTAAAATTCTGAGAAGAAAAAAAGTTAATAAATTTTTATATTTTAAAAAAATAATAGATTTATTGATTAAGATACAATCAATAAAGGACAAAAATATTAAAAATTTTAAAAATAAGATTTATCATATTTCTAAATATAACCAAAAAATTTTAATTAAAGAGGCTAGTTTATTTAGCAAATGGTATGCAGAGGAAAATCTAAAAAGCTCTAAAAAAAAAACTTTTTCAAAAAAATTTAACAAAATAATTAAGAAATTAATATCAAAATTAAATTTAAAAAATGATGTGTTTGTCCATAGAGATTTTCATGTATCAAATCTTATTCTAGTCAGGGATGAAATAGGAGTTATAGATAGTCAAGATGCTTTAATTGGAAATAGGGCATACGATTTAGCATCTCTAATTGATGATGTAAGATTTAAGACATCGAAATCATTTAAAAAAAAAGTTTATGATTACTACCTTGAAAAACAAAAAAATTTGATAAAGAATAAATTTAAAAATGATTTTGAAATATTATCAGTTTTAAGAAATCTTAAGATAATTGGAATTTTTACACGTTTATCTTTGAGAGATGGAAAAAAAAAGTATATTAAATTAATTCCATATACATGGGAATTAATAAATATACGTATTAAAGAAAACGAAGTATTCTTTAATTTAAAAAGTTTATTAAGTCAAAATTTTGAAAAAAAAATTAAATGAGAATTAGAACTGCATTAATATTATGTGCAGGTTTTGGTAAAAGACTGAATCCCCTAACTCTTGAAACTCCAAAACCTCTGTTGAAAATTAAAAATACTACAATTTTAGAAAACTGTATTAATGTAATTTCCAAACTTGGTATAAAAAAAATTCTCATAAATACATTTCATCTTGGAGATCAAATAAATGAATTTATTAAAATGAAAAATTTTGAAGTAGATATTAAGATTAAAGAAGATGGAAAGAGTATTTTGGATACAGGCGGTGGTATAATGAATTTAGTGAAAGATACTACAGATCAAGATTTTTTAGTTTTTAATCCTGATACCTTGTGGAACAATAAATACGTTAATGAGATAAATGAAATGCAAGATTTTTACTTTTCTAATAAATTGAATTGTATTCTTTTAGTTGCAGATAAGAAATTAAGTTTTGATAAGAGTTTTAATGGAGATTTTAAATTAAAAGATAACTTATTGCAAAAAGGTGAAGATAATAATTTTATTTATATTGGTTGTAAAATTTTCAATAAGAGTTTGTTTGAAAATTACAATTTAAAAAATTTTTCAATTTTAGAGGTATGGAAAGAATTACGAAACAAGAATCAACTTAATGGATATGAAAGCTTAAATAAATTCTATCATTTAACTGATTTAGAAACTTTCAAAAAACTAAAAGATCTTTAGCCCTTTTTTTATCAAGATACTCACATTTTGTGATTTTCAAACTATTGTCTAACTTTATCAATAAAGGATTTCCCGTAGGTATTTCTAGATTTGCAATCAGATTGTTATCTAATTCAAAAAGTTTTTTGCATAAAGCTCTAATAGAATTGCCATGGGCAGAAATTAAAATATTAGTATCTCTCAATTTTTCTTGGATTTCTTCCTCAAAAAATTTTACAACTCTATCGTAAGTATCTTTTAAAGACTCTGTGCTTGGAATAAGCTCCTCTGGAACATCTTTATAAATACTTATGTTACTAGGATGGTGTGGACTGTCTTTACTTAGGGCATCTGGTTTCATATCCCAAGATCTACGAAACTCGTGCACTTTTTTTTCACCAATTTTTCTCGCCATTTCTATCTTATTTAAGCCAGTAAGAGCTCCATAGTGTCTCTCGTTAAGCTGCCAGGCTGATTTGAATTCTTTTTCATCATTTAAAATTTCTTTTATAATTTTTAAAGTATGTTTTGCTCTTAATTGAACAGATGAATAATAATAATTTATTTTAAGGTTTTGTTCCTTAATAAGTTGACCTGCTTTTTTAGCTTCAGATTTGCCTGTTTCTGTAATATCTACGTCAACCCATCCTGTAAATTTTTTCTCAAGATTCCAAGTACTTTGTCCATGTCTTACAAGTATTAAATAACTCATATTATATTTTTAAAATATATTTATAAATAAAACTATATAATTAATGATAAAATTTTTTTCTAAATATAAAATAATTTTTTACTTTCTGAACTGTTGTGTGATTTTTTTATATATTTTTCCAGGTAGTTTGATTGGTTTTCTTTTATATGGTGATATTAAAACACAACCTCAAATAACAGGTGACTTTATTGTATCATCGAATCATTTTTATGTCTTCAGTTTGTTATCTATGGTAGGTCTTTTTACTTTCTACAAACTTAACGAAATTAAGATATTAACAATCTACTTACTCTTATTATCAATAATTCTTGAGGTTCTTCATTTATTAATACCCGAGAGAGGTTTTGAATGGCAAGATCTTTTCGGAAATATATTTGGAGTGATTGTTGTAATTTTTATTAAGAAAATTATAAATAAATATGGCTTATTTAAAAAATAAATTAATTATTTTATTTTTTTTTTTGTTAACAAGTTGTTCATCAATTCCATCAAATACTTCAAATAGTTGCTCAATATTTAATGAGAGATATCTTTGGTATAAGCACACGAAAAAAGTTGAAAAAAAATGGGGCACCCCAATTTATATTCAACTAGCAATTATAAAAATGGAGTCGGACTTCGATTGGTTAGCAAAACCTGCAAGACAAAAAATTTTTAAATTTATTCCTTATAAAAGACCATCAAGTTCATTCGGTTACTCACAAGCCGTTAAAGGAACATGGGAGCAATATAAAAAAGAGACTGGAAACAAATTAGCTACAAGAGCAAGATTTAAAGATAGTGTAGACTTTATTGGTTGGTATACAAATAAATCTGAAACGATTTTAAAAATTTCAAAAAAAGATGCTTTCAAGCAGTATCTTGCTTACCATGAGGGTTGGGGGAATTTCAAACATTACAAAAAGAATAAGAAGGTAATTGGATTAGCCAAAAAAGTGGAAAAACAAGCTGGCCTTTACAGGAGACAATTATCAGAGTGCAGTAAATCTCTTAATAAAAACAAATATATTATTTTTTAGATAATTCTTTTTTTAATTCTAAATCAACTTCATCTATTCTCTTTGTATTTTTAGCTAAAGCTAAGTACATTGATGGAGTAATATATAATGTAAAAAATGTTGAAATAATCATTCCACCTAGAATAGTTGAACCCACAGCCAATCTTGAACCCTCGCCGGCACCCGGTCCAATGTTTCCTATAACAAGTGGCACCATTGCAATCATAGTACTTAAAGATGTCATGATGATTGGTCTAAACCTCACTGAGCATGCCTCTTTGACTGCTGACTCAATATTTTTGCCTGTAGTTCTTATTCGATTTGCATAATCGACTATTAAAATACTATTTTTTGTAGAGATACCTATAAGAATGATGAGAGCAATTTGAGAAAAAATATTCACAGAGCTGTTTAAAAATAATATGAAAACTAATCCACCAAATATTGCTAATGGAACAGTTAAAACAATTATAAATGGATGAATAAAAGAATTAAAAGTTGCAGCCATCACTAAATAGGCAGTTAGTAAAGATAAAACAAATATTATAAACAATTCATTACTTGTCTCTTTTATTTCCTCAGATTTTCCTTTCCAAGTAATTTGATTTTTTGGGGCTAAATTTTCCATTACATCTTCAAAAAATCTTATTGCTTCAATTAACGTATAGCCTTCATTAATATTTGCAGATATTGTTACTGCTCTTTGTCTGTTATACCTTGATAATTCTTTTGCAGAACCTTCCTCTTTAAAGCTTACTAGATTTGCAAGTGAGATTAGTTTTCCAGTAGTGTCAGAACGAACAAATATCTTTGAAACTCCTTCTTTATTTCTCCTATCTGACAAATATTGTTGAACAATAATTGGATACTCTCTACCTAATTTATTAAAAGTGGTAATTTTCTTGCCACCATAAAGAGTTTCTAGAGTTTCTCCAATAGCTTTTGTGGAGACTCCTAGATCTTTAGCTTTATTTTTGTTTATTATTAATTTTACCTCGGGTTTATTTCTATTGTAATCAGATTCAATTCTTGAGAGATTTTTGTTAGATCTAATTTTTCGAATTATTTGTGTTTGAATTTCTTCAAGTTCTTCGTAGCTATTACCATAAATAACCATTTGCACTGGCTTATTGTAATTAGAAACTCTTATGGATTGTGGAGATATGGGAAAAGCCAGGGCTTGGGGGAGAGTAACAATTTTTCCAATTGCCTCTCTTAATATAACCTGTTGTCCTTTTTTTCTTTTTTTCCAATCATCTAAAAGAGCAATTATAATAAAACTATTAAATGAGTTTGCTGAATTTCCAAATCCAGGTACTCGCATAATAAATCTTGAGTAGGGACTATTTTCAGATTGTAAAAGTGGTATTAACCTAGCCTCGACTTTTTTCGCTTGTTCTTGTGTATATTCAAAAGAGCTTCCTTCGTCAGTAGCTCCTATAATTAAATAAGCACCACGATCTTCCATAGGCAACAATTCCTTTTTTGAAAAACTAAATAATAAGATAGAAGAAATAATTATGAAGACTATAAAAATACCAACCAATTTAGTTTTGTGAACAATAACATCTAAAGTTTCTTTATAAAATTTAGCAAAATTTAAAAAAATTTTCTCAAATTTTTGTATAAAAATTTTTTTTGAGCTTTTTTTGTTTAAGAATTTACTAGCAAGCATTGGCGACAGTGTTAATGCTACAAAAGATGAAATCACTATTGAAAATGACAATGCAATTGCAGTTTCTCTAAATAATGTTCCAGAAATTCCCTCAATAAATATTAGCGGAAGGAATACGGCAACCAAAATTAGTGTTGTTGCGATTATTGCAAATGATATTTGTTTAGATCCTTTGTAGGCTGCAACAAGCGGTGTTTCTCCATTTTCTATTCTTCTATATATTGCATCTGTCATGATCACAGAGTCATCTGTAATTATGCCTATGGCCAATATAAAACTTAAAAGTACAAAAATATTTATTGATAGACCAAAAATATAAAGTCCTAAAAAAGAAGCTATTAAGCTTACTGGAAGTGCAATAGCTGGCACAACCACAGCCTTGAGATTTCCCAAGAACAAATAGATTATTAAAACAACCAAAACAAACGCTATAACCAAGGTTTTATATACTTCCTCAATTGCAGCCTCCACATAATTAGCTCTATTAAATGAGACTCTTAAATCTAATTCTTCAGGCAGAGATTTTCTTACCTCAATTATTTTTTTTTTAATATCCTTAGAAAGTTCAACAGTTGATGCACCACTTCTTGCATAAATACCAATTCCAACAGTTTTCAAATTTATTTGATCTTTAGTTTGAGCTTTAAAAAGAGTTTTTTCTGAAACAGGTCCAAATTCAATATTTGCAATATCTGATAATAAAATAACTTTGTTACCTGTCTTTTTAATCGGTAATTGTTTAATTGAATCTATATCATTATAAGATTTGTCTAAATTAAGCGTTAGATCAATGTTATCTGCCTCAAGAGTACCAGCTGGGAGACTAATATTCTCTCCTCGCATTGCAACTTCAACTTCATTTATTGTTAAATCATTTGCCGCTAATTTAATCGGATCTATCCAAACTCTGATACTCAATTCTCTTAGACCACCAACCAATATCCTCCCAACATTTTTTATACTTGAAAATTGATCTACCAAATATCTTTTCGAATAATCTCCTAATTCAAGATCACTCCAAGTAGAGGAAGACAAGGATAACCACATTGTTGTTGTAAAACCTGCAGCTCTTTTTAATATCTGTGGAGGTTCTGACTCCGCCGGTAAATTATCCACAACTCTTGCAACTCTTTCTCTAATATCATTCGCTGCGTTATCCAAATCTATACTTGTATCAAACTCAACATTTATTGTGCTCCTACCATTTTCAGATTTAGAATCTATATTCTTTATTCCTTCAGCACCTCCTATTACATCCTCAACAACTTGTGTCACTTCTTGATCTATAATCGATGCTGATGCTGAGTTATAATTTACTTGAACTTGAACCACAGGCGGTTGAATACCGTTAGGTAGCTCTCTAACTGGCAATTTCCAAAATACAAATAATCCAAAAATAATTAGTATTAAAGACATTACCCAAGATACTGCGGGTCTTTTTATACTTAATTCAGTGATAAACATTTATTTTGTAATAGGTTTAATCTTTCCATTAGGTCTAACTTTTTTAAGGCCCTCAGCCACAATAGTCTCTCCTTCATTAAGTCCAGAGACTATCTCAATACTTTTATTACTTCTTAACCCTGTCTTTACTTCAGTTTTATTAGCAATATTTGAACCATTAATTTTATAAACATATGATTTATCACCTTCAATCATCACACTAGTATCAGGCACACTTAAAGAATTTCTTAAATTAAACTTTATACTAACCTCCAACAACGATCCCGAAATTAATTCCTGGTTTGAATTGTTCACTTTAATTCTAGATAATAAACTTCGTGTATCTGCATTTATTCTACTTGAAACAAAATCAACTTCGCCGGAAAAAACTTTATCTTTGTAGCTTGATAATCTTACTTCTACTGGAAGTCCTTTCTTAATTGATGCAGAATAACTCTCAGGAATCTTTATATCTGAATAAATTATAGAATTATCATCTAGTGTAATAATGAATATATTATTTGAGACTAAAATGTCCTCAGTAAGCCCGGTATAACCAAGCACACCACTAAATGGCGCAATAATATCTCCACTCTTTAATCTTATCAATTTATCTCCTTTTTTTACAAAATCTTTTAGCTCTAAATCATCCAGAAGGTCGTCTTTTTTAATTTTGAAAGTTCGCGATTTTTTAGAAATTGCAGTGCCAAAAGTTTCAATTTTTTCTGAAAATTCTTTATTCATCACCTCTGTAACTAATATTCCAGGAGGAGGAATCTTACTAAATTTTTTTTTAAAATGATTAGCTATTAAAGTTCTTGAAATAATTACAGCTGCAATGACAATAAAAAATATTAAAATTATCGATATTATTTTTGTAGATCTTTTCATACTTTTAAATTAGTCCGTATTCAGCCCAAGAACCATCGTAAATGCAAGGTAGATATTTATCATTTATTAGGGAATAAGCTAGTGCCAAAACACACGCAGTAACTCCAGATCCACAAGAAAAAACTATATTCTTGTCAGCAATATCATTTAAACACGAATAAAAAATTTTTTTAAGTTCATCTATATCTTTAAATGTTTTGTCTTCATTTAAACAGGAACTGAATGGTATACAAAAAGAATTTATAATATTTCCACTTTTTAATCCTTTTCTAGGTTCCGCAACTCTACCCTCAAATCTTTCTCTGCTTCTAGCATCTATAACTTTAAAATTGGGTTTAATTATATTTTGATTTATCATTTTCATATCTTTAACCAATTCCTTTTTTTCTAAACTTTTATATCTTGACTTATTTATCAAAGGTAAATCAGAAGTGGTCGTTCTTTTTTCTTTAATCCATTTGTTCAGACCACCATTTAATACGTGGACTAACGTTGGATCATGGCCAAAATAAATAAAATTATACCAACATCGACAAGAACTTAATACATCAGAATTATCGTAAATTACTATTTTATCATCATTTTTAATTCCCATTGCTGAAACTATTTTTTCCCAATCATATTTATCAACCAACATGTGGGGAAGACTTGTTTTCTTGTTAGAATTAGAATCTAAATCAAAGAATATAGAATTTGGTATATGCCTAATTTTGTACTCTTCAAAACCATTTCTTTTTGTTAGAGGCATATGCCATGAACAATCAATAATTTTTACATTATCAAGATTCTTGTCCAACCATTCAGTCTCTACTAAAGACATTTATCTTTTTTCCAAATATTTTTGGTGATATTCTTCAGCAACACAATAATTTTTAAGTAATGATATTTTTGTTACGACTCTGCCAGATAATTTTTGGTTAACTTCATTTAAAACCTTTTCAGCTATTTTTTTTTGATTATCATTTAAATAAAATATTTCACTCCTATATTGGGTTCCAAAATCAGGCCCTTGAGAATTTAGTGTGGTTGGGTCATGAATATCAAAAAATATAGTTAAAATTTTTTCGTATGAGATCGTTTTTTCATCAAAATCGAGCCTAACAACCTCTGCATGATTAGTTTTTCCTGTGCAAACTTCTTTATAGGTAGTTTGTTTGTTATCGCCTCCGCAATAGCCAACCTCTGTTTTAATTATCCCATCAATTTTACTGAATTTTATTTCAGGTCCCCAAAAACATCCAAGAGCTAAAACTGCTATTTCCATTGATAAAGATTTAAATTAATTTACAAATTATTCATATGCTGAGTAAAAATCAATTGGGTTTTTTGTACATGTTTATGTCTGTTTGTGCATTCTCATTGATGGACATAATTGTTAAGTGGTCGGTTGATTATCCAATAGGACAAGTTTTATTTTTTAGAGGATTTTTTGGTATCCTATTTTATTTCCTCATAATACCTAAAGAGAGACTTCATAATTTTTATTATACAAAAAGGGCTGGTTTACATTTTTTACGTTGCATGTCGGGCCTTGTTGCTTTAGTTGCAATTTTTATAGCTTTAAGAAAACTACCTTTGGCAACCGTTGTTAGTATTTCATTTGCTGCACCAATATTTACAACAATCCTATCAATATTTTTATTAAGTGAAAAAGTTGGGATTTACAGATGGCTCGCAGTAATAATTGGTTTTATAGGGATATTAATTATTACTGAGCCAGGTATAAACCAATTAAACATTTATTATGTTTTCCCAGTAATATTTTGTCTTGGTTTATCTTATGTAGCCATTACTTTAAGACAATTATCAACAACAGAACCTGTATGGTTAATTTCTTTTTATTTTTCTTTATCAATTACTTTATTAAGTTTTTTAAGTATTCCACAAGGATGGGTTATGCCAAGTTTGAAAGATTTTATATTTTTATCTTTGGTTGGTATTTTTGGTGGAGTAGCTAATCTATGGCTGGGTCAGTCATATAAATATTCTGAAGTTTCTCTTGTTACCCCATTAAAATATTTAGCTTTATTATTTGCCATAGTTTTTGGTTACTTCATATGGGGAGAGGTGCCTACATATAAAACGCTTTTTGGAGCATCACTAGTAATTGTATCTACATTGATTATCTTTAGAAGAGAAATTTATAATAAAAAAATAATTACTTCCAAAACAATAAATGACTAAAGTTCCAAAATATTGGAAAAAAGCAAAAAATTACCTATCAAAAAAAGACAAAGTATTAGCAAAGTTAATTAAAAGCTATCAAAGTCCATCAGAAATAATTCTTACTTCTAGAAGAAATATATTCTTTTCCTTGTGTAAAAGTATTATTGGTCAACAAATTAGTGTTGCTGCTGCAAACGCTGTTTTTTTAAAATTTAAAAAGAAGTGTAATAATAAAATAAATCCAAAGATAGTATCTAAATTAACTACACTTCAATTAAAAAGTTGTGGTCTGAGCCGTCAAAAGGTGTCTGGCATTAAGAATTTAGCAAAAAAGACTTTAAATAAATCTTTCAATCCAAAATTAATAAAGAATATGAGTGATGAAGAGGCAATACTTTATCTTTCTCAATTAAAACAAATTGGAAGATGGTCAGCAGAAATGATTTTACTTTTTACATATAACAGATCTAATATTTGGCCTATTCAAGATATTGGCCTTTTAAGAGCAATTTCAAAAAATTATAAAAAAAAATATTTACCACCAGAAAAATTTGTAATGCTTTTAAAAAAAAAATTTTCACCTTATTGTTCTGTAGCAACATGGTATTTATGGAGAAGTATTGATCCAGAACCTATTCAGTATTAAAACCCTCAACTATTTGCATATGTCTAATAGTTGTTTTTCTTGCCAATTCCCAACCAGCTTTATACTCTTTTGATTCATGACACTTTAGTGCTTGTTCGAAACTAGGAAATTCCCAAACCACTGTTCTTAAAAAATCATCACCATCAAAAGTTGTATGTTTTCCTCCTCTAACAAGAGGCGAACCACCATAACTTTTTATTATTGGGGTAACAGTCTCCGCATATTTTTTTAAATTTTCTTGATTATCAACTTTTAAGTATAAACTTATCCAATATGCTTTCATGATTTCTCCTTTTTAAATAATTTCAATTATGATAATAAATTTCATGGCAGAGAAATTGATTATCAGCTTTAATGAGTATACTAAAATAGTTGAAAAACTAGCAATACAAATTCATCAAAAATATAAACCTACAGTATTAGTTGGCATTATGAGAGGAGCAGCTCCAATCATTGATATTTTGTCTAGAATTTTAAAACTACCTATCGCATATATTGTCATTCAAAGTTATTCAGGTGAAGGTATGGAGGATCAACAAGGACAATTGATGTTTGCAAGAGAAATAAGCTCTTTAGCAAGTAATGAAGATTTTAACAAAGTGCTTTTGATAGATGATCTCTCTGACACTGGATTGACATTAAACAAAAGTATCGAATGGCTTAAAAATTACGGCCCCACAAAAGATTATATAAAAGAGGTAAAAACTGCATGTTTATGGAAAAAAAAATCTTCAACTTTTGAACCCGATTTTTGTCCCATAAGACTAAATTCAGACCCATGGATTGTTCAACCTACTGAACATTACGAAGAATTATCAATTGAGGAAATATTAAAACAAAATAAATAGGGCTAGTAAAAACTAGCCCTATTTTATTAATGTTTAGGCAACTACAAAACTTATAACACTTAAAACTGCTATTAACCATATAGCTGGTGAAGTAGTTGAAAACTTACCAGTGAATATTTTGATTAAAGCGTACGACACAAATGCTAAGGCAATACCATTGCTTATACTATAAGTTAAAGGCATAGTTATCATGGCAAGAATAGCCGGGGCAGACTCTGAAACATCGTTCCATTCAATATCAGTTATATTTCTAATAAATAAAACTGAAACAAAAAGTAAAGCAGCACCATCTATTTGTTTAGGTAAACTAGTTGCTAATGGAGCGAAAAATATACATGCTAAAAAAAGTATACCAATTACTAGTGATGTCATTCCAGTTTTTCCACCAGCTTTAACTCCTGCACCAGACTCTACGTAACTAGTAACCGTAGTAGTTCCCATCATAGCTCCTGCAACAGTACCTACACTGTCAGATAACATTGCTTTATTTATGTCTTGAACTTTTCCATCTTTGCTAACCTTTCCAGCAACATTTGCCACTGAAGTTAATGTTCCTGCAGTGTCAAAGAAGTCTATAAATAATAATGTAAATATTACCGTAGACATTCCTGCAGTCATAGCGGCAGATAGATCAAATTCAAAAAGATAAGTCATCGGTGGTGGAGAACTTGCAATACCGTTAAATTTTGCAAGACCTGTCACCCAAGCAATAATACTAAAAACTAAGATTCCAATAATGATATTACCTTTAATATTCATCTTATCTAAAACTATGATTGCAATAAAAGTTGCACATCCTAATAATACAAGAGGATCACTTAAGTTACCTAGTTGCACCAAGGTTACTGGATTGTCGACAACCACTTCCATTATTTGGAGGCCGATGATTGCTAGGAACAAACCAATTCCAGCACCAATACCTAACTTTAAACTTCTAGGAATTGAATTTATTAACCAAGCTCTCAAAGGGGTTAATGATATTACTAAAAACAATACACCTGCTACTAATACAGCACCTAGAGCTTGCTGCGGCGTATATCCCATTCCAGCACAAACTCCAAATGCAACGAAAGCATTGATTCCCATTCCTGGTGCCAATCCTATTGGCCATGTTTTTCCATAGAACGCCATAATAAAGCATGCTAATGCAGTCGCTAAAATAGTTGCTGTATAAACTGCGCCGAAATCAAAGAAACCTTTTTCGGGTCCGGCAAACTCTCCCGATAAAATAAATGGATTTAAAAACATGATGTAAGCCATGGTTAAAAACGTTGTAGTTCCAGCGATTACCTCTGTTTTAAAATCAGTTTTGTGTTTTTTATAATTGAAATATTTATCAAGCATAAATCCTCCTCATGAATGATAATTATTTGATTCTGACTAAAAATACTCTTTATAAGTATACTTTATTCACAAAATTCAACTAAGAAGTTTATATTTATGCCATAATTGTGTTGTTAACTTATAATGATGAATAAATTTATAACTATCTTAACAGCAATCATATTTGTTAATTTACTAACAGGGTGTCAAACTGTTAAAGAAAAAACAGACAACATAGTCCAAAAAGAAAATGAAAAATTAAGTGAATTTATAGGAAAATCTTTAAGCGAACTTAAGATGGAATTAGGTAAACCTGATGAAGATTTCAAAAATGCAAAAGGTAATTTAGAGGTAATTTACAATACAAAAAAATACTTAATCCCCTGCGAAAGAAGATTTGAAATAAATTCAGACAATATTGTAATAGGCTTTGTATCTAATGGATGTTTTTAAGGTTTACTTGCGAGGAATACTCCTCGCAAGTAAGGGCAAGCTTATCTAATTTCGATAAGTCTTTTTTTCTTATGATCTGGTAAAATTCTCTCACAAGCCACTGTTAAAAGACCATCTTTTAACTCAGCGCTATTCACTTTTACATCGTCTGCAATAGTGAATGATCTTGCAAATTGTCTTTGCGAAATACCTTTATGAATTATTTCACCGTCTTCATTTTTTTCATCAGATTTGTTAACTTGTTTTGTCCTTACTGTTAACAAATTATCTTCAAACTCAACCTCAACATCTTTCTTACTGAAACCAGCAAGAGCAACTTCTATTGAATAGTTGTCTTTCCCAGTTTTTCTAATGTTGTATGGTGGATAATTTGACTGCATAGTCAAATTTCCATTACCCAACATGTTTTCAAATTGGTCAAACATATCGTCAAAACCAATTGAGAAAGGTCTTAGTGAGTTGAATATAGATAGATCCTTACTTGTCATATATCCTCCTTTTTTAAGCAAGTTTATTTATGCAAGCCCCATAAGGCGACTTACTAGACTTATATGGGAATTAAACTTTTTTTTTCAAGAAGTTTTTTTTAAATTTTATTTGAAATTTTTAAAATAAATCCATAATCAAAAGCAACTTCTTCTATAGCGCCATCTCGACCAGATTTTCCACTATGACCTGCATTCATTTCTGTCCTAAGCAAAAGAAGATTGTTGTCAGTTTTGTAATCTCTAAGTTTTGCAGTAAATTTTGCAGGTTCGTCAAATAAAACTCTATTATCACTTAAGCTTGTTGTAATTAAAATATGAGGATAATCCATTTTTTTTATATTATTGTATGGAGCATAAGAATAAATGTATTCGAAATGATCTTTGTTATCTTTAGCATTTCCAAACTCATCAAATTCTCCAACTGTTAACGGAAGTGAATGATCTAAATTTGTGGTTAGTGAGTCTACAAAAGGTACTGCCATTACAATTCCTAAAAATAATTCAGGTGCTTCATTCACCACTGCGCCCATTAGTAAGCCTCCCGCCGAACCACCCATACCAATTATTTTACCTTTTGATGTATAATTTTTTTTAATTAAGTTTTTTGCAACAGAAATATAATCTTTAAAAGTATTTTTTTTATTAAGAAGTTTACCTTCTTTCCACCATTTCATTCCCCTTTCCATACCACCTCTGATATGCGCGGTAACCCAAATGATATCTCTATTAATTAAACTAAGTCTAGTTGATGAAAAATCAGGAGACATTGATTTACCATAAGATCCATAACCATACAGAAGCAAATTTGCTGATCCATCAATTTTGGTTTTTTTATGTCGTGTTATTGTAATAGGTATCAGTCTACCATCGTGTGAAGTGCATTCTATTCTCTCAACAATGTAATCATCTGGATTATGTCCCGATGGAATTTCTTGCTCTTTTACCAATTTTCTTTTTTTTGATTTCAAATCATAAAGATAGATTTTTCCAGGTGTCTTTGGAGAGGAATACGATAAATAAATTAGATCAGTATTTCTATCCTTTTGAACTAATGAAATATTAGGAACAATTACTTCTTCATCAGAAAATATTAACTCTTCCTCTAAATTTGTTTTTATATTTTTTAAGTATAATTTTTTTAGAGCGTTTGATTTTTCACTTCTTATAATCCAATCATTTAAAAATATTAAGCCACCTATAAGAACTTCATCTTTAGGTTTTATGTAAATTTCCCAATTTTGTTTAGATAAATCATTGCATCTTTCTATCTTGAAATCTTCCGCATTTTCATTTGTATGACAATAAAAATAATTATCCCAAGATGAAATTGAGTAAATTATACCTTTTTTTCTTGTTTTAATTAACTTTGGCTCAGGTTTGTCCTCATCAACTGAAAAGAAATATTGCTCTGAAGTATTGTGATCTGAGGTTGTAATAAAGAAATACTTTTCATCTGCGCTTAAACTTATTTCAACTGTAAAAGCTTCACTTTTTTCCTCAAAAATTAATTCATCAATTTTAATAGACTCCCCAATTTTGTGTCTATAAATTTTTTTAGCCCTTTGTAATTTATCAAGCTTAATATAAAATATATATTTGTCATCTAAACTAAAAAGTATATCACCATTAGTTCCCTCTATTTTTTCTGTTATTTTCTCTCCAGTCGAAATATCTTTTAAATAAATAGTGTAATATTCAGAACCTTTTAAATCTAATGAGTATCCTAAATATTTATCGTTAAAACTTACTGCTAAATCTCCAACACCAAAATAATCTGTTTTTAATTTTTCTTTTTCTTTATTTCCATTCCAAATTTCCTCTATTTCGTCAGAACCAATCTTTCTTCTAAGTTTTATGGAATAATTTCCCTCGGTTGTAGTTTTGGTCCAATACTCGTATCTTATGTCTTTAAATGGAAGTGAAACATCATCTAATTTTATTCTACCTTTAATTTCATGAAATAATTTTTTTTCGATCTCTTTATTATCAGCTAAAATATGATCTGTGTAATTATTCTCTTCTTCCAGATATTTTCTCACCTCAGGAAGTAATTTTGATTTGTCCTCTAAAACTTCGAGGATATTTTCTTGATGAATCCAATTATAGTTGTCTTCCCATGTAACATTATGACAAGATTTTTTTTCTGGTTTTTTTTTTAGTTGTGGTATTTTCATTAAGAAAACAGTTATATGAATATAATTATTTATACAGTAGTAATATTAGTCATTTTTTATTTTCTATTGAAATTTATTAGCAATATTTCATCAAAAAAACTCTCAAAGGGTTTAAGAATATTAATAATAATTGGATTAATTTTTTTAGCAATCTTATTTGCAATAGGCGGAAGATTTTTACTCACTTTACCTCTTACTTTAGCTAGTCTTGCTTTGTTAAAGTTAAAAGGTTTATCAATATTTCAATTAATATCTCTTTTTAGATTAATTCAAACATTAAGAAAATCAGGTAGATTTTCATTTAATCAATCTCAAAATAATAATATGTCTACAATGTCTGTAAGCGAGGCTTTTAAAATTTTAAATTTAGATCAAAAAAAGAATGTAACTAAAGAGGACATTAACAAAGCTTACACAAAAATTCAAAAAAAAATTCATCCAGATATTTCACCAGAAACCGCAAGATTATCTACTTTAGTTAATGAAGCTAGAGACATTTTGTTAAAGGAAGTTATATAAAGTCCTTAACTTTATTTATTATCATTTCAACTGTTATTGAGTCTGGATTAAAGCTTGATCCATGAGTGATTTTATTTATATCGGCATCAGGTGGGATAATTCTAAATTGGTTTTTACTGTAATCAGAATAAGCTTTTGGTGTATCGAGTAAAATTACAAAACTAGGTTTATTCATTTGACTTGAAACATGGTGCCCGAATGAGTCATTTCCAATAAAAATATCACTTAAATAAATATAGTATATGATTTCTGACACATCTTTAGAACTTAAAGATTCACAATTACCTTTTTTTATTTGGTTTATAATTTTAATTGCACCTTCCTCCTCATTTTTTCCACAAACTAAGTAAAAATGATAATCCCCAATATCGTTAAATTTATTTATTAAAGATGCAAAATTATTATAACCCCATCTAGTTGTCGGACCAGAAGAGCCTATTCCAAGTACAATTTTCTTTTGTTTGCCAAGACTATATTTTTTAATTTTTTCACTATTTAGAGAAATTTGAGTTTCAGTTGGGCAACTTTTAATATTTAAAGATTGTTCTGTAAAAGTTTTAGCAGCATTTACTAGATGTAAATTTTTTTTTTTAAATAAAGGATAATGATAAATATTTTTTATACCAGCAATTTTACAGGCTAGATAATGTCTTATACTTGGATAAAAAATAAAAATATTTTCAAAATTAAATTTCTTTATAAAGACTGATAAGTTTATTATATCAAAAAAGTTTCGATGAAATTTATCTAAATAATTTACACTTTTTATTAAGGGGTCGTCTAACAAAACTCTATTTAGATTTGGACATAATGTGATCAGTTCAACTTTACCAAATTTTTTTGCAATCTGATGACAGTAACTGAGATGTAACAAATTGGCTCCTAAACCCTTATAGCTTAAAAAAATTCCTGTTTTCATAAATGTAATTTTTCTATTATACTTACAAGTAAAAATATATGTCTAAAATTAATGGAATATATGCTGCAGGAATGTCAATCTTTAATAAAGATTTAAGCCTCAATATAGAAAAAACAATTCTACATGCTGAAAACATAATAGATAAAGGTTGTCATGGTGTTGCAATATTTGGAAGCACTGGACAAGCACAATTGATTTCGATCTCAGAAAAAATTAAGCTTTTAAATAATTTATCAAAAAGTAAATACAAAAATAATTTTATAATAGGCAATGGGCTCAATTCTTTAAGTGAAACAATAAATTATATTAAAATAGCATTATCTTTAAATTTTGAAAATTTCTTAATTATGCCACCTGCATATTATAAATATGGTGATAAACAAGTAATTAATTTTTACTCAAAAATTGTCGAGGCGGCTCCAAATTCAAGGATTATACTTTATAATTTTGAAAAATTATGTGGTTATAAATTTAGTTTAGAATGTGTGCAAGAGTTAGTCAAAAAATTTCCTGAACAAATAATTGGTATAAAAGATAGTTCTTACAATATTTATAAAAATTTAAGATTAAAAGATTTTTCAATTCTTCCTGGATCTGAAACTAAGCTTGTTGAAGGTTTAGAAATAGGTTGTTCAGGAATAATCACAGCCACATGTAATGTTACTGCAGAGTTATCTAGGAAAGTTTATGATGACTTCATCTCAAAAAAAGTTCAAACTGAGAATGAAAAATTGATTAATGTTAGGTCTGCTTTTGATAAATATAATCTTATTTCTGGCTTGCATTCATATTGTGCAAAAAAAAATGACATATTTAAAAATGTATTACCTCCGCTAACTCTTTTAACCAAAGAGAATGAAAAAGAATTATTTGAAAATCTAGAAAATTTAAATTTTAAAATTAAATCTTTACTGGCGGCCTAACATGCAACTTGCAAGATTTCTTAACAAAGTTTTTAAAGATGGTGGTTTTATTCTTACAGATGCAAATTATAGAGACTATATCATAGGAAAACCAGGCAATGATCCAATTAAATTAAGAATCTTAAATAAAAAACTTCATTATAAATTATTACTTCATCCAGATCTGTATTTAGGTGAGGCATATACTAATGGTGAAATAATTATTGAGAACGGCACTATCACAGATTTTTTAGATCTCGCTTTGAAGAATATTGGAAGAGGAGAGGTTAATTTATTTAGTTACATTATGAATAGAATTAGGGGCTCATATAGATATTTAACAAATTTTAATTTTATTAAAAAATCCAAAATGAATGTTTCACATCATTACGATATATCTGATGATTTATATGATCTATTTTTGGATCCCAAAAGACAATATTCATGTGGTTACTTTCGTAATGAAAATGATAGTCTTGAAACAGCACAAAATAATAAAATTCAACATATAATTAAAAAATTAAACTTAAAACCAAATCAAAAAGTTTTAGATATTGGTTGTGGATGGGGTTCGTTAGCAATTGATATTGCAAAGAACTCAAAATGTGAAGTAACAGGCATTACGTTATCAAAAAACCAACTTCACTACTGTAAAAGAAAAGCTGCTGAACAAAATTTAGAAAATCAGGTGAAGTTTAGATTAATTGACTACAGAGAACTTAAGGAAAAATTTGATAGGATTGTAAGTGTTGGAATGTTTGAACACGTAGGACGTAAATTTTATAAAAAATTTTTTAAACAAATCCAAAATTTATTGAATGATAATGGTGTTTCATTAATACATACCATAGGATCGGTAAATCCTCCCAGGGATCCTCATCCATGGATAACTAAGTATATTTTTCCAGGTGGTTATACACCAAGTTTAAGTGAAGTCACGACCCCCATAGAGCAAGCAGGTCTAGTTGTTACAGATATCGAAGTTTTAAGATTACACTACTCACACACTTTACGACACTGGAAAGAAAATTGCATAAGAAATAGAGAAAAAATTATTAAAATGTTTGATGAGAAATTTTTTAGAATGTGGGAATTTTATCTTGCGGGATGTGAGATGGCCTTTAAATGGGGTGATCAAGTTGTATATCAATTTCAACTTACAAAAAATTATGAATCTACTCCAGTCACTAGGGACTATATTTATCAATAAATTATTGATAGAATCTTCTCTCCTTTAAAATGAAAAAAAAAAATAAAAAATCAAAAAGAAAAAAAGGAATTAAAAGAAAAAAAACTAAATCTAAAAACATCAAAAAAATTAGGAAAAAGATTAATATTCCAGGTAAAAAGAAGAAAAACAAAAAAAAGAGAAACAAGAAAAAAAATGTAAATTTTAAGAAAAATAAAAACTATATACCTAAAACTAAGAATCAAAGTTTAATATCAAAATTTGTAAAATTACAGCTATCGATTAAATCAAATTTTGATTTTAAAATTAATTTAAATCCAGAAAGATACATTCAAAGATTTTTTGACAAAATTTCCGAAACAATTTCAACTTATAAAGTAATTAAAAAGGAGGAAAAAAGAAGAATTAAGATAGAACAAATTGAAAAAGAGAGAATTGAGAAAATTGAGTTACAAAAAGCAAAACAAGATGAGGTGCTTGAAAAAACTAGATTAAAGGAGAAGGCTCTAAAGGAAGAAGCTAGGCTAGAAAAGCAAAGAAATAAAGATATAAAATTATTTTTAAGAAAAGAACAAGCAATTTTAAGAAGAGAACAAGCTGAAAAACAAAAACAATTTTTAAAGCAACTTCAACTAGAGCGTCAAATTGAAAAGTTTAGAATAAGAGAAGTAAAAGAATTAGAAAAACTTGAGAAAATAGCTCTTAAAGAGAAGAGAGAGGATTATCAAGGGTTACAAGAAAGGATTGATAAACTTAAAGAAAAATACAGAGTTATCAGAGATCAAAAGATTAAGGAGAGAGTAGAAGCCCTTGGAGTTAAATTACAAGGTAATGAAGACAGAGAAACATTATTAATTAAGGAAAAAGAATATACTTTAGCAAGACAAAAAGTCGAGTTTGCGTTGGAAAGTTTTTATAGAAGTGCAAGCAGTCTCGTATTTCAATTAAACAAAAGACACATTACAAGAGATATGTCGATTTTGCGATGTATAGACAGAAGATTTGAAACTGGTGAAATTTTTATAAAATGGGATGAAGCAGAAGATGAAGATTGGTTATTATTAATTTACATTAAAAATAATTCACCTGATGAAGGAATAGTAATAGAAGACAAAACAAATCCTGAAAAAAATCATTCGTTTGAATTTAAAAATATTGATATTTTTAAAGCCTCAGACACAATGGTGGACGCTTTGACACAATTAATTGCCAGCAAAAGATCACAAAATAACGATTAATTTTTTTTAAATAACAAGGTAGAACTTTTATATGTTTTTTGGATCAATCATTATGATAATACTTTTTCTAATTTTAAAGTATGTATTGGCATGGATTATTTATTACAACAAATTAGATCCAAGACTTGGTGATAGTACTTGGCGATTCACTTATGATTACCCTGTTCTAGGCGAAAGAGATATCTCTGACTTAGATGATAAAAATTTTGTAAGGTTAAGAAGAAAAAAAAATAAAATTATTTTATTAATGTATTCAATAGTTCTCGTAATGTTTATAACTTCAATGTCTTTGTTAAGTGAAATTTTATTATTTTTTTTTAGTTAGTTTTTCAACTGTTTTTTATTTTTTAGATATAAGAAGAATGCAATAATTTCATAAAAAAATGAAAATAAAGTAAAAATTATTGGCAGTTTAAAAAAATTATATAAAAAATTATATTTGGGTATTTTTTTCCAAACAGCAAGAAAAGCCTCAGCTCCTTTTAAAATTTTTTCATCTTCTTTGACATGTAGCCTACGCAAAAGTTCTTTATTACTTTTAGAGGTCTCTCTTTCAGCTAGCTCATTACCCGTAATATCAATCCAATCGATTTCTTGAATCTTCTCTTTTTTATATAAATCAATTTCTGCTTTGCAAATTTTGCATGAATTATTAAAATAAACTTTCATATAAGTAGATTTATTACTATTTATTTAAATAATGTATATGCGTAAAATACTCATATTGAAAATAGTAGAGAAAACTTCTAAATAATGCCTTCAATGAATAATTTTTTTGAAAAATCTGACATATCTAGATCAGAAGCAGAAAACATTGTATCAGACACACTTAGCAAGTGTGACGATGGAGAACTATATCTAGAAAATACAAAATCAGAGACAATATTATTAGATGATAATAAAATTAAAAACTCGAGTTATAATTCTGATTTAGGTTTTGGATTTAGAGCTATTTCTGATGAAATCGTTGCATATTCTCACTCTAATGAAATATCAAAAAATTCATTAAGGCAATCTTCAGAAAATTTAAAATCAACATTAAAATCTGTCAAAGGCACTTATAATCATGAAATTCTCAAATCTAATAAAAAATATTATGATAATATAAATCCAATTGAACAAAAATCCCTTAATGAAAAGATTAAAATACTTAATGAAGTAAATAACTACTTACGCTCTAAAGATGATAACATTAAACAGGTCACTGCTAATTTTTTGGGAGAACAAAAATCGATTGAAATAATTAGATCTGGTGGAGAGTCTTTAACTGATGTTCGTCCTTTAATAAGATTCAACGTATCAGTCATGCTTGAAAAAAATGGAAGAAAAGAGTCAGGTGTGTATGGTGTTGGAGGAAGACAATCTTACGACTTTTATTTAAAAGATAATAATTGGAAAAGTGTTTGTGATGAGGCTTTGAGAATAGCTTCAGTAAACTTAGAGAGCAAACCTGCACCAGCTGGTGAAATGAAAGTTGTACTAGGACCTGGTTGGCCAGCTATATTAATTCATGAGGCTGTAGGTCATGGTTTAGAGGGGGATTTTAATAGAAAGAAA
Organism: uncultured Pelagibacteraceae bacterium; assembly: GCA_902615145.1. Taxonomy (GTDB): domain Bacteria; phylum Pseudomonadota; class Alphaproteobacteria; order Pelagibacterales; family Pelagibacteraceae; genus Pelagibacter. Next base: position 8,743 of record CACMNK010000001.1, on the reverse strand, counting down.
ATTTCGGCTTTTCATGATTTAATGGGCCAGAAGGTTGCGAGTGAAGGAGTCACAATTGTTGATGATGGTACTATCGATAATAGAAGAGGTAGTCTTACAATTGATGACGAGGGGACCCCAACAGAGAAAACAGTTTTAATTGAGAATGGTATTTTAAAAAACTTCATGCAAGATCGACTTAATGCACGTTTAATGAAAACAAGATCTACTGGTAGTGGAAGAAGAGAAAATTATAGACGTATCGTTCTTCCAAGAATGAGAAACACAATGATGCTAAGTGGTAATCATACCCAAGATGAGATGATTAAAGCTGTAGATAAAGGTATTTTTGCAGTTAGTTTTGGTGGCGGACAAGTTGACATTACCTCTGGAAAATTTGTATTCAATTGCACGGAAGCTTATGAGATTGTTAATGGCAAAATTGGATCTCCAATTAAAGGTGCGACTCTCATTGGAGATGGTCCTTCGAGTTTAAAAGAAGTTTCTATGGTGGGGAATGATATGATGATGGACCCTGGAATTGGAACATGTGGGAAAGCTGGCCAAAGTGTTCCCGTAGGTGTTGCTCAACCATCAATATTGATTAATAAGATGACTGTTGGTGGTACAAAACTTTAAATGGTTAAAGATCAAGAATTTTTAGAGAAAAAAGCATCATATTGTATAGGTTTAGCTAAGAAATTTGGCGCAACTGCTTCTAGTGTGATGGTTAACAACTCTGTATCCGAAACTGTTAATTTTAGAAATAAAAAATTAGACGAGTCTAATAGATCAGATGATCTTGGAATAAGTATTACCACTTATATTGGAAAAAAAAAATCATCAATATCATCTTCTAATTTACTTAATGATAACTTAAATATTTTAATTGAAAAAAGTGTTGAGACAACAAAAAATACTCCTGAAGATGAATTTAACTCATTACCAGACAAAGATTTGTTAGCTAAAGAAGTTAAAGATTTGAGTCTCTATGATGATACCCATATAGGAAATGATCAAAAAATTGATTATTTGAAAAAATTGGAATCTGCTGCTTCTAATGATAAAAAAATTATCAATACCGAGTCTAGTTTTACTCAAAATAAATCAAATTTTATTTTAGCTAATACTGAAGGTTTTTGCGCTGGTTACAAGACATCCTCATTTACAGCTTCGAGCGTTACAGTCGCAAAAGATGAAAAAAGCATGGAGAGAGATTATGAATATTCTAGTAAATGTTTTTTTAAAGACTTGGACGATGCAGGAGAATTGGGCAAGCAAGCCGCTGATCAATCCATTAAAAAATTAAGCCCTAAAAAAATAGGTAGCGAAAAAATTGCTATAATTTTTGATAAAAGAATAGCCAAGGGAATATTAAGTACTTTTGCAAGTGCGATTTCATCATCAGCGATATCAAGAGGGACCTCTTTTTTAAAAGATAAAGTTAACCAAAAAATATTTTCCGACCCAATTAATATCTTAGACAAACCAGACATACTTAAAGGTTTGGGTTCAAGAAATTTTGATGGAGAGGGGGTTAAAACTGATACCCTTAAATTAGTTGAACAAGGAGTCTTAAAACATTATTTGATTGATACTTACAATGGAAAAAAACTAAACCTAAAATCAAATGGAAGATACGGAGGAACAAGTAATCTCTATTTTGAAAATGGAAATATAAGTTTTAAAGATTTGTTAAATTCAAAATCGAAAAGTCTTTATATTACAGAAACTATAGGTCGCGGAAGTAATATAGTAACCGGTGATTATTCTGTCGGTGCGACAGGGTTTTTAGTGGAAAACGGTGAGTTTAAGTATCCTATTAACGAAATTACCATTGCAGGCAATTTTAAAGACATGTTTCAGCATATTACCCTGGCAAATGATTTAGAGTTCAAATATACAAACAATTCGCCAACCATGATGATTGAGGGAATGGTTGTTGCTGGTAAATGAGTGAATTCTGCGTAATTGGTTCAGGTATTTCTGGAGCTACAATTGCTAATCTTCTTAATAAAAAAAATACAGTAATCCTATTTGACAAAGCGAGAGGTCCAGGAGGTCGTGCATCTTTCAAAAGAATAAAGGGTAATATAGGCTTTGATCATGGTACTCAGTACTTTTCACCAAAAACCCCAGAATTTAAAAAGTTTACTAAACATTTAATAAAAAAAAAAATTATAAAGGTTTGGGGTGGTAAACACGTTTTTCTTAACTCAAAAAAAAAAGAGGATAAAAGACATCTTAAAATTATAGGCAAAAAAGGAAACAATGATATTAGCAAGTATTTATTAAAAAAAATTAAGTGTAACTATCAAAGTGAATTAAAAAAAATTCATTATAAAAACAAACTTTGGCATTTATCATTTGCTGATGGAAAATTGAGATCCTTTAAAAGTATTATTTTGACCTGTCCTTTTCCACAATTAAAAAAACTTTCTAAAAAATTTATCGATAATTCTTTTTTGAAAAGATCAATAAAAATGGATGCAAATATAACTACTATGATCGCTATTAAAAAAAACAAAAAATCAAATAGCAGCTACCTTTTCGAAGATCCAATTCTTGGCTGGGCTGGTAATGAAAATTCAAAAAAAAGATTTAAATCAAAATATGATTTATGGACTCTACAAAGTACCTTTAAGTGGGCAAATAAAAAGATTAACCAAAATAAAAATAATAAAAAAAAGAACTCAAAAATTATGATTGATAAGTTCTTTCAACTTTCAAATATTAAAAAAACAAAAATCAATTTCTCTCTTAATCATGGTTGGAAATACTCTTCGAATTCAAAACCTCTCAAAATTAAAAGTTTTTGGGATCCAAAGAAAAAAATAGGTGTTTGTGCTGATTGGTTTGTAGGACCAAGACTAGAGTCAGGATGGATAAGTGCACAGGACTTATATAAAAAAATTTCTAGATAAATTATTCGAAGCTTTTCAATCTGTATTCCCAATTTCCCATTCTTGAGTAAGACACTTTTAAAATTCTTAAATTCTTTTGATCATACCAAATGTCAAAGTCTAATCGTTTATCTTTTGGAATATTCATATCTTTAGATTTAAGTGTAAAATGATCAACATCATAAATTTTTCCATAAAGGTCTATTTTTTCTTTTCCCACAAAAGTAACAACCTGTTCTTTAATACTTCCTGATATCGGACTTATTTGAGATCTTGCTTGTAAAATTTTATGATTCCACCAATTTCCAATAACATTATCAATGGCTGCTTCCCCTTTGAATGAGGAGCCTTTAATATCAAATTTATTACTATTTTTATTTAATTTTAAATTTACAAATTTTTCTTTTTCATTTTGAAGAGTTTTAGAATCATATGATATTAACTGATCTTTAATATATTTTTCTTCACCATATGACTCAACCTTAAAAATTGTAGTTCCTAACAGATCAACAGAAAATTTAAATTGATTTGTAATAATAGTTTCTTGACCATTTCTTTCAAAAAAATAATAATTGTATCCAATTAGTTCACCATTTCTAAAAATCTCCATTTCAATTTTGTTATATTTATTGTAGTGACCCATATGTGCCATAGAAATAACTGGAAAAATTACAATAAACAAAATAGCTATAAATTTTTTCATTTAGTAATTACATTAGTGGACTTTATCTATAATAGAAATAACTTATTAGAATGTTTTTAAAAATAAAAAAAATACCTAAAGTTAATTGGAGTTCTGATAAGCCATATAATTTTAAACCAAAATTTTCCACTTTTTTTTTTTTATGTTTTGGTCTGACGTTGTTTGGTCTTGGTGAAGGTTTATTAATTGTTTCTTTCACAGGTGCTTCTCCGTGGAGTGTTTTGGCCCAAGGGATTTCTTTAAATGTTAACTTAAGTATTGGAACAATTACCCTTTTGATAAGTATTGCTGTCTTAATTTTGTGGATACCTTTAGGCCAAAAGCCAGGAATGGGCACAATATTTAATGCCTTAATAATAGCCTTCATGATTGATCTTTGTATAAAGTTTGTACCAACTCCATCTAATTATTTTAATCAATTAATCTTAGCAGTAATTTCTGTAATAATGGTTGGAATAGGTGGGGGTATTTATTTAGTTTCTAACCTAGGCGCAGGACCAAGAGATGGATTAATGATTGGTTTACAAAAATTAACTAATTTGCCAGTGGCAGCTGTTAGAGCTTTTTTAGAAATTTCTGTTGTAAGTATTGGTTGGTATTTAGGTGGAACTGTGGGTGTTGGGACTCTTTTATTTGCTTTTGGTATTGGTCCGTGCGTAGCCTTAGGATTATTTTTAGTTGATAAAATATTTGACTAGGCAGCAGCGCCTGATTTCTCACTTCTTTTTCTTTCATGAGGATCGAGTATTGCTTTCCTCAATCTACAAGACTCTGGAGTAATTTCTAAAGCTTCATCTGTATTTAACATACTTAGTTGTTCAGCAATCGACATTTTTCTTACTGGCGTTAAGACAACATTCTCATCAGTGCCTTGCGTTCTCATGTTAGTTAATTTTTTACCCTTCATAACATTAATGATCATATCTCCCGGTTTAGGTGACAAGCCCACAATCATTCCTGGGTAAACAGGATCGTTATGTGTTACAAACATTTCTCCTCTAGCTTGTAAATTAAATATCGCAAAAGCAACGGCTTTTCCTTGTTCCATAGAAATTAGAGCACCATTTCTTCTTCCCTCCATTTCACCTTCAAATGGACCATATTCATGGAAAATTCTATTGATAACACCATTACCTTTTGTGAGTGTTAAAAATCTACTTGTATATCCCATTAAACCTCTTGTTGGTGCATGAAATATAAGTCTTTTTTTATTTTTACCAGTGTCCTTTAGTTCTATTAATTTACCTTTTCTTCTATTCATCGAGTCAATTATTTTTGAAGAATGCTCTTCATCAAGATCCATAGTAACTTCTTCTATTGGCTCAAGCTTGTTTCCATTTTCATCTTTTTTATAGAGAACTTTTGGAGGGCTAACAGTCATTTCAAAACCCTCTCTTCTCATTTGAGTAAGTAAAATTTCCAACATTAATTCACCTCTTCCACTAACCACAAAAGAGTCATTTCCCTCATTTTCAGTAAATGTAATTCCCACATTATTCTGTGCCTCTTGAACTAACCGATTTCTAATTTGTGTACTTGTAAGTTTTTTACCTTCCGTACCAGCTAAAGGCGATGTATTGACAGTAATTGTAATTGACATAGTTGGAGGATCTATCGGTGTAGCTTCTATTGGTTCTTGTACTTCAAGATCACAAATAGTATCTGCAACATTAGCTTTTTCTAAACCTGCCACTACCACAATATCTCCAGCTTCACCAACCTCAATTGGAACTTTCTTAGTACCTTCATATCTAAAAATTTTGGTTAATCTACCTTCATCAACTTTTTCTCCCTTTAAGTTGATTGCTTTGATTGCTTGGTTAGCTTTTGCTGTTCCTTGTGAAATTCTACCTACTAAACTTCTTCCTAAAAAACTGTCAGCATATAGAAGTGTAGAAAGCATAGCGAAAGGTTTTGATTTATCTAATTCAGCTGGTTTAACGTGCTCTATAATTTTGTCTAAAAGTGGATTCAAATTTTCTCTTGGACCATCAACTTCAAGATCAGCCCATCCAGATCTTCCACTGGCGTATAAAACTGGGAAATCTAGCTGTTCTTCATTAGCGTCTAAACTTACAAATAAGTCGAATGTTTCATCTAGAACTTCATTTGCTCTCTGATCTGATTTATCTAATTTATTTATGACCACAATTGGTTTTAAGCCTTGTTTTAATGCTTTTGCTAAAACAAACTTTGTTTGAGGCATTACACCTTCAGCTGAGTCTATTAGCAATAATGCTCCATCAGCCATACTCAAGACTCTTTCTACTTCTGCAGCAAAGTCTCTATGTCCTGGAGTATCAATAATATTTATTCTTGAATTATTCCAATTAATTGAAGCGGGCTTGGCTAAAATTGTTATACCTCTCTCTTTTTCTAATTCTCCGGAGTCCATTAATCTTTCATCGACAACCTCATTTTCACGAAAAGATCCACTTTGTTTCATTAAGTTATCAATAAGGGTTGTTTTGCCATGATCAACATGGGCAATGATAGTGATGTTTCGAATAGTATTATTCATAAATTGGAGCTCTTATACATATTTAATCGCTTTTGGAAACTTAAAAAAACTCGTGTATTGCTTGAATAAATCGATTAATTTTAACTTAATTCTTACCTTTTCGCTTTTCGCGTTTAAGTTTTCTTTTTTCTTTAAAGGTTAATTTTGGTTTTTTTTTAATACTAGAGTCTTTGAATGATTTTCCGCTATATCGTTTTGACATATTTTATTTGACTTTTTTAAAAATGAAATTCTCTGCAAGATTTTTCACTAATTTATAATTTTTTTTCACTAAATATTTGTAAATTTTATGTTTTTTAATTTTTAAATTTTTCTCTTGATTTTTCCAGTCACCCCATATTTCAATACAAATCAACTTCGGTTTATATTTTTTAAAATCTAAAGACCTTAGAACTTCATAATCTGCACCTTCTGCATCAATACTTAAGAAATCTATTTGTTTTCTTTTATAAATTGTTTTGTCCAAAATAATAGTGAGTGGTTTCGATGATACCTGTTCTTTATATTTAAATTTAGCATCACCTTTTTTTTGAATTATACTTGCACTTAAAAACAATCCTTTATTTGTGTAATAATTTATTTTTTTATTTTTTGTAGATACCGCGGAATGAATATTAACATCATTTTTTCTCATTATATTGAACAAATCTATAGATAACTTGCTCATATCTATATTAACTCCTCTCCATCCGTGCTCATATAGGAGATAAGTATTATTGATCCTTGTCGGATGATGGCAGCCAACATCTACATAAAAGCCATTATTTTTTTTTTTAAAATAGTTTAATACAAAAACATCCTCTTTATTTTGAGAATAAAAATTTTTTTTAATATGAACTTTATTTTTAAGGTAAAGATTATGGAATATATATATTTTCTTATATAAATTCTTTAAATACTCTGTAATCATTTTTAATTTAAATAGTTTAAATTACAATTTAATTCAATTTTATAAAAAAAACCCCCGAAACTTTTGTTTCAGAGCTTATAATTTTGTTTAGTGTATATGTTTGGAGTTTTTTCTTAATGAAAACGTATTATATTTTCATACTAGTTGTTATTAAGTCTTACATTATCTAATCCTCTTTATTTTATTCATCAAACATTCATCAAAGTGTTCATTAAACTTTTTTTCATACAAATAAAAAAAAAGGGCAGTTAAAACTGCCCTTTTTGAATTTTTGTTTGAGATTAATGGGGATTACATTCCCATTCCACCCATTCCTCCCATACCACCCATGCCACCCATACCACCAGGCATTCCTGCTGGGGTAGCATCTTTTTCCTCAGGTTTATCTGCTATCATCGCTTCTGTTGTTACCAACAATCCAGATATAGAGGCTGCATCCTGAAGAGCAGTTCTAACAACTTTTACAGGATCAATTATTCCTTTAGCAAACATGTCACAATATTCCTCATTTTGCGCGTCATAGCCATGAGTTTTTTTATTTTGTTCCAATAATTTACCAACAACGACTGAACCATCAACTCCTGCATTTTTAGTAATTTGTCTGATCGGTGCTTCCAATGCTCTTCTAACTAAATCAACGCCAGCTTTTTGATCTTCACCTTTCGCTTTTACTTTTTCGAGATCTTGAGCAGCATATAATAAAGCACATCCACCGCCTGTTACAATTCCTTCCTCTACAGCAGCTCTAGTAGCATTTAATGCATCTTCAACTCTATCTTTTCTTTCTTTAACTTCTACTTCTGTAGCACCACCAACTTTAATTACAGCTACACCACCAGCTAATTTAGCTAATCTCTCTTGGAGTTTTTCTTTGTCATAGTCTGATGTTGTCTCATCAATTTGTTGTTTTATTGAAGAACACCTTCCTTCAATATCTGATTTTTTACCACTACCATTTACAATAGTGCTATTGTCCTTATCGACTTTTACTTTTTTACAAGATCCGAGATCATCAAGTTTAACATTCTCAAGTTTAATTCCTAAGTCCTCAGAAATGACACTGCCACCAGTCAAGATTGCAATATCTTCAAGCATAGCTTTTCTTCTGTCACCAAATCCTGGTGCTTTCACAGCAACTACTTTCAGACCACCTCTTAATTTATTTACTACTAAAGTTGCTAAAGCTTCACCTTCAACATCCTCAGATATAATCATTAATGGTCTACCAGCCTGTACTACTGCTTCTAAAAGTGGAACCATTGGTTGTAAATTTGTCAATTTTTTTTCATGCAAAAGAATAAAAGGATTATCAAGTTCTGTCGTCATTTTATCGCTATTCGTAATAAAGTACGGAGATAAATATCCTCTATCAAACTGCATACCCTCAACAACATCAAGTTCGGTTTCAATTCCTTTGTTTTCTTCAACTGTGATAACACCTTCATTTCCGACTTTCTGCATAGCTTTAGAAATCATACTTCCAATTTCCTTATCACCATTCGCTGATATTGTTCCGACTTGCGCAATTTCATCGCTGTCTTTAACTTTTTTTGCTGAAGAAACCAGGTTCTGTTTTACAACTTCTACAGCTGCATCTATTCCTCTTTTTACGTCCATTGGGTTCATTCCGGCAGTAACATATTTTACACCCTCTTTAACAATAGCTTGAGCTAAAATAGTTGCTGTTGTTGTTCCATCACCAGCTTCATCATTTGTTTTACTAGCAA